>JAMPFB010000002.1 GCA_023664735.1 Robinsoniella sp. | reverse complement strand
CGCTAAGCGCTGGCGTTTTTATAAGGGCTCCTTTAGAAAACATGCTCTATGGGAAGCCTGCCCTGTCCCTGTGGACTGAACTGTTACCATACGGGTTCATTTTATTCTACCTGCAAAATTTCCGCAATCGTTGCGCATATTTTCTCTTCATCAGGAGGCTTTAGGATATATCCGTCCGGCTTTGATTGCAAAACAGAATAAATGGATTGTCGATTGTCCACGCTGGTAAGGAATACCACCGGAATAAACCGCATATCCGTATCCTGCTTCATCGCCTCAAAAGCAGCCCTGCCATCCATCCCCTCCATCTCATAATCGAGCAGAATCAAATCCGGTTTTTCTCTGGGAATCAGTTTCAATGCCTGTTCCCCTGATTTGGCAAGACAGATATCATACTGCTTCTCCAGCATCGCTTTCATCTTGCGCAGCAGCAGAGCGCTGTCATCTACAAGCATAATTTTCTTTTTCTGTTTCAGGCCTTCCTTCTTCTTTTCCTCAGTCCCATATCCCTTCCCAAGCAGCTGATAGCATTTCTGCAGCAATGTCTCTTTAGTTACTGGACGGAACAAGACGTCAAACTGTTCGCTTTTGTAGAAGAACTCCCTGCATTGCTTCCAGTCGTCAACGGTTGTGATGCCAAGCACCGGAGTCTGGGGGCACTTCTCATGAACCCACGCAAAAATGGCATGATTGATTTCTTCCATGCCAATCTGACAGATAATAATCAAATCCGGCTTAATAATCTTTACCATGGACCGCACATTCTCAAGCTGCTCCGGGCAGAGTTGAACCTGAAAGGCTTCTGCCAGACACTCGTTCAGACTTCGGGCAATCTCACCCAGTTCTCCGATTAACAATACTTTCTCCATCATAACCTACCTCTCAATTTCTCTTCAAATTTATCAATCCACACCGCTGCCTGTTCCTCATCCAGATTGATAACAGCCAGACAAAGATTGTCCATTACTTCTGTCCTGATATCCGGCGGATACGCAAACCGCTTCAACTGTTCTATAATCTCGTCTGCCGTATCTACATCCATTTCTTCCATGGTCTTCCGCAACAGATTCAAAAGCTCTTTCGTCAGCCCGTAATCCGGTTCCTCCCCTTTTTCATCCGGCTTGTTCTCTTCCGCAAGGGGCTTTAGAATTTCTCTCAGGCTTTCCCATTCCTGCAAGAATACTGGAGTAACGTTTTTGATTGTATCCGTCATCTCGTCTCTCGCCGCATATTCCAGCATTCTCGCCACTCCAGCCAGAGATACCGCCCCAACCATGGCGGAGGAATTTTTCATGGAATGCGCTTTAATCCGAAAATGCCGTAAGCCCTGATTTCGTTCCTCCGGTTTATTAATCATCTCTAGGAAATTCCGCAGCTGCGCCGCCTCTGCTTCCATCGTTCCATAAAACTGCTTTACCGTATCCTTTAGGATTGCCACATCCCTGCAGTACAGCCTTGCATAATTCCAGTCAATCCCTTCCAATTCGGGAAGCTCAGGCTGTTCAGGCTCCTTTGCCTCCTGCATTCCCCGCTCGAAGGAAACGGCTTTTGTGTCCCCATGTTTTACCTTTTCCTCCGGAAGAAGCTCCATAATCATCTTTTCCATCTTCTCCGGATTCACCGGCTTGGAAAGGAAATCTTGAAACCCTTCCTGCAAATACATCTCCCGCACCCCGGTCACAGCATTTGCAGTCAGGGCAATTACCGGTGTAGACTTGCAGGGAAATTCCTTCCATTCCCTCATTTTATGCATAACTTCAATCCCGTCCATACCCGGCATCATATGGTCAAGGAAAATCAGATCATAGCCCTTCTGCCTGACAAGCTCCAGACACTCCTCTCCGCCTGCCGCCTCGTCCACCTGCATCTTTGTCGCCTTTAACAGATTTACAAACACCCTTCTGTTTACTGCATTGTCATCCACAATCAGCACCTGCGCCTTCGGGGCGGTAAACATGACCTGATAGGAGTATGTTTCTGCCTGATTTTTAATCCTCGCCTCCAAATCGCCAATCGGTTCGTGACTCACAATTTTTTGTTCCAGAATAAAGGAAAATACCGACCCTTTCCCATACACGCTTTCTACCTGCAGCCTGCTTCCCATCCGTTCCAGCAGCTGCGTTGTGATGTTCATACCAAGACCGGTTCCCTCGATCTTCCGGTTTCTCTGTTCTTCTATTCGCTCAAATTCATGATAAAGCTTTTCAATGTCCTCTTCCCGTATGCCGATTCCCGTATCCTCCACCCGAAACTCCAGCTTCGCAAGCTCTCCCTGCATCACGGCGCTTACTTTCAGTGTGACGCTTCCTGTCTCGGTATATTTGACTGCATTACTCAGCAGATTCATCAGAATCTGTCGAATTCGGACATCATCTCCCCATAATCTGGATGGCAGTCCCCGATCCACCAAAAGCTTCACCGTCAGTCCCTTATCCTTCGCCCTCATCACCGTCATGTTCATAACGTCATGAATGAGGCTGCTGAAATCATACTCCACCGGCAGAATCTCCAGCTTCCCGGATTCGATTTTGGAAATATCCAGAATATCATTGATTAAAGACAGCAGGGTCTGTCCGGCATTTTGGATATCCAGAGCATATTCCCGGATTTGCGGATCCTTACTCTCTCTTAAAATCATAGCGTCCATACCAAGAACGGCATGAATGGGAGTTCTTATCTCATGAGACATATTGGCAAGAAAACGTCCCTTCGATTCGCTGGACTGCTGCGCCCGCTGTTTTTCCCGATCCATGTCCATCACTTCAAAAACTGTACTGATAGTGGAAAATATCAGAAGAAAAATCAAGCCTGCTGCCAGAATCACGCCATTGAATCCAATAATTCTCTGAAAATAAATGATAATCTGCGCAAAGCCCGCCACGCATACGCCAATCATGCCTATTGCCACAAAAGTATATTCCCGAATCAGCTTTTTATGCAAATCCAGTAAAATTGTCACCAGCAGCAGGACAATGGATAGAATGCAAAAAGCGGATACATAGATGATCGTATCCGTAAAATCACTCAGCCCCGACATATGCAAGCCACAGCACAAGAAAAAATTGACAATGCCAATACCCTCCAGAACCTGATAGGCACACCTATACCGGTCTTTTTGAATCTCATTCATATAAAGAAGATACGGCAGCGGCAGCAGCATAATCATAAGAAACGTCATATCATTGATAATCGAAAGATTCGGGAAAAGCAGCTGCCGGAATGTGGAATTTGTGATAAGCCAGACAGCAGTCATAAGAATCCCCAAACCCAGATATTCCAAAGACACCCTTCTGTGATAATAAAAACGGAGTATCAGACTACCGATAATGGCAATGACACTGAGCAGCAACATGACAAAAGCAACTACCAGTTCCACTCCCAGCTGCTTAAAAAAGTGTTTCCATATTCCCATGGGATTTCCATAATAAACCGTATAAAAAATACCGGAATAAGAAGAATCCGTCTGTGTCTCCACACGCAGTACCTTTCCGGCATCTTCCTCCTTAAGCTCCAGAAATACATAAACGGCAGCACTCACTCTACCAAACAGCCTGCGCTCCCTGGTGGAATATTCCTGCCGCAGCTGCCCATCAATGTAAAACCGCATATCCTGCTTGGCGCTCCTGAAACACAGACAGCGCCCCTGCCCGACATTCTCAGGCAGTGTTGTCTCCACAACAACGATTTCATTTCTGGCCGCTTCACATCTTCCCGGCATCTCTGCCGGCTCCCTCATTCCGGAGGCGGTAATCCGCTCCCACTGACCGGAATACTCGGTACAGATGTATGCATTGTCCTGCTTATCTGCCGGAAGCAGCCATTCGCCCAGAATAAAATAGCAGAAAACCACCAGAAACAAAAGGGCAAAGGTTATATTGATAAGTTTTTGTCTTTTCATCTTCCCGTTCTCTCTTCCTGCAGGCGAACTGACCAGGGCATTTTCCTGTCACTTTCTGTTAATTTTCTTTATTTTACTATGAATCAGCTTTGCGTGCAACTTGTTTTTAATATCTCCGTATCTGCGTCTACTCTCCTCCCTACTCAGGCAGTGAAGCCTCCACACAAAGCGCCCCATACCCCACTCGCTCATTGGGATAACTCACATTCTCAAACAACGGCGCCGCCCCTCTCCGAAGCACTGCTTTCATCTTTTCCCCATACAAATACGGGTCATTCCCTCTTACAATCCCCCATTCCATCAAAAGGGCTGCTGCTCCCGTCACAAAGGGGGTGGCAAAGGAAGTGCCCGTAACGGCTTGTGTCCCAGTTGGCGTGGCTGCCAAGATTCCCACGCCCGGTGCAACTATATCCGGCTTTGTGCTTCCAATCAAGCCGGCTGCCTGTTCCACATAGCCCCTGCCTGAAAAGTCCGCATATGCTCGATATCTGGCATCGTAGGCGCCCACTGTAATGATTTTCCCTGCAGTAGAAGGGATTGTCAGGGTGCGGAGCGTACTGGGGGTAAGAAATCTGGTGGCGCTGCCTCTTACGGTAGAGCTTGGCATATACAGCTTATATTCCCCTACTACGATTTTTCTGGGAAGAAACGTAAGCCTCCAGATACCATTTGGAATATAACTGTCTCTTGGAAGAAAATCCAGAAAAATTTCCTGATTTACCCCATATGGCTTTGGAACACCTATAAAAAGCAGCAGCTCTGTTTCCGAAAGCCTTCTTCGCTGTGTGCCCGTTTCATTCAAATCAATGAGAATGGATTCCAAAGAAGGCGCCGTCAGCTCAATGGAAAATTCATCCACATAGTTTTTCCATATTTGCAGGTTAAAGCTTCTTTCATATTCCCCTATGGAAAATTCAATTATCCGGTTTTCCGTATTTCCCGAAAATCTGCCTGATACATGGCCGGAAGCAGCTCCTTCATTTCCGCTTCCCACACATATGACTGTCCTTCCTATTTCAGAAACATTGTCTAAAAACCGTTCCACCAAAGATGTACCATCATGAGATCCATAGGTATTTCCGAAGCTTAAGTTAATTGCTATTGGTCTTTTTAAAGACATTGCCTTCATGACAACATAGTGAAAGGCCCGCATCAAATTGGTGGTCATAGGAAAGCTGTTTTGTCCCTTTGTATTCAGCTTTACGATAATAAGCTGGCTTTCTGTTGCAGCTCCCTGAATCAAAATATCATTTTCGTCCGCCGCTTCTCCTGCCACACCCGGATAAACCTTTCCTGCCGCAATGGAGGCAACAGCCGTACCGTGTCCCGTAATGTCCCTGCTTGGAACAAGCTCATTTCCCTCCTGTCTTGTAGGTGCATTAAGCGCCTGATTGATTTCCTCTGCTGTAAATTCCCGTCCTAATGACTGGTCAAATAAATATAGGATTCTGGTAGAACCATCAGCATTCCGGAAGCTGCTATTATAAATATCAATGCCTGAGTCAATTACCCCCACTAGCACTCCCCTTCCCGTCAAATTTGGCGCCCCTACCGTAACTGAGGTAATGCAGGAAGCAATATTACCTTCATAATCACTTGGATAAATACTTTTAGGCTTTTCCACAAATTCGATTTCTTCCATGGCAGCCAACGGCTCAATAAAGGACTCCGGCAGGGTAATGATTCCATACCCTGCAATCAGCTCTTCCACCTGAATCTGCTCGCTATTTAAAGCCGATATATCGCCGTGGTATTTTACAATGACCTCCCAAATAGGTTCTGCTTCTCTTTCTATGATTCCATCCCGTAAAATAGGAGACTTTTCCAGCTCCGCTTCTGTTGCAGAAAGACTTAAGTTCAAAAGGTTTTCTACCTTTTCACTTTGATTTCCATTTGCCATACAAAACTCCGCTTTTTAATCAGTCTATGATGTTTCATTTGAAAATAGACAACGGAAGAAAAATAAAACGGAGCCGGGTATCAAAACTGCTGCCACGGCTCCTAAATTCATCTTTTCATATTTATATTTTTAATATTTATTTTTTAATTAGTATTTCCCAAAACCATCACCAAGAGAGATAACCTGCTCGTTCATGTTTGAAGAAGAATCCGAAGAGGAACCTCTGTAGGAAGAACCACTGCCTGAACCTAAATTGTAGATGGAAAGCATCTCTCTCATTCTGGAAGCTTGGTTGGACAGCTCTTCGCTGGCAGCCGCACATTCCTGACTGGTAGCAGAGTTGGTCTGTACTACCTGTGATACCTGTGTAATTGCCTGTTCAATCTGAGCAACTGCAGTTGCCTGATAATTGGAGGATTCTGCAATGCCATTGATGATTGCTTCGCTTTCCTGTACAACCTTGGAAATTTCCTCCATAGCCTTTGCTGTTTCGTCTGCAATCTTGGAACCTGCATTAACTCTGTTAATGGACTCTTCAATTAATTCTGCTGTTTCGCCTGATGCTGCTGCGCTCTTAGCTGCAAGACTTCTGACTTCTTCTGCAACAACTGCAAAGCCTTTTCCTGCCTCGCCTGCCCTTGCTGCTTCTACTGCTGCATTTAAGGCAAGAATATTGGTCTGGAATGCAATATCATCTATCGTCTTAATGATTTTTGAAATGCTCTCAGAGGATTTATTGATATCCTGCATAGCAGTCATCATATCCTTCATCTGTGCATTGCCCTTTTGTACATCGGAAATTGCCTGAGCTACCAATCCTGCTGCGGAATTTGCCTCTTCTGCATTTTCTTTTGTCTTTTCTGCAATCTCATCGATAGAAGCTGTAATTTCTTCAATGGCGCTTGCCTGTTCTGTAGAGCCCTGAGCCAAAGCCTGACTTGCGCTTGCTACCTGTGAGGAGCTTACTGTAACCTGTGAACCAGCATCGCTGATATTGGATAATGCATGGAGATTGTCATCTACCAGTTTCTTTAATGCGCCAGTCAATACATCATCACTGGACTTCACATCAACCTGAACAGTAAGATTGCCGTTTGCCACCTCTTCTGCGATATGTGCCTGATATTTCATGTTGTTGATTACCTGAGTATACTCATCTACTAACTCGCCAAACTCATCATTATGGTATTTTTCCATTTCAACATCCACGCGCCCTGCTGCAATTTCCCTTGCTGCACGCGCCAACTGGGTAATAGACTTGTTAATTGCTTTAACCAGAGATGTGGAAATGAAAATCGTAATAATAACAGATACGAATACCAAAGCAAAGCTGAACAAATTGGATCTAGAAGCCAGTCTATTTACATCTTCCAAATCAGTTGCCTGTGTAGAAGCAATAGCGCTTATCAGCGTATCAGCCTTTTCACTATCTGCGCCGATTTCTATCATTTTTGCTCTGATATCCTCAAGTTCCTGTTGCTGCATTTGAGCCACTTTGTTACAAATACCACTGATTTCACTCATTCCGATCAGCACATTCACAATTATAAATATGGTCGGAATAACAAAACCTATTATCATTTTTGTTTTCATCTTCATGTCTTTCATAATTATACCTCTCCTTCTTCATCCATATTCATATCATTTGCCTGTTCTACAACTGATAAATCTTCATCATTTAACAATTTATCAGGGTCTAACAGCAGCTTAACGGCATTTCCTACTTTGCCGATACCATACACATATTTATTCTGTGCCCTCTCCCCATGACCAATTTTGGGCGGTGGCAGTATATTGTCTTCATTAATCTCAACTACCTCTGCAATTTTTTCTACAATCAATCCTACCACTGCTGATTTCACATTGATCACGATGATACAGGTTCTGTCATTATATTCTAACGGCTCCTGCTTAAACCGCAGCCTTACATCAATGACAGGAACAACCTTTCCCCTCAGATTGATAAGTCCTTTGATATAATCCTCCGTTTCGGGAATGGCGGTGATTTCCTGCATCTGGATAATTTCGTTTACATATTGAATTGCCAACCCAAAGTACTCGTTTCCGGATTTAAAGGTCATGTATTTGCCCTTTTCATTGTTATCATCATCCGAAACAGAGCTTGATGTCGCTCTCTTCAATTCGCTTGTTTCGTCCATATCATTACCGTCCCTTTCTATATTTTTTTATTCCATCAATCCGGTAGCATCCAGAATTAATGCAATACTTCCGTCACCAAGCTGCGTACAGCCTGACAAACCTTTTACCTTCTTGATATAAGAAGGAATCGGCTTTACAACAATCTCCTGTTCCCCAATCAATTTATCCACTAAAAGGCAGACTCTCTGATCCTCTACTTCCAGAATCAACATGACTCCATCTTCCACAGATTCACAGTATTCCTTTAAGCCATACCATTTTCCTAACCTAAGCACAGGATAACACTCGCCTCGTATCATGATATATTCGTCTCCATTTGGCTCATATATCATCATATCCTCCTTCACCCGGACAAACTCTTTAATGACGCCCGTCTCTAATACGAAAGAAGATTTTCCTGTTTCCAAAACAATACCGTCAATAATAGCAAGCGTCAGAGGAATCTTTAAGCTCATGGTGCTGCCCATTCCGGCTGTACTTTCAATATCCAGCGTACCACCGATTGATTGGATGTTCTGAACAACTACATCCATGCCTACCCCTCTGCCTGAATATTCCGTAACCTGCTCGTTGGTGGAAAAGCCCGGCAGCGTTATAAACTGGTACACTTCCTTATCTGTATAAGCTTCATCGGGTTTATTGTCATCCAACAGTCCCTGCTTCCTTGCTTTGGCAAGTATCTTTACCCTGTCAAGGCCTTTGCCGTCATCCGTAACACTGATCCATACTTTTCCAGCTTCTGTTTTTGCCGATAAAGTAACTTTACCCTTTTGAGGCTTGCCGCTTTCTAAACGTTCCTCTTTTTCTTCTATTCCGTGGTCTACGGAGTTTCTTACGATATGCATAAGTGGGTCAGAAATTTTCTCAATGATATTCTTATCCACCTCTGTCTGCTCGCCTATCATCTCAAACTCAATATCTTTTCCCAGTTTTCTGGATACATCAAATACAATCCGGTTCATTTTTTGGAATGTATTTGATAAGGAAACCATTCGCATGGACATGATAACATCCTGCAAATCGGTAGAAATCTTGGACAACTGTGATGCTGCCTTATTAAATCTATCAAGATTCAGTCCCGGCACCTTCAAGTCCGGATTCTGCAGCACTACTGATTCTGAAATGACCAGCTCGCCAATCAAATCCATCAATTGATCCATTTTCTTTACATTGACACTGATAAAGGATGCCTTTTCACCTTTATTTCGATCCTTTGCCAGCTTCTTTGCCTTACCCGGCTCTTTAGACTTGATAACGAAATCACCGGGTGCTATTTTCGGCTTTTCAGGTTTCTTTTCTTCCACCTCGGCTGCTTCCAGCTTTGCCTCCGCCTTGCTTTCGATTTCTTCCACACTGGATTCTAAGTCAATTTCTACCTTTGGTTCATCCTGCTCCCCAAAATCGAATCCCTGAAGAAATTCCTCCGCCTTGCATTCAAAAACATCTACCTTTTCAATATCATAACCGATACCGATTGCCTGACGAATATCCTCTTCATTGCATTGTGCCTGCAGCAAAATCCTGAAGCCATCTTCTAAAATCTTTTGTGCGCTTGATTCATCCGAAATGATATCCTCTGGAGAATATAAAAGATCCTCTGCCATTTCCTTTAAAGCATATACGGTCTTATAAGCATGGACATTTGCCATCTCCGTTTCCGGAAAAAAGGTAAGATAAATTTTATAAAACCGACTGGCGCTTGTAGCAACCGGAGCTATGTAAAACTGCTTAGGCTCTTCATGTACGTTTTCGGGAGGCTCTTTTCCTCCTTCTTTCGCTCCTCCGCCTTTAATCATTTCCAGGAACTTGTCAAGACCTGCAATAATTTCGCTTGCGTCTCCATCTGCTGGATTCCCGTTACGGATTTTTTCCAATTCACTGGAAATAAAATCCTCTACTTCCAATACGTGCTCCACCAGATCTAAATGCGGCACATTATCAGGTTGAGATTCTCTTAAATAATAAAAGATATCTTCCAGTTTGTGCGAAACAGCAGTGATATTGTCAAACATCATGATACCCGAAGATCCTTTTATGGTATGCATGGTTCTGAATATTTCATTTATGCTGTCTTCATCAAAACACTCTGCATCTTTTTGTTCCAGAACTCTTTCCTGAAGCTGTTCAAGCAATTGCTCATTCTCAAACAAATACATATCCAGCATGCCGTCTGTGTTAAATTCTTCAGCCATAACCTTCTCCTTTCCTGCATATTCCAATATATTCTTTCGTTATATCAAATTCAGCTTTTTAAGTGCCAGCTCAAATCTTTCCTGATCGATAGGCTTGCCTGAATATATGGTACATCCTAATTCAAATGCCATCTTCACATTGCTTTCATCATTGAGAGCAGTAGTCATGATGACCTTTACTGCCTTTTCCTCGGGAATGTTCCGTTCCTTTTCCAGATTGCGGATGCCTACAAGAGCCTGATATCCGTCCATGACTGGCATCATAATATCCAGACATGCCAGATCGTAAGGTTCACCATCCTCCAAAGCCATCATAAAGGCATCTACTGCTTCCATTCCATCCACAGTAACATCACATTCACCGTACTTTGACAGGAAATTTACCATAAACTTCCTTGTTGCAAAATCATCTTCTGCCAATAGAATCTTCATATCCTCTCTCCTTTACATTTTATTTAATAATGCATACGTTCTGCTTGCCACAGCGGACAACTTTTCCTGATATTCCACCGCACCCAGATCATAAGCAACCTTTGGCATTCCATAAACCACACAGGTAGATTCATCCTGCCCTATGGTCCTTGCTCCTGCCCTTCTCATGGCAAGCAGCCCCTTTGCGCCGTCACCACCCATTCCGGTTAATATGATGCCTACTGCGCTAGAACCCGCCGATTTGGCAACGGAATCAAATAGCACATCTACAGACGGACAGTGCCCGTTTACCCTTGGCCCATGCTTGCACTCCACCTGATAAATTCCATTTACCTTTATCAGCCGCATATGCCTGTCGCCTCCGGGGGCAATCAGCATATGTCCCGGCAGAACCCTATCTCCTGTTTCCGCTTCCTTTACTGTAATGCGGCATTGTTCGTTGAGCCTTTTGGCATACATTTTGGTAAAACCGGGAGGCATATGCTGCACTACCACAATTCCGGGAATATCCGTTCCAAATTCTTTTACCACATCACAAATTGCCTCTGTGCCGCCTGTGGAAGCTCCAATTGCCACAATCAGGTTATTTCCTTTTACGGAAAGATGCTGCTCCTGCCCTTCCATAACCACTTTTTTAATGTTGCTTATCTTTGCAGTTGAAGCAATCTTAATCTTTACTAAAAGCTCATTCTTAATAAAGTCTTCTAACTGCTTTCGGTTGGATACAGCAGGCTTTGCCACAAAATCCACAGCTCCAGCCTTCAGAGCATCAAACACCTTGTCGCTTAAAGAACTGATAACCACCACCGGAAGCGGATACTGAGGCATCAATTTCTTCAGGAACTCAATTCCACTCATCCTTGGCAGCTCTACATCCAGAGTCATCACATCCGGCTTATGCGCCAAAATTGCATCTCTTGCCTCAAAAGGGTCCTTTGCAGTTCCTACCACCTGAATGGCAGGATCCTTGCTCAGGTTCTGCACCAGCAATTCCCTGAATACAATGGAATCCTCTACAATTAAAACTTTAATTGGTCTCATACATTATTTCCCTTCCTTTTTCCGAAAAATAGACGGCTGGATAATCTGAAAAGGCGTATTGCTCCTGTCAAGGGTTTCCGTAGTCCCTATGAAAAAATATCCTCCCGGCTCTAACGCATCGTACACCTTCTGAACCAACTCCTGTTTTGTCTTCTCATCAAAATATATCATAACATTCCTTAAAAAGATAGTATGCATCCTTTTTTTAAAGGGAAAAGGATCCATTAAATTGAACTGGCGGAAAATAACCTCCTGCTTCAGTTCATCCGTTACCCGATACTGACTGCCTCCGGCAATTGCTTTAAAGAAATGCCGTTTCCACTGCTCCGGAAGGTTCTTTAATTGTTCGGCGCTGTAAACACCCGCCATAGCCTGCTGCAATACCTTTGTGGATATATCCGTGGCAAGAACCTTTGTATCCCATTGATTGCGCTCTAATCCGAAAAAATCTGCCAAAACCATGGCTATCATATAGGGCTCCTCCCCTGTAGAAGCAGCACCACACCAGATCCTCAGATCCTTTCTGGAGGCTTCTCGCTTCCGAAGCCATGGAAGCACTGTTCCCTTAAAGTAGTCAAAATGCTCAAATTCCCTCATAAAATATGTATGATTGGTAGTCAGGAAATTTACCAGCATTTTTTCCTGTGTTCCGCTCTTGTCATTTTCCACTGCATCCATGTATTCATGAAAATTTTTCCAACCGGAATTTTTAATATAGTTTTCCAATCTACCGTTTACAATCACTTTTTTCTGGCTTAAGTCTATGCCATACCGCTGTTTCATAAAAACTGAAATCCGCTTAAACTCTTCATCTGTAATCAACTTTCATTCCTCCCGTCAAAATAATGAAATTATATCGTTCAGCATAATTGACGCGATATTTTACAACATATTTTATATATATTCGGATTAAATCTTACTTCGGACTCCTCCTTCATGATTTCAAGTGCCTTTTCTCTGGAACACGCTTCCTTCCCGGTCAACGTACAGTACCTTTCCACAAGGGATACGATCTGTGCCGCAAGAGGAATCTCCTCCCCGGCCATGCCGTTTGGATAGCCGCTTCCGTCCCAGTTTTCGTGATGGCACTGGGCAATGTCAATAGAAGTACTAATAAAATCATTGTAATCCGTATTGACATGGATATCCTTTAAAAGCTTCGCTCCGATATTTGTATGGTTTTGTACGATGGCAGCTTCCTCTGCCGTCAAATCTGTCCCTTTTTGCAGAATCTCCTTGGAAATTCCAAGATTTCCTATATCGCAAAGGGGTGCCGCCAGCTCTATCGTATCAATATAAGTGTCTGAAATCTGCTCCTCAAACATAGGCGAAAGCTGCATTCCCTGTGCCAGTATCCTGCAGTTTTGCCCGAGCCGTTTCATATGCTCCTTTTCATAATCTAAGTTCTGTGCCGCAAGGTTTGCCATGGCATACAATATGTTCTTTTTCTCCAGCTCCATCTGCTTAAGCTGTTCACTGACGGAAACCTGAAGCCTCCGGTTCATTTCCATAAGCTCCCGCTTTGCTTCATGCAGACGGAGATGGACTCCTACTCTTGCCTGCACCACTTTTGGAATAAAGGGCTTGGTTATATAGTCCTCTCCACCTAAGGAAAATCCCTCCATGATATCTTTCGGATCATCAAAAGCAGAAATGAACACGATGGGAATATTTTTTGTTTTTTCATTCCCTTTCAAAATCCTGCATAATTCGTATCCATCCATTCCCGGCATGGAAATATCAGTCAAGACAAGCTGCGGGTTCCATTTGCTTACCAGCTCTAAAGCCTGCTCGCCACTCTCTGCCAAAATCGGCAGCCCGCCCATATCTTTTATGATTTCTTCCAAAATTGCCCGGTTGGTCTCCACATCATCTACAATGAGAATCTTTTCTTTCCCTGTATCCTTATCTTCATAAATCATGGGGCACCTCTCCTTCCGATTGCAGGAAATGATTCAATTCTTCAAACTCTGCGGTTACTTTCTCATAATTTTCCTTCTGAATTGCCATCTTCAGCCTTAATGCGGCACGTTTGACTTCTCTAGGCGCTTCTTCTGTCAATTGTCTGACAGTTTCCATAAACATCTCCGCTTTTTCCCAGTTCTCCATTTCCACACTGAGAATTAGCTTGGAGAGGTTTTTCTTAAGCTGCTTTTGGTTTTCTGGCGTGCCGTATGTTCGGATATGCTCCGGATTCTCTCCATTTTCCTCCATAGGCGGGGGCATAGCCGCCATAATCATGGGCGCTCCTCTCACATCATCCGGCTGCTGCAGGACGGATTCCTCACCTTCGCAGGCGCCTACCCATATGGAAAAGGAAAAAGTGCTTCCTTTATTCTTCTCACTTTCCACTTCAATCTGTCCGCCCATCAGCTCTGCAAGCTGCTTGCAGATATTCAGCCCCAGACCGGTGCCGCCATATTTTCTGGAAATAGATGCATCCACTTGGGAAAAGCTCTGAAACAATTTATCCCTATCCTCTTCATTGATTCCAATTCCCGTATCTGCTACGATAAAAAACAGCTCCATCCTGTCATTTACCTGCGCTGTCCTGAGCACTTCCATGGTTATCTTACCCCATGAGGTGAATTTCTGTGCATTGGATAAAAGATTGTTCAGAATCTGAACGATTCTCAGCTCATCTCCAATCACATATTCCGGTATCTGAGGCGATACCGTCACAAAAAATCCAAGACCTTTTTCGGTCATTTTATTGATATGATTTGCCTTTACGTAATCAAGCATATTCCTGAAATGAAACTTGCGAGGCTCTAATGTGAACTTTCCTGCTTCCAGCTTGGAAAAATCCAGAATATTATTGATTATTTTATTCATGTCTTCACAGCAGCGTTCCACCAGCCGCAGAGACTTTTCCGTCTCCTCGTCCGTCTTCCTGCTTAACATTTCCCTTACATTTCCAAGCACCCCGTTTACCGGCGTCCGAAGCTCATGGGTCACATTGGCAACAAATTCTGATTTCACTTTCATTGCCTGCCCTGCTTCCTGCTTTATTCGTTCTATTTCCCTATTCAAGAACTCCTTTTCCAATATATCATTTGCCATGCATATGTACATCCCAGAATCCACAGCATCCTGCACAAGCCTTGCCTCTACGGGAAAACAAGTAAGATTCCTGCGGTACGCTACAAGGTTTTGCAGCTCATTTCCCACAGTACACTCTGTTTCAAATCCATCCTTTACAGCACGAAAAGAACCGGGAAACACATCGCTGATATGCCTACCGCATAAATCCTCTTTGTATCCTAGCTTCCCTCTTGCGGCTGCATTCACATAAGAAATCTTTCCTGCATGGTCAAATATCAGAATCATTTCAAGGGCCTCTTCTATGGGAAATATGCTGTCTTCCCTTTGTTCCATACCATCCCTCCTTAGACACAGCCCAAAAAACGGGCAGCAAAAAACGAAACATTTTTTTGCTGCCTGCTATCCATTTCATCAAGAAAAAGTAAACATCTTAATTACTTCCACAATATTGAAGAAATCCTCTTTTGCAAGCGCGAAACACTCCAGTACATCCGGTGAAAACTGCCCACACTCGCCATTCATAATCATATCATAGGCTATATTGTTGGCATATGCACTTTTGTACACTCTTGGACTTACCAATGCATCATAGACATCTGCAATGGCAACAATATGTGCACTAATTGGAATTTCTTCTCCCACTAGATGATCCGGATATCCATTACCATCCCATCTTTCATGATGATAACGGCAGATCTCATAACAGTACTGATAAAATTCTCCTGTCTGATTCTCACGAAATCTTTCCAAAACATCGCACCCAATCGTAGTATGGGTCTTCATGATTTCAAATTCTTCCGGCGTCAGGCGTCCGGGCTTTAAAAGAATTGCATCTGGAATTCCTATCTTTCCTATATCATGCAGAGCTGCTGCCCTTGCAATCTCATCTACCTGTACAGGCGTCAATCCGTATTTTGGGAAATACTTCATAAGATACTTTAGCATAATCCTTGTAAAATACTTAATACGCCTAATATGTTCTCCTGTTTCTAGGCTCCTGAATTCTACCACCGAGCTAAGCGCATCAATCATAAATTCATTGCCTTCGCGAATCTTCTTTTCTTGAGCGCGGATTTCTTCCTCCTGCTCCTTCAGCCGCTCCTGCATATGCTGCTTATTCTGGTACAATTCAATCACATTTTTTCCCCTGCGCTTTACGATATGCGGGAAAAAGGGCTTATGCATTACATCGGCCACTCCAAAAGAATATGCCTGATCATCCGTATCGATAACCGTTTCCCCGGTAATCAGTATAACAGGAATCTTTTCAAGCAGGTCGTGCTTTTGCATATATTCCAATACGCCAAAGCCATTCATAAGAGGCATTACCACATCCAGCAATATCAGTACAATATTCTTTTCCTTTTCAAGCTGGGCCGTGGCCTCTTCTCCATTTGCTGCTTCGATAATTTCGTATTCATCCTCAAATACGCTCTTTAAGATCACTCGGTTTACTTCTTCATCATCCACTATTAAAATCTGCTGTTTATTCATCCTAACTCCTTATCCAATGGGTAATTTCTTTATAAATAAATTACCATTTTTCAATATAAATGTCAATTCATTTCTGTTTACGCGCCATGATTACTGTGACTTGTTTTCCGCAAGAATTTTCTGGAAACGGTTGTAAGCTTCCTCTAACTGTTTTTTAGATTCATCCAGTTTTTCCAAATCCACATCCTGAGGCTGCTTATTCCTTAGCAGTTCTGTAATCTGTGCGGCAGCGGCATTTATCGGGTCAAGCCCTAAATTGGCGGTGACTCCTTTTAATGCATGGGCACCATTGAAAGCGCCCTCATAGTCATTTTTTTCCAGACTTTCCACAATATCACCAAAGTTCTTGTCATCCAGAAATTTCATGATAAATTTCATATACAACGCTTCGTTTCCCATAAATCGTTCCAGAGTAGTAGCCACATTTGCTCCGTTCTCCTCCATCTGTTTTCTGAATTTTTCGTCCATATTTCCATTCCTCTTTTCTTTTTCCTATCTTTTCGTCAAACAGGTCTTCCTGAAACACTTCTATATTATCATAAGGAAATTCACATCGTCAACCATCACAATGTGGGAACTTGCGGAAATTATGTAACAATTCAGCCTTTTCTAGTACAGCCTGAACAATTTAAATGAAAGCGCACTGCAAGAAATATTGCATGATCAACTCTTTTTTCCGACATACACTCACCCTTCCACAATCAAAAACCTTCCATCCCCCACATCAAACACTTCTTCCGCCTCTAAAATATCCTTTTCACCCATGCCTTCTAAATCTATGCCTTCTTCATCAAAGTATTCCCAGACCTCTTTTAGGGAACCTGCTACGACTGCCATGCATTCTTCCAAAAATTCCTCTGCCTCTTCCATAGTTTCCGCAACTCTTTCCGGAAAGAGCTGTTGCTGCTTCTCCAAAAAACACTGTAATACTTTATCGTCATATTCTTTCATGTTGATTTTCCTTTCTGCCTTCTTCCCACAGGGCTTCCAAAACCTGATAGACTCCTTTTTCCTCATAGCTTTTGCAAATATGCTTTGCTTTTTCTTTCAGTTCCTTTACTCCGTTTTCTACCCCATAGCTTTCTCCTGCCGCTAACATCATGCCGATATCATTGTTATTGTCCCCAAAAGCCATGGTTTCTTCTTTGGATATGCCAAGCTTTTCCTGCACTATCTGCAGGGCATTTCCCTTGTCCACGGAAAAATCCATGAAATCCACCCATTCCTCTCCTGCCATGCAGGTCTTGACCCGTTCCTTCCACTTTGGAATCAAAACCGCTTCTCCAATGGAACGAATGCCGCCTTTTCGGTAAATGGCAAGCTTGATGATATCTTCCTTTTCCCCCAGAATATCCTCTGTCAGCCTTACATCATTCCGGTATTCTTTTGAAATCAGGCGGATAAAGTCTTTATCCTTTGATTCCAGAAGGCAGCCATTTGGCGTAGAGGCTACCACATGGCAGTTCTCTTTATAATAGCCTCTAAGGTCTGCCATGATTTCTTCTACATAAGCCCGGTCCATTTTTGTCATGGAGATGGTCTTTCCATTCATAATAATGTGGGCGCCGTTTTCTGCAATGTAAAGCAGCTCTCTTTCCGTCCTCTCGAACATCCTGCGTATACTGCCATACTGTCTGCCGCTTGCCACCGTAAAATAAATCCCCTGATCTGTCAGCTTTTTTATGATATCAATATATTCCTCGTACACCTCTTTAGAGGAATCCTTTACCAGAGTTCCGTCCACGTCTGTTGCAATCAATTTAACCATCGTTTCCTATGCTCCAATTTCTACCCCAAATTCCACCCCGGATTCCGCTTCAATTTCTCGCTCCAAATTCCAACCCGGATTCCGCTTCAATTTCTCTACCCAAATTCCAACCGGATTCCGCTCCAGTCTACTTCAGGTACTTCATCAATTCCATGGGCTTTTCAATAATAACATCCGCTTTGTTTTCTTCCAGCTCCTTCCGGTCACGAAAGCCCCAAAGTGCGCCTACCGTAAATACCCCTGCATTTTTCCCGGTTTGCATATCCGTACAGGTATCGCCTATATAAATAACATCCGCTATGTTTATTCCCATCGAATGAGTGATATGAAAAATCCCTGCAGGATCCGGCTTTCTTTTTCTCTCCGGAACCTGCCCTGCAAGCATATGAAAGCAGTCCTTTCCAAAAATCTGCTCAATCACATCCACTGTTCGCTCATGGGGCTTATTGGAATTTACCGCAAGGAATATCCCCTGTTCCTTTAAGGCGCCCAGCAGCTCTAAAATCCCATCATAAGGCTTTACTTCATACATGCAATGCTCTTTAAATACCTGCCGGTACCGTTCCATTGCTTTTTCATAATGAACAAGCTCCTTATCACCGGAAAACCTTAAAGCCCTTTTTATCAATTCCCCTGCCCCATCTCCTACAAAATATCGAAAGGGCTCTAAAGGAATCGGGGCATATCCAAACTCCTGTATTGTTAAATTTGTAGAATACTGAATGGATTTTAAGGAATCTGTCAGAGTGCCGTCCAAATCAAAAATAACCAGTTTCTTCATGTTGCCTGCTGCTCCTTCTGCTATTCATGATGGGTTTCCGGAATAAATACCCGCTCTGGCTGGCTCTTGTCCCGGCTTTTTCCCTCTGCCACTGCTTCTTCGCAAAAGGCTTCCTGGGAATTGTAAACTGCCTTTCCCCGCTTATCCACCTTGTCATAGGAGCCGTCCGGCTGTAAAATATGCGCCTTTACCGTGTCCTTTAACTGACAGTCCAAAATATGGATAACCTTCTTTTTCAACGCTTCTTTTTCCACCGGAAACAGGATTTCCACCCTGCGCTCCAGATTTCTGGGCATCCAGTCAGCGCTTCCCATAAAAATCTCTGCATTGCCATTGTTTTCAAAATAGAAAATACGGCTATGCTCCAAAAAATTCCCTACAATGGAACGGACGGTAATATGGTCGCTGACTCCGGGAATGCCCGTTCTCAAACAGCAAATCCCACGGATAATCAGATGGATTTCCACTCCGGCAGCATTTGCCTTGTACAATGCGCTTATCATGTCCTTATCACAAAGGGAATTCATCTTTGCGATAATCTTAGCCGGCTTTCCTTCTTTTGCATGTTCCCTTTCCCGGTTAATCAGAAATAAAAATTTATCCTTCAGCCAAAGGGGAGCCAAAGCCAGCTTATTCCAATTTAATGGCTCCGAATAACCGGAAAGCATGTTAAATACTGCCGTTGCATCCTCTCCCATAGGCTCGCTGCAGGTAAACAGTCCCAAATCCGTATAAAGCTTTGCGGTGGCATCGTTATAGTTCCCGGTTCCCAAATGAACATACCGCCGGATACCGTCCTCTTCTCTTCTGACTACCAGAGTGATTTTACTGTGGGTCTTTAAGCCTACCAGACCGTAAATCACATGGCAGCCTGCCTTTTCCAGCATTTTTGCCCATACGATATTGTTTTCTTCGTCAAATCTTGCCTTCAGCTCCACTAATACAGAAACCTGTTTTCCATTTTCCGCTGCCTGCGCCAAAGCCGCAATAATAGGCGAATTACCGCTGACCCGGTATAATGTCTGCTTGATGGCAAGCACTTTAGGGTCTCTTGCCGCCTGCTTAATAAAATCCACTACTGGCTGAAAGGATTGATAAGGATGATGGAGCAAAACATCTCCTTTTCGGATTTCTTCAAAAATATCACATTCAGCAGGAAGCTCCTTAACAGGCTGCGGCTTGTAATGCTTTGCCTTTAATGCTTCAAAGCCTTCGATTCCATATAATTTCATACAAAAGGTTAAATCCAAAGGCCCTCTAATTGCATAAATATCCTCTTCTGCAATGTTAAGTTCTGATTTAATAATCTTTAAAAGGGTCTTGTCGATTCCATCCTCAACCTCTAACCGTATTGCCTCTCCCCACTGTCTTTTCTTTAATTGCTTTTCAATTTCCTTCAGAAGATCCTCCGCTTCGTCCTCTTCAATGGATAAATCGGCATTTCTCATAATCCGAAAAGGATGGGCACAAATAATATCATAATTTAAGAATAGCTTATGCATGTTCCGTTCTATAATTTCTTCCAGTAAAATAACAGTAGTTTTCTCTTCGTCGGAAGGAATAGTCACAATTCTGGAAAGCACAGAAGGAACCTGTACCGTGGCAAATTCCACCTCGCCTTCCCCATCCTTTTTTCCATTTTTTTCCTTTTTCTCTCCTCCTGCCTTCTTTTTCAAAAGGGCGCCAATATTTAGGGATTTATTCCGAATCAGCGGAAATGGGCGGGAGGAATCTACAGCCATGGGAGTTAAAACCGGATATACATTATCTTCAAAATAACGGTCAATATATTTCGCCTGCTCCCTGCTTAAATCCTCGTGGCGCTCAATAAGGGAAAGCCCTTTTTGGCGAAGCAAGGGCAAAAGGCTTCTGTTATAAGTAGAATACTGCTGGCTTACTAACTGGTGCGTTTCCTTATTGAGCTTTTTCAATTGCTCCTCTGGCGTCAGGCCTGCAATATCCTTCTTGCGATATCCCGCATTGACCATATCCTTTAAGGATGCTACCCGCACCATAAAAAACTCATCCAGATTAGAGGCAGTAATGCTTAAAAATTTCACTCTTTCAAACAGAGGGATTGTTTTATCCCTTGCCTCGCTTAATACGCGATAGTTAAACTGAAGCCAGCTTAATTCCCGGTTTGCATAATATTCCGGGTTTTTAAAATCTATTTTCACTTCTGATTTTCTTTCCGGCATATTTCTTTCCCCCTTACAATTTTCTTTTCTGCCTGATGGACACCTTTATACCGAATACTTCTTCAAAAAACTGGGCCTTTGCCGTTAAAAGCCCCTTTTCCAATGTAATATCCTCCAAGGTGTCCGTAGTCAGCAGCAGTTCCCTTTCATGGAGCTTTGCTACAACACCCTTAAACTTCTGCTTATGGCTTCTGTCTAATCCCGTAGCAACCCGCAGGATTGCCGTCAGCTTGGCTATCGTCAGGTAATTTGCCCTATCTAAAGCATTTTGCCGGCTCATTTCTTCATAATAAGAAAATTCCATCCGGTTGAATTTTACAATGTTTGCTACCATTTCCCGCTCTAAATGGGAAAGACCCATGATTTCAGTTGACATAATTATGCTGTAGGAGCATTCTCCTACACTTACAAGGCTTATATATCTTCCACAGTCATCTAATTGGGCTGCAATTTGCAATAACAGCCGTTCTCTTTTCCCAAGCCCATGTACTTTTTTCATGGCATCAAAAATAGTAAGGCTGATGTGTTCAATTGTTTCACTGCGTTTTTTGCTGACTAGATACCGTTTGCTTATGTTCAGGGCACAGGCAAGTATATCCTTTTCAAAATCATGCTCCAAAGTAATCAGTCTGTTATTTTCCGCATATTCATAGGCTATGCCATCGCAAAGGCTTACTCCGGGCGCCCATAAAAGCTCCGCCTCTAAAATCTCCACAATGCTCTTAATCAAGAAAACACTATGGAACATAAGTGAAGCATTTTCCTCTGAAAGACCAAATATCTGGGCAATCTCATTGGAGCCTTTCCTCTTTGCAACGTCTACAAACTTCATGAACTCTTCTTTTGTAAAATATCCTGCTGTTTCCTTGAAAATATCCTTCCGCTGCATAATATTGGACACATAATCATCCACAATAATAATATTTTTGATTTCCCGATCCTTTAAGTACATTTTCTTAAACATCTGCAATTGGGCGGAAACCATATCACCAATCAGCTCTTCGTAATGGTTGGTTCTTGCTGCCAGCTTTTGGAGCCTCTCCCTCATACGAAGGACGCCTAGACGGATATTCTGGGTTGCAATTAGCGTATCTTTATCAAACAGGGAAAGCTGAATGCTTCCCCCGCCTATATCAATAATAATCGTGCCCTTTTCAATTATCTGTAAAAACCCTTCGCCTTTTGAGGCAATGGACTTATAATCCAAAAACCTTTGCTCTGAATTGCTGAGCACCTCAACCTGAATCCCGGTACGGCTCCAAATCTGTTCTAAAATAATTCTGGTATTTTCCGTCTCCCTTATGGCGCTTGTGCCATATGCCTTATAAGCTTCCACGCCATAGGATTCCATGATTTCCACAAATTCCTTTAATATCGCACATAGCTCATCCACTCTTTCATAGCTGATCTTCCCGGTATTATACGTATCCGTTCCCAGCTCTATGCCATGCCGAACCAAATCGATTTCCCGGATTCCATTTCTTTTAGAAATTTCAAATATTTTCATTGCCAGCTCATAAGAACCTACATCAATTGCTGCAAATGTTTTTACTGCCATACGTTATACCTGCCTTATCCTTCTACTGCCTTCAAAATATTGACATATAAACTGCCAACCAATTCAGTAACATTTGTTATTGTCTATTTATCCAGTATTTTCCAGTGGTTAAATTATGATTTAATAATTTCCAAGCAGCTTGAAATCAATAGTTTCCGCTGCCAGCCCCCTTAGGGCGTTTTGCACGCCACCATCTAAAAGATTTCCCTCAAAATCAAGAAAGAAACGATATTCCCAATTACGCCCCTCGATAGGACGGCTCTCAATCTTTGTCAGATTCAGGTTATTATAGATAAAATGAGAAAGCATCCTGTACAGGGAACCACTTTCGTGAGGGATTTCAAAGCAGACGCTGATCTTTCCTGCGCTTCGTTTGAAAATATTTTTGTTGGTTACAATAATAAATCTGGTGGAATTGGCGCTGCAATGGTTCACACCCTTCTTTAAAACAGTAAGCCCATTTACTTCCCCTGCATAAGCGCCTGCAATGGCAGCCTTTGTCTTATCCTGCTCCTCTGCCACCTTCATGGCTGCAAAGGCATTATTCTTCATGCTGATTTGCTGCCATTCTTTATGTTCATTTAAAAAACGGGAGCTTTGCATCAATGACTGGGGATGGGAGTACACTGTTTGGATATCTTCTATAGTGCTTCCTAAGATTCCAAGAAGGCAATGCTCGATTTGGATAATCTGTTCCCCTACAATATAATTTTTGAACTCCACAAGCAAATCATAAATCTCGCTTACAATTCCTGCTGTGGAATTTTCAATGGGAAGCACCCCATAATCCGCTTTTCCTTCTGAAATAGCAAGCATTGCCTCCCTGAAGGTATCCACGTGAAAGTTTTTTGTATGGCTTCCAAAATATTCCGCCATTGCCGCTTGGGAATAAGCTCCTTCCGCCCCTTGAAATACAACGACTGCGTCCTTTGTTTCCAAATCCTCAACCGGCCGGAAAGGAAGCTTTTCCCCCTTTCCATGACTGCTTAAAAGCTGGTACTGCAGCTTCCGGCTCATAGACATAATCTGTTGAAAAAGCTCCTCAATACCCTGTTTATTAAAATCATCGGAAACAAGAGAGGCTACCTGCTTAAGCTTTGCCTCCTCCCTTGCCCTGTCCAATATCGGTTTTCCTGTTTCTATCTTGTATTCTGCCACTTTTTTACAGGCTTCCATTCTCTCCTCATATAAAGCAGCTATCTTTGCATCAATAGCATCCAGTTCTTTTCTGATTTCTCCTAAATCCATCCTTTTCATCCCTGCTTACTTTCATGATATTCCTTTTCCGTATTGACATTCCATACATTCTTTTTATCGGTTCTTCCACTTAAAATATTTTGAACCGCCTCCATGGAGGTTAGCATGGAATGATCCATATTATTATAACGGTGCTGTCCGTTTCTGCCTACGCAATACAGATTTTCAAAGGTATCCAGATAATCAATTACTGTCTGGATATGCTCATAAGCGTCAAAATAAGCAGGATATGCCTTTTTCACATGCTCTCTATGGGCATCCATTACTTGTTCTTCTCCAGAAATAATTCCCATTCTGATTAGCTCTTTGATTGCAAACCTTACGCACTTGTCTTCGCTTGCCTTCCAGAATTTGTCACCCTCCATGCAGAAATATTCCAGACCAATCCAAACAGTTTCTTCCGGCTTTTTCACAAGGTAAGGAGACCAGTTATTGAAAATCTGAATCCTGCCAAGCCGGATTCCCGGATCCTGTACATAAATCCAGCAGTCTGGCACAATATTATTCAAGGTTTTTAATTTTGTCTTATTTTCCAGAGACAGATTTTTCAGCAAAAGCCCTATGGTAACAAAATCACGGTAAGGAAGCCTTCCGGCAATTTCCGCTACCTTGGCCGGCACCTGATTCATTCCTGCAATCAAATCCTTTATGGGCATGGAAGAAATCACATAATCCGCTTCCATCCTATGCTCAATGCCATTTTCCGTATAAACCACGCTTTTGACTTTTCCGTCCTCTGTATGGACTCCTGTTACCTTACAGCCCTTCTTTATCCTGCCGCCCATAGCTTCAAAGTCAGCCCCGGCAGCTTCCCAAAGCTGTCCCGGTCCGTATTTGGGATACCAGAACTCTTCAATCAGGGAAGTCTCCACCTTTTTTTCATCCCGTTTTTGGGGAAGAATTTTAGAAAAGGTGTCTTTGATAATTGCCAGTATGGACAAGCCCTTTACTCTCTGGGCGCCCCAATCTGCTGAAATTTCCCTTGGATGCCTTCCCCAGAGCTTTTCTGTATAGCCTTCAAAAAACATGGAGTAAAGCTTTTTCCCAAACCGGTTTCTATAAAAATTTTCAAGAGACGTTTCCGGCAGCTTTACCAAAAGGGAATACAGATAGCTAAATCCTGCCTGCAGCGTCGTAAGAAATCCCATGCTTTTAATGGTTGCAAGGCTCATGCTGATAGGATAATCAAAGAATTTCTTTTTGTAGTAAATCCTTGAAACACGCCTTCTGGATAAAAACACCCTGTCCTGCTTTTCCGGATCCGGACCGTTTTTGCTAAGACGGACGGAACGTTTCAGCTTCTTATCATCATAGGACGGGCTTCCCTGCTTTGGCATGATCTGTTCCCACCATTCCATAACCCTGTCATCCTTGGAAAAGAATCTGTGCCCTCCAAGGTCCATACGGTTCCCATGATACCTTACTGTACGGGAAATACCGCCCAACTCAGAAGTTTCCTCTAAAATGACTACTTCATATTCCTTCGTGCTCTTTAAAAGCTCATATCCGGCGGTAATCCCTGCGGGACCTGCACCGATAATTATAATTTTCTTCATAACAAATTCCTTTCCTTATAGCCATTTTATTTTACCTCTTAAAAAAAGGTCTTATCCACTCTCCGGCAGCAAAGCTCTACTTCACCTCGGATTTCCGGCATTTCTTCAACAAGCGTCTCCGCCTTGTCCTTTTGCATGGAATTAATGCAGATAATGCAAGTCTGCTTGTCCTTATCCCCAAATATCCTTTTAAATAAGGAAATATCTTCCCATCGCTCATAATAAGATATCCGGTTATTTAAAAATGCCCGTTCTATTTTCTGCTTAACCTCCGGATTGGAAACTTTGCAGAATTCAATTTCGTTATGCACTTTTACATTAGCAAATGTCAATGCTCCCATTCCTGTCATCCTCCTTATCGCAAATGCCAATATTCCTGCCATTCTCCTGATTTCAAGCCCATTGTACCATAAATCCTGTCCTTCCTTGAAATTCCTTGAAAGAACCTAACGCACAGTTACTTTCTTATTTCCCTTTTTCTTGAAAAATTTCTTATAAGCGGCTGTTTTTTTCTTAGGCGCCCTTATGGTCAGACCCTTATTTGTACCTTTCAATGCATCTTTTCCCACAGACTTGGAAGTAAGCTTTGTGGATTTCAAAGTAATCGTCTTTAAGCTTTTGTCACCATAAAATGCATTGGCGCCAATGGTTTTCAACACTGTTGAATGAATTGTCACAGTCTTTAGCTTCTTACAATTCTTAAAAGCATTCTTTCCAATGGAGGTTACATGTTTGCCAATTGTCACTTTCGTAATCTTCTTATTATTGGCAAATGCATTGGCTGCTATGCCAGTTACTTTGTAAGTAATACCATTTACCGTAATCGTATCAGGAATTATAATTGAGGTTGCCTTATTGTCGGTTGTCTTCATATAGGTTACCTCAGGTTTTGCTACTGATGTGGAAGTCACCTTTACCTGACAATTTTGTCCTGAAGCTGTCAGAATCGTATCTTTAGCTGCCGGCTTACTTTCTACGGGCTTATTTTCTGTGGGCTTATTTTCTGTAGGCTTGTCTTCTGTGGTTTTATCTTCTGTGGGCTTATCATCTACAGGCTTATCATCTACAGGCTTATCATCTGCAGGCCCACTTTCTTCCGGTACATCCTTTTTGGGAATCGTCTCTGTACGCATTACATAACCACATACGGAACATTTGTAGGTTTTGACTCCGGTGCTGTTGACAGTAGGTTCAGTCGTCATTGTCCCTTCATCTTCCTTATGGGCTTCATATCCATCCTTTTCATTATCTTCCGTAACGGTACAGTTTATAGTGGTACACTCATGCCAATGTCCATTGGAATCATTTGTCCAGAAATCGCTCCAGCTATGAGTGTGAGGAAGATTGATTACATAGCTATATGCAGCCTCCATGCTGTCCCACATATCATCTTTTATGGCAATTGCCCTGATAATCGTCGTAACAGGCTCTCCCGGTTTTCCCTTTATGGCTATCTCTTCTTCATATATTGTACTGTTTGTAGTAGGTGCGCTTCCGTCTGTTGTATAATAAATCGTTGCACCTTTTGTTGCACTGGTAAGCGCTACTGTCTGATTTGTGGTATATGTTCCGGATTCAAGGCTTGCTTTTGGAGCCGCTGCAGTTCCCGCCAGCTTTGCATATGTCAGGTTATCAACCGTAGTCTCAATCCATATCCTGCAATCCTCAGGCGTTGTTTTACGGTTGATATCTGCAAATTTTATCTCCTGTCTTCCGGTAATCTTTTTGGAATAATACCAGTCGCCTGCTTCATCTTTCCCCTGAACATATAAATAGGAATCCGTTGCCTCGTTCCTGTTTTTTTGAACTGCCACTCCATCTACATTTCCATCGGCATCATACGTATAATTCACGGCGCTCCTGATTTTATTGTATGAATTATCATCCAGCCGCATAATCATTGCTTCAGGCAGTCCTTTACCGTCCATACCGGTTTCTTCTTCTATGGGCGCTGCAGATGCAAATAGTACAGATTCTACATTGAAAGCAAATGCGGGAACCACTGCCAGCTGCGAAGCTTTCACAGGCATATCACTGATTTCGTTCAAATCATTATCCGACACGCAATATGCCCTGTCACTGCTTTCTTTGTTCGGGTTGCGCAGCCAGAACTTGGAATATGAATTGTCACTGCCGCTTGGATACTGGCTGGAAAAGGGTTCTCCGGACCGCAGGCTGACTCTTAAGCCCTGCTGCAAAAGGGAAATATCGGGCGAGTTAGTGCCTACTGATATATAATCATTCCCTCTCTCCCCATGAGGTGCGTAAAGCTTGTCACTTGTGGAATATATGGTTTTATTTTCTTTATCATAGGTGTAGACCGTAGTTTCTTTCATGAGTTCCTGCTCACTTTTGGAAAAGCAGTAAAGATTTGATTCAAGGCTTCGCAAGGTAGCCCTTAACTCACTGGAGCCATAATGATTGGTACATACCAGCGTTGGCTTTTGTCCCTCATATGTACCATCAATGCCAATTTCGGTACGATATCCGCTTTTATTTGTAAAACCCATAGAAGCTATCAGTGGATTCCTCGGATCGCAAATCAACACCAGACTCCCTGCCACAGAATCATATCCTGCAATATACCAGGACTGTGATTCTCGATTGCCGGTCTGGCATCCAAAAAATACCAGCTGGGCAATTCCGGAGCCGTCCAAATTAAACCGTTTACCATTGATAAGCTCATTTTTCGTGGCAAATCTGGTTACCGACGGTGTTTCACTTGCAGCCTCTGCTGTCAGCGGATTTCCCATTGCTGTAAGCATCCCGGCTGTCATTGCAAGAGACAGCACCGCTGACAACGTTTTCTTCCATATTGCTTTCTTCATTTCCATGGAATTTGTCTCCTTTCTTTTCGGAACAAAAGAGCCTCCGGATATGTGCAGCAGAAGGCAGGCTTTGAACCTGCCCCCTGCTTTCACCGATAACCTGAGGATTATTTTACAGTTACCTTTTTATTTCCTTTATTCTTGAAGAATTTCTTATATGCAGATACCTTCTTCTTTGGCGCCTTCACGATAAGCTTGCTGTTAGTTCCTTTCAATGCATTTTTGCCAATCGCCTTAGATGTAAGCTTTGTGGATTTGATTGTTATGGTCTTCAGGCTCTTATCGCCGAAAAATGCATTTGCGCCGATTTTATTAAGGACTGTTGAATTGATTGTTACCGTCTTTAACTTCGTGCAGTTTTTAAAGGCATTCTTTTCAATGGATACAACGTTTTTGCCTATTGTTACCTTTGTGACCTTTTTATTATTTGCCAAAGCACCCGTCCCCACACTGGTTACCTTATAGGTAATGCCATTTACTGTAACCGTTGCCGGAACGGAAATCGTCGCCGCCTTGCTATTGGTTGACCCGGCATAAGCCACCGTTGGGTTTGTTATGGAAGAAGAGGTGACCTTTACCAGACATTTCTGTGAGGCTGCTGTCAGAACCGTATTTTTTGCAGCCGGCTTTGCGGCATAGCTATTATTGTTATTATTGTTGTTATTACCATTGTCGTCTTTGTTATCGTTATCTACCTTGTTGTCATTATCACCCTTGTTGCCATTATCGTCCTTGTTGTTGTCATCATCACCCTTGTTGCCATTATCGTCCTTGTTGTTGTCATCATCACCCTTGTTGCCATTATCGTCCTTGTTGTTGTCATCATCACCCTTGTTGTCATTATCGCCCTTATTGCCCTCATCTTCATTTTTACCGGTTGCAGGAATGGTTTCCTTTCGCATCTCATAACCGCATACGGAACACTGGTAGGTCCTGACTCCCGTTTCTTTCTCCGTAGGCTGGGTAGTTACTGTCCCTTCGTCTTCGGTATGGGCAGCATATCCATAGTTTCCGCTGTTTTCACTCACTGTACAGTCAGGGGTGGTGCATTCATGCCAATGCCCGCTCCTATCACTTGTCCACGCTTTGCTCCAGCTATGTGTATGTTCTTCCTTTTTGCCGGTTGCAGGAATGGTTTCCTTTCGCATCTCATAACCGCATACGGAACACTGATATGTCCTGACTCCCGTTTCTTTCTCCGTAGGCTGGGTAGTTACTGTCCCTTCGTCTTCGGTGTGGGCAGCATATCCATAATTTCCGCTGTTTTCACTCACTGTACAGTTAGGGGTGGTGCATTCATGCCAATGCCCTCTCCTATCATTTGTCCATGCTTTGCTCCAGCTATGTGCATGTGGAAGCTCAATCACATAATGGAAGGAGGACTCCATGCTTGCATCCAAATCGTCTCTTACTGCAATTGCCCTGATGGTAGTCTCAATGCTCTCGCCCGGTTTTCCTTTTACTGATATCGGTTTGGTATATCTATTGCTATCCGTAGTAGGTACCTCGCCGTTTGTTGTGTAGTAAATCGTGGCGTCTTTTGTTAAGGTGCTAAGAACCACGCTTTGATCAGCCGTATAGCTGCCTGACGAAACACTTGCCGTTGGAGGCGCTGCACTTCCTATCATTTTTGCATAAGTCAGATTGTCAACTGTGGTTTCAATCCATATCTTGCAATTTTCCGCAGCTGCTTCATGATCCAGACTGGCAAATTTAATTTCCTGTCTTCCTGCGATCTTCTTAGAATAGCACCAGTCGCCTGTTTCATCTTTTCCCTGAATACATAAATAGGAATCCGTGGATTCACTCCTGCTTTTTTGAACCACCACTCCATCTACATCTCCATTGGAGTCATAGGTATAATCTGCAGTGCTTATTATTTTCCCATATGCACTATCGTCCAAACGCATTGTCATTCCTTCCTTGAATCCATTCGGCTCATCTGCTTCAACCGGTACGGCTGAACCAAAAAGCACGGACTCTGCATTGAAGGCAAATGCAGGGACAACTGCATGGGAGGAGCCTTTAACAGTGCTATAAGAAATATAACCGCTGCTGACATAATATGCCGAATCGCTATAGCTGGTATTTGGGGAACGCAGCCAGAAATAATTGTACGAGCTATGAAACGGTCCCTGACTTAAGCTAATCCGCAAGCCTTGATTCAACAAGGCGGCAGCTGACGAATTACTTCCTACAGCTATATAAGAAGAAGAATTATTTCCCTCTCCATATGCTGCATAAAGCTTATCCCTTGTAGCATACACTGTGGAATTCTCTTTATCATATGTATAAATCGTGGTTGCCTCCATCAGTTTCTGCTCACTCTTGGAGAAAAAATAAAGATCCGAACTAAGGCTTCGAAGCGTCGCCCTTAAGTCGCTGGCGCCATAATGATTGGTACATACTGTTGATGGCATCTGCCCTTCATATATGCCATCAATATCCAATTCCGTGCGAAATCCGCCTTTGGTTGTAAAGCTCATGGAATATACCAGAGGACTTTGCGGGTCACATATGAGGACAATCGCTTCTACAACAGGGTCATATCCTGCAATATACCATGTCTGCGAATCATGACTGCCGCTTTTGTTGCCAAAATATACCAGTTGGGCAGTGCCGGAACCATCCAGATTGAATTTCCGGCTATTCATAAGCTCATTTCTGGTAGCAAACTTCGTCATGGAAGGCGTGCTGGCTGCCGCCTCTGCCGTCAATGGCTTGCTTGCAGATGCAAGCAAGCCTACCGCCATTGCAAGAGACAGCACCGCTGACAACGTTTTCTTCCATATTGATTTTTTCATTCTCATTGAATTTGTCTCCTTTCTTTTTTCCTAAATAAAGTATTTGAATCTTTATATTTTAAAGTCCGAAAATCATTTCCGGACTTTTATGAAAACCTTAGGTATTTATTATACCATATCCAAAGTTCCTTTGCACCATCTTTTCCGCTAAATGTTTCACTAAATGTTACTCCAGAACAACAACTTTTCCATAACACATTTCCCAAATGAAAAAATTGTGATAAAATAGAAAAAAAATCATTTAGCAAGGAGGGCATGCTATGTCCGGCAAAATAAAAGGAATTCTCATTACTGGCATAATCCTGGTTCTCTTTATCGGGCTGCCCATACTTTCCTCTTACATGCAGCGGGTACCGGAAAATCCGGAAGGCACCGTTGGCAACAGTGCAGGAAATTTAAATAACGGCGGGCTGTTCTGCGAAACAGAGGATAAAATCTATTTTTCCAATGCCTATGATAATTATCGGCTTTATTCCATGAATAAGGATGAGACAGACATCAAAAAACTGGCAGATGTTTCCGTAGAATATCTTTGCGCCGGTGGAAATTATCTTTATTATCATCAAAGCTCCTCTCAGGGAGGCTCAGGGCTTGGCTATGTGAGAAATGTTTCCGGGCTGTATCGAATGGACCTAAAACGGAAAGCTGTAAAAGGACTTGCCAGAGAAGGAAGCGGCATGGTACAGCTTGTAAATAATGAAGTGTATTACCAATATTATAAAAAGTCCGAGGGCGCTTCTCTTTATTCCTATTCTATAGATGGGAAGTCAAATGTTTCCGTAATTCCGGACTTGATAAATCCTTCCTGTGTATGGAACAACCAGATTTATTATACGGATACTGCTGATGCAAGAGGGCTATATGTGTTTGATCCGGTTACAAAAACCTCCAGCTTACACACGGCTGGAAATATTTGGTTCCCCCAAATACAAGACTCTTATATTTATTATATGGATGCTTCAAACGATTATTGCTTATGCCGTTTCCTTTTATCAGATGAAGAGCCTACTGTTGAAATGCTTACCGCAGACCGAGTAGATACCTTTCTCGTATTTGGCAATATGATCTATTACCAGAAAAACGACCGGGAAGCTCCTGCATTAAAGCGAATGGCTCTTGACGGAAGCAATAATGAAATCGTGGCGGAGGGCAATTATGAAAATCTCAACGGCGCTTCCAATTATGTCTATTTTAACCTGTTTGGAGAAGCTACGCCTGTTTACCGCACTCCTGCCTTTGGAGCCATTCAGGTAATGGAATTTGAAGGAGCAAAAGCAGCAGCCTTGGAAAATCTCAAGAACGATAACTGATTTTCAGAAATATTTTCTTAAAAGATATTTTTAACCATTTATTTTAACAAAAGGTGGCAGACTACTTACTTTCGTCTGCCACCCTTTTTGTTTCTTATGGTTCTTTGATTATTTCTTTTATTTTATCTTAATCTTAACCTTAGCCTTTTTATTGCTGCCGTCTGTAGAAGCTGCAGTAATAGTAACTGTCTTGCCTTTTCCGGCTTTCTTTGTTTTTACCACGCCCTTGCTGCTTACTGTTGCATACTTGGTGTTAGAGCTGGTCCACTTCAATGCTTTGTTAACGCTCTTTCCGGTAGTCTGAATGGTTGCTTTTACCTTTACGGAACCGCCTGCCTTTACAGATGAAGATGCCTTTAATTTTACGCTCTTTACTGCATGCTTCATAATCTTAATCTTGTAGGTTGCTTTCTTGCCGCTTCCGTCTTTTGCTTCTGCCGTGATGGTCACTGATTTGCCAATACCGGCTTTTTTCAGGGATACCTTACCTTTCGCATCCACCGTAGCGTATTTTTTATTGCTTGTTTTCCAGGTAACAGCTTTGTTGGAAGCATTTTCCGGCGTCACATTTACGGTCAGTGTCACCTTCTTGCCTGCTGCAAGCTTTTTGGAAGGACCACTTATGGTAAGCTTGCTTACTTTTACCTCCGCAGGCTTTTCAGGCTGTTGCGCAGGGTTAGGGTCTTCCGGCTTAGGATTTGTGCTTTCGGAAGCTTTTACCGTAACGGCAAATTCCACCTTCTTATCTGCCAATGCTGCAGTAATCTTTGCATTTCCTTCTTCTATTCCCTTTACGTTACCTGTTTCGGACACTACTGCAACTTTCTCATCAGATGATGTCCAAAGAACTTTTTCCGTAGTATTTGCCGGAGCTACCGTAACATTCAGCTTCACGGTATCGCCTTTCTTGATGGTAACCGCAGTATTGTCTGCAGTGATATTTTCCGCTGCAACCTGTTTTGCCAAAATAACGGTTCCTCCGTCTTTTGCTGCCGGAATGCTTATAGTTACATTTCCGGAACCATCTACCGTGTAGTTTACGTCATTATATAAATCCTTGTAAACCGTTCCTTCTGCGCCGTCTACGGCAAAGGTTACCTGCTGTGTCTGATCCTTGATGTTCATGCCCAGATAAAGCGTTTCATCCTTATAGCTTCTGCTTGTAATATCATATCCATTTGCATCGGATGCATCAATAGTCACACGATCTCCTTTTGCAAAAATGGTTGTATATTTATTTCTGATGGAGAGCAGTGTCTTATAATGATTGAGCACGCTGCCTGTTTCAAATTCCTGCTTTGCTGCTTCTGCCCAGTCAAAGTCCTGACGGTTTTCCTGGAAAGGATAATTATTGGCGCCTGTCAGTCCGATTTCCTCATTGTAATAGATAACCGGCATACCCTTTGCCGTCAGCTGCAGGGTCACTGCTACTTTATAGAGCTTACGGGCTTCTTCTTCACTTAAGCCTGAGCCTGTTTCATCATCATTAGAACATAAACGGTAAATAAAGCCGTCCTCGTCATGGCTTCCGATGAAAGAGCCCATGGTTGCCGTATTGTTAATCTTTCCATTTCTGTCTGCCAGAGTTCCTTCCACAGTCTCAATGCTGCCTGTTACAAAGTTCTGTGCAAAATCATTAAAATCAAAATCCAACAGCGCATCCATCGTACCTGTTCCCAATTCTCCGCCTGTACTTGCATAGCCTGCGCCGGAATATTCACCAATCATCTTAAACTCCGGATTTGCCTTGGTCAGTTCGTTTTTGAACGCTGCCCATGTAGTAGCTTCTACATGCTTTACAGTATCCACCCGATAATAATCAATATCGTATTTTTTAATCCAGTCTACCTGCCACTGTACAAGCTGGTTTCTGACAGCCGGATTTTCCGTTACAAAATCAGGAAGTCCTGACAGTCCGTCCCGTACCGTATCCCCATCAATCGTATTGGAATCGTCACGGAGCATGCTGATATAATTGCCCTCGCCATCCTGTATCAGATTGTTGAAATATTCTTCCGTATCATAGCCTGCATGGTTGATAACCACATCTACCATCAGTTTCATTCCTCTGGCATGTGCTTCTTCCAACAGTTTCTTAAACTGCTCTTCTGTTCCAAGATGCTTATTCAACTTGGTAAAATCGCTGGTCCAGTAACCGTGGTAGCCATATGCGGAAAGCCCTTCCGTACTGCTTAAATCCTGTGTGATGTTTTCCACGATTGGCGTAATCCAGATTGTATTCACGCCCAAATCTTTTAAATAATCCAGTTTTTGCGTAAGACCTGCAAAGTCGCCGCCATGGTAGCAGGAACCGCCGCCGTCTTTTTCCTTGGAAGTGCTTGTATTATAATCTCCCACTCCGTATGCATCATTATTGGAGGCATCCCCGTCATAAAAGCGGTCTGTTACTGCAAAATAAACAATTGCTTCGTCCCAGTCAAATTCTCCTGCTTCTTTCTTGCGTTCCGTTACTTGGATTTCCTTGGAGCTTGTGTATTTATTTCCATAAATATCATATAAAGCAATCGGAATTGTATAGCTGCCCGGTGCGATGCTGTCTGCAACGGAAATCGTTCCGGCAAGGTCCGATAACTTAGGATCTATTGCAAATTCAGCTGAACCGCCAAGTGCGCTTAAATCTGCGGTAACACTTCTGATTTCAAAGTTTTCCTGTACATTGGAATCTGCATAATTGAGTCCTATGCTTAAAACATTATTTTTGTTATAGTCCATCGTTTCAAGCTGTAAGCTGGGGCTTAAAGTCACTTTATCCTTAAAATTGTAATAGGTACAGGAACTCGATAAGACATCATTGCCTGACACGCTTTCTGATACGGTAACTTCATTGAACTTATCAAGCACCCTTTCGCCATCTACTAAATAGTAGTATAGATACGTGGCATTAAAACCGCTTGCCACATCTGCAATGTCAAGGTCATAACAGAAGCGCTCTTCACTGCTGTTATAAGTCATAGGATATTCCGTTCCGTCAATTACAATGCTTACCTTACCCTCTAAGGAAGCCATTTCATAATTCAGGTATTTCGCATCATCCCTATAATAGAAATGAATCTTATCATGCTCTCCATCCATTACATAACCGATATTGTCAGGAGTCGTGGAAACCACGCCTTTACCCTGCAGGAACTGAGCCTTTAAAATGGTCTGGTCCGCAGGCATCTTCAAATAATTGTCTCCGCCGTCCTTTTCAGCCCATTCCGTTCCCACATCCGTGCGCCGCATGATAAATCCAAGATCCATATCTGCAACAGAATCCTTAATCTTAATTTTTGCCACGTGCTTTCCGCCAAGTGAAGCTATCGGAATCTTTGTATCATATCCGCTGTTCCATGTGTAAATCTCCCAGTTTGTATAATCTCCTGCCGTTCTGTCATATTCAATCAGCATGTATCTGTCTCTTGGCCTTAAAGAATCCAGATTGGGCACATCTGTGTAAATGGTCTTAGAACTGGATACAATGTATAAATCCACATCACCTGTGCCGGCTTCATTCCTGTATACCATTCCCTTAGAAGAATTTTGCCATGTCCAGCCGCCATAAGACCTTGCGATAATGGCAAGATCCTTGTAAGGTAATTCCACGCTTGCCTTTAACCAGGTATTTCCGCTTATTTCAGCTGTTTCCGCAAAATCATAAGGAACTCCGCCGGAAACCTTATATTCCCACAGCCAAAGCTGTGCTGCCTCAGTGGTCATGCGGGATGATTCAAAGTCATAGTAATAAATGTTATAGGTATAGATTTCATCCACGACAGAAAGCTTTACCTTTGCCGTTTCCGTCTTTCCGTCTTTTTCACAGGCAGCAATTACCTCTGCGGTTTCACCTACTTCTTTATTTACAATAACGGTGCCGCCATTCAGCTCTACATCGGTTGCTCCCTCTTCCAGACTGTAGGTAACGGGAACCTCTGTAAAGTTACCTGCATCGTCATAATATTTCAAGGTGGTGGGAAGCGCCTTTGCATTGCCCTTCATAACGGAAATGCTTCCACTTGGAGAGGAAAGGCCCGGCATATATACAACGGAGTTGGCTCCGTCTGCCGTTGACACGGTTTTGGAATTATGAGGGTCTGTAATCCATGCTCCATCGACCACATATTTGTATGTATAAACGCCCGGATTTACATTTTCTACCGTAACCGTATATACATCCCCCTCTTTTTGCATTTCGATTCCTATATCCCAGTCGTCAATTATGTCCCCACGGAGCAGTACCTTCTTTGCATTGGAAGCAATGCCAGAGGCGCCATTTAAATTAAAGGTAATGGAATGGTTTTCACTATCTACCACAGGGCTTTTTACAATGGTGATTCCTGCAGGCTCTTCTGCATCCTCTGCACCTTCTTCTATCACGTCATTGCTTCCTTCTGTTTCTGTTAACGAATCAGCGCCGCCATTCTCCTCAGCATCCAAGGATTCCTCAGCCTGCTCAGCTTCCATTTCAACCTGATCCACTTCTTCCTGACTCTGTACGTCTTCTGCTGCAGGCGCTTCGTTTTCCTCCGCTTCCTCTACAGACTGTATTCCGTCACCGGCTGCATGAACCGGAAAAACAAAGCCTGATGCGGAACCGGTTACAAGCATTGCCGTTACTAAAAGCCAGCTTATTCCTTTTGCCAGTATACTTTTTCTTTTCATACAATATCCTTTCTCAGAATAAATCTTCTTAGTCTTTTTGGTAAAAGCAGGGCAGATATTGCATTTCCAACATCTGCCCTGACTCATCCCGATTATTTCATAAGGCTAACTATTTTTTGATTTTTACTTTCTTTGTAGCGCTGTATTTTGCACTATATACTTTCTTTCCTGCTGAGTCAAGCTTGTATGCTCTTGCCTGAACATAGTAGGTTTTTCCTTTTTTCAGCTTCTTAATCGTAACCGTAGTTTTCTTTGTGGTGACTTTCTTTGCACCCTTCATGTTCTTCTTGGTTGCATATCTTACTTCATATCCATCTGCGCCTTTTACTTTCTTCAAAGTAACCTTGATGGCTTTCTTGGAAGAATTCTTAACGCTCTTAACCGTTACCTTGCCCGGCTTTGTTACCTTTGTCCACTGTGCATAAATGGTAGCATTTCCAGTTACTTTTGTAGCTTCTGTTACCTTTGTGCCTGCTGTCTTAGCAGTAAACCAGCCTTTGAAGGTGTAACCTTTTCTGACAGGATTTGGAAGTGTGCCATAAGTACCGTCATAAGTAACCGTCTTTGTGGATGTTGCCAGCTTTGTTCCGCCATTTACATCATAAGTCAATGTATAAGTGTTTGCTGTCCATTTTACATTAACGGTAATGTCTGCCGTTACATTTGCAAAAGCCTTATCCCAGCTTGCTGTATATCCGGTCTTGGTCGGTAAAGCAGGCGCTGTAGCTGCCTTGCCGGATTCTACTGTTTCTGTCTTTAATACTTTATCGCCGTCCTTAAAGGTTACGGTAAATGTCTTTGTTTCTACTACTGGTTCTTCTTTAACTTTTGCTGTTACTTCTGCCTTTCCGGTAGACGGATCAGGATTCTTTACAGTAAAGACTATATCACTGTCTTCTTCTACTGTAATAGTGTAGTTTGGCCAGCTTCCATCTGGTTTTACATTTTCATAATCCTTGTATTGGTGTTCCCATCCAAACTGTACTGGATCCTGTACCGGTGTATATTCATAGGTATTTGCCGACAGCGAAATAGTAACTTCGTATTGGTCTTCTCCAGTCTTATCCATCTTTATGGCATCGTTAAGGGTCCAATTTCCTAAAAACTCAGTACTTCCCACAATGTACAATTCATCCGTCTGAAGCTCTAATGGTTTGATTTCTTCTTCCAATGCTGCATCCTTAAACCAGCCATAGCCATCTACATAATATGCCGCATCCAGATTCAAATCCTTAATTGTCTTATTCCAAACATTATCGCCGCCATCTACTGTAAGGAACTGCATTCCTGTAATGTTGTTGCTGTCTAAGCCTACATAGCCCCATTTGCCATCCAATCCGTCAATAGTGTTTTCCAGTTCTGCATCTAAAAGGGTTCTGTATTTTTCTCCCTGCCATGCAGTAATGTTCAAATATGGACCTGCCTCTGTCAAAGATACGTCGCTTGGCTCCCATGCATTCACTGCATAATCGCCAAAGCTCTTAGTCTCATCTGTGATGTAATAATACAATTTCAGCACTGTATCATCCGGATTGCTGATTCCGTTGTCACTTACAGTTGGATCCTCTTCCACAGGCGGTTCACTTGGAACCTCTACCTCAGCGCCGTCAACCCAGCCTGCTGGCTTTTCATAGGATACTTCCACGTCATCACTGTTATCTGCATCCTGATAGGTTATCCATGCTTCTGAATGCTCCTCTACTACAATCGCAAAGTTTGCTGTCTGATTTCCAGTACCCCATGCGCCAGTATTAAAAAGACCATTCACTTCTGATACAGCAGCTTCTGATACTATCTTAAAGCTGTACCAACCGGGATTGCTTGCATTTGGGCTGATTACTCCGCCATATTCTGTCTCCTTGCAGTATTCCAGTCCGCTAATAGGGGACCAAGCACTTCCACTGCCGAATTTCGCATACACTTTTTCCCAGTTCTTCTCATTTTTAAAGTGTACCGTTAAATTCGTTCCTGATACTGTAGGTTCCGGTATCGTTGGCTCGGATACCGATGGATCATTGCCTGATACATCGCCTTCATTGCCTGACGTTGTACCATTGCCCGATGCCGATGAATCCGATACCGAAGATTCCTGTCCGTTGCCTTCCTCCGCATTTGCTGTCAGTGGTGTAACCGTTATAGATGTCAGCACCATTGCCACAGCCATGAAAAAGGCTAAGAACCTGTTTACTTGTTTCTTAGTTTGACTCTCCATTTTCTTTTCTGCCTCCCATTTTTTTTATTTTGCTCCATACGCCATTCAAACATATGGAGACAACCTAAGTATATAAAATTTCATGGGCTTTGTACAATAGCTTTTTCGGATTCAGAAAATTTTCAGTAGTTTTAAATAAAGTTACATGCAGATTTTTGGTTATTTTTTTATTGTACATAAATAAGCCGGCATATGCCGGCTCCAAATTATGGATATTTTAAGAGATAAAAAAAGCAATTCCCGATTTTATCATTAAAAAAGGAATCTTTAGAAAGCGAAAGAACATATCCACCTTTTTTCCATAGGCATACTTCCTTTCCTCATTCCAGTAATACTGGTACATCCCTCCCGTATAGCTGCTCCTCCATGGCTTTCCAGAGCCCATATAATGAATGATTGCAGGTTTTTTCATCAGAAAGGGGGCAAAATTATAGCCCAAATATTCCCACCACCGCAGTATATTGGGATTGAGGTTATACCGGTCATCCGTTACCGCTATTCTTCCTTCATACAATACGTTAATCAAATCCTGATCCGGAAATTTCAGCCTTTCTCCCCGCTCCTTTAACATGGCAAAAACATCCTGCTCCTTCTGTTCCTGCCGAAGGACCTTTAAGTTACATAAAAGCACGCCGGAATTGATGTATCTGTTCTTGCCCGTAAAACCCAGCTCCTTCCAATAAGGGCTGTCTTCTTTATCCTGCAGTCTGTCCCGTATGCCTGCAAAAAAGCAGTCTCCAAGAGGCATAGAATAAAATTCCTCCAGATTGTCCGTCACGATGATATCCGGGTCTAAATAAAGCACCCTGTCCAGCGTTTTTGGCAAAAGCCTTGCCACAAGAATCCGGTAATACATTTCCTTGGTAAAATAAGAAAAGCTGGGAGCTTCTGCAAATTCCTGCTCTGAAACGAATATTTCCGTAAAGCTTCCCCCATATTTTTTACAAAGACGCTTCAATCTTTCCCTGTTCCTTAAGCCGACTCTGGAATGTATGAGATACACATGCACCTTAGCGCCCTCATGCTTGGAAAACAGGGTATTTAGCATAATGTAAAGAGGATAAAAATAAGTGTCATTGATGGTTACTGCTACGTTCATGTTTTTTCCTCCTGCTCCTTCTAATTTTGATTCCCGCAAAAATTGCCGCCAATGCCCCAATGCCTATTCCTGCATAGAACACCTCTACTTTAATATAAGTACGCACAAGCACAAGGGGCTCGATGCCCGGTATCTGTATTTGTGTTTTTCCATTCAAGGAGGCCAGCTCCTCCACTCCCGCCCTTTCGCCATCTATATATACCTTCCATCTGCCTTTTGGAAGCATAAGAGAAGCCTGCTCCTTATTGGGATTATAAATCATGCAGATTTCATTTTCCAATATCAGATTTTCTGGTTCGGTTACGGTATAGGCAATTACTTGTTCCGGCAGGCCATCAAGAAATTTCATGTTTTTTTCTATTTCCTCCGCCGTCTCATAGGAAAGCCCTTTATGCTCTTTCCGAAACGCCATAAGCCCCTTGTAATAAGAAACCATATCCGGATATTCTGAAATGCTGTCCCATTTGATGCTGTTTACATCATCTCCTGCGTTATAGGAATTGCCGTAAATCTTTTCAGGCTCCCCCTCTGCCACCTTGCTTCTTAGCATTTCCTCTCCTGATTGGATAAAAGGCACCCCCTGAACGGTCATGACGATAGCTGCCGACAGCTTGTTCCTCTTTCTCCACATTTCTTCCGTTTCCCCGCTGCAGTTCTGCCTAATCAAGTCCCAAAGCGTATATCCATCATGACAGGAGGCATAATTGATGCACTGTGCGGGCTCCTTTGTCCAGCTTCCCATGGTCTCCTTCGTAATTTCCTGCCTTGTTGCCGCCACCACGCCAAATAAGACGGAATTTTTCGTAAGCTCCTCTTCAAAAATGCCACTTACATATTTTTGCACCCCTCTCCGGAATACATTGGAAAACACTGCAATTTCGGGCATTTCTGCAACATTTTCCGCTTCTGCCATCACGCCTGTGCTGATGGAGTCGCCTCCCGTCCAGCCTTCCCCGTACAAATAGATGGTTTCATCGATTTTATCCAGCTCTTTTCGGATAAGCTTCATGGTATCTATGTCAATCAATCCCATTAAATCAAACCGGAAGCCGTCCACATGATACTCCTTTGCCCAGTACACTACTGAATCCACAATAAATTTTCTTGCCATTGCCCGTTCCGTAGCCACTTCATTGCCGCATGCCGAGCCGTTAGAATAAGAACCGTCCTCTCCAATCCGGTAATAATAGCCCGGCACGATTTTATTAAAATTGGATTCACCGGCTTCCGAGGTATGGTTATACACTACGTCCATCACTACCCGGAGTCCCTTCTTATGCAGGCTCTGCACCATTTGCTTATATTCCTTTACCCGCACCTGTCCCTGATACGGGTCTGTGGAATAAGCTCCTTCCGGCACATTGAAATTCTGTGTCATATAGCCCCAGTTGTAGGAATCCTCCGGATGTTCCTCGTCCACCTCACCGGAATCCTGACAAGGCATGAGATGCACGTGGGTAACTCCAAGGCTGCCAAGATAATCCAGCGCCGTTGCCTGCCCCTCAGAATTTACCGTTCCTTCTTCCGTAAGCCCTAGATACTTTCCCTTTTCCTTTACGCCGGAATGTTCATCTATCGTATAATCCCGTATGCTCATTTCATATAAAATAATATCACGAAAAGACGCAAGAGGCGGCTTTTTTTCTTCTGCAAATCCCTGTGGGTTGGTTTTTTCCAAATCTATGACCATTCCTCTCATGCCATTTACGCCACATGCCCTTGCATACGGATCCACTGCTTCTCTTGTTTCCCCAAGAACCGTTACCAAATAAGTATAATACATGCCGGAATAATCGCCAGGCAGCTTCCGGTACCAGGTTCCCTTTTCATCCCTTTCCATAGGATATGCCTCTAGGAACCCATCTCCATTTCCGTTTTCATAAAGCCTGACCTCGACCTTACTTGCCGTAGGCGCCCATACCCGGAACGCAGTAGCTTCTTTCGTATAAACAGCTCCCAAATCATCTCCCTCATAGGTATAAGCTTCTTCAAAGGCTTGGCTTGAAAATACGGCTCCGGCTTCTATCGCTTTTTTTTCTATGTCCTCTACCTGTAAATAATTACAACCTGACAGCTTTGCTGCCTCTTTTAGCATTCCTTTTCCTTTTATGAAATTCCCCTCCCATGCCAGCTCCAATTCCTCCAGCGGGTAAATGCCGCCTTCCTCTTCTTCTATGGAAACAGCCAACTCCTCTGCCTGCTCTTTGGAAAGCCCCGGGGCATACAAGGTAAAGGAAACCATATTTACATCATCATATTGTGCCCGCAAAATCCGCTGTCCTGTATGAGTATTCTGCCCTGCATAAAAAATCTCTTCCTCTTCCTGCAGGAAATAAACGGAAAGCATTCCGTTTTCCGCTTTGGATAAATCCAGATACCGGTCATGCTCCACATCCTTTTTTTCCCAGTCCTTATATTTCATTAACGTTCCGATTCTGGTGTTCTCATCTATATTTTCCAAAACAATCCGGATGCCTGCCCCGCCTTCTCCAGATTCCTCTGAAAAAGCATATTCCCTTCCTTCCGTATCATCCGTCCAGAGCCAGAGGCTCCAATCCTCATAATCTCCATCATAACGTGTATAATATATGTCAAGCACAAGGCTCTCTGACGGCTTTGCCTGTACATCAGTCCCTGAAAAGAACAACAGCCCACACAGAAGGAAAAAGCACAGGCATATGTTCCGTATTTTCTTTCTCTCCATTTCTTTCTCACTCCAATTATCCCATACCGGAAAATCCACGGGCCTTTTTACTCCTCTTCCACAAAGCTGTAGATTCGTTTTAGCGCCTTGTATGGCTCAAAATCACTCATATTTGCCTGTTCTGCCAGTTCTTTCCTAAGCTCCTCATCGGATGCTGCCTTTATGATTCCCTCTGCGATTCCTTCCGGAGTCAGCTTTACCAGGATTCCTGTCCCATAACGGTTTAACTGCTCCTTATTGCCGTGGCAGTCAGAAGCAATCACCGGCTTTTTCAAAATCACGGCTTCTGAAATGGAGGTACAGCAGCCTTCATATCTGGTTGCCTGCACGTACACATCACAGGCTGCCATATAAGGATATGGGTTATCCACGGCTCCTAACAAAAGAAAGCTTTCCTCCAAGCCGTTTGCTTTAATAAGCGCTTCCACATTGGCTCTTTCCGGTCCTTCCCCAAGCACATACCATTTTACGTCATAGCCCTGCTTCCTGACAATGGAAAGCGCAGGGACAGCAAGGTCATATGCCTTTACAGGCGTGATTCTTGCCGCCGTTAATAAAATAAGCTGGTTCTTTTTCCTTTCTTTCACGGCGTTTAGAAATACAGGAGAAAGCTCTTTGGTTTGTAATGCTTTTTCCCTGATTTCTTCCATATCCAGCAGATTGTAAAATACATCCATCTTTCCTGCCATTTCTGGATATACCTGTGCAAAATGCTCACATATGCTTTTTGAAACGCAATATATAGCATCTGCCTTTTCGTAATATGCCCTCTCTAAAGCAGGACAATATCCACTATCCATAAATTCATTGTGCAAAAAGGCGATTTTCTTTTTTGCCTTCACATGATCCATCACATAATAAGTAGAAGCTCCCTGAATATAAGCAACTGCCAAATCATAGGTTTCCTCCTGCTTTTTTGCATGGTCGGATAACAGCTTCCAAAACAGCTTCTTAAAGTCAAGCCCTCCATGCTTTCTCTGATAGGCTGCCATTTTCCACAAATAGCCTGCTTCCTTAAAAAAATAACCCTTTTGGAACCCTTTCTTCAAAATGTACCCTGCCAGCGCCTTCTTGCTGGCGCCATCTAACACCGACTCCTTACAGGGCTCTTCATTCAATACTTTGATGCCTTCCGGCACATAAGAAAACATTTCCCCTCTGTTTATAATGGAAAAAAGGGAAATGTCATATTTCTTTGTATCCATGTATTTCAGCATAGAAAGCAGGCACTTTTCAGCGCCTGCCCTTCCCATGGTATTGATTACAAAAAGAATTTTTTTCTTCATTGTATCACTTCTCATTCTCCTGCTTTTCTAATTCTTTAATCTTCTCTTCTATCCGGGAAACATCTTCCTTCCGCTCCAGCATTTTAATACGGAGCATTTTATAATATTCCAGATCCGTATATTCATTGCAGTCATAATCTATGGCAAAATTGTTCATCATATATGGATTTTGCTCAAATTTGTATATGGCGCACTCCTCATCCTCCATGTAAAGCTCTATCTGATCCGGAAATGCTTTGCTGTACTCTTCCAGCCAGCATGCCAGCTTTGCCTCCAATATCCTTCTGTTTTCCAGTATATTATAAAATTTCATTGTACCGGTTTCGGATATTCCAAGCATTTCTCTTGTACATATGGTATCTGCTTCTTTTTTATTTATTGGCTCATTTTTATATGTCGAATCGCTGTAACGGACCTCATTGTATACAAGGGGCTGCTTCTCCAGAACGAAAAACACATATCGGGTCGGTATCTCTAAGTACATATTCTCCTTATACACTTCCATATTGCTGATAAATTCCCAAAGCTCATAATGATATCCCCTATTTCTTACCAGAGCAAGCTCCTCTACAGGCGATACGACTGTCCATGTGCCCTTTGGAAGCTCTTTCTCCGCCATCACACATGCTTTTGCAGCTAGGGAAGGCTCTAGATAATAGTGGGTCTGAACTGGCATATAGCCAAGATAATAGGTAACGTAAAACAGCGCTGCTGCTGTCCCATAGCCCGCCAGAGTGCCGATGACTTTTCTCTTTTCCGGTAGCAGCCTAAAAAGCAGCTCCACAGGAAATGCCAGCATAAGCGGCGCAACATACCCCATGAACATAGCCATTCTTTCTTCCTTCATAAGCCTTGGAATGCCCAGTATCCCATAGCTGTACATAATAATCATAAGCAACAGGAATATCCATATGCCTCCATACATGCAGTCCTTCCATGTTACTTTTTTAAGGAGCAGAAGCCCTGCATAATACAACGCAAAAAGACCCATGCATATCCAGAATACATTTCCCCAATATGAATTCATGGCTTCTACCTGAAGCTCATAGACTGCCACAAACTTATCCCTTATCTTTTTTAAGACAGAAGCTTCCTTTGGCTTTGCCGCATTTTTCTCCGAAAGCTCCTGATTTTCACTTTTCTCCTGACTATTTTTCTCCTGCAAGTTGTCAGCATTTCCATTTTGGCTGCCGCTATTGATTACGCCCATTGCCCAGCTCATGGAGCCCTGCCAGTATTTTCCCGATGCAAGGCCCACTGCGAAGGGAGTTATACTGATTAAAGCAATCAAGCCCACACTGGCAGCCATCTTCTTTATCATAGGGAAACGGAACACTCTCTTGATAAGCGGCACACAAAGGCTTGCACATAAGAGCACTGCAAAAATAACCGTATAAAAGTGCATGGATAACACGATGGCGGCGCTCATGGCAAAATAAATGCCATCCTTCCACTTTTCCCTCTTTAAAAACCTTCCAAAGTAATAGAGGCAGGGAAACAGAAACAACATGCCCAGCTCCTGGGGAAGTGTATAAATGGTACGGAATCCATAAAAATTGCTTGCAAAATCCGTTACGCAGTAAATGATTACCGAAAGCAGCGCCGCCATTTTGGAATAAAACATCCGGCGGGCAAAAAAGTAAAGCGCTGCCACCATAAGGACACAGTTAAATGCTCCCCAATAACGGAATACGATATTCAGATTCAGTCCGGAAAGCTTATGGAATGCCGAAAGCATATTGTGCATGCCAAAGGGATATACCCCGTCATAAAATATATCTCCCTGCTCCATAAAATTAATCCATTCATTATGCACGTACATATCAGAAGTTAAGTAGGCATAATTATCAAAAACCAGTATCCACTTTCTGGCAATCAGGATGCCAAAGGAAGCAAACAGAAGCAAATGCTCCAGTATATGCCTGGAAAAAAAGCCCTTTATACAGCTCTTTAACAGCTGCCCTGCCTTCTTCCATGCCTTTTTTGCTTCATTCTTTACATAAATGCCAAGCTTATACTGTCCTCCACTAATCAGCGCTGTCCAGTAAAATGCCTGCAGAAACTTTTCTTTAAAATTGACTCCTCTTATCTTTAAATATATAAGGATGACAGCCAGCAGGCTGACTATCAGAGTAGCTGTATTGTATATGTGTAAAAGCCCCAGCAAGTATACACAGCTAATTATTGCCACATGGCTTACAATCACTGCCTTTATGACATTTTCTCCTGCCCTTTTGCCGCTTAGCTTTAGCTTCATTACTTTTGCAGGTATAAAAATAATGTATAAGAAATAAAAACATGTAAATTGTATAAAATTAAGTATACTATCTGCCACTTTTATACCTCCTGTTTATTTTGCAAGCCAGAACCTTACAATATCAAGCCCCTTTTGGGACAGGGAAACGCTGGATTTAGTCAGTTTCCTTAATACTTCATCAAATTCCTCTTCTTTTCCAAGAACATACTTGATATACATCACATTTAAGTAGGATTGCTCGGAATCCGGCTGTCTCTGTAACGACCTCTCCGCCCAGTCCTCTGCATCCTTTGTCCTTCCAACCTTTTCCAGTGCCCTTACCATCATGGCATAATAGCTTTCCGTAATGGCATCCGGATGGAATTTTTCCAGATTTTCCAGCAGGTTGATGTACATATAGTCATATTTTGCCTCTTCCACTCCTATCAGCCCCCCGCTGTTTAAAATACGCAGGACTGCATCCAGAAATTCTACATTCGTCTGCTGGTTGCTCCGGTCATCATCATATTTTACCTGTAGCTCGTTTAACTGCAGGGTAAACTTGTTAAAAATATCCGTTAATGCCGCTGCTGCATAGTGGGAAGTTTCCGAATCCTCATTTTCCACGGCCTTACGAACCAGATTCAGCTTCTCGCTTACATCCATTTTCAGCATATTCAGCATCGCCCGCCGTCTGTCCTTTGCAACGGAAACCGTCAGCACCTCTTCTAAGGGAAGCACTTCCATTTCCCTTTCCCTGTCCACGTTTTCTAAAAATTCCTTCTTTGTCTTATCCATGCTCAGGTTTTCATAATCCACCTCTTTGTTTCTAAACAGCAGACCTAAAAGAAAGCTGAAAAAATAGCAGAATAAACCGGTAACGGGACAGAGTATCATGACCATTCCCCGTTGGAACACATAAGGAAGCCTTGTTTTTATCCCCATAACAGCCATATAGAGAACTGCTATCAACGTATTTATGATTATGATCAAGAAAATAAATGTCTCACTGTTAAAATTCATCTATGACAACCGCCTTACTTTCCAATCCGTTTTTGTTCAACTTGTTCACCACAAAGGGCACATCCGCATAGCCTGCATGAGCCAGAATATATACAAGGGAATCCTCTTCCTCCAGCTTGCCGATTTTATCCTCATCACGCACCAGCATACTTAACCGGCTGCTGATTTCCTGAAGTGTTTCTTCTCCCATACTGACTTGAATCACGCTGTATTCAGCCTGCTCATAAGGTACGTCCTTAAGTTTTTCCTCTATCTGTTTCCTAAACAATTCTGGGAACAGCACATTTGTATTTTCATAATACTTCTGCAGCCTTCCTACTTCCTCATACTGATATCCCTTTTCCAGACTGGAGGTAATGATCTTTGCCAGAACAAGGAACAGGTTCTTCTGATAGGTATTTAATTGTTCAAACTCCATATTCCAAAGCATGATAATGTAAATCAGCTTATTCTCAGAATAAATGGGAGCCGCCATTCTGGGTAGCTCTGAACCAACCTGATGGTTTACGAAAATATCCCTTGTCTCCATTGCCTGCTGCAGCCTTGGATAGTCACTTAATTTGATTGCCCTTTTCATGTTCCTTGCTTCTTCCGTAGTGGCTTCAATAAAGTGAAAATATTCTCCCTGTCCGGTTTTATATATGCAGATATCCTTTACATTCATAATCTTGCGTACCACTCCCAAAGAAGCAACCGCAATCTTTTCCGGATCCAGCACATCCAGCTCTGATACGATATTGTAAATCTTGCCGATACTGTCTCCATAATTAAGCAGTCTGTCCTCAAACACTCTTTTTATTTCCACATTGGTCTTGTTTACATCATAAATCAGCTCATATTCTTCCTGCAGATCCCCCATCTGCTCATCCTGCTCCTTCATGGAAGTCTTATACCTTAAAATGGTATAGGAAATCAAAATGGCTGCAATGAAGTAAAATAAAAATTGAAAAATAACGGAATACTGGGAAAGCGCCGCTGAAAACCCCTGTCCGGTTTCTAACATCCGCAGGTAAAGATTTCCTCCGGTCGCCAACACGACTGCCAATACGCTGTGTCCGATTCCAAAAGCCACCGAAGCAACCAGCACATAAAGGAGCATGAAATCCACACCGGAAAACATATCCATACCGCCAAATTGATACGTAACAAACAATACGGCTGCAAATAAGGCAATATTTTCCACGATTCTTCTTGCCCTCTTCAATATCGTGAACAGATTTCTTTTAAACTGCTCTTTCGATTCTTTCTTTTCCCGTTCTTCTGCGGTAAGCTCTTTTTCATTCAACTCATCAAAATGGCTCTCGATAAACTGACTGGTACGCATGATACCCGTTTCCAGCTCAATCAAAGGCGAGTAACGAAATTCTTCGGAAAACCGATTTCCATTCAGGGAAATATTTCTTTCCTTTTTTACCGCTTTTTCTGCAAGCTTTACCGGATTTTTCAACTCCTTGCCCAGCATGCTAGAAAGCTCCTCATTGGTAGTCGCTCCCTTTCCCTCTACATGGTAGATATGCTGGCTGCAGTTTTCCCTCATGACCGTCTTAAATATGGCATCTACCGCATCCGACACGTAGATTACCATAAAGGAGCCATATTCCACTGGCTCAATCACGCCCAGCTTCTTTGCTTCAAAACACATTTTTTCAATGGGGTTCAATTTTTCATAGGTAAAATGGGAAGGACCGTATACTAGCGGAAACCTTAGGATTGTTACCTTCATTACCGCATCGTTATAAAGCTGGCAGAGATATTCCCCGTTATAAATAATCATATTCTTTGCACGATCCGTATCCGGCTTTTCTTCTTCTGCCAATGCCTTATCATAGCTTCCTCCAAATACATCCATGGTGGAAAGATAGATAAAATGCTTTACATGATAGGTCTTGGACCAAAGCAGCACATTTGTCAGCTGGGAGCTGTAATGGGAAGCCGTCATGTCGTTGTTCCAGTCAAAGGCATCATCCTGAGCTCCCATGAAGATTACCGTGTCCGGCTGCACGCATTGAATGATATATTTCACATCCAGTCCAGTTGAGGAAAACTCAAAAATATTGTGAGCCGGCAGCTTGACTGCCTTTTCCTTCGCCCGTTTTCCTGCAATCGTATAAATATCACATTTTTCCCTATACAGACGTTCGATGAGATGATTCATCATAAAGCCGTATTCACCAATAATCAATACTTTAATGGGAATCGCCTCCTTTTTTCATATTTTGAAACGAATAAATGGTAAATGCTTTTTGTTCCTTCGCTGACTTTACCTGTTTTACAATTTTTCCTCTTCCATAAATATGTCTGTCTAAATGGATGAGCATATAACGAATCCGGAAGAAAGCCACAGTAAAGCCGCAGGCTGCACCAAAGACCAGACCCAGGCCTCCCATGGCAGGAGGCAGCTTCACCGTTATCAGGCTTCCCAAAAGAGTCCCTGCAAAAAATGCGCCGCCCACCAAAGGCGCTCCCTTCTGGTCATCCAGATAAAATAAGTAAATCATAAAGCACTGCACAAGATATAATATCATATAGGCTATGGATAATACCGGATACATGGACAGCACCACGCCTTCGATTCCGATTCTTGGAAAAATCACAAGGGCTGCCACATAAACAATAATATTTACCAGCACCTGAATCTGCACAATGTAAATGGTTTCCCTTCTGAGGGTTTCTATCATCTTCTGCTTTGTGCGGCGGATATCTTTTCCCGCTGCGCCGATAATAGATTCACAATATGCCTTATAAGCCGTATGGAATTTGGTTTCCACATTTACCACAAAAATAACCAGCACAGAAATATTGCTAATCATGGCAAGATAGGTTGCCATGTCGTAGGTGGGCGCCGACTGGAATACTTCTGACACGCAAATCTTGTAATCGGAAAAAAGCCAGAACACAAAATTATGCACATACAGCCCCCATATATACAGGGCATTTGCCAGAATCAGCCACCAGCCTTTTTTGATATAGGAAAACAGTTCTCCTGCATTTCCGTTATGGTTTACAAAGCTCTTCTTAATAAAAAACAATAATATCATGGCAATCAGCACAAAGCTTAGCGCCAGCCCAAAGAGGATGGCATCCACGATAGGAACTTTCAACCAGAATACGCTTACTAGCACAAACAGAAATCCTACCGCCAGGCTTCCTAAAAAACTAAAGGTAATCTTCCGGTATTCTTTTAACACCGTAATGAATGTCATATAATAAAAAGTAAAGGAAAGTCCTGCAAAAAACATATAGGAACCAAATATATAATAAAGAGGGATATGCCCTATAAAATACATGGCACACCCAAAAGGAATCCCCATAAGCCCTACGAAAGCGGCAATCAGCAGGCTGCCGGTTTCCACTGCGGCATAGATGCTGCCATAATCTTCCTCATATATTTTATCCGCCACATATCTAGATAATATGATATTGATAGGAGATGCCAAAATCAGCGAAAATACGAATACATATAGAATCGTAGCGGAAAGCAGCTCCTTATCCCTGTATGCAATTTCAATATATGGAGGCAACATGTACATAATATTCAGTGCAATAATCACGATAATCGTAGGTCCAATCGTTACCGCTGTTGCATAAATACCTGCAAATATGCTGTTAAATACTCCTTCTTTTTTAAATAACCGCTTTAACTCAAAGCCAATTCCTGCCATATGCCCCTCTACTTCCCATCCTTATATTGTCCGTACAATTCCTCGTAAGCCTTTGTTACCTGTTCATTTTGGTAAAATGCCTTTACCCGGAGCCTTCCGTTATAGCCCATATCTTCCCTTAATGCCTCATCTGTTGCCAGAGTCACCATAGCGTCCGCAATCTTATCCACATTCATGACCGGAACAATAATGCCGCTTTTTCCAAGGCTATCCTTTTCCCCTCCATAAAGCAGTTCCTTACAGCCGCCCACATCCGTTGCAATGCAGGGCTTTGAAGCAGCCATGGACTCTAAGATAGACAGGGGCTGCCCTTCTGAAATGCTGGTAAGAATCGTCATATCCATTTTGCCCAGATACTCCTTTATATTTACCCTTCCTGTAAATTCAATATCTCCCACCTGAAATCCTCTAATAAATTCCAGACATTCTTCATAATATTCCGGATTTTCATCTGTGGGGCCCATAATATAAAGCTTCAGGTTCGGCACCTTCATTTTTGCCAATGCAAAGGCATTGATCATGGTCTTTACGTCCTTAATAGGCACTACCCTCAGCACCGCCCCTATGTTGATGAACGTATCCTCTAAATCCTTTCCGGGAATATTCTCAAACTGCTTCACATATACCCCATTGGAAATCACTCTTGCCTTTTCTCTGGGGCAGCCAAGCTCTAATTGTATTTTCTGCGCCTGCTGGAACAGGGAAATCACCTGTGAGGCACAGTCGTAAATGCAGGAGGACAACGTATAAAAATAACGAATCCATAAATCCTTATAAATCCCCTGCGTCCAGTCTACCTTAATAATTTCCTCTTCTCTTTCCCTTGTATAGATGCCATGCTCTGTAAGCAAAATGGGCTTTTGATATAAATAATGCCCTTTGCATGCCAAAATCCCCGCATAACCGGTGGATATGGCATGATAGCAGTCCGCCTCATCTACCGGCACCTTTAATACTGTGAACAAGGGCAGGTACAAAGACCTGACGCTCCATAAAAAGTCTGTAAATACACATTGGGGATATTTCTCGATATATAAATCCTGAACAATCTCAAAAAATTCTTCCCCCATGAGAATGTCATTTACAGATATGTTATCTTTTTCAAAAAAACGGAAGATTCCCAGCCAGTCTATGTTTTCTCCAAAAATCAGCTTCCTAAAGCAGCTTTTTTCTTCCTCGTTCATTCTGGTTCGCTTTCTGAAATACTTTACCACATCCCGATCATTTAAATAGGCTTCCCTGATTTCCAGAACATTTTCCGGCATCGTATATTTAAACTGTCCGCTCTGCTGCCGGTCCGGCAGCAGGGAATAAATCATAAATTCCGTTTCCTTTCTGGCTTCCAAAAGCATCTGTACCCAACTGGACACACCGCCCACCACGTAAGGGTAACATCCTTCCACAAACATTGCTATCTTCACTTTTACACCTCTTTTTTCAGCTTATTCCGGCTTTTCTTCCAATCCAATCACAATCTTTTCCTGAAGCGCCCTTACTAAATAAGCCTCTTCACCTATTTCCTGCGCTTCATAGCCTTCGCCGGAAAGCACAGTCTTTTCCGTCCGTATCACATAAAAGCACTGCTCATTAAAATTCCCTGTTTCAATGCTTATCTGGTCTTTTTCCTTTTTTATTACCGGCTCTATCAGCAAATACCGCTTGTACCGCTCTAATGCCTGTGAGACCGTCATAACGTCCATCCAGTCGGTTTCCTTATATAAATCATGGAACAGCTTAGACAGCTCCAGAGAATAGCTTGACCATTCATATTCCGGTTTCCCTGCATTCCTGCCCATTACCTGAGAAATGTCCAGATAATGCGTTGCAAGCCCCATGCCGGAAATGCTGCTTTGCATATGGAAGATTTCCTCTTCTTTCCTTTCATGCCCAAAGCTCACATACGGAAGCTCTACTTCCTTTTCCGTAAGGCTGTCATCTATTTCATAGCCGCGCCTTTTCAGCAAATCCGCAAGATATTTATAATTCTCTTCATCTTCCTTTTCTATGGGCTTATTCAGCCTTGCACTAAAAATCAGCGTATCCGATTCTCCAAGCTTTACAATGGCAGGCCATACAATGTCCCGAAGGAACATATATGTATCCCTGCTGTACATGCTCTGGACCTGCTCTTCATATGGATTGGTAAGCTCCGGGAAGGAATCTAACAGACTTGCCTTTGCATTGACTACCGGATATACAAAATCCTCCTCTGTCCGCCCAAGTATTCCGGTAAAAATCCCCATTCCGCTTTCCGCCATAAGAAGCTCTCCGTTTGCCACATAGAAGCAGCCTTCTCCATATCGTTTTTCCCAGATAAGCGGAATCAGCTCCTTCTGCTCCTTCTCCTGCCGGCTCTTTTCCACCATCAACTTTTTACATCTGGCATCAATTGCAATATCCTTTACGTCCATTTCCAGCTCATCAAAATATACCATGTCGCCCTGAAGGAACATTCCTTCAAAAAGCATGACGCCGTCAATCTGCACAGTTCCCTTATTTTCCAAAATCCCAATTGTCCTGTTATATTCCTCATATCCTTCTCCGTCAGGCACATGGGTAAATATAAGCTTTTTCCCCGCTTCCTCCACATATTGGAATAAAAGCTTTGGATTTCCTATTTCCTCCCAGCTATCGGCAGTTACTACGAAGGCTTCTATGGATTCCGCCTGCGTATTGTTTATCTCCTCTGCCGTAGAAAACACTGCATATTCTTTTTTCAAGTCTGACAGCATACGGATGATGCTCTTTGTTCCTTCACTTTCTTCCTGATTTCCGCATAAAACGGCATATACAGGCTCTTCCATATTGCTTTCCCTTATTACCGAAAAATCCTCCGGAAGCTCCACAGGCTCTAAAGAATTGGAAGCTCCCAGATTTACCGAAATACTTCCGGAAAATATCAAGTAAAATAGAAGCATTGCAAGAAAGGATAGCATCATGGCAGCATAATCTGATATTTTCAGCATAATCTCACCTTTACTTTTCTTTCAACTGTTCCTTGTACCAGTCAATTGTTAAATGAAGTCCTTTTTTAAAATCATATTCCGGATGATAAGAAAGAAGCCTTCCTGCCTTATCAATATTGGCATTGGAATGTCTGATATCCCCTTTTCTGGGCTCAACGAATACCGGCTCTATGGAAACACCCAGCTCCCTGCAGATTGTCCCGTACATGGACAGTATGGTTTCCTGTCCTCCATAAGCAACATTAAAGGCTTCTCCTGCCACCGCTTCCTTAGAGGCACATGCCTTCAGGTTTGCCTCAATGACATTTTCAATATAGGTAAAATCTCTGGACTGGAGCCCGTCTCCATGAATCATAGGCGCTTCTCCTTTTAGCAGCAGCCGGATGAATCTTGGAATCACCGCTGCATAAGCGCCGTCCGGGTCCTGTCTTCTTCCAAATACATTAAAATAGCGCAGTCCCACTGTTTCCAGCCCATATAGCTCTGCATACAATTTTCCGTATTCTTCATCCGCACGCTTCGTCAAGGCATAAGGGGACAAGAGCTTACCTTCTCTTCCCTCGACCTTGGGAAGCTCCTTGGAATCCCCATAAACAGAGGAAGAGGATGCATAGACAAATCGCTTTACCCCAGCCTGCCTTGCTGCTTCCATCATATTCAGGGTTCCTCTGATATTTACCTCTTCATAATACAAGGGCATTTCAATGCTCCTTGGCACGCTGCCCCAAGCCGCCTGATGAAGTACGTAATTGGCGCCTTCGCAGACCTTATTGCAGGTGTCCAAGTCACATATATCTCCTTTTATAAACGTAAAATGCTCATATGTCAATAGCTGCTTTAAATTTTCTTCCCTTCCTGTAGACAGATTATCCAGACATCGTACCCGATATCCCTTTTGTAATAATGCCTCGCACAGATTAGAGCCAATGAATCCTGCACCTCCCGTTACGGTAAATATACTTTCCGGTGGGAAGATTACTTCCTGATAACTCATAACATTTTATTCCTTTACTATCAGTATATATTTTTATTATTGTTTTGTCATTTCCTGTCTGCTCATCATAGCATAAATACCGGGATCTTCGAATTTTTCCTTTCGCACCCGGCTGATTTGATGGGATAACAGCCCAAAGCAGAACAACTGAAATCCAAAAATAACCAGAACTGCTGCAAATACCGGAAATCCGCTGCGCCACTTAAGGGCACAGACACCTCCATAAATCACCCCTGCCAGAATCATCACCGCCCCACCGCTTCCAAGAACCCGCATAGGGTGGAATAACAAAATCACATTTAAAATCAACATAATCGTCCGAAGCCCGTCCCGAATCTGCTTCACTGTGCTTTTTCCAATGCGCTGCCTTACCACGATAGGCACCTCGCTGCCATTATAATCCTCTTCCTGCATAAGCAGGGTAGTAACAGTGGAAGCTCCAAAACGCTTTGGCAGAAACGATAAATATCTTAACAATATCTCTCTTTTAAAGGCACGTAGCCCGGAATTAAAATCCGTAACCTTTTTAAAGGTAACAACCCTTAAAAACAGGCGGAGAATGAATTTTCCAAACACTCTGGTCTTATCCACATAGGAGTCCTTTCCTCTGACACCAATGCAGTAATCCAACTCCTTATCAATGATTTCATCCACTACCTTTTTTAAGTCCTCCGGCCTGTGCTGTCCATCTGCATCATACCATGCCACGATTTCCCCTGCCGCTGCTCTTGTGCCTGTCTTTATGGCTGTGCCATAGCCCTTATTCATGCCATGCTGAATCAATCTCACCTCAGGAAATCCTTTTACAATATCTGCAGTATTGTCCGTAGAACCGTCATCAACTACGATAATTTCCGTTTCTTCCATATCGATATATGTAATCAATTCCTCTAAAGTCCTGCCGATACCCGCACTTTCATTATAAGCCGGAATCAGAACACTTAATTTTTTTCCCTGCTTCATATCGTATCTCTCCTTTCCCCAATCTGCAGATAAGCGCAGCCTTTCCGAAAAAGCGCCCTACCAAGTTTTACCGCAACATAGCATGGTTTAAAGAAAAATAACACTTTACCTTTCCAGCCTAAATGTTTCTTCAAATAGTGATAATATTCATAATAATATTTCCCATAATAATCTACCTGCCATGGCTTTGAACTGCCCATGTAATGAATAATGACAGGTTCTTTTTCCTCCCTCTTAAATCCCAATGCCCATGCAAGCATACCTCCAATGCTTCCATAGCCTGTATTGTAATTGTAAATCCGCTCTCCTATCAATTTGTCTTCTTTAAAATAAAGATTAATCAAATCCTGATCCGGAAAGGAAACAACATTCCTATAATTTTCTAAAAGAGCAATAAAATCTTCCAGCACAAAGGCTTCTCTCATCTTCTTCAGATTAAAGAGAAGTACTCCTGAGTTGATGTAACACTCTTCCTTTGTAAAGCCGATTGCCTCTTTCTTTTTATGCAGCATATGATTGATTGCATAATCTTCCATTCCAATCAACTGCTTCCCCTGAAAATCCATTTCATAAAAGCGCCCAAGCTCTCCCCTGATTAGAATATCCGGGTCTAAATACAGTACCCTTTCCTCTGTTTCAGGCAACAGCCTGCTGCATAAAAGCCGATAGTACATTTCCTTTGTAAAATAACGGAAAACTGGAGCATCCTGAAACATATTATCCTCTACAAAAATCGGAATGAAACGGCTTCCCTGTTTTTGGATATATTTAGAAAGCCTTCTCCTGTTCTCCTTTGAAACATTGGAATAAAAAAGATAAATATCCAACGGTTGTTTCTCATGACAAAATAATGATTCCAACATAAGAAATAGAGGTCTTATGTAATTATCATCTAAGGTTACTAATATATTCATATGCATCCGCCTTTGCATTATATTTTTACCCTTATTTTATTGTAAGGATTCCAGTAACTCCTCCCACTGTTTCAGAATCCCTTCCACACGGAACCTGCCTGTAGACTCCTTTGCCTTTCTTCCCATTTGTTCCCGAAGCTCTTGCGACTCCATCAAGCAGCGCATCTTATCTGCAAAGCTTCTGTAGTCACCGGTGGAAACTAAAAATCCATCTTCCCCATCTGTAATAATGTCCTTAGGACCAGCCTTACAGGAAAAGCTTACAACCGGAATCCCATATGCCATAGCTTCAATCAGCACCATGCCAAAGCCTTCATTTCTGGATGGAAGCACAAAAAATGCCGCTCTTTCATAATATGCTTCTATATCCTTTACATTGCCCACAAATTCAAGCAGCCTTAAATTCATCTGCCGCTTCATGGAAAGAAGCCTTTCTTCCTCCTCGCCGCTTCCTGCAATGCAAAGCTTCCAGTCTGGAAAATCCTTTTCCAAAAGCTGCCAGCTCTTTAAAAGATAATCAAACCCTTTTGCCTTTGTAAGCCTTCCTGCCGCAAATACGAGCTTCTCCCTTGGCTTATGGGAAACAATCCCCTCATAGGTATTGGGATTGTAAATCTGACATAATCTTGCCCTGACCTTCAGGTTGCTTTTGTAATAGCCCATATCCTCCTTTGACAGCACTAAGAGCACATCGGAAAAGGCTGCTGCCAGCCCCATGGCAATTCTCCGGATTCGGTTGTTTTTACGAAATTGATAATAGTAATTGAAATGCTCCCATGAAATCCGCTTCAGCCCCGGTAACAATACCTTTAAGGGCAGGCTGTAAAAAGTCAAGATCAAATCCACATCAACTAACACGGTGACTTGTTCTTTTTTCACGATTTGATACAGTCCCATGATATTTTTCAGGTTTCCTTTGATTCCCTTGGGATATTCCTCTGAAAGCCGATATCTTTTTATGGTACGCTCTAAGGGGAACACAAGCTCCTTTTCCCCCCACATGCTGATAACCACCACTTCATGATTCCTTTTTGCCAGTCCATTTGCAATCAGGGAAAGCACCCGCTCCGTCCCACCTGAATGGCTCATGTTTCCAATGACAAAACCAAGCTTCATTATCAACCCACCTATAATCTCCAATAGGAGTACCCTTTCTTTTCATACTCCTCTTTGTCATAAATTCCTTTGATGTCCGCAAACAGCCTGCAGGCTGTTTCTTTTTTATAAAACCTACTCCAGTCATCTGGGGTATATTGTTTAAATTCGTCATGGGAAACCGCAAGGATGATTCCGTCCATGCTGTGATTTTCCACCTGTTCCATGCTCATGACTTCCACGCCATAAAGCTTCTGTGCTAAAATGCTGTCTGCCTTAGAATCCACCAGCACTGTCTGAACCTGATACTCATTTAGTTCCTTTACGATATCAATCACCTTTGTGTTACGGATGTCCGGACAATTTTCCTTAAAGGTAAAGCCAAAGATGCCTACTACGGCGCCTTTCACGCAAACATTGGCTTCTATCAGCTTTTTCACAATACACCCCGCAATGTATTGTCCCATATTATCATTAATCCTGCGCCCTGAAAGAATCACCTCGGAATGGTAGCCTAACCTTTGTGCCTGATAAGTCAGATAATAGGGGTCAATGCCGATGCAGTGCCCTCCTACCAGTCCCGGCTTAAAATCCAGAAAATTCCATTTTGTAGCGGCTGCTTCCAAAACAGCCTTTGTATCTATTCCCATTTTATGAAAAATAATGGATAATTCATTCATAAAAGCTATGTTAATATCTCTTTGGGAATTTTCAATGACCTTTGCTGCTTCTGCCACCATAATGCTTTCGGCACGGAATACTCCCGCCTGCACTACTAGCTCATACACGCTTGCTATCAGCTCTTTTGTATCTTCGTCACAGCCGCTTACAATCTTCACGATATTTTCCAGCCGGTGCACTTTATCTCCGGGATTGATTCTTTCCGGTGAATAACCTACTTTAAAATCTTTTTTATAGGTAAGTCCCGATTCCTTTTCCAAAATGGGAACGCATACCTCTTCCGTAAGCCCCGGATAGACCGTGGACTCGTATACAACCACATCCTGCTGTTTCAAGTGCCTGCCAAGTATGGCGCTTGCACTTGTAAGAGGCATTAAATCCGGATTCTTATCTTCATCTACCGGAGTAGGAACCGCTATAATGAAAAAATCCGCTTCCTGAAGCTTTTCCTCCTCTGTGGTAAAGCAAACGCTACATTCCTTTAATTCCTCCTCTTCCACTTCTCCGGTCACGTCAATGCCTGCTTTTAACTTTCCAACCTTATCCTGATTGATATCAAATCCAATCACGTCCACGTGTCGAGAAAAGCTCACTGCAATCGGAAGCCCCACATAGCCCATGCCAATTACACATAGCTTTTTCTCCCTGCTTAAAAGCTGGTCATATAAATTATTCACTTTAAAACACTCCTCAACCGTTATCTTTTTTTTACATTTTTCTCTTTTCTTATAAAATATATCACATTTATCGACTTGCTTTCAATTCTTATATACATATTTTTTCAAAAATATGTGTTTTTTCTGTGTCTTTAGTACTACTATGGGAGTTTTGGAAGAATGTTACTTGGATTCCAGTTTTTGGATGGCGGACGTGGGAGACGGCAGCGCATAGCCACATTCTTTGTCTTTCGATTGGGAAACCAATTTTTTCATACGCCATCTTCCGCTCTCCCCCTTTATTTGCTATAATATCCTAAAAACTATGCACAAGCATTCACCGTATTCAAAACTGGAGGCACATTTGTGAGAGCCAAAATCTTTTTAAAAAATGGAATCATCATTCTGGCAGCCCAGATATTTACCTATCTTATGGACTTTTTATGCCGGACTGTTTTTATTTATACACTTTCCATGGAATTCGTAGGCATAAAAGGGCTTTTTTCCAACATTTTATCCATTCTTGCCCTGACAGAGCTTGGAGTGGGAACAGTCTTAATCTATAGTATGTATAAGCCCATTGCCCAAAAGGACGAGGAAAAGCTGCTGGCGCTTTTGGGCTTTTACAAAAAAGCCTATACGCTCATTGCCTGTATGGTAGGCGGAATCGGTCTGCTTCTTACCCCTTTTCTGCCCTATCTCATTAAGGACTGCCCCGACATAAAGGAGCTGCCTGTAATTTATCTGCTTTATTTGTGCAACTCTGTATTTTCCTATTTATTTGCCTATAAGCTTTCCATCCTTCAGGCGGATCAAAAGCTGTATATCATTACGCTCCTTAGCAGTCTGATTTCAGCCGCAAAAAATATCGTACAGATTGCAGCTTTGTATCTGACAGGGAACTTTTTTGTTTATTTGCTTATCCAGCTTCCATTCACCTTGTTCAACAATCTTTTCATATCCAGACAGGCTGATAAGCTGTATCCTTTCATAAAGACCAAAGAAAAGCCGGTGCTGCCTAGAGAAGAAAAAAAAGAAATTCTGAAAAATACATTTGCCATGTTCAATCACCGGATAGGCGCCACTATATTAAATTCCACTGACAATTTGATTATCAGCCGTTTTATCGGAATTACTGCTGTTGCCATCAATGATAATTATGTCCTAATCGTAAATATGATTAATTTCGCTGTAGGGCAGATATTTTCCGCCCTGACAGCAGGGGTAGGCAATTTAAATGCTACGGAATCCAGAGAGACCTCCTACAAGGTCTTTAAGCTTCTGCATTTTGCCAGCTTTTGGTTTTATTCCTTCTGCACCATCTGCCTGTTCCTACTGCTCAATCCTTTTATTGAGCTTATTTGGGGAAAGCATTATTTATTTCCCCTTCCTGTAGTTGCCATTATCTGCACTAATTTTTACATCGTGGGCATCCGCAAGATTCCCCTTGTTTTCAAGGAGTCTATGGGGCTGCTTTGGCAGGATCGCTTTAAGCCTCTTTTGGAAGCTGCCCTGAATTTGGTTATTTCTGTCCTTGCCGTCCAGCATTTTGGAGTCGCAGGGGTATTTGCGGGAACCTTTTTCAGTATGGTGACTACTTCCCTCTGGGTAGAGCCTTATGTACTATTTAAATATGGGCTGAAAATGTCATGGAAAGAGTTCTGGCTTACCAATGCCGGATACTTTTCCTTGTCCCTGTTTCTTGTGGTGATTACTTATTTTGCCGGCTCCCTGTATCATGGAACGCTGCTTGCGTCCTTCTTCTACAAAATAGTAATATGTGTCCTTCTTCCTAATATACTAGTGCTGATTTTCTTTTGTAAAACAAAGGTATTCAAAGGGCTATTGGATGCTGTCAATCCGAAAAATTTATTTTCCAAAAAGAAAAGCTGAATCAGCTTTCCCTCTGATTCAGCTCCTTTTGCATTTCCTTCATGCTTTTTCCATAAACTGGATGAATAAAATAAGGGGCAATTTCCGCCATAGGCTCTAATACAAAATCCCGGTTCTGCATGTCCGGATGGGGTATAATCAAATCCTCCTCCCAGATTCTCCTGTCACCATAAAACAAAATATCCAAATCCAGCGTCCTTGGCCCCCAGTGCACAAGCCTCTCTCTTCCCGCCTTTTGTTCCAGCTCCTGAAGGAATGTAAGCAGCTCCCTTGGATACAGCAGCGTATCTATCATGACTGCTCCGTTTAAAAAGTCCTCCTGAGCCACCCCTCCATAGGGTTTCGTTTCATAAACAGAGGAAATCTTCTGCACTCTGATCTGCTTATGCTCCTTCATTGCTGCAAGCGCCTCTTCCACATAGGTGCGCCTATCCCCCATATTGGAGCCAAAGGCTACAAAAGCCCTTTGCCAGCCCCGCTTAATTGCCACCGATACGTTTTCAAAGGGCAGGGATATAGGGGCATGGGGCTTGCAGATTTCCAGATGCAGCCTTTCCACCAGAGGATAGCTTTCAAAAATCTCTGCGGCAAGCTGCTCCGCTACCGTTTCCAACAGCTTATAGGTATGCTCCCGCATATGCTTATCTATCAATTCACAAACTTCTCCATAATGGACAGACTGGGAAAGCTCATCTGCCAGCCCTGCTTTTCTTGTGGATAAATATAGCTTTGCATTGATATAAAAATTTTGTCCCTTTTCATTTTCTTCCGGAAATACGCCATGATGTGCAAATACTTCCAAATTCGTAATGGTAATACAATCCATTTTTCTGCCTCATTTCTATCCAATCCACTGCTTTTATTCTATGCCCTTGCCCAAAATCGCCCGTGCCATCCTGATGGCACGGATATTTTCCTTTACATCATGCACCCTTATGATGGAACAGCCCTTTAACACTCCAAATACAGTCGTAACCAATGTGCCCTCCAGCCGCTCTTCTATCGGTAAATCCAGAGCAAGCCCGATGACAGACTTTCTAGAGGCTCCTAAAAGAATCGGGTATCCAAAGGCATGAAGCTCTTCTAAGCACCGTATGATTTCCAGATTGTTCTCATAGGTTTTTCCAAACCCTATTCCCGGATCCAATATAATATTTGTGTCCTTAATTCCGGCTTTTTCCGCCATGGCTGCCGTTTCTGACAAATCCATCAATACCTCTTCCATAAAATTGTTATAATCCGCTTCCTTCCGATTGTGCATCAGACAACAGGGCAGCCCGCTTTTTGCAATGACTCCTGCCAGTTTTTCATCGTACTTAAGCCCCCATATATCATTGATCATGTCCGCTCCTGCACTAATTCCGGCTTCTGATACCTTGCTTTTATAAGTATCCAGCGATACCGGAATGTCCAGTCTGGATTTGATTGCTTCAATTATGGGCACGACCCGCTCTATTTCTTCTTCATCCGGCACCACTATATAGCCCGGTCTGGTAGATTCGCCGCCTACATCAATAACTGCTGCCCCTTCTTTTATCATTTCTTCCGCATGGAACAATGCCTGATCCATTTCAAAAAACTTTCCTCCGTCCGAAAAAGAATCCGGGGTCACATTTAAAATTCCCATTACGTATGTTTGATTTTTAAAGTCAAAATCCCTGTTGCCGATTTTCATATGGTTCTTATCCTCCTTTTACTCATTCAGCCTCTTTCCTTAGCATATCAGTCACAAAATAAGTTCCTCATTTTTCTTTCCTTCCTTCCAGTGGCACATCTGGCTTACCTCACAAAAATAACATTCCCTGCTAAGCTTGTCCGCCCGGTACAGAAGCCCTTTTAAATTCTTTTCCTCTTTTACCTTTTCATTTCTGTGGCTGATAACAGCCTCCACTACCATATCTATTTCTCTTTCGGAGTATCCTGCTGCTTTCAGTATGGGATATGCAAGCCTTCCGCTGGCGGCCGCATGGTCTTCTCCGGTTTCATACTGGACGTGCCTGCCAATGTCATGAAGCAGGGCTGCTGCATATATAAGCTCTTCCGATATATCCATCTGTTCCTTTAGCTTTATAATCATTGCCAGCCTTGCCACATTTAAAAAATGCGCAGTATCATGCCTGCAGAAAGGTCTGTCCTTTTCCCATTCTTTGATTTTCCCTGTATGCTCTTTATAAAGAGGATGTTTGATAATCGCCTGAATCCGTTCCATATTGTTCTCCAACGTTATAGCTTAAGCATCTGGTAAAAGCTGTTTTGCAGCTTGTCATTGTCCTGAAACTCGCCTTTTGCCACAACGGTTACCGTCTTGCTGCCGGGCTTTTTCACGCCCCGCATAGTCATGCACATATGCTCGGCTTCTATGACTACCATTGCACCCTTTGCCCCTAAGTCCTCCATCAATGCATGGGCAATCTGTTCTGTCATCTGCTCCTGAAGCTGGGGACGTTTTGCAAACACCTCAACAGTTCTTGCCAGCTTGCTTAAGCCTACTACCTTCCCATCGGGAATATATGCCACATGCGCCTTTCCATAAAAAGGCATGAAATGGTGCTCGCACATGGAATAAAACACAATATCCTTTTCCAGTACCATTTCATTATTCTTTACATGAAAGGTCTTTGACAAATGGTTTTTTGGCGTCTCTTCCATGCCGGCAAAAATTTCCTGATACATTCTGGCAATGCGCTCCGGGGTTTCTTTCAATCCTTCCCGGTTTACATCCTCCCCGATTCCCTCTAACAAAAGGCGCACTCCTGCTTCGATTTTGTTTTTATCTATCATGAAAATCACTCCTGCTTTACATTACTTTTTGTTTCACTGCCTAAGGAATCTTAAACGTTCCGCCCTGTTTCGTTCTGCACAGTTGCCGGCTGCTTTCCATGGAAATCCCTCAGAAGCTCTTTTTTATGCTCTAAAATAGTTATCAGCTCTCCTAAAAAGGAAAGGGAGCCAAATGCTGCAATCACTGTATCTTTGTCCTTTTCCGCCATGAGAAGGCTTAACTCCACAGCCTCTTCTAAGCTGTCTAAAGCCGTAACGTTCTTATGGTACTTAGCTGCTTCCTTTGCCAGCTCATAAGCCTCCAACGCCCGTTCGTTATGAGGGGGCTTTATGGTTAAAATACTGTCAGCCAGCCGATAGGTATTTTCGATTATCTTTCCATAATCCTTATCCCTAAGCACTCCCATTATATAGATAATTTTCTTATTTGTAAAATAAAAGGACAAAGAATCCGCCAGTTTTTTTGCCCCATCCTCATTGTGGGCGCCATCCACAAGAAAGAAAGGCTTTCTGCTTATTATGGAAAACCTTCCCATCCAGACAGCTTCTGCCATGCCCTGATACACCGCCTGCTCCTCTATGGCATATCCCGCACGCTTTAAAGCTCTTATCACTTCCATAGCCGTCACTCCGTTTTCAATCTGGTAGGCGCCTGCCATGGATATTTCTATTTTTTTGTATTCCTTATAAGAAAAGCTTTGTTTTTTTATGCTATGCTTTACAGACTTTGCCAAAGACACATCCGCAAGAGAAAGCTCCACTTCCATGCTTTGGCATGTCTGTTTCAGAACCTTCATAACAGAAGGCTCCTGACAGGAGGTAACTGCCAGACAGCCTCTTTTTATGATTCCTGCCTTCTTTTCTGCAATTTCCTCAAGGGAGTTTCCAAGAAAGCCCATATGGTCCATGCTGACAGAGGTAATGACTGCCACAATTGTATTTTCTATTATATTGGTGGCATCGGTAATGCCTCCTAGTCCGGTTTCCAGCACTACCAGCTCACAACCCTTTTCCTTAAAATATAAAAAACCCAGTGCCGTTTCCATTTCAAACAGGGTTGGATGGGAAAGCCCCTCTTCCACCATTGCATCACAGGCTGCCTTAATCCTTTCCAGATAAGCGCCCAGCGCCTGCTTTGAAATCATGTGCCCGTTTATCTGAATCCGCTCCCTATAATCAAAAATCGTAGGGGAAATATAGCACCCCACCCTGTACCCAGCTTTTTGCAGCACCGTGGATACAAATGCCAGTACAGAACCCTTTCCGTTTGTACCTGCAATATGGATGAATTTTAAATCCTTTTGAGGATTGCCAAGCCTTTTACAAAGCTCTGCAATATTTTCAAGCCCCAGCACGCTGCCGTATGCCTGTACTTCTTCTATGTAAGCAACCGCCTCTTTATAATTCATGAAAGCAAGTCTTCCTTTCCAAAAAACAGTCTTTCTTGTAACAGTTTGAACCACAGGCGCAAAGCAGGTTTCCCACAGCGCATGTTTTCTAAAGGAGCCCTTATAAAAACGCCAGCGCTTAGCGAGGTATTTTCGAGCTTAGCACTGTTGCGTTTTTATAGAGCGAAAGCGTGGCGACGCTGAAAACGTGCTCTGTGGGAAACCCGCTTTGCGCCTGTGGTTCAAACTGTTACTCTTTTTTATCTTTTCCTATCATATACTATTTTTTCTTTGCCTGCCATAGCAATTTTAGAATTGCATTATTTTTAAAAAAAAATGTATATTTTTCAAAAAACAGTCCCATACTATCCATATGATAAAAAAATTCATTGAATGTGGCACAGTGGGCTGGTGCCTTGAAATCATATTTACAGCCACAGCAAATATAAAAGGTTCTGATAAACGCTTAAAAGGGAACACTTCCCTTTGGATGTTTCCCATATATGGAATGGCAGTATTCTTAATGCCCATTTCCAGACTTCTGAAAGGAAAGCCCTTCTTACTGCGGGGCAGTATTTATACCTTTTGTATTTTTATAACGGAATTTATCACGGGCAAGCTTCTGAAAAAGAACAATTTGTGCCCTTGGAATTACGAACACTCTCCTTATAATATTGATGGTGTCATTCGTTTAGACTATGCCCCCTATTGGTTTGGAACCGGTCTTTTATATGAATACATCCTGAATCGTAATTCCTAATATCCTCCCTAAAACGGGGCGGTACACCAAATCCACAGTGTACCGCCCCGTTTCCATTTGCTTTTCTTAAAATCTGATTTGCAACACCTTTATATCGCTTTTCCCCTTTACCTTAACAAAATCAATCTGTATTGTATCCTTATCTACATTGAACTCTGTTCCACCATAAGATAGTTTCATTTTTACTTTCACACGTACTACTTTATCAATGCTTTTTGCATCAAAATAATCCCCTGCCTCAAAGAACAAGGCTAAGCTCTCTGCTTCTGCAATAGCCGTCTCCTTTTTTTTACCAGACAACCTTGAGATGCTTTTTATCTCTGTATCTACCGTTAGTCTGAATCCTGCATCTTCATCTTGGCTTTTTATATAACCCGGAGCTTTATTGTAATCAACAAACCCGTATTTCGAATAAACTGCATCTGCCGTATCATTCATAAGGGTATCGACTACGTTATGAACTAACGGTTCGTACTTTTTTTTCTCATTCATCCTAGGCAATACAAAAACCACCAGCAAAATTCCCAAAATAAGAACACCTATTAGGAAATTGCCGCCCTTCGCTTGCTTTCTCTGCAAACTCTTGTTAACAGGATATACTGAATGAACGCTGCCATACATACCGTCCCCATCATAGCTGCTGTTATCGTACATGCCATTACTGCTTCCACTATAGCTATTGTTATCATACATGCCACTTGTATTATACATTGATGCTGTATTGTCGTTTCCCATTTCCTCGCCACATTTGCTGCACCTAGAAACAAAATCCTCCATTTCATTCCCACACCACGGACAAATCTTCATTTTTACATCCATTGCACTACGTAAGCTCCTTACGCCGCTGTCCCAATCATTAATATTCCTACAGCCTGCAGTTGGAAGAAGCGGACAGACTGCACATCATCCTTTCTTCATTATTTTCTTCCAACTCCGGATCTTCCAAACTTTCTTTCACGGAAATCAATTTTCAGTAACAGTTCCGTCCACAGATGCAGAAAACATGCTCTGTGGGAACTCCACTCTGCGCTGTGGGCTGAACTGTTATTGAAAATTGATTCCTATGTCTTTCCTGTGTCGTCTTTTATCTTTTTTTCATATGTGCTATAATCATTATAATCATCTTTAAATGATACTTTATATGACAGGGAGATAAAAATATATGGGTAAAAAAGCCACGAAAGCAGCCGATAACGTGTTCTGTATCGCACGTTATGAGGCTGCCAAAGAAAACGATATTTTCAGTAGCAGGGAAGCTGCTGCTGAAGCAATGGGAATAGACCGCACCAGACTTGCCAGAATTGAACTTGGCACTGTAATCCCCTATCCGGAAGAAGTTCTTGCTTTATCAAGGGCTTATCATATGCCAGAGCTTTGCAACCAATATTGCGCCAGAGAATGCCCTATAGGCAAGCTGACCATTCAGGAAGTAAACATTACAGAGTTTGACCGACTGATTCTAAAGGTGCTTGGTTCCACTACAAACATTGACGAGCTAAGAAGCAGCCTGATTAAAATTGCTGCTGATGGCATTATTGACGACTCTGAAAAGCCAGAGTTTCATTCTGTTTTAGACTCACTAGAGCGCATTTCCGAAAACGCCCAGGCGCTGAAGCTATGGGCAATGAAGTATTTGGAGAATTGCGAAACATGCCAGAGATGATAAAACCTTAATCCAAATCGTCTACAGCCATACTTCCAATATCCAGAGTATTTAAGGTTCTCCTTTTCATTCTTGCGGCTTCGGAAGCTTCCAAAATAAAGTCTTTTACCGCTTTTGCATTTTTGATATGTACCAGGCATAATTTCTGATGGGTGCTGTCTCCGGTAAAACATACTACCGTGCCAAGTCCAAACATCCTCTCAAGCAAGGTGGTCTCTAATTGTACGTCCTGAACCTTATACATATAGCAGTCATCCTCAATGGTTTTTAAAAGACCTGATTTTATGTTTATTATATCCTCTTTTACGGTATATTTTGTAAATGTCCAAGGCAGACCCAAAAATAAAATTCTTTTTCTTTCTATAAATTCCATGAGCGTTCTCCTTTTTATCTTTTAATTGTTTTCTCATTTTGCTCTACTCCCTAATGTATTTATAGTATCATAGATTTGTATAGTTGTCAGCTATATTTTCATAAAATACACGGAATTTCGTAACAGTTCAGCCCACAGGCGCAGAGCAAGGACCACATAGAGCATGTTTTCTACGTCGCCACGCTCTCGCTCTATAAAAACGCAACAGTGCTAAGCTCGAAAATACCTCGCTAAGCGCTGGCGTTTTTATAAGGGCTCCTTTAGAAAACATGCTCTATGTGGTCCTTCCTCTGCGCCTGTGGACCGAACTGTTACGAAATTCCATTCACTCAATCAAAACCGGTTCCTCAGAATAAAAATCCATCAAATAAATATCATCATCTTTTATACAAACCCGGACTATTTGTTCATATTTACGTCCCAAAATATCTTTAAACTCATATATGTAATAATCATCGCTATTGGTCAAAAGCGCAATAAACAGCTGAAAGTTACTATTTCCCCCTATGCAGAAATGCTGATTCCAAGCCAGATGTCTCTTCCCCCCGCTGACTATATATGCCTTTATATCACATGCTGCATATTTTCCAAAATTATTTAAAATCACATCAACCTTTCTCTCTTTCTCATTGATTTCCTCTGCCCTGAAATACAAATATGGCCTAAACTCCCTTTGTGTCTCTTCTTTTCTGATTTTTTCATTATTTTTTATTTCTAAATTCACGGTAACATATGTTGTAACAGCCCCAATTATCGCCCCGATATATGATCCAAAAAAACCAGCCCATCCATCATTAGAAACAAATGATGGAATATTATTATCAAATACTAAAAATTCTAACAATAATGGAACGGCAACAATGATTAAAACCAACAGTATTATTGTTCTGATATTCTTTTTCATAGCCATCCTTTCCACATATGATAAAAAGCAGATTGTTTCACATCATTCCCTTCATATGTCATTGTAATTATTTTTTCATCTGATTTTCCGCTCATTCCCAAGTCTTTCGTTATATCCTTATACAGTCATAACGTAAACCGATTTCTGATTTATCATGCAGTTTTATAACCTTTCTTCAGTATTTTATGAAAAATATTTTTCATCAATTTTGACTATCTGTTTTTACTGATTGATATAAATGAAAGAATGCAGATTGACCGGTACAGGCAGATTGCAAAAAAGACGAGGTAAGCAGCCTCGCCTTCTTTACTTTTTTGATATATTTCTTATCCGGTACCCGATCCCTCTTCCAGCCACTTTCTATTTTCTGTACTGGTTCCCCATGCGTCTAACGCAAGCTGATAGGTAAGACCAACCTTAATGTCCACTTCTTTAATTTCTTTTCTTACTTCTATCTGACCTGCCCTTAGAGCAGATACCTGAGATTCTACTTTTTCCAGACGATTATTCATCTCATTTAGCTGGTTGTCCATACCATCTAAGCGGCTATCCATACTGTCTAGTCGATTGTCCATGCCGTCTAAACGGCTATCCATACTGTCTAGTCGATTGTCCATGCCGTCTAAACGGCCATCCATACTGTCCAAACGGCTATCCATACTGTCCAAACGGCTATCCATACCGTCTAGTCGATTGTCCATGCCTTCCAGTCGATTATCCACCCCCTCTAAATGGTTGTAGATGGGTTCTAATAATGTGGCGATTGACTGTAAATCCTCATTTGTTAACGTCATTGCAGCTCACTCCTTTTTGGCTCCTTGATTACTTGTTTTTATATAATATTGCGAATTCGGTAAAAAGTCAATATTTTTTTTATATTTCGTTTTTATTCGTGCAGCAGTTCAGCCACTAATGTCAGTTAGTTAAGAAATGTAAGATGCCACCCAAAAGCTGAAAGCCGCTTTCCACAGGGGTTAATATGGAAGCCTGCCCATATGATGTAACAGAAACGGCACTGCCAGACCTGTATTTTTATATTTTGCCTGACAAACCCGTAGCTTGTATTGCCTGATACAGGGCGGTTGCAAAAAACTACGTACAGCTTATATCTGCCGCAAGATCCTCTTCCGCTCCTCCTTTGGCACCTCCAGGATATCCATTGCCTGTTCCGCCGTCACGCCCAGCTTTCTCACCATCTTTTGCATAGCATCCAGCACAGCTTTTTCCATGCCTTTTTCCATGCCTTTTTCCATGCCTTTTTCCATGCCTTCTTCCCATATCAGTTCACTCAGATTGCACATATCCCGCTCTCTCCCTTCCATTTCCACTGTCATCTTGATGCCATAGTTTTCCTCAAGCCTGCGCTTCTTTATATAGCTGTCATCACTTGACAAAAGCTCTTCTAACATCCCTATCAGTTCATTTCGTGATTTTACAGCCGAGGCTCTCTTCCTGATATTGATGATGGTTCCCTGCACCAAGTCCACATCCGGTCTCCACTCCGGCATGCCATATAACACCTTTTCATCAAATCCGATGCTAACGATAGAATCGCCTCCATCCTTGGCATCCATGCATATCCAGATGCTATAAACCTTCTTGATATTATCATAATCAGAACCTATGAACTCTGTGTTCTTCTGAGAGGATATCATCCTTGCCATGTAATATACGATGCGGTTTCCAAGACGATATTTTAGTTTTGACTTGCCGGTACAATTTTGCGCCTCTATGTTGACCAAAATTTTTATGCCACCGTCAGGAATATATGCCGGAAATCTTATATCATAAATAATCTTTCCATCCCGCACATCATTATCTTCTGCAGCCACGCTCTCTGTATATGTCTGATAAGACTCTCCTGAAGCAGCTACGGAAACTGTTGGTTCCCCAATGCACTTCATAATAGTATCAATCTCTTCATCAGCAAACTCTGACACTGTGTGCTTTAAGATCCTTGCCAGAACCTGTTGATCTGCCAGAAGGCATTTCACACAATCATCATACCGTGCCCTGTTATTATCCAGCCTGTCGAGAGCGCCGGACAAATACGTCTTTTGCAGTATCATAGACTTCTCCTTTCATCCTGTGGGAGAAACCTGTGCACCACTTGTTTCCTCTGCCGCTCTTCTCCCCTGTATTTACTTTGCATATAGGGGAGTTTTGTTGAAATAACATAGAAATTTCCCAGATATGTTGTCTATAATCATAACAATGACTCTTTCACTTGTCAAGCGTTTTGTTCTATATTCCAAATTTTATTTTTCGGTATTTTATCATTTTCCCGTCTATTACGGTATGCCGGGAAATGCTCTGTATTTTTCAGGAATACACTCAGGCGGTCTGTCCGAATACCCTTGCACGTATTCCTGCGGACAGCTTGCAGGAGAAAAAATAATCGCAAGCATTGCTAATATTTCTTGAATAGCATTCAGAATTTCATCCATATTTATTTATACCTGTTTCCAACTAAATAGACAATCCCCATAATACTCAATACGCTTACAAAGAACAGTGCCCATACAATAAAAGCATTCCTGTTTATTTTTTGGGGATGAAATTCTCCTTCTACCGTCTGAATGTCTTTATCTTCCTGTGTTTCATTGCCGCTTATACCGGATTTCGAAGTTGCAGGATTGTTTTCATAATCATTTTGCTCCTGCATTGCTTCCATGCTTTCTGCCAGCTGCTTTAACATTTCTTCCAAATCTTGTGCCTGTGGCTGCTCCTGTATGGGTATTGTTTCCGTACCAATTTCCTGTTTCTCTCCAGTTGGTTCTTTCACATCCTGCCCCTGAGTTGTTTCCTGCCTGCTATTTTCCGCATCCGAATCCCATCCTGCATTCTGTTCGTTTGTTTTTATCAAATCTTTATCCGGCTTTTCTTTATTTTTATCTTCCAAATTGTCTTTTCCACTATCTTCCTTTCCCTTATCTTTCCCTGCCTCTGCTTCGTTTGCTTTTGGCGCTATGGTTGAAGAATCCGGTTCTATATCTTCCTGTTCCGGTATGGAATCAAACTTTCCATCCAGATAATCCTGATATGCCTGTGCCGCCCCACTGGCATCCGGCGAATAGCCATTTGCCGAAAGCCATGCTTTTGCTGCTTCTTTTTCTTCTTCCGTGTATGCATATGACACTGTTTTGCATAAGAAGAATGCTGCGCAAAGCAGAAGCAGCGATAATATTCTTATCCGTTTTCTTCCAGACTTTTTATTTTTCATAATTTTTTACCTTTTTTCAATAAAGTTTTGTCCTATATCTATTTTAAAATTTTTTCATTCTCTTCTGCCGCAGGTTAAAAGGGCAGCTGCCCGAATACCCTTGCACGTATTCATTGGGCAGCTAAGAGAGAAAAAATTACTGCAAGCTGTTTTTTATATTTCCGTTTATATATTTTAGTCAGAAAATCCTTTTCATTTTATATGTTTTTCACTATAAAGAACTTTAACCGTTCTATCTTCTTTACTACATTTTTTACCTGACCCATCAGATAGTCCCAAACGTCTTTCATGCAAATATGAACCATAACAATATAAAGCAAACCATATACCACCATTCGCAGCCACAAATCAAACCGCCTGATTCCTATATGGGCTCCTAACAAAAATATTACGAAAGCAATTTCATATTTTGAGGGAAACATATAGCGAAAGCAGCTCATATTCATAATCAGCCATACCAAACAGCTCAATAATGTCGCAATAGCATAACTCATCATATCTGGATTTTTTACAGCCACTACTATATCTAACACAAGTGCAACTATAAGCGCCATGCACATACGTAGGAAGTAATCCCTTTGTCTGTGATATGCCTTATACAAATTTACAAAAACAGCGGTATTTATTACTAAAAAAATCTGGGTAATCATCAGGACTGAAATAATATTGATTGCGGTTGAATATTGCCCGATAAACTTATTCACAATAAACTCTATGGCATATATTGCCATAGGCATACTCATAAGAATAACGACCAGTATTTTTCTTATCCGGATCTCAAAATTCTGACTTTTCCTTCTGCTTATATTGCTGTACAATGTCATAGCAACAGGTGAGACAAACATATTGACAAACAGTAACATCTGCGCACTAAAGGAATACAGGGAAAACTCGGTAATGCCCATTGTAAATTTAATAAACCACTTATCTATCCCTAAAAATATTGTGTATGCAAAATTTCCAATCATCAACAATATTCCCATTTTGACAAATTTGTAAAATATAGTGACTGAAAATCCACTGAAGCCTATCCACTTATTTTTTATGAAAGAAAGCGCCCCCAAAAGGAAAGACAGCCATTGCATCAAACAAGACGCCACTATATACACTCTGTAATCATCCACTCCCATAAGTATCAGCCCCACATGCATTAGCAGGTTGATACATGTTGAACAATTCATTATCCAGGTATATTTTTTTAATTCCCCTGCCGCCTGATATATATATGTATAAAACGTAAACAAAGCAGCAGGTATAACAGTCATCCCCAAAGAAAAAACAATAAAATTTTTATTTGCAATTCCTATTACTATAAAACACGTTGCAACTGCCAGCTCATATAGAAACAGTGTGCTGTTTTCACGTGAAATCTTCTTTTTACAAATCTCTTCTGCATTGGCTCCGCCATATTCCAAATATATTCCATCACAAAACCCTAAATGCGATATCCCCAGATATGTCGCATAAAATTGATATAACTTTAAATAACCATATTGCTCTACCGATAGCATCATTGGGATAATAAATGCGACGATAACACCAACCATCATCTTTATTAAGTTTGTTACACACAGGCGGAATATGTCTTTTTTCAATTTCTTTACCCCTATATAAGTCTTTTAATTACCATATTTTTATCCTTCATTTTTCTTTTTAAGCTTCCAATGAAATTTTTCAACAAATATTAATTCAAGCCATATCAACAGAAATGCACATAGTGTCGCATAATAATGCCATGCCGAAATAATAAAAGACATAAAAATAAAAAAATATGTACTCATCACAAAAGCAATAGCCCAATAGCTATTTTTATACATCTCTATTCTTTTTTGACACTTTCCTGTAAAAATTCCCAAAACACTCCAAAAAAGAAAGCCCCCCATTTTCCCAAAATCTTCAATAATACTTCTAAAAACCGTAAAAATATTGGATTGAACTTTACATTCCAGCAACAATGAGAAATTTTCTGATAATCCTTCATTCCATGGCGTCCTTGAGAAAAGTCCATAAAGCATTTGTCGTCCTATGGAGTATTGAAGCTCAGAATTATCTATTTTGTAATACCAATCAGAAAATACCGGAATGTGCCCAAATGCATATATCAATAATGATTCAACTATTTTTCCAACTTCCCTTTGCCTTCTCATATACATCATAAATCCCATCAATAACAAAAAAAGCACTCCCAAAAATATTATCTTTTTGATATTTTTCTTCATATAATTCCACACGAGACTATAATCAAACGAGTATGCATTGGCCGCTGTCAACCAACCGGAACTCCATATCAAAACTGCCCAAATAGCCATTGATTTTCCGGTAGTAAATACTCCTATAAGAGCTATCCCACTGAACAAATAAATAAACTTGCTCCTTCTTTTTATGCAGGCACATTTGCTATAGGCAGTCATATAACCTTCTATCCCCATAATAGACAACACGAATACATTCCCTGCTTTAACGAACCATCCACCTTCTATCTCCCTTCCCCGAGTCATGCTGCTAACCGCCAAAATACTTGCTATGCTTCCAAATGAATACTTTCTTATTCTTATTGTGTATATGAAAAGAATAATTTCTACAATAATTCCAACAAAAAACAGTAGCTCTGCACTCTCTAGATTTATGCTATGTTGACTGCTTTTGAACTGTTTAATGCTTATGAGTGAAGTATTGCTTCCTATCCTCTCACCAAAAGCAAATAGGAAACAACATACTAGTATGTATATCAATCCTTTGAAACCTGTAAACTCATGGTAAAAAAGCACACTTCCTGCTATGATAAAAAAAATCCACTCTGCACAAAATACTGTAGATGGTATAACTCTCTTCATAAAAAAAATATACATGAATGCAAAGAACAATAATAAAAATAGCATCAAAGTCAACTAAACACCCTCTTTCCTCTATAATCAATTACAGCCAATTAAATTCTTGTAAAGCTTTTTATTTTAATATTTGTTCAAGCATATACAAATTCTCCAAAAAATTCTTTCTTTCCAATCAGCCTCTTTTATTTTCTTACTATTTAGTAATCTGATTTTACTGCCCAAATTTGTTTTATATGTTGAAAGCATTTGTAAAAATTTATATCCCTCGCTTTTGGCATCCAGCCACTCAGAATATCCTTTGAGGACTTCTTGAGCGAAACAATCCCTTTCCATGTGACCAGTACCTAAATATAGCCTGATTCCCTTTTTCAACCTGTCGATTCTATTCGTTGCATATCCAGACACATTATTATCATGTAATCTATAATGAATATATGGTTTTTTTAATATATGGACTTCTCCAAGCGCATTTGCCAAAAGACATACCCAAACATCATGCGGTACCAGACACTCTGGACGATACATATTTATATACTTATGCATTTTCCTATTCCACAGCAAAACACACCCATGCATACTATGCAGATAATCTCTTTTCATTCTAATCAATAATTTATCCATATCATCATCCGTGTGCATAATACGAATTGGTAATAATCGACTATCACATACCATCAAATTGCATGCCGCTAACGCTGGTCCTTCTATTGTTTCAATAGCTAGAATCTCATTTATCAGTTTCTTTGGATGCCAATAGTCATCCTGATCGGCAAAGGCATAATAGTCCGCATCACACTGATAGTGTAATAATTCCAAAAAGCTTTTTTCACATCCAACATTTTCCTGTAGCATGACGGATATCTCTTTCCCATATTCCACCAAGACATCTCTTGTCTTATCTGTAGAGCCATCATCCCGAACTACCAAATGCACATTAACGTCCTTCTGATTTAAGATGCTGTCAATTTGTTCTCTTAAATATTTTTCGCCATTATACGTTGACATCAAAACACATACCGATTGCATTTTTTCCTCATTTCCACTATTACATTTTTATCCACCGCTCTTCCAAAAAGCGATTATTGAAATACTCTCCTTTTGGTGCAATGATAATAGAATCCTTACTTTCATCCTTTAACCAGTTTCCCCACCATGAAAATGTAGAAGCCGATAATATTCCATGCCTGCAATATGTCATGCAAAGCAAGTCAAGCACTTCTCCATCTTCGCTTTCCATGTTCATGTACTGAAACTCTTGACTGTTCCCAAGGTTTTCACTCACCCATTGAAAATCATCAGAGAATATATAGAAAACAGGATTTCTGACATTCTGCCTAATATATTGAATTGCTTTTTCATAATAGGAGAGCGGCATCTCTTTTCCTATGTTAATTCCTATTTTCTTTTTTTTCCGGAAATCGCCCTTGCGAATATGAACTGACACACTTTCACACTTCTGCATCTGATTCAAAAGCACATCCACATTGCAGGGAAAAATATTCCGATAACGAAACATCCTTTTAAGCTCTTCTTTATACTCACTGAAATATTTGGGAGATTGCCAATATCCATCAAAATAATTGATTTTATTTTCTCTTACCGAGACTTTTTCATCAAATTTTTTTCTTCTCTCTTTATAGAAATAAAGACCATGCGGAAATTCCAGCGAAACTCTTGGAACTCTTTGGATAATTCGATTAATAAACCAATTTTCCAAGAAACTTATTATCCCCCTTCTTCTTACATAGGCAACTTCTGGTATAGATAACTTGTCCAACATGTAGTTTCTTTGTCCCACATAGGAAGGTTGGTTTTTGTAAAAATCTATATCCAGATATAGGCGTTTATTATATTTTTTAGATAACATATATCCAAATGCGTATTGAAACATCTGGTTTCCCAAACCTCCCCATATCTTAACAATTATCATCTTCTGTCTCCTATTAACAAATTATTTTTTTCACTAGTTCCTTGTAGCTTTTTTCTCTATCAAATCTTTCTTGTGCACATCTGCGTGCATTCTTTCCCATTTTTTTTCTTAGTTCCACATCATTTACCAGCATTTCTATCTTCTCTGCCAAATCACCTGCATCACCATTGATACAATTGAATCCCATATGATATATTTCTACAAGATTCTTATATTCTTCGTTTTCCTGCGTACTGACAACCGGGATTCCTGCCGCTGCATAATCCGCATGTTTATTGATAATGCTTTGCGCCGCCCTATGGGAAATGGGATTGACTGCAATATCACAAGAAGCCAATAGCCCACACATTTTTTCATATTCCAAATATCCTGTAAACACTGCCCTTATTCCTTTTGATGCTGCATACTGTTCAAATTCCTGCCTTAATGGACCATCCCCCATTATAACCAACTCTACATTATCAACTTTCCGTTTTTTTAGAATTTCCAATGCATCAACCACACACCTCAAGTCATAACTATGCCCCAAGGTACCACAATAAGCCAAACGAACGGTATCGAAATCGAACGCTTTTCTATAACGCTTAACTGCCAAATCAAATTTCTTTAATTCTCTTCCTAAAAATACTGTATACGTATCCCTCACTTTATGATTTACACTTTTTGCTCTTTGTGCATATGTATCAGAAACAGCGATAATTTCATCCGCATTGGAATATATCTTATCCGCTTTTCTTTTCATTGGTGTAAAAATCAACCTGCTGATAAGCGGCACATGAAATACCATTTCAAATGCCTCCGGCCACAAATCCTGTATATCTATCATGAACTTAACTTTTCTTTTCTGCGCATATTTCCATGCCGCATATGCTGCATCTAAAGATGGCACAGCACAATAAATCAAATCCGGTTCTTGTCTTTCCTCTAAGTATTTCTCCAAATTTTTTCCAAAAATATTATGACTATGGAGCCTTTTCAAACAGACATTTTTTGTATATCCCGGCTCGTAACATATAGTAAGATTATATTTCGTTTCCTTTAATTCCATCTCTCCAATCTCTTTTTGCTTTTTCAGGCGATGTGAAAAAGAGGAAGTCACAACTTCTACTTTATTTTTTTCTGTATAATCAACAATTTGATTGGCAAGATAGCTGAAGCGGCTGTTTCCCTTGCTATTCGGGACATCCATATAATGCGCAATAATTAAAATATCCATTTTCCCATATCCTCTTTGTCAGTTTATTTTGCAATTTCACAGCCGGATCTCTCTTCCCAATATTTATGATTCCCTCATCAGATTCACATCCGCCTCCACTCCGATATGCCGGAAAATATTCTATATTTTTTGAATTATCCACCATGTTACACAACTGATCATAAACTTTCCGATTCCATATTTTCTTTCCAATGTAAAAATCCAATTCTGTATTTTTCCCGAACTGCTTTTTAAATCGATACAAAGAATTGTCATCTCCTCTTCCTTTTCCTCCGCCATGATGGATAAATCTATAGCCATGTTCCTTTCCCCATATGGTGACCGCATATCGCAAAATATAAGCCGGGGAAAGATAAAGATATTCACTTAATGTACCGGATAAATGAATATGGATCATATCTCTCCATACGAAATAAAAACCTGCTGCTATTACATTTCTTTCATAAACTGCTTCTACCAGTAAAATATGTTCTCTATATAATGCAATACACTCTTCAAAATAGCTGTCATCAAAATAATAAAACGCCTCCGCCTCATTCCTCTTCATGGTAGAATAATAAATCTCCTTAAAATTATGAAGATTATCCGGCGCCTTTGTAATGCGATAGGTAACCCCTTTATGAAATGCCTGCCGTATATTCTTTCTGCAGCTTTTGGAAAATTCCGCTAAAACCGGATTATCTGCCAGCTCCAGATTCGTGCCTACCGTATGTCTGTCCCAAGTCACTTCATACATTTCCTTAAAATCCAAGGCATTGCCCATAATAGGATGAAACCGTATGAATTCGCTGACTATGTTATGTTCCAGGCAGTAGGCCTCAAATTCTTTCTCAAATCCATTTATCAGTTTCTTTTTATTTCCATTACACTCTAAAATTATGGGGCCACCATATCCATATGGGGTTACCAAATCATAATATTGCGTGCCATTTATAGAAAGCGAAATTTCCCGCATGATAAATTGGGAGCTTACCTGTCCGTATTCGCTTTTATGCACAAAAACGCACGACGTTCCATCTTCCACTTTTTCATAAAGCTTACCATAATTTTTATCAAAGTAAATGTCCGGTGCCCTGCTTTCCGTTTCGTCCCATTTCATCCTTGATTACCTCGCATATCCTCTGCATATCCTCTTCAGAATACCGTTGATCGCATACTAGCGATAATTCCAGTTCATATAAATTAGACCGGCATTTTTCGGAAGGTTTGCTCCAGTGTACCGGACAGTAAATTCTTTCCTCCACCAGCCGCCGTCTTAATCTTTCTCTCTCTGTTTTACAAATAATCGGCACAAATATAGGACAGTCTCCTTCCTTTAATGAATACAAAAATTCTATCCCTCCTACATTCTTTAGGCCTGAATGAAGCCGCATACTGTTTTTTCTTCTTTTTCCCCTCATCCACAGTACATCCCACTCTTCCAGCATTGCCATGGATATCTCATCTATCCGACATCCTGAATAGTTCTCTGAAATTTCTTCATTACACTTACGAAATATTTCCATATACTCTTCTTTAAGGGCATCCTCTTTTCCGTGCAGATATCTGTTCTTCAATAACATTGCTTTCGTTTTTTTAATTTTAAATTCTTTATCCGGCATATTCCGGGGAACGCTTACAAAAGTTCCATTTTTCTTACAGCATATTCCGCCAGACACTAAAGGTCCCCATTTTCTTAGGGACGCAACATAGTAATCACTATCCGTATGGCAAGGGTTGACTTGGAGAAGACTGTGGGTGATATCTTCAATAATAATCCCTCCCGAATTTTTAAAACTTTTTAGCAGTTCTTTGGAATAATGATTCCCATAACCAAAATAATTGCACAAAAACAATATATTAGCATCTCTGTGAATATTAATCTGCCTTTTCAGCCGGGAGTGCTCTTCTTCCCAGAACACATCATAGAATTCAACCCGGATGTGCAATCTTTGAAACGGTTCCAGCATGGAACTACAACACCACGAAGGAAGCAACGCAGTTTTTATTTCGCCTTCTTTTAAAATATCCAAAAGAACTGTTTCAATTGCTGTTCTTCCTGAAAAAGTCAATATTTGATCATTGCCATAATGCAACCATTCCAGACAATCCTTTTCCGCCTGAAAGGGAAAAGCGCCAACACAAAATTCACTTCCAATTTCTTTCCTCTGTATTACATTCATCTGTGGGACTCCTATGACCAATAATGATTTTTTTCCAGCAGTTTATAATAATCTTCCGCCAACACTCCCGTTATGATTACATCCTTATAAGCTCCATTCTGATATACATACTTTCTTCTGATTCCTTCTTCCTTCCATCCACATTTTATATATACTGCTTTCGATGGCAGGTTATCCGCAAACCATGCGCCATCCAGTCTTACTAGCTGTAGTTCATCAAATGCATAACGCATAATTGCCATAATGCTGTCTGTTCCGATTCCCTTTCCTCTGCTTTTTGATTCCATAATCTTGATTCCATGTCTTGCCCTTCGATTCTTCCAGTCTATATCCGCCAAAGTCGCAATTCCCACTGCCCCTTCCTCTTTCGTCTCAATTATAAAGCGAAAGCTGCTTTGTTCCCCATCATGTGCCTCAAACCATTTTTCCTGCTGCGTAATAGATATGGGAAAAGACCATCCGATTACCAGATGTTCCACTTCCCTGCTGTTTAAAAGCTCCCTCGCCAGCTCTAAATCAGATTTTTCCATTGCGCGCAGCATTACTTTTTTTCCAAATATATTCATAGGATTCCCTTCCTTCTCTCCACATCAAAATCCAGCACTGTTCCTTCCCCCCGCACAATAATATCCTTTCTGCCAAGCACCTTATATACTGTTTGCAGGATAATCCGCAAATCGCCTAGAAATGTAATGTGCTCCACGTACTGAATATCGTACTGAAATCTTTGTTCCCAGCCGATGCCGTTTCTGCCGTTTACCTGTGCCAGCCCTGTCAAGCCTGGTCTTACCAAATGCCTGCGCCGTTCCTCCTTCGTATAATAAGGCAGATATTTTATCGCAAGCGGCCTTGGTCCTACAATGCTCATATCCCCCTTCAAAATAAGGAAAAGCTCCGGTAGTTCATCCAGACTGGCGCTTCTAAGCGCCTTGCCAAATGCTGTCAGCCTGACACCATCTGGGAGCAGCTCCCCCTTCACATCCCTTTCATCTGTCATAGAGCGAAATTTATACATGACAAAAAGCTTTTCCCGACCAGTCCTTCCATCAATCTTTCCCGGTCTTTCCTGCTTAAACAGAACCGGACTTCCTAATTTGATTCTTACAGACAATGCCACAAGCAGCATTACCGGGCTTAAAAACATTAATGCCGCCAGCGACAATACAACATCCAGCATTCTCTTTATATATTTTTCATAAAAGCCCGCCTTGTGTTCCCATTCAAAATCCTTCATCAAAACAACTCCTTATCATTGCAATTACTACATCCTGCTCTTCTTCTGTCATCTTTATATCACTTGGCAGGCACAGCCCTCTTCTGAAAACGTCTTCCCCCACGTTCACATCATCCTTTATGGATATATAATCGCATTTCTTATAAAGGGGCATCCTGTGCATGGGATTCCAGATTGGGCGCACTTCTACATTATACTGTGCAAGGCGCTCCCTGATTTTATCCGGACAAATCCTGTCGTTCATTGCCTCTTCGTCAATCAGCAGGCAGCTTAACCAGAAATTAGGCTCCATCATCTCTTCCAAATATGGATTCATCGTAACCGGAAGTCCGCAAAACCCATTCTTATAGCGCATATAAATCGCCTTTTTCTTTTCTATATGCTCCTCCAGATGCAAAAGCTGCCCTCTTCCGATTCCCGCAAGGATATTAGACATCCGGTAATTATATCCAAGCTCCTTATGCTCATACCAAGGAAAGTCCTCCCTTGCCTGAGTAGACCAGAACCGCACCTTTTGGGCAGCCTCATCATCATCTGTCAAAAGCATGCCCCCGCCGGAAGTGGTAATGATTTTATTGCCGTTAAAGCTAATGGCATTGTATGTACCAAAGCTGCCTGTCTGTTTTCCCTGATAGACAGCTCCTAAAGATTCCGCTGCGTCCTCAATCATCACTGCACCGTATTTCTGACAAAGCTTCTGTATCTGATCCAGCTTTGCCGGCGTCCCATAAAGATTTGCCACGATTACCGCCTTGGGCTTTGGATAATAAATACCGTCACTATGAGTCGTTCCGTCATAAATGGAAAATGCCCGTTCAAGAACCTTTGGATCCATATTCCATGTGTCCCTCTCGCTGTCGATAAATATCGGTATTCCTTTTTCATAGAGAACCGGATTTACGGTCGCCACAAAGGTCATATCCGAACAGAATACCACATCCTTCTGCCTTACGCCTGCAAGCTTTACCGCTAGATGGATTGCAGCTGTGCCGGCTGATAATGCCACTGCCGCCCTGCAGCCTATATAATCCTGTATTCCTTTTTCCAGTTCATTTATATTAGCCCCTACTGTAGATACCCAATTGCTCTCAAATGCCTCCTTCACAAAATCCCGCTCTTCGCCATGGATAGTAGGGCTTGCCAGCCATATTCGTTTTTTAAATCTTTCAAATTCCATATTATTTCCTTCTAAAAGAAACTTTTGCTATACTGCAGCCACCAGTTTGTCCTTGGCTGAACCTTCCATTTTGGGTTCGTCCAGTTCATTTTCCAATAATCTGCTTTTCCTTTTCTCCTGAAGCTTCACAGATTCCTTTGCTTGTTTCCTGCTTTCTTCATTACTTTTATATACATAAGCAGGAACCAAGCCTGCGATTGCCTCCCTCACAAGGGGCAGCGCATCATCCGGCAAATTCTTAAGCTTCATCAGCTCCGTCAAAAAGCGGTCATGATCCATTTCAATAGGCTTACCGATATAAATCATGTTATTTGCGGTTTTCTTAAGCCCTTCTTCGGACAATAACAATTCTTCATACAGCTTTTCCCCAGGCCTCAGCCCAGTATATTGTATTTTAATATCCACATCCGGCGTATAGCCAGAAAGCTTAATCAGGTTTCTTGCCAGTGTATCAATCTTCATAGGCTCCCCCATATCAAGGACAAAGATTTCTCCGCCCTTTGCATAGGCTCCTGCCTGCAGTACCAAAGACACTGCTTCCGGTATTGTCATAAAATACCGGATGATGTCCGGATGGGTTACCGTAACGGGGCCTCCTTCCTGAATCTGTTTTTTAAAAAGCGGAATTACGCTTCCATTGCTTCCCAGCACATTTCCAAATCTTACTGCCACAAATTCCGTCTTTGACTGTTTATTCAGGTTTTGAACAATCATTTCACAAATCCTCTTTGTGGCTCCCATGATATTAGTAGGGTTGACCGCCTTATCCGTAGAAATCAGCACAAATTTTTTTGTTCCATAGCTGCTGGCAGCCATAGCAGTTTTATAAGTGCCAAATACATTATTTTTTACTGCCTCATTAGGACTGTCTTCCATAAGCGGCACATGCTTATGGGCTGCAGCATGATAAACAATATCCGGACGATATTTTTCAAAGACGCTGTTCATGCGCTTCGTATCCCGAACAGAGCCAATCAACACGGTAAGCAGCAAATCCGGATATTCCCGTATCAGCTCCTGCTGTATTTCATAGGCATTATTTTCATAAAGCTCAAAGATGATAAGCTCCTTTGGATGGTGTCCCGCAATCTGTCTGCACAACTCGCTGCCAATAGAGCCTCCGCCACCGGTTACCATGACCACCTGATTTTGTACATATCCCATGATTTCATTCAGGTTTACCTGGATAGTCTCTCTTCCCAACAATTCCTCCACGGATACATTTCTCAGTTTTTGCACGCTGACCTCTCCGTTTACTAACTGGTAGATTCCCGGTAATACCATTAGCTCACAGCCTGTTTCTTTACAGATATTCAAAATCTCCCTTCTCTGATGAACCGTTGCTGTAGGAATGGCAAATATGATTTTTTCAATATGGTGTATATGGGCAGCTGCCATAATATCATCCCTGCCCCCTACTATCCGGACACCATTTAACAGCCTGCCCTGTTTTTCCTTATCATCATCAATGATGCAGCATACTTTGGTTGTCAGGTGCTTACTGTTCATTAATTCTTTAATCAAAATTCTCCCGGCTTCCCCACCACCGATAATCATGGTGTTTTTAAGCGGTATTCGATTCTTCTCCAAATGCCTTTTTAAAATCCTGAGCATCCGATAAGAATAGCGGATTCCCGTAATGAAGATGAACTCAAATATCCAGCCCATGAGATAATAAGAAACCGGCATCTTTCCAAAAAAGAAGTAATTGCCAAAAAAATGCAGTGCAGCAGACAACATGGATGCAATCAGGGTTCTTTCAACCTCGCAAATGCTTACATAGCTCCATATGCTTTGATACAGCTTCATTTCCGCAAAAACCAGAATGCTGATTCCTGCATGAAGAAGCAATGAGTGGTTCCATATTCGATAATAATGGAGTGGGATTTCCCGAAACTGGAAATCAAACCTTAAAAGCAATGCCAAAAGATAAGATATATTCACAGCAACTCCATCAAACACCAACAATATAAAAGAAATTCGATACCAGACCGGTTTTGTTTTTTCTATTTTTTCTTTCCTGTCTACTTCCATTTCATAAACTCCCATTTTCTGCTCCGGTTGTTTAAGCTTCCTCATCCTTTTGATAATAGCCTTTATAGTAGCCCCTATAGTACCCTTTGTAATATCCCTTATAAGCGCCTTTATCCAGTTCCACCTTATTAAGGACTGCCCCAAGAATCCGGCAGCCGGTTACCTCCAGCTGCTTTTTTACTTCCTGTACAAAGCGGTAGCTTATTGCACCGCTTTCAATCACCAGTATGGCGCCATCGCACTTCGGGGCTATGACGGCTGTATCAATAACGCTTCCTAAAGGCGGCGAATCAATGATAACTGTATCATAATGCTCTCTTCCATACTCCAAAAGTTTTTCAAAATAACGGTTTCCTAAAAGTTCTGTAGGATTGGGGACAACAGGCCCTGCCACAATCAGCTCTACATTGTCCAGATTGGTAACGTATATCACTTCTTCCATTTTTTCCTGTCCTGACAGATAATGGGACAAGCCCCTGATTTCCTTTTGGCTTCGCATTCCATGCCTGCCTACCAGAACGGATTTCCGAAGGTCTGCATCCACTAGCAATACCTTTTTTCCGGCTTCTCCCATGGAATGGGCAAGCTGGATTCCCATAGTGCTCTTGCCTTCGTTTGGAGTACAGCTTGTAAGCAGGATAATTTGAATGTCATCTCCGCAAAACTGCAAGTTCGTGCGCAGGGAATTAAACGCCTCTTTCCTTCCATAGTCCTGTTTGTCCATCTTCTGTATGTCTATTTCATTTTTTGCCATTGTTCTTTCCTCTCTGATACCCTGCAAGTTTCTTTTTTACCCAAGAGCTTTTTTTCTTTTTTCCACCTTCCTGCAAAGGAATTGCCGCAAGCATATTTAAGCCCAGATATTTTTCCACATCCTCGGAGGTCTGAATGGTATCATTCAGCAGATAAAGTCCAACTACTGCTGCACCTGCTATCAATATGCCAAAGAGCGCACCGATTACGGTACTTTTTAATATATGTACATTTACCGGAACATCAGAGGCATATCCATATGCCACCACGCTTGGCTCGTCAGTACACATAATCTGTGAAATTCGTTTTCTGGATACTTCTGCAAACTCATCTGCGATTGCCTTTGCAGTTTTAGGCTCTGCCGCCCTTGCTGTAATCTTTAAAATACGAGTATTATTTGGATTATCCACTGTTAACTGCTTTAACACTTCTTCATAAGCGCTGTCCATTTTTAAATTTTTCATAACTTCTTCTACCACAGGCCTGCTCTTAATCAGCTCCAGATAGTCCTGTGTCAGCTGCGTGCCCACCTGAATATCCGCCAAGGAAGTCAAAGAAGTCGATTTTGTTAAAATATAAAGCTGGGAAGTGGAGCTGTATAAAGGCTGAATGACAAATACCACATAGGTAAATGCTGCAACAGCGCACACGCAAGCTGAAATTATCAGAAAGAAGAGTTTTTCTTTCAGCAAATAAAACAGTTCCAGCAAATCTATTTCTATTTCATTCCCTTCCATTTGTTGTTTCATTTCTTTCTCCTATTTTCCTACCGTTCTTTTTCCAAAATACGCAATGGATTCTCATATAAAATTTTATCCAGAAGCGCCTTGTTTATTTTTTGTTCCAGATGCTTTACAGCCTTTGCCATATCGGGCCTTCTGATCCGGCTGTCATGACTGTCCGTTCCCAGAAAATCAATACAGCCTTCTGTCAGCGCCTTCATACAAAATCTCTTGTTTGCAGAAAAAGGACCCTCTAAAAAATTTCCTGTATTCATCTGCAAAAGACAGCCCATATCCTTTAATTCCCATATTCTTTCAAATTGATTATATAAACAGCCATATCTTTCCATATGGGCCAAAATTGGCAGGTAGCCTCCCAAAAAATAATTTTGAATGGCTCTTTTTAGTTCCTTAAAAGAAACGGGGGTAGAAAATTCAATCAATATATATCTGCTACCTGCCAGGGTGTTCGCTCTTTTTTCATCCAATTCCCGTATCATATCACTTTTATGATAAAGTTCATTTCCCAGATAAAACTTCATATCTGGAAATAACTGTTTGCATTCCATTTCAACACTGATAAATACTTTCTTAATCCGTTCCGCTCTTTCCATATTTCTTTCTATGCTGCGGCTTGGCACATAGTGAGGAGTGAATATAACCGCACGCACCCCATCCTTATGCTCCATTCTCAACATACGGACTGTTTCTTCCATATTTCCCGCTCCATCGTCCACTCCGGGCAGGATATGACAATGTATATCAAAATATCCCTGATTCATATTCTTCTTTCTGAGGTCTTTCCCAAAGCTTTGGGGCGTTGTTCATCACTCCGCCCCATTCTTTGAAGGAAAACTAAATCTTTATCACTATTTTTCTGTATAAGCTCCACCAAATATAGCTTCTACTGCTTCTAACAAACTGTCTAATTGTTTGTCGCTGGTAACAGTAATCGTCTTTGTGCTGCTCATAGTGATGGTTACATTTGCACCGTCGATAACTGCCTCAACTGCTCCATTTTTTATGATAAATTTGGTAATGTTGTATCCTTTTGCGTTCACCCAAACAGTTCCCTGTCCAAAATCATAAGGTCCTGTCAAAAGCGCTTTTCCCGCATAAACTTTTTCAAGGGCGGTCTCTGCCTGTTCCTTGGTAAGTTTATTTTTAATGGTTACGTTTCCTGCCGTTGCAGAAAGAAGCTTCCCTGCAAGATCCACTTCCGTATTATCTTTAAACAGTTTCCATCCTTGCAGAGTATACTTAACGGTGTAAGCTTCATCGTTCACCCACAATACGACTCCTGTGCGGACTTTGTCCGGAAGATGTTTTTCAATCGCTCCTGTCGCATCATTTAAGGCTTTCAGGGCTTTATCCGGATTGCTCCACTTAACAGTTGTTGCTGCTTTTATGATAAAACCGTTTGTAAAAGCTTCTGTATTGGCTGTCAGTTCTTTTGTATAAACAGCTGGTGCAGGATCAGGGGTAGGCTGTGGATTTGGATCCGGCTGTGGAACCGCTTTCTTTGTTACTGTCACTTTAATAGTTGCTTTTTTCTTGGAACCATCTGTAGCCTTTACGGTAATGGTCACCGTACCCGGCGCTATCGCTGTAATTTTTCCATTCTTTACAGTTGCTACCTTCTCGTCCGAAGTGCTCCATCCAAGATACTTGCTGGCTTTTTTGCCGGAAGTTTTCACTGTTGCTTTTACAGAAGCTTCTGCCTCTGCTTTCGTTCCACCAACGACTAATGCCACTTCTGTCTTATCCACCTTAATGCTTGTAACTTTACCTGTAACAACCTTTACCTTAAAGGAGACTTTCTTTTTGCTTCCATCCTTAGCTGTAGCAGTAATCGTTGCCGCACCTGCCTTTTTTGCGGAAATCTTACCTTTTTTATCTACTTTTGCAACTTTGCTGTTGCTGGACTTCCATGTTACCTTGTTACTTGCATCTTTCGGTGCAGCAGTTACTGTAACCTTAATGCTTTTTCCCTTGGTGACAGTAAGGTCTTTTTTAATGGTATAGTCTTCTGCCTGTGCCGTCAGCTTCGTAGCCCTTTGCACGACTTTGACCTTTAAAACGGCCTTTTTGCCCGGTGTCTGCTTAGAGGTTACGGTAATGGTTGCAGTTCCGGCTTTTTTACAGGTAATCTTTCCATTTCCGGTTACACTGACCACATCCGGATTGCTGGATTTGTATGTAACCTTTCTGCTGTCCTTTTTACTGGTTACCGTAACGTTTGCTTTGATTTTCTTGCTGACATTTTTATTGGTGCGGTATACAGTGTATGTTTTTGCTTTTGTGGGCGCTGTAATCGTAACCTTTTTTACAGCTGCCTGTGAAGTCATGCCAAACATAAGCACTAATACCATAGATGCCAGCAGACATTTTGTGATACGCTTCATTTTTTTCTCCTCTCTGTTACTTTTTCCGCATAATTATTTATCTGCCTTTCTATATTAACCTATTAAATAATATTTGTCAATATTATTATCTATTAAATAATTTTTTTACTTTATGGAAAAACTGACAATATATATATGGGCTTCTTTAATATAAGATTAAGGTTTGAAAGTTTTGATATATGATATACTTCTTATAGATAGCACATGAAATAGCATCAGCCTTGGCGGAAGGGAAGCATATTGGAATGCGCATCATCAATATGAAAGAAATAGGGAAACGGATTCAAGATCGAAGAAAAGAATTAAATTTAACCCAGCAGGAAGTTTACGAAAGACTAAATGTATCCCAGAATCACTACAGCAGAATTGAAAACGGACATGTAGGCATGTCCTTTGAAATACTGCTTGAAATTTGTGATATCCTACAGGTTTCTACTGATTATATATTAACCGGCTCTGTACAAGCTGCTGTCGATTCTCCCATTGTCACGCTTTTTAACTCCTGCACCTTTGAACAACAAAGGCACTTGTTAAAATATGCCCAGCTGTTTTTGGAATATGAATCAAAAAAATAATTCTCTTTCCTCATTGAAAGCTTTTTCTTTCTATGCTATGATTATCCCATAAGATTTTCGAGACTAAAATCAGATTGGAGGACTATTTCATGATTGCATCAGATTGTATCAAAGGACGCAGAAGCATCCGCAGGTTCAAACCGGATTTGGTAGACCACGACTTGCTTGCTTCTGTTATCGAAGCTGCTTCTTATGCACCAAGCTGGAAGCATTCACAAACTATCCGCTATATTGCAGTAGAGGGCGCACTTAAGGATCAGATTGCTGATAACTGCACTTCCCTTTATCCGGGCAACGGAACGATTATTAAAAACGCTCCCCTGCTAATTGCTGTAACCGTAATCAAAAACAGATGCGGTTATGAAAGGGACGGTTCCTTTAGCACACATAGAAAGGACACTTGGCAGATGTTCGATGCGGGCGCTGCTTCCCAGACCTTTTGTCTGGCTGCTTATGAAAAAGGACTTGGCACCGTTATTATGGGACTTTTTGATGAAGACAAGATAGTGGATTTATTGCATATTCCAGAGGATCGGGAATTGATTGCACTAATTCCTGTTGGTTTTCCTGATGAGGCTCCCACAGCTCCCAAAAGAAAACCGGTGGAGGAGCTGCTTTCCTTCCAGTGACATTTTAATCGAAGAGATTTATTTCTCTTCGATTTTTTACGGAATACTTTCAAATTGCCATTTACTTAGCCCATGTTTTTCCATGCCGGAAAACATATGCCAATTTTAAATACGAATATCAGCAATAAAAGGGAGACACTATTATGAGACATTTAATGAGTCCACTGGACTTTACAGTGGAAGAACTGGACAAGTTATTTGACTTAGCCGGAGATATTGAAAAAAATCCTGAAAAATATGCAAATAAATGTGAAGGAAAAAAGCTTGCCACCTGTTTTTATGAGCCAAGCACCCGTACCCGTCTCAGCTTTGAAGCAGCCATGTACAATTTAGGCGGGCATGTAATCGGCTTTTCCGATGCCGGTTCCTCTTCTGCTTGCAAAGGTGAAAGCGTATCGGATACAATCCGCATGATTTCCTGCTATGCAGATATATGCGCCATGCGCCATCCAAAGGAAGGGGCTCCCATGGTAGCTTCTACAAAATCAAGGATTCCTGTTATCAATGCAGGAGACGGCGGACACCAGCACCCTACACAAACCCTGACCGACCTGCTTACTATCCGCTCCTTAAAGGGACGGCTAAACAATTTTACTATCGGCTTGTGCGGCGACTTGAAATTTGGCAGGACCGTACACTCCCTGATTCATGCTTTGGTTCGCTATGATAACATTCAGTTTATATTCATATCCCCGGATGAACTGAAGATTCCCGATTATGTAACGGAAATGCTTCAGGAAAAGGGCATCTCTTATAAAGAAGTCATCCGCCTTGAGGATGTTATGAATGAACTGGATTTACTCTATATGACAAGAGTGCAGAGAGAACGTTTCTTTAATGAAGAGGACTATGTAAGATTAAAGGATTTCTATATACTGAACAAAGAGAAAATGGAGCTTGCCAAACCAGATATGCTTGTACTCCACCCCCTTCCGAGAGTCAATGAAATATCCGTTGAGGTGGATGAGGATGAGCGTGCCGTGTACTTTAAACAGGTGCAGTACGGCGTTTATGTACGCATGGCGCTGATTCTCACACTGCTTGGGCTGGCATGAGTTTTTATGGCAAAAGCTGCTTATCCCTGAAGAGGGTAAATCACCACTACTATTATAAAAGAAATGCGAGGTAAAAAGCTATATGCTGAACGTAGGCAAAATTGAAGAAGGCTTTGTACTAGACCATATTAAAGCCGGAAAAAGCCTTTCCATCTATCATCATTTACAACTGGACAAGCTAGACTGTACGGTAGCTATCATTAAAAATGCCAAAAGCAAAAAGATGGGCGCAAAAGATATTTTAAAGGTGGAATGTGCCATTGATAAGCTGAATCTGGATATTTTAGGTTTTATCGACCATAACATTACAGTCAATGTCATCAAGGACGGAGAAATCGTTGCAAAAAAGGATTTGGTACTTCCTAGAGAAATCAAAAATGTCATCAAGTGCAAAAATCCAAGGTGCATCACTTCCATTGAACAGGAGCTGCCCCACATTTTTGTCCTGACCGATACCCAAAAGGAAATCTATCGCTGTAAATATTGCGAAGAAAAATACGGCGAATGGGAATGACCATAACGGTTCAATCCCAACCTAAGACGTTCAAACATAAAACATTCTAATGTATAGAGCTTTCCAATACACAGTGGGAGCTGGCAAGGCATAGGATAGTCTTATGGGCCTTGGCAAAGTCGCCGGCACTTATGCACCGTACTTTGGTGCATTAGTACCGCTGCGTCTTTGCAGAGCGAGAGCGTGCCCATAAGACTATCCTATGCCTTGTCAGCTCCCACGTCCTCATTCCATAAATCCTATGCCATACCATCTCCCAAGCCCTCTTATGCAGGCAATTTTGGCAGCACAAACCAAAATTCCACCCCTGCCTCCTTATTGTCAGCTCCATACTTTCCTCCATGGAACTGAATCACGCTTTGGACAATGTAAAGCCCGATTCCTGCATGACATGCCCTCTTTCCCTGATACTCCTCCATCCAAAAGCTTTTCCATATTTTCTCCATATCCTTCTCCGGTATGGGCTCCCCTTCATTATATACGCTAAAATATATGCCTTCTTCCTTATTTTTCAGACAAACCGTAATGTTTCCCTGTTTTTTCGTATGCTCAAAGGCATTCATAAGAAAATTATTCATTGCCTGCTCTATATATTCCCGGTCTCCTGACACATAACAATTCTCTTCTAACTCTGTGTGAATGGCAAGTTTTTTCTTTTTAAACAGTGCATCATATTTCATCAGCATATAATTTACTACCTGGTCCATAAGGACCGGCTCTTTTTTCATCTGCTCCATGTGATGCTCTATTACGGAAACATCTAAAAGATTTCCTACCATTTCCGACATCTTTGTCACTTCTTCCTGAATGGAATTGATATAATATTTCTTTTCCTCGTCCTGTACATATTGAAGCATTTCAACCTGACTGGAAATCACGGCAAGAGGAGTCTTCAGCTCATGGGAAGCATTTGCAATAAAATCCTTTCTCGCCTTTTCCATCCGTTCCTTTTGAATATTCTGATCCAAAAGCTGCTTTTTGCTTTCTTCAATCTGCTCTACGTAATCCTGAAGCTGCTCGGACATGCTGTTGATACATTTCGCCAGATGGTTTACCTCTTCATAATCTCCGTTTTCCTCCGCCTTTTCCCTGAAATCCCTTTCAGCCAGGCTCTCTGCCACCCTTGCTACATTCTGGATGGGTTTTACAAGATTTCTGGACAAAAAATACATAATGACGCTTCCAAATGCAAGGGCAATCACAAACATGCCAAGCATGAACTTTTCCGTAAACTGAAAGCTGCTATAAACATTCTGCACCTTATCCCGGATGCATATATAATAGGAAATCCCCTCCTGCTTTACGATGCCACGCAGCTTAAGGTTGCTGTTGCGTTTGCTGTTCATGCTTATAAGCTCCGGATTTTCCGAATATTGCTCCAGCCTTAATTCAATATTTCTGTAAATAACCCGCTCTTCGTTGGATTGTGTCGTATAGATGGATTCCATATTTTCATCAGCAATGGTAAAGCTTAAATTTTCTTTTTCATATTCATAGAACATGCCGATATCCTCATCTGACAAATCCTTAAAATCCGTTTCCTTGATATCTTCAAAAGCCTGCATGATTATTTTTCCCTTATAATAATTATAATAAGCAGGGGCAAAGGTTCCATAAAGCACAATGCTTCCGCCAATGATAATTGCCAGAAACACCCATTCTAATATAATAAGCCTTACGCTAATTTTTTTGAACATAGCCTGTTCCTCCAAAAACATATCCAATGCCGTAAATGGAACGGATATAGTTCCCATCCTTCAGCTTTTTCCTAAGCTGCTTTACTAAAGTGTCCACGGTTCTTATATCGCCCTCATATTGATAGCCCCATACAGCATCTAAAATGCGGTCCCTGCTTAGAACCATCCCTTCATTTTCCATAAAAAAGAGAAGCAGCTCAAATTCCTTTGGGGTAGTTTCTATATACTCCTCCCTGACATATACCTTCTGGCCTTTTACATCTATCCGTATATCTCCCGAAACCATAAAATCCTGAGTTTTTCCGGCACGCTTTAATACAGCTTCTATATGGGCTTTTATAAGCGACAGGCTGTAGGGCTTTGTAATATAGTCATCTGCGCCATATTCAAAGCCTTCAATCTGGTCTTCCACAGAGGATTTTGCAGTAAGCAGGATAACCGGTACATTAGAGCGCATCCGGATTTCCTTTAACAGCTCATAGCCGTTTAAAAAGGGAAGCATAATATCTAAAAGCACTATGTCGATTTCCTGCGCATATGCCGTAAATTGTCTCATTGCCTCTATTCCGTTTTCTGCAGTAAGCAGCCTATAACCATTCAGCTTTAAAAAATCAGATATGGTATTCAAAAGCTTTTTTTCATCCTCCACAATGAGAATCGTATACTGTTTCATGCTTTCTTCTTCCTCTCGTTTATCTTAAATAGAAATCCTTCTCTTCGTCAATAGGATTTTTCATAATAAGGGCAGCTATCTAGAAAATATCCATCTATTGCTTCACCATTTTGATATTTTTTATAAATTTCTGCAAACAGCCGGCTAAAATACATCCCCCCTGCTTTGTTTAAATGCTTTTTATCCTTAAACATGCTGTTGGGAAATTCCTCTTTTACTCTTATATAATAGTTGAAATCCCAAAATATGGCTTCATATTCGTCTGCAAGCCTTTGGATATAGTCATGAATCACACTAATATCCTTGTAGCTGTTAATCTGGGCTCCAGTAACCGGAATAAGTGTCAAAATCAGCTCTATATTATTTGTACGACAGTATTCCATAATTTCAATCAGCGCTTTTTCATTGTCATCATCCGCTTTCCATGTGCTTTCCATTTTCGTTATAGTCTCATAGGTTTTTCCCTGATAAACCGTATCCTCCGCAAGAAACCCTCTTCCTCCGTAGGTTTTCATAGGAGCTTTATTTTCCTTATATGCACCGGACAGCTTATATGTCAGATTTTTCTTAATATGTCCTATATTGAAATATTTTTCTATCCTTGTGGAGTAAAAAATCAGGTTCAGCCATTCTTCACTGGTACAGCCTTCAATTAAATAGGACGCTTTTTCTTTTAAGGAAAACAGTCTGTCATATACCTCCTCTTTCCGCTCAATATATGCTTCTTCCTTAACAAGAGAACGCTGTGAAACTCCCACAATCACTCTCTCTATCGGATTTCTCGCTGCCTGATCCTTTAATAAGGCAAGCGTGCCATCAACCGGCTGGGAAGCGGTAGCCGCATTATAACTAAAGGTTCCAAGCTCCTTATCAAAAATATCCGGCGAAAATCCCCGGTAAGCTGTGGAGGTTCCAAGAAAAAGCGTATCGATTTTTCCCTGACATTGCTTCAAGTCCCTAATGGCATACAGGCTGTAACGATTATAAGGCCTGTAAACAAACTCCACCACTGTTTCAAACAGAAACAAGACCAGCAATATAAGAAGCAGCCGGCCTGCTATTTTCTTAGTATTGCGCATATTCAAATCCTCCTGAAATCCCTGTGCCAAACATACCAAAGCTTAAAATAGCACATAAAATAATAAGATACAGGCACCATCTATATGCAAAGGACTTCCTTTCCATATATTCCCGAAAAGGTTCCGTCTCCTGCCTGATACTTACCATAAAGAACAAAAGCAGTCCAAATAAAATATAGGCAAGATAATTTTTAATCAATCCCGGAAACCATGTCTGATAGGAAAGCTCTATCCGAAAATCCGTAACAATCCTTTTTAAGATCCTTAAAGAATTTCCTGTAGAAGATGCTGCCGGAAATACCTTCAACAAACTAATCAAAAGAAATGTACGGATTCTTCTGAAAAACTGCCAGAATTTATTTTCTTCCCTGATATGCAGCTTCTGCTTCCATATCTTAAATTGTTCCGAAAGGCACATAGAGCTTATCATAACAATGCCATTGGCAATGCCCCATAAAATATAGCGCCAGCTTGCATCATGCCAAAAGCCGGTAGCAAACCAGACAACGAACATGGCATAAACCGAAGGCACCAGCTTTGCTATGGAAGCTGGCAGGTATTTCCGTCCCAAGCGTGAAAGCTTTACTGCAGGCGTCGAAAGGGACAGGGGATAAAACAAATAATCCCGAAACCAACTGCTTAGGGTAATATGCCACCTTCTCCAATACTCTGCCAACGACTGGGAAAAGAAAGGCCTTTTGAAATTTTCCTCCAAATCAATTCCCAATATCCGGGAATATCCTGATGCTATATCCATATAAGCCGAGAAATCCACATATGCCTGTATAGAAAAATAAATGCATCCCAAAAACAACGTAAAGCCGCTATACTGCTCAAAATTCTGAAAGATATTATCCACAAAGGAATTCATCCTGTCAGCAATGACCGTTTTCTTAAAAAACCCCCAGAGAATCCTTTGGCAGCCAAAAGACAAATTCTTCCATAAAAATTCATGGAAACCAAAAAGCTGAGGCGCCAATTTTCCAAATCTCCCGATAGGTCCCTGCGTAATCTGAGGAAAATAGCTGACAAATAAGGCGGTTTTCAATATATTTCCCTCTGGCTTTGTTTTTCCCTTTGATACATCCAAAACGTATCCTATACTTTGCAGGGTATAATAAGAAATCCCCAAAGGAACCAATAGGTTCAATGCCTTCAGCTCCATGCTGCTTTCTGCAGTTAATATTCGGTTAATATTGAATATAAAGAAATTGCTGTATTTCACGAAGATAAGCAGTCCTATATTGACTACGATGTCAAAAAATATAAGCCTGTTTTTTTCTGATTTTATTTTTGCCTTATATTCGGCTGTTTCCTCCTTTGTAGAGCTTCCTTTCTGCAGCTTCAACCATTCTGCCTGTTGATTGTTTTTCTTTTCAAGCATCTGGGCGCAAAAATGAGTAGTCACCGTAGTAACCAGAATGTATACAAAATTATCGGTTCCGGTAAAGAAATAAAACAAATAGCTTGCAGCCAAAAGAACTGTCCATTGATATTTTTTCAGAAAGGGCAGGTAATATACAATGACAGTTCCAATGAAAAAAATCAGAAATGACATGGAATTTATAGTCATTTTCTAGTCCTCGTTCTGCAGTCTTACAATCATCTGATATATCTGCTTTGCCGAGTTAAAGTTTTCCGGCTCCATATCATCAAAGGAAATTTCAATTTCAAAGCTTTCGTTCAACTCTCCAATTAAAGAAACCAAATCAAAGGAATCCAGTATGCCTCCATCAATCAGCTTTGTTTCCTTTTCAAAATCAACTTCCGGTCTTAATTCCTTTAAAATACTCATCAATTTTTCCATTGTATGTTTCCTCCACTATTTTGTAATTTTTCACTTCTTTTTTTCCATGTATTCCCGCTTCAATCGGCAGCGGTCTATTTTCCCATGACTGTTTTCCGGTATTTTATCCATCCTGAAAAATATATTAGGACACATATATTTGGGAAGTCTGTTATGGAGCTGACTGATAATTTCCCTCTCTATCTCATTTTCCGCCTGATAAAACAATACGATTTTCCCTGAAACATCATCATAGATACAACAGCATTTTTCCACCTTTTCCACTGCATTTACAAAAGCCTCTATTTCCATAAGCTCTATCCTGTGACCCATATGCTTGATTTGATGGTCTTTTCTTGCTGCAAATACAAGCTCTCCCCTGTCATTTACATATCCCATATCGCCGGTACGATAAATAAGCTCCTGATAGTCCTTATGGAAAGGGTTCTGGCAAAAGGCTTTCTCGGTTGCCTCCTTGTCCTTATAATAGCCCAGTGCAAGACAGGAGCCTCTGACACAAATTTCTCCCAAGACTCCCGGCTTTGCCAGCTTGTTTTCCGCATCCAAAAGAAGGATTTCCGTGTTGGGGAATGCTTTTCCGATTGGAATCGTCTGTTCTGGCAAAAACTCCCTGTCCACTATGTAATAGGTGCAATTGCAGGTAATTTCCGTAGGTCCATATAGGTTTACATAAATCGCATCCCTTTTATGGCTCTGCCAATAGTGAAGCACCTTTATGGGAAGCACTTCGCCAGAAAACATAATTTTCTTTAAATACCGGGGTTCTTCTTTTTCAAATATCCGAAAGGAGGCTGCTACTCCTAATGCAGAAGCCGCCCATATAATTGTTGTAATTTTCCTTTCATTGAAATATCCTGCAAGCTTTTTAGGCATCACGAACATGCTTTTTGGAACGATATGCATGGAAGCTGCATTTTTCAAAGTCAGGTAAATATCCTTTACCGACACGTCAAAATCAAAGGGCGCCTGATTTGCAAAGACTTCCTCCGAAGAAAACTGGAATATCTTTGTAAACTGCTCCGCCATATCAATTACGGAGCGGTGGGAAATCAGAACTCCCTTAGGCACTCCTGTGGAACCAGAAGTGAATATCATATAAAGAGGATTGGTGTCCAAGTGTCTTTCCCTGATTTGAGCCAGCTTTTGTAATGGCTCCTCTATATTCCAAACAGGCTCCCGAAGCAGCTCTTCCAAAAATAGCAGCTTTATTTCTTTTCCAAGCTCCCTGCCAATCCCCTCATCTTCTTTTTTCAGTATCAGGCAGCTTGGGCTTACTACTTCTAAAATCCTTCTGATTCTTTCGATTGGCAGGCCTTTGTCCACCGGAACGTAAAAGCAGCCGCTATATACGATTCCCATAAATGCAGCTATGGTTTTCACGTCCTTGTCAATCAAGACCACAACAGGCTCTCTATCAACGCCTTGTTCTATCAGTCTGTTTCCTGCCCTTCTTGACATTTCTGCAAATTGCCTATAAGTAAGCTGCTCCCTCTCATCGAAAAATGCCGGCTTATCCGAATAAAGCTTTTCTGCCCTTTCTAAATATTCCAATACGTTACAGACCATTTTTCCCTGTCCTTCCGTTTTTCTTTACTGAAATCCTCTCGTAAAATTTGTTTTTCACATCCTCCGGCACTTCTTTAAAATTCTCCTTATCCTCTTGTGCCATTTTTTCCGCCTCTTCTATGGAAAGCTCTCCCCTACGCACAGAAACTGCCAGCTCTCCGGTTCTGATAGGGAGACCTTTTTTTTCAAGGCTCATGTTCTCTGCCATGACATGGGCAAAGCAATCCGCATGTGCGCTGGCTCCTTTTGGACGCATCCATCCGATTTTTTCCTCCAGAAATTTCATGGTATCTTCTTCGCTAATATCATGATAGGCAAAATAGGAAACCGCTTCCGCCTCTACATCCTTTAAATAATCCATTCGCCCGGCTTTATCCGCTCTCTCTTCTAGCCCATGAAACATCTGGTATTCAAATTCCTTTAAATGATAAGAGCTTTCAAAAGGCTCGATTCCCTTTGTGCTGTCGGCACATTGTAAGATTTGCCCCTTTGTCCTTCCATTTATAATAAGCGGTATCTTGTTTTGGGCTGCAAACAGATAACTATAATAATGCATGTTGTGGAAGCAGACGGAACAGAAATTATGCATCAGCTTTACACAGGCGGTATACTGTTTCCTCAGGCTTTCATCATTCATGGAAAATGTAATATGATCCACCTTTAGCTTTTCCAGTGCATTTTTAATATTGTTCTTTCCATATTCTGTAGAAAAGCCGTTGTCAAAGGTAAATGCCAGCACCCTCATTCCATACTTTTCTTTTAGCTGATAAATAATATAGGTACTGTCCTTTCCACCACTGAATCCTGCCAGACAGTCATATTTAGAGCCTGCTTCTTTTGCCTTTTTCTTTCCTGCCTCCATTTTTTCCAAAAAAATCTGTTCAAGATTTTCTTTATTTTCCAATACGTCCCGATGACTTTCATAAAATTCGCAATAATTACAAATTCCCTGCCGGTTAAACCGAATATTTGTATAAGTTTCCGGCAAGCCACATTTTTTGCAACGTTTCACCTTTTTCCTCCGTCATATTTCTTTCTAAAATTTCATTTTTCTACTTTTATTACTTTATATTAGGAATGTGATAGAAATTTGAGGATTGTAGAAAGAAGTGGGTTTATGAAAGACAATTTCATCTGACTGGCGGCATAATCTGTAACCGTTCAGCCTGTTTTTTTGAAGGTAGTGGCTAAGTGGAAGCAACAGAGGGATTTTTTGAAGATAATGGCTAAGCCGGACGCAACAGAGGGAGGAGAGTGGATTGGCTTTTCGTGTTTTTGATGGCGATTTTCCTAAACAGCCTTGGAAGGTTATGGCTACCGAACGGGTCGTCATATAGCGCCCTCCATGGCGCAATATGACTAAAATTGCCGTCCGTGGCAATTTTCCCCTAGGTGTCGAAAAGGCTGTTAAGGAAAAGCGCCATCAAAAACAAGGAAGCCAATCCACTCTCATCCCTCTGTTGCTGTTTTGTGGCAGGCTGTACTAGAAAAGAGTTTGCTTGTTTTTAGAGTGTCTCTAATATTATTTCAAAATAGATTTATTCTGCGTTTATACATGGGCATGGATAGGACTAAGACTTATATATAGCGCTTTCTCATGTATATGGCTATACATAGGACTTAATAAACAAATAAATATATATGAGTTTCCATACATAGAGCTTACCGATACACAGTGGGAGAGGGCAGAGCATAGGATAGTCTTTTGGACCTTGGCAAAGTCGCCGGCACTTATGCACCGTATTTTGGTGCATAGAGCTTG
>JAMPFB010000029.1 GCA_023664735.1 Robinsoniella sp. | reverse complement strand
GGGAGGCTGCCAGAGTTGAGGAAATAAGGCAGGAAAGCATGCAGAAAGGTATGCAGGAAGGTATGCAGAAAGGTATGCAAGAAGGTGTGCAAAAAGGCATGCAAAAAGGCATGCAGAAAGGTATGCAAGAAGGTGTGCAAAAAGGAAAGCGAGAAGCAAGTCAAGAGGATATCTTTGAGCTTTTAGAGGACTATGGAGCCATTCCGGAGCATGTCCGGAAAGCTGTTTTGACACAAAGGGATTTGGAAGTGCTGAAAAGATGGCATAAGCTTGCAGCCAAAGCCGGCTCTATGGAGCAATTCGAGAAGGAAATGCAAGAATTTGCATAAAGAGCTTACATAAAAATCTAAATGTAACATCCAAACATTCTAGTGGTGCGGCTCCAGACCGCACCAGTCAGAATACAGTTCGTAAACAATTCACAATTAATATTTCAGAAAAGGGTATAGGGAAAACTATCTATTTAAGTGAAAATTAATGCTGCAAGGCAGTAGATTTAGCATGAAAGCATTTAAATTGTAACAATTTAGCCACAGGCAAAGAAAAAGGGTCACATAGAGCAAGTTTTCTATGTTGCCACGCTCTTGCACTATAAAAACGCAGCAGTGCTAAGCACGAAAATACCTCGCTAAGCGCTGGTGTTTTTATAAGGGCTCCTTAAGAAAACATGCTTTGTGTAACCCTTTTTTCGTGCCTGTAGCTGAACTGTTACTTTAAATTCCGTAACAAATAATTGCAATACGTTGACGAATTTCAGAAAAAATAATATAATAATAAAGTGGATTTTTAGGTGGAATGCTTTTGGGAGAGTATAAGGGAACAGGAAAATGTTAGGATAAAGCAGGCGATGACAATGAATGAAACCCAGATGGAAAAAAGCGGATTGGTTTTAGATGACGGAAGAATTGAAAAAATCGAAGAGTTTAAAAGTCCTGAAGCATTATACGAGGACCTTATTAAACGTGTGCGCAAATATCATCCAAGCGATGATATTTCTTTGATTGAAAAGGCTTATAAGGTTGCAGCGGATGCTCATAAAGATCAAGTGCGCAAATCAGGAGAGCCTTATATTATCCATCCTCTTTGCGTGGCTATTATTTTAGCAGATTTAGAGCTTGATAAGGAAACGATCGCAGCGGGGCTTCTTCATGATGTAGTGGAGGACACTATTATTACGGAGGAAGAAATTGCGGCAGAGTTTGGGGATGACGTGGCATTGCTGGTAGATGGCGTTACCAAGCTGGGCAAGCTGCAGTATAAGGAGCGAAGCGATGCAGTTACTAACGACAAACTGGAAATGCAGGCAGAAAACCTTCGCAAGATGTTTCTTGCCATGGCTAAGGATATTCGTGTCATTATGATAAAGCTTGCAGACAGACTGCACAATATGCGGACACTGACCCATATGAGACCGGAAAAGCAGCAGGAAATTGCAAGAGAAACCATGGATATTTATGCTCCTATTGCACATCGTCTTGGAATTTCCAAGATTAAAGTGGAATTGGATGATTTGTCTTTAAAATATTTGCAACCAGACGTGTATTACGATTTGGTGGATCGGATTGCCGTAAGGAAAAGTGAAAGAGAAAAGTATGTGCAGGGTATTGTGGACGAAGTGTCAAGGCACATTCAAAATGCAGGAATCAAGGCAAAAATAGACGGACGTGTTAAGCATTTTTTCAGTATATATAAGAAGATGAAGAATCAGAATAAGACCATAGACCAGATTTACGACTTGTTTGCGGTTCGTATCATAGTGGATAGCGTAAGGGACTGTTATGCAGCACTGGGCGTTATACATGAAATGTATAAACCCATTCCGGGCAGGTTCAAGGATTATATTGCCATGCCTAAGGGAAATATGTACCAGTCTCTCCATACTACCCTGATTGGTTCTACCGGACAGCCCTTTGAAATACAGATTCGCACCTATGAGATGCACAAAACGGCAGAATACGGTATTGCCGCCCATTGGAAATATAAGGAGGCATCCGACGGAAAAAAGGTAAAGGCAGGAGAAGAAGAAAAATTAACATGGCTCCGCCAGATCCTGGAATGGCAGAAGGATATGTCTGATAACCGGGAGTTCATGCACCTTTTAAAAAGCGATTTGGATTTGTTTTCAGACAGTGTATACTGTTTTACGCCTACCGGAGAGGTAAAAAACCTGCCAGCGGGCTCGACGCCTATTGATTTTGCTTACTCCATCCACTCAGCAGTAGGCAATAAAATGATTGGCGCCAGAGTGAATGGAAAGCTGGTTACCATAGACTACCAGATCAATAACGGTGACCGGATTGAAATCATGACGTCCCAAAATTCTAAGGGACCAAGCCGTGACTGGCTTAATGTGGTAAAGTCTACTCAGGCAAAGAACAAAATCAATCAGTGGTTTAAAAATGAATTTAAAGATGAGAATATTATAAAGGGCAAAGAGTTAATACAGGCTTACTGCAAAGCAAAATCTATTAATCAGTCAGATGTATTAAGACCGGAATATATGGAAGCGGTTATGCGTAAGTATGGTTTTCGGGACTGGGAGTCCGTTCTGGCGGCTATTGGCCATGGCGCTTTAAAAGAAGGTCAGGTAATCAATAAGATGCAGGAGCTTTTTGACAAAGAGCATAGGCATAAGCAAAGCGATAGGGAGATTATGCAGTCAGTAGAAGAAAATTCCCACGCAAGGCATATGCAGCCCAAGCCTCAAAACGGCATTATAGTAAAAGGAATCCATGATGTGGCAGTGCGTTTTTCTAAGTGCTGTGCGCCGGTGCCCGGAGATGAAATTGTAGGATTCGTAACGAGAGGCAGAGGGGTTTCCATTCACAGAACCGATTGTATCAATATTATAAATCTTCCAGAAATGGAAAGAGAACGTCTCATTGATGCGGAATGGCAGGAAGAAACAAGCAGCGGAGAAGAAAAATATCTTGCGGAAATCGTAATTTATGCTCACAATCGAAATGGTCTTTTAGTGGATATTTCCAAGGCGCTGACAGAACGTAATATTGATATTATTTCCATGAATACAAGAACCAGTAAGCAGAATATAGCAACTATGGCAACTACCTTTGAAATCAGCAGCAGAGAGGAACTGAATAAGATTATAGAGAAGCTGCGCACCATCGAAAGTATTATTGATATTGAGAGAAATACAGGCTGATTGGCTATAGCTTGTGGCAAAATTGGATAATGGCAGAAGGAGAGCGGGAGCATGGTAAAGATTGGACGTCTTACAATGGGGATTTGTCAGACAAATTGTTATTTTTTATATGAGGAAGGAAAGGATAAGGTTATTTTTATAGATCCTGCCGATAAGGGACAGCAGATTTATGAAAAATTAAAAGAGGCGGGCTTTGAAGTGGCGGCTATCCTTTTGACACACGGACATTTTGACCATATCTGGGGCTGCAATGAGCTGCGGGAAATGACAGGAGCAAAGGTATATGCATATGAAGGGGAAAAGACCCTTTGTGAAGATGCAATAAAAAATGTATCTGATTATGCAGGAAGACCCTATACAGTAATGGTAGATGAATATTTGAAGGACGGACAGAGCCTTACCATAGAGGGAATGACCTTTCGTGTAATTGCAACGCCGGGGCATACGGAAGGGAGCTGCTGCTATTATTTTGAGAAGGAAAAGATTTTAGTCAGCGGTGATACGCTTTTTGCAGAATCTATTGGAAGGACTGACCTGCCTACCGGAAGTGAGTCAGCGCTGATTCGTTCCATTAAGGAAAAATTAGCAGTGCTGCCGGAGGATGTAAAGGTATATCCCGGACATGGAATGGACACCACAATTGGTTATGAGATGGAAAATAATTCCTTTCTGGCATAGCCCATGTGGGAAAACGGCAGAAAAAATAATGAGGAAGCACATATGTTGATTGTAAAAAATAATATGCCGGGGTTTGAATATGACATTCATTCCCTGGTAAAAGCATTTTATGGAGAAAAAACGGTAAAAGTGGTTTCTGTGGAAAACTGGCAGCAGGAAGCTGACAAGAAATTCCGGGAACCATTTCTTTCTGTAGAGCTTTTTTCCTATGAGAGAAGGGTGGAGCTTTGTTTTTATCCGGATGGAGAAAATGGGAAAGCCCAGAAATTTCTCTGGGAATTTGAAAAAAATATAAGGGACGAAAAAAAGAAGTTTAAGAATGAATTTAAGAAATTTTTTTATCAATGTCTTTGTGACGTTACGGGAAAGCAGTTACCTTGGGGTAACTTAACCGGAATACGGCCTACAAAGCTTGCTATGGGAATGCTGGAAGAGGGCTGGAAGGAAAAGGAGATTCTTTCTTTTTTGGAAACAGAGCATTTTGTAAGCAGGGAGAAGGCAGAGCTTAGTTTGGATATTGCCAAAAGGGAACAGAGGCTCTTGTCATCCATTCATTATCGGGACGGGTACAGTTTGTATATTGGCATTCCTTTTTGCCCTACTACCTGCCTTTATTGTTCTTTTACCTCTTATCCTATATGCAGCTTTCGGGAAAAGGTGGAAGGATATATTGACTGCCTGCTAAAAGAAATGGATTTCGTGGCGGAAGAATATAAGGGAAAAATACTGGACACGGTTTATATAGGCGGCGGGACTCCAACCACATTGGAGGCGGCGCAGTTAGACAGGCTTATTTGTGGATTGAAGGAAAGATTTTCATTTGAGCAGGTAGAAGAGTTTACGGTGGAAGCCGGAAGAGCTGACAGTATTACAAAGGAAAAGCTGGATGTGCTTTTTAGGCATGGAGTTACAAGAATTTCCGTAAACCCTCAGACAATGAAGGAAGAGACGCTAAGGCTTATTGGGAGAAGACATACGGTGGCTCAGGTAAAGGAAGCTTTTGCTTTGGCAAGAGAGGCAGGCTTTACGAATATTAACATGGATTTAATTTTAGGGTTGCCGGGAGAAACAGAGGAAGATATAGAAAAAACCATATTTGAAATACAGAAATTAAATCCGGATAGTCTTACCGTTCATTCACTGGCAATTAAGAGAGCCTCTAAGTTAAATGAGTGGGTGGAAAAAAACGGCATAGACAGGCTTCAGAATACAGATGCGACAATGGAAGCAGCAGCACAAGGCGCAAAGGAGCTTTTTATGGAGCCTTATTATCTATATAGGCAGAAAAATATGACAGGGAATTTTGAAAATATAGGCTATGCAAGAGAAGGGTGCTTTGGAATTTATAATATTCTGATTATGGAGGAAAAACAGACTATCGTAGCGCTGGGCGCAGGCTCCATTACAAAAAGGGTTTATTCGGACGGGCGGATTGAGCGGTGTGATAATGTGAAGGATGTGGATTTGTATATGGAGAGAATTGACGAGATGATTGATAGGAAACGGAAGCTTTTGAAAGAACTATAAAATAAAGCGATAAGTGATACTTTTGGGGAATTTCATTATTTTAGATGGGTAAGTCTATCCTTTTGGCTAGTTTACTTTTATTGTTTTTGGCAAGTATACTATTAGGGGATGTAGGAAAAGCTGGATACGAGGACGTGGGAGCAGGCAGGGCATAGGATAGTCTGATGGACACGCTCTCGCTCTGCAAAGACGCAGCGGTACTAATGCACCAAAATACGGTGCATTAGTGCCGGCGACTTTCCAAGGTCCATCAGACTATCCTATGCCCTGCCTGCTCCCACTGGGTATTGGTAAGCTCTAAGTTTGAAAAAACTCTTATATATTGGAAAGACTTATGTATAGGAAAGCTATAGCAGGCTGAACTGTTATCGTTTTAGGCAAGGTAAAAAGTGTTGGATTGTTTATAAAAAGAGAGTTGAACGAAAACGTGAAAAGAAAGGAGGATTCCGTTCTGGAGAAAAATATGAAGAAACCCACTGTAGATGAACACTATGTGCGCCCGCAGGCGGCATGGGTGCAGATGAAGGCTGCAAGAAATACCGGGCAGACGATATATGTCTATGGCACAACGGGAACTGGAAAGACCTCCTTTGTGGCGGATTTTTTTGCCAGAAAGCAATACTGCTATCTATCTGTGTCGGATATGAACATTGCTAAAATATTAGAAACTGTGCAAAAGGAAACGGATATAACGAATGAAAAGGGGCATGGACAGAAAATCCTTGTGATGGATGACTTGTATTTATTGGAAACGCAGGAGGACAGAATTGCCTGCGAGCGGATGATCGATGAGCTGAGCGGCAGAAAGGATGTATGGCTGATTCTGATTTCCAGAGCGCCGGTTCCCAAATGGCTGAAAGCAGTCTGCCTCCGACATATTTTTGTGACAATCGGGGAAGAGGCGTTGTGCCTGACGGAGAAGGAAGAAGAGGACTATTTTGAGGAATGGGAGCTGTCCCCTACGGAAGCAGCATGTAAAAGAATACGCAAGCTGGGATATGGGAACCCGTTGTTTTTGCGGACTGTATCTATGAGGCTGAAAGAAATACCGAAGGCGGAAGCCCAAAAGGACAGGGCAGGTGCAGAGCTTGACGCTATTGAGAAGTCCAGAAAGGATATATGGGATTATCTGGAAACCTATGTATATGACCAATGGAGTGTGGAACTGCAGGAATTTTTGGCAGCGGTATCCATTGTAGAGCAGTTTGATTTATCCCTTGCACAGCAAATTACAAAGAAAAAAGATGCAGGAAGACTGATTTTGCAGGCACAGGAGACAGGAAATTTTTTGATTGAGGTTTCAAAAAATGAACGGAGCATTTATGAGCTTAGAACCCCCATGAAATATTCCATGCACCGCTGGCTTAGAGCCAGATACTCGCAGGATTACATAAATGAGCTGTATTATAGCGCAGGAAACAGCTATGAGCTGGAAGGGAATGTGCCAGAGGCGCTTCGGATGTACGAAATGTGCCACAATGAGGCGGGGATTTCCCGGATATTGATTTGGAACATGAGAAGAAACCCGGCATCCGGAGACTACTTTGAATTGAGACATTATTATCTGGCGCTTCCAGAAGAAGAAATCAAGAAAAGCGTGGAGCTGATGGCAGGCATGAGCATGTTACAGTCCATGCTTTTAAATGAAGAGGAAAGCGAACGTTGGTATCGGGAGCTTGCTGCCTGTGCAAAAGAAAAGACAGGCGGTATGAAAAGAGCAGCAGAAAGCAGACTTTTATATTTGGATATCGGCCTGCCCCATAGAGGAATCATTCGGATAACAGACCTGTTAAAGCATGCGGGAGTCCTTTTGACAGAGAGAAAGACGGTTCTGCCGGAATTTTCCGTTACCAGCAACCTGCCCTCTATGATGAATGGGGGGAAAGATTTCTGTGAATGGAGCAAAAAGGATAAAGAGCTGGCAAAAAGTATGGGGAAGATTGTGCCCTTTGTGCTTGGCAGGTATGGGAAAGGGCTGGTAAACCTTGCCCTTGCTGAGAGCTTTTTTGAAAAAGGTGAGGATGATTATCAGGTGGCAAGCCTTGCCGGAAAGGGAAGGATGCAGGCGGAATGTGGCGGAAAAACAGAGCAGGTTTTTGTAGCAGTTGGAATTTTAGCAAAGTTATCCATATTGAATGACCGTGTGGAGGATGCCGTGGATATGTTAGAGAGCTTCCGGCAGATAGCAGAGCAGGAAGCGCCAAAGCTTTTGCCAAATATATGCGCTATGTTTGCAAGAATGGATTTGTATGCAGGCAGAACCAGTGAGGCATACCGGTGGCTTTTAGAAGCGCCGGATGAGAATGTAGAGTTTAATACGATGGAACGGTATCGTTATCTGACAAAAATACGGGTGTACCTGACAGCCGGACGGAAGGAAAAGGCATTGCTATTACTGGATAAGATGCGTTTTTATGCAGAGAAAATGCACCGAACCTACATAGGATTAGAAGTGATGATATTGGAGGCAGTCATCTGGCAGCGCATGGGAAGGGACGGCTGGCAGGATATTCTGCAGAAAGCGGTGACAAAAGCGGAAGAATATCATTTTGTGCGGATTCTTACAAGGGAAGGCGCAGCATTGTGGGAGCTTTTGAAAGCCGATACGGTTACATGGCAGGATCAGGCGTTCCGGGGGCAGGTTATGGCGGAATGTGAACGGATGGCGGGCTTTTATCCGGCTTATCTGAAGGAAAAGCAGGAAGGGGATGTGTTCCTGACTGACAAGGCACTGAAAATCCTGCGGCTGCAGGCGGAAGGATTGTCGGTGGAAAAGATTGCAGGACAGCTTGGGCTATCCAAGGCGGGAGTAAAATATTACAATCAGGAAACCTACAAAAAGTTAGGCGTTAACAACAAAGCCGCTGCGGTGGCAGAGGCAAGAAGCAGAAGGCTTTTATAAGGGATTTGGAAAATATAAAAGTGATAGGTAAGAAAATATGCGAAAATGGAGTGATTACTCTGCTAGATGATGTGACGACAGCAGGAGGAAAGCTTCAATATGCATAGAAGTAAAATTTCTGTTTAGAAATCAATAAAAACAAGGTGGTTGGCACATTGGGCGAACTACCTTGTTTTTATTAAAATTTTCTTTTTTTTAAATTCTAATGGACATTGATAAAGAGCAACGTTATATCCTGAAACTATTCCTGCCCGTTCCAACAGTAAGTGCAGAGTTTGCAGGGCTCAATTCCTACAGCTTCCAGCATGTCATCTAAGCGATTAAATCTTAAGGAGGTAAAGTTCAGCTCCTTGCGTATTTCTTCTACCATCTGGTTGTATTTTTCGGATTCGGGATTTGCATATTCCTTTAATACCTCATCCGATACGTTGTTACCTTCTAATCTGGCGATGACCCGTCTTGCAATCAAATCCATTTCCGAGTTGGAGCGGGAGAAGTTTAAGTATTTGCAACCGTATAAAAGCGGGGGACAGGCAGGACGGATATGTACTTCTTTGGCGCCGCTTTGATATAAAAATTCCGTTGTTTCCCTTAACTGAGTGCCTCTTACAATGGAATCATCGATTAAAAGAAGCTTTTTGTCCTTAATCAGATCATGGACAGGAAGCATTTTCATTTTTGCGATTAGGTTCCGTTGCTTTTGAATGGTGGGCATAAAGGAACGGGGCCATGTGGGTGTATACTTAATGAAAGGTCTGGAAAAAGGAATCCCTGATTGGTTTGCATAGCCTACTGCATGGGCAGTTCCAGAATCCGGTACGCCTGCAACAATGTCGGGTGCCACATTGTCTCTTTGTGCCATTTTTGCGCCACAGTTATAACGCATCTGTTCTACGCTGACACCTTCATAGGAGCTGGAAGGATATCCGTAATAGACCCAGAGAAAGGTACAGATTTTCATATCCTTTCCGAGAGCTAACAGAGTCTTTATGCCTTCCGGGGTAATAACGGCAATTTCACCGGGACCAAGCTCTCTGGCATTTTCATAGCCTAAATTCAAATAAGAAAAGCTTTCAAATGCGGCACAGTATGCACCGTCTTTTTTGCCTGTCACCAAAGGGGTACGTCCCATTCTATCTCTTGCTGCATAAATTCCTTTTTCTGTCAGTACCATAAGAGTCAGGGAACCATCTATCATTTCCTGAGCATAATGAATACCCTCTATAAAATTTTCCTTTTGGTTGATAAGGGCAGCGGTCAGCTCAGTAGGATTGATATCCCCGCCACTCATTTCCAAAAAGTGAGAGTTGCCCTTGGTAAACACTTCTTCTACGATTTCATTGCTGTTATTGATTTTCCCAACAGTAGTAATAGCATAAGTGCCGTGATGGGAACGGACAATCAAAGGCTGTGGCTCATAGTCGGAAATACAGCCAATGCCCAAATGTCCTTTCATTTCCTGCATATCTTTATCAAATTTTGTGCGGAAAGGAGCGTTTTCAATGTTGTGAATGGCGCGGTCAAATCCATTTTCGCCAAATACCGCCATGCCGCCTCTCCTTGTACCAAGATGGGAATGATAGTCTGTCCCGAAAAATAAATCAAATAAGCAGTCTTCTTTTGAAGCTACACCAAAAAATCCACCCATATTTTTGTCTCCCTTGTATTGTTTCTATGAAGTATTGTAACAAATTTTGAGAGGGTTGAAAAGAGGGGGATTATGCGGATATTTTTGTAACAATTTAGACTGATTTAATAGTCTTTTCGTAAATTTCCTTGGCTTTTCGAGGGAAACAAGTTAGAATGTAAGAAGGATGATATAAAATAAACTTTATGAGATATTGGATATTAAAGAAAGGGAAATATGAAAAAAATCGAAAGGCTATATGTGGCAGTTGGAATTTTATCTGTTTTATATTGTATCAGCATTATGCTGTTTACTGGCTTTGGTTCTTTGTTTTTTCTCATATGGGCAGTAATAGGCATAGGATTTTTCTGCTTGGCAGGCTGTGTGCGTTTTCATGTGTGGAAGAGACTGCCAAAGCTTTTGCGAAGGATATTTCTTTTGGGAGTTGTTCTTTGTCTGATTCTTTTTATATGTTTTGAAGGGCTGATTGTGAGTGGATTTGGCGGTGAGGGGAAGGAAAATCTGGATTATGTGATTGTGCTTGGGGCGCAGGTGCATAAAAGCGGGCCAAGCAAAGTGCTGAAAATGAGGCTGGATGCCGCTTATGATTATGCGGCGGAAAATCCGGATACCCTGTTGGTAGTATCTGGCGGACAGGGCGGAAATGAGCCCTTTAGCGAAGCAAAGGGGATGTACGATTATCTGGTAAAAAGGGGGCTGGAGGAAGATAGGATTATTATGGAGGATAAGTCCACCAATACGTATGAGAATCTTACGTTTTCTAAAGAGATTTTAGATTCTCTTGGAGGAAAAGTGGCGGAGGTGGGGATTGTTTCCAACAATTTTCATGTATATAGGGCGGTTCAGTTAGCAAGGCATAACGGATATGAAAGAGTATGGGGAATTGCTGCGCCTTCTGACCCGTATCTGCAGGTAAACAATATGCTTCGGGAGTTTTTTGGAGTGCTGAAGGATTTTCTTACGGGACATATGAAGCTGGTGGGATAAGCGGAATATGAAGTAACTGTGGGAGAGGGATTATGAAATTACAAATAGAAAAATGGAATCCTGAACTGTCACGAATTTAGGTATTGAGAAAATAAGGAAAACGTTGTAAAATTTAACCTGTGCATGTTTTTGGATTTATTTGCAAAAATAGGACGAATACATGCTATAAATACAAAATGTAACCAACAAAAAGAGAGGATAACAATATGGCGCTTAGTAAAAAGCCTGTTACGGGAATGAAGGATATACTTCCGAAGGAAATGCAGATTCGGGATTACGTGATGCAGGTAATTAAAGAAAATTATAGAAAATTTGGTTTTACCCCCATTGAAACCCCCTGTGTGGAAAATATCGGAAATTTAAGCAATAAGCAGGGCGGTGAAAATGAAAAGCTGATATTTAAAATTTTAAAAAGAGGAGAAAAGCTCAATTTGGAAACGGCAGCTACCGAAGAGGATGTGGTAGATGGAGGTCTTCGCTATGATTTGACAGTGCCCCTTGCCAGATTTTATTCCAATAATGTAAATCAGCTCCCGGTGCCCTTTAAGGCACTGCAAATGGGGAGTGTATGGCGGGCGGACAGACCCCAAAAGGGACGTTTCCGCCAGTTTGTGCAGTGCGATATTGATATTTTAGGAGAGCCAAGTAATTTGGCGGAAATCGAGCTGATACTGGCAACGACTACTACGCTTGGAAAGTTAGGGTTTTCTAACTTTAAGGTAAGGATTAATGAAAGACGTATTTTAAAGGCGATGGCAGCATATTCAGGGTTTCCAGAAGAGGAATACGATACAGTCTTTATTATTTTAGATAAAATGGACAAGATAGGCTTGGATGGCGTTTCGGGTGAGCTGCTAGAGAATGGCTTTTCCAAGGAGAGCGTAGATAAGTATCTGGAGCTTTTTAAGGGGATTGAAGCAGCGGAAAATGGAATCTTATATTTGAAGGAAACATTAAAGGATGTGCTGGATGAGGAAGTGGCTCAAAGCCTGATGGAAATTATGGAAAGCGTTCAGGCTACGGTAGATACAAGCTTTGAGATTCTATTCGATCCGACCTTGGTTAGAGGAATGTCTTATTATACAGGAACCATATTTGAAATTGAAATGCCGGAGTTTGGAAGCTCTGTGGCAGGTGGAGGCCGTTATGATAAGATGATTGGCAAGTTTACGGGAAAAGATACGCCAGCCTGTGGATTTTCCATTGGTTTTGAGCGGATTATAACGATTCTGCTGGATAAGGGCTTTGAAGTGCCGGGGGCAGAGCGGAAAATTGCATATCTGGTAGAAAAGGGCATCGGAACAAAAGAGCTTTGTGAAGTGATTAAAAAAGCTCAGGAGGAAAGAAAGGAAGGCGCCCAAGTGCTGGTAGTGCGCATGAATAAAAATAAAAAATTCCAAAAAGAGCAGCTTCAGAAGGAAGGCTATGAGGAATTTAAAGACTTTTATAAAGAGGGACTGAAAAATTAATCAGGAGGGCATTGAGCATGGCAGAAGCAATGAAAGGCTTAAAAAGAACTCATAGATGCGGAGAGTTAGCGTTGGCTAATGTTGGAGAGACAGTAACCGTTATGGGATGGGTTCAGAAGCAAAGAAATAAAGGCGGTATTATTTTTGTGGATTTAAGGGATCGTTCCGGCATCCTGCAGATTATTTTTGAGGAAAGCGATGTAAAGGCAGAGGGCTTTGCAAAGGCAGAAAAGCTTAGGAGTGAATTTGTCATTGCCGTGGTGGGAACGGTAGAAAAAAGAGCCGGGGCAATCAATGAAAAGCTGGCAACGGGAGAAATTGAAATCAGGGCAAAGGAAGTGAGGATTTTATCGGAAGCGGAAACCCCTCCTTTCCCGATTGAAGAGGACAGCCGGACAAAGGAAGAGCTTCGCTTGAAATATCGTTATCTTGATTTAAGAAGGCCGGACTTACAGAGAAATTTAATGCTGCGCAGCAAGATTACTACCAGCATTCGTGCATTTCTGGCAGAAGAAGGCTTTTTGGAAATTGAAACGCCGATTCTGGGAAAATCCACGCCAGAGGGAGCAAGGGATTATCTAGTGCCAAGCCGGGTACATCCGGGAACCTTTTACGGACTTCCCCAGTCCCCTCAATTGTTTAAGCAGCTTTTGATGTGTTCTGGTTATGACCGTTATTTCCAGATTGCAAAGTGCTTTCGGGATGAGGATTTAAGAGCAGACAGACAACCGGAATTTACTCAGGTGGATATGGAATTATCCTTTGTGGATGTAGATGATGTGATTGAAGTCAATGAAAGATTGCTGCAGAAGGTGTGTAAGGAAGCAATTGGACTGGACATTTCCCTTCCTATTCCAAGGATGCGCTGGCAGGAGGCAATGGAGAGGTTTGGCTCTGATAAGCCGGACACCCGTTTTGGTATGGAACTGGTAAATGTGTCGGATATAGTTTACGGCTGTGGCTTTGGTGTTTTTACCAGTGCATTGGAAACTACTAGTCTTGTCAATGGTGTTGAAGCCTGTGGCTCTGTTCAGGGAATCAATGCCAAAGGACAGGGAGAAATGCCAAGGAAGAAAATAGATGCCCTTGTGGAATTTGCAAAGGGCTTTGGGGCAAAGGGACTTGCTTATTTAGCAATTCAAAAGGACGGCAGCTATAAATCTTCTTTTGCTAAATTTATGACAGAGGAGCAGTTAGACGAGCTGGTGAAGGAAATGGACGGCGAACCGGGAGATTTGCTTTTATTTGCCGCTGATAAAAATCCGGTTGTATGGGATGTGCTTGGCAATTTAAGGTTAGAGCTGGCTAAACAGATGGGACTGATTGATGAAAATAAATTTAATTTCCTTTGGATAACGGAATTTCCTCTTTTGGAGTGGAATGAAGAGGCAAACCGTTATGTAGCCATGCATCATCCATTTACCATGCCTATGGATGAGGACCTGCCGCTCCTTGATACGGATCCGGGCAAGGTTCGGGCAAAGGCATATGATATCGTATTGAATGGTACGGAGCTTGGCGGAGGCAGCGTGAGAATTTTCCAGAGCGATGTGCAGGAGAAGATGTTTGAAGTGCTTGGATTTGAAAAGGAAGATGCTTATGAGCGCTTTGGATTTTTATTAAATGCTTTTAAATATGGAGTGCCGCCTCATGCGGGACTTGCTTATGGGCTTGACCGTCTGGTAATGCTTTTAGTAAAAGCAGAAAGCATCCGGGAGGTAATTGCCTTCCCGAAGGTAAAGGATGCCTCCTGCCTTATGACGGATGCGCCAAATGTAGTGGATCAGGTTCAACTGGATGAACTGGAGCTTGCCCTTAATCTGAAAAATCAGGATGAATAACACAGATTGCATGAAAAATGTTTTATGAAAATATTTGTATTGAACGTTGAACAATTAAATCAGGCAGAGATATTTCAAAGAGCCTATGATACTGTAGATGCTTTTCGGAAAGAAAAGGTGGATAGATGCAAAAGGCAGCCGGATAAGAACAGGAGTCTTGGAGCAGGTCTTTTGCTTTCCTACGGCATCTTAAAGGGATTAAACATTCCATGGCAGGAGTTGAAGGAACAGTGCGGCATGAACTGCGGAAAATATGGAAAGCCATATTTTCAGGAATGGAAAGGGATAAGCTTTAATTTATCCCATTCTGGCAGTTATGCCGCCTGTGTTGTTTCCGGTATGGAAACACCCCATGATTTCCATGAAGAAATGGAAGTGGGAATTGATATACAAAAGCTGCGCCCCTGTGATTTAAGGGTAGCTTCAAAGGTTTTTTCCAAGGAAGATTATGAAGGACTTGAGAAGGTATGGCTAAGGGATAAAGGACAGGGAGACTTGCTTTTTACCAGACTCTGGACTGAAATGGAAAGCAGAGGTAAGCTTTTGGGAACGGGAATATTTTTGCCAAAAGAGGCTGATGCAAGGCTTTATGAGAAGGAGTATATGGTGGGAAAAGAATATTGGATATCTGTAGCGGCAAAAAGAGATGAATTTCCTGATGGAATTTGTAAGCTGACAGTGGAAGAGGCGCTTAATGCGCTGGAATATGAAGCCGAGCGGAAGGAGAATATATGAAGCTGGGCAGAAAGAGAAGAATATAAAACTGGGTATGAGTGGAGTATTAAGGCTGGCATGGGAAACTTGATTTTGTGAAGGCGGTTTCCTGATTTTAGAACACATGAAAAAAAATCTGCATATTTTAAAATAAAATCACTTATTTTGAAAGGCAGGATGAGTATGGCATATACGGTTATACTTGATGCAGGACATGGCGGCAGCAACCCCGGCGCCGTTTATAATGGAAGGCAGGAAAAGGATGATGTACTTGCACTGACATTGGCAATTGGAGAAATTTTGCAGGATTACGGGGTAAATGTACTTTACACAAGAACAAATGATGTTTATGAGACACCTCTTCAAAAGGCAAGAGAAGGAAACGAATCGGGAGCGGATTATTTTGTGTCCATCCATAGAAATTCTTCTCCTGTGCCAAACACCTATTCCGGCGTAGAGACATTAGTTTACAATGGCTACGGACGTGCGGCAACTATGGCGGAAAATATCAATGAACAACTGGAGCGGATTGGCTTTGCCAATTTAGGCGTAAACGAAAGAAAAAATTTGATTGTTTTAAGAAGAACAGAAATGCCGGCAGTATTGGTAGAAGTAGGATTTATCAATACGGATGCCGATAATCGTTTTTTTGACGAAAATTTCGATACGATAGCAAGGGCTATTGCCAATGGGATTTTTGAAACCTTGTATCCGGGCAGCTTTGCATAGAACTTGGGCAAATGTGCGGGAAGGAAAAGAAAGAGGAAATAGAGTGACAACTCGAATGAAAACGGCGAGTTTTCGGAATATACAAAAGAAAGTAAAAAAGGGTTGATTTTTTGCAAAATATATAATAGAATAAGCAAGGACGTTTTAAGAAATGGTCTGAGGCTCGTTGGTCAAGCGGTTAAGACGCCGCCCTCTCACGGCGGAAACAGGGGTTCGATTCCCCTACGAGCTGTTGACTGTTTATAACAGCCCAACCCGAAAGAATGCTGGAAACCTTGAATTTAAGCGGTTTGTAGCATTTTTTTTGACTATATCTTCTATCTATGAAATGTCTTATATTTCTGCATAGTAAAAAGGCAGGAGAGTAACATCCCTGCAAGGTAAACGTTTACCCTTCTATATCCTTCAAAATTCTCCAAAATCATTGAACCTCAATCCCCCTCTATGGCAAAATATATTCATAAACCAAATATCAGATCTGATTAAAAAACTATTTCAAAAGACTATTTTAGAATACAGGGAGGAATACAATGAAAAGAAAATTAGCGATACTAATTTGTGCAGCGATGCTGTCTACATTATTTGCCGGGTGCGGCAGTCACTCCAAGGAAAGCGGCACATCTGCAGAACCCTCTGATGAAGGTGGAACCTTAGAGGGAGAGGAAAATCCCAAAGAGGCAGGTTCCTCGGAACAAGAAGCAATCCATATCTGGCATGATGGAGATGAAGCTATCATGCAGGTAATTGAAAATCAAGTAAATGAAACTCTTGCTCAGGATAATATTACAGTTACCTTTGAAAAGAAGAGCGGTCTGACGGATCAGATCCAGTTGTATGGCAATGATGCCGAGAGCGGACCGGACTGTTATATGTATGCCCATGATTCTCTGGGAATGTTCGTAGAGATGGGCGTGCTGTCTCCTATTACAGAGGCGGTTGATGAAAGCGTGTATGCGGACATGCTGCCAATGACAATGGAAGCCGGAAGCTATAAGGGAGAACAGTATCTGCTCCCCGTTTACTTTGAAACGTTGCTTTTTATGTATAACAAGGATTTATGGGAAGGAGAAATACCTTCTGCCACAGATGATTTGTATGCATATATGAAAGAGCATACGGATGCTGCTACAGGCACATATGCACTGGTAAACCAGCACTCTACTGCATACAATGTGGCGCCTGTCATCAATGGATATGGTGGTTTCATTATTGATAAGGATGCAATTCCGGGCCTGAATGATGAAAAAACGAAAGAGGCTGTTGCCTATAATAAACAGTTTGCAGAGCTGGAAGCAGATGGAGATTATAATACTGTTACCACATTATTTAATGAAGGAAAAGCAGCAGCAATCGTAGGCGGACCATGGCTGGTGTCTGGCATTCGGGATGCCGGGATTGACTTAGGAATCAAATCCCTTTCTGATTTTACCTTGCCAAACGGCAATGCATTGGCGCCTTATTCCGGAGTTCAGGCAATTGGAGTCATGAAGCATGCAGTTGAAAAGAAAAAGGATGCCATAGGAAAAGTCCTGACTGCTCTGGCACAGCCGGAAGTAGGAACTGCTCTGGCAAAAGAAGCAAGCTGTGCGCCTGCAAACCAGAAATCCTATGAGGACGAGGAGGTTTCCAGTAATGAAATGATTGCGGCCATGAAGAGGACGGCGGAAACAGCGGAACCCATGCCGAATATCCCCCAGATGAGCGTTATGTGGGGACCGGCAGAGTCGCTTTTGGCAGCCGTGAACAAATCCGGTGAAGATTTAGAACAGGCAGCAGAACAATATCAGAAAGAGGCAGAAACTGCCATTGCAGATATGCAGTAGAAAAAAGAAAAGACTGTGGGGCGGCAGAGGACATGCCCTGCAGTTTTTCCTTTTATGGAAATTATGAGATAACAGGAGGCGGATTTTATGAAAAGGAAGCAAAAGCATCTTCCGTGGCTTTTTAGTACCCCTTCACTTATTTTGATTGGGCTCATTGTAGTTTTTCCGATTGTGTATACCGGATATATCTCTTTGACAAATATGAATATGTATCATTGGGACAATTATCATCTCATAGGTCTTGAAAACTATCGGCGTGCCTTATTAAAGGTGGATTCGGGGTTTTTAAGCGCCCTGCTTACGACCATTGTCTGGACGGCTTTGAATATGGTCATTCAGGTAGTGGAAGCTTTTTTCATTGCCCTTGGGTTGAATGCAAAAGGGCTGAAGGGTGCAAGGATATATAAGACCTTGTTAATGTTCCCGTGGGCAATGCCTGCATACGTGTCCATTTTGTTGTGGAGAGTGGGAATGTTCAATACGGAATTTGGTTTCCTGAATAAGCTGTTGTCCGCTTTGGGATTAGAAAAAATGAATTTTCTTTCCCAGAATGTTCCTGCCTTTCTTTCCTGTATGGTTTTAAACCTCTGGATGGCATTGCCCTTTATGATCATGATGATGGATGGGGCGCTGCAAAGTGTGGATAAAAGCTATTATGAAAGCGCCAGACTGGAAGGAGCAGGCTTTTTAAAGCAATGCTTTTATATTACGATTCCGCTGATAAAGCCGGTACTGCTTCCTTCTGTCATTATGACTACATTTACCACATTTAAACAGTTTGATATTATTTACCTTCTGACTATGCAGAAAGGCGCCTTATCGGGAGCCAGTCTTCAGACGGTCATCACTTATGCACACCAGAATGCGTTTGTATCAAATAATTATGGGCTTTCGTCAGCGGTTTCCATTGTTATTTTCGGTATTATCATTCTTTTTTCATTATCCACAAAGGAAGAGTAAAGGAGTATTTATGAGCGGAAAAAAAATAAAAAGAACCATAGGGCTTATCTTTTTGGAAGCATTGTTCATTTGTATCTGTATCATTGTATTGGTGCCGATTTTATATGCGGTTTCCTTATCCCTTAGCAATGGAAGCTCTGCCCTTAGCTCGGAGCTTTCCTTCTTGCCAAAGGACGCCACCTTAAAAAATTATGCGTCTATCATGTTTGATGAACCGTTTTTGCTGTGGCTGAAGAACTCTGCTGTTTTAAGTGTAGGTACCATGGTGGTTGCCATGGGTACGGCTGTTACGGCAGCTTATGCATTCTCCAGATATGAGTTTCGGGGAAGGAAAGCAGTGTTAAAGCTTTTGCTTATCCTGAATGCCTTTCCGCAGATTCTATCCATGTTTGCGATTTTCAGGCTGTTTAAGACCTTTCACCTGTTGAATTCCTATGTAGGTCTGATTATTGTTTATGCAGGAAGCATGTGTATTTTCAGTATCTGGAACATGAAAGGATATTTCGATACAATACCGGTGGAGATTGAAGAGGCGGCAAGGATCGATGGGGCAGACAGTATGCAGATTCTCTATAAAATAGTGCTTCCACTTGCAAGGCCTGCGATTATCGTCACTGCGGTGATGGTGTTGATTTATGTATGGAATGAGTATCTGTTTTCCATTACCTTTATGATGAATCAGGACAGTTATACACTGGCGGCAGGACTGTATCAGCTTCAGGCAAATGATTACAGCCGGAGCTGGCCGTTGTTTGCTACGGCTTCCATATTGGTTTCCGTACCAATTCTCATTGTATTTTTCTGCATTCAAAAATATATGGTATCGGGACTTACGGCAGGAGGTGTGAAGGGATGACAAAAAGTCAGGAAATGATAGACAAAAGGGCAGTATTGCATATTCCCCTTTCCCAGTATGCCTTTGCGGAATCGGAGTATGGGTTGACCATAAGGCTCCGGGTAAAGAAGGGGGATTTATCGGAATGCTTCTTGTTTTACGCAGACCGTGTCTGCAAGAAAACTCCTGTGGAATTTACTGAACTGCAAATGTATGTTTGTGGAAAAGATGAATATTTTGAATACTATGAAGCAAGGGTGGAATCACCTTATAATAGAATCTGCTATTATTTTCAATTGGTAAAAGGTAAAGAGTGGACTTATTACTATGCTGACCGTTTTACCAGACAGTTAGCAGACTTTTCCTTGGACGGGCACATTGTGGATGGCAGGAGTGCATATTACCAATATCCTTTTATTTTAAGAAATGAAATACCGGATGTGCCGGAGTGGTTCAAGTCTGCCCGGGTGTATAATATTTTTCCAGATAGCTTTGCCAGTGGGAAAAGAGTACTGGAAAAAGGCGTCAGGGAAGTATGTCTGGAGGATGGACGGATTTGCAGGGCAAAACACGGAGGAACGATAAAAGGAATAACAGAAAATATTGATTACATACAAGAAATGGGCTTTACCTGCATTTATCTGAATCCGATTTTTGCAGGAGGAGAATATCATAAATATGACGTGTTGGACTATTATCATGTAGACCCCTGCATGGGAACGGAAGAGGATTTCCGGGAGCTTGTGGAAAAGCTTCATGAGCGGGGAATGAAAATCATTATTGATGGTGTGTTCAATCATTGCAGCTGGGAATTTTTTGCTTTTGCGGATGTGGTGGAAAAAGGAAGAAATTCACGGTATTGCAAATGGTTTTACAAGCTGGAATTTCCAGTGAAAAAACCAAAGACTCAGGAGGAAATTCCGGGATATGCCTGCTTTGCATACGAGAGGAAAATGCCCAAGCTCAATACAACAGAAAAAGAAGTGCAGATGTATTTTGCGGATGTAGGGGCATACTGGATTAGGGAGTACCATGTGGATGGCTGGAGGCTGGATGTGGCAAATGAGATTGACCGTAATTTCTGGAGAAGATTCCGGGCAGCGGTAAAAAAGGAAAATCCTCATGCGGTGTTGATTGGAGAGGTATGGGAAAATGCGGAAACATGGCTGAGGGGAGACGCCTTTGATTCGGTGATGAATTATGAGTTTTGCAGAATCTGCAAGGAATATCTGGCAGCAGAAAAGCCGGATGCCCTGAAAACTTCCTATCAGTTTGAGCAGATGAGGCTTAGATATCCTACCAATATTGTGAACGGGCAGATGAACCTGTTAGACAGTCATGACATCCCCCGTTTTCTTTCTTTGTGCAGGGGAAATATCGCCAGATGGAAGTTAGGCTGTATTCTTTTAATGCTGATGCCGGGAGTGCCCAGCCTGTTTTATGGGGACGAACAGGAAATCAGGGGAATTACCGAAGCGGAATATCGTCAGCCAATGAAATGGGAAGAACGGGGCAGCCAGTGCGGGTTTATTGCCAAATTGAATCAAATCAGAGAGCTTTGCATTGATTCAAAAACCGATTACCAGCCCAAATGGAAGCTGATAGACGATTCCCTGTTTGTATTTGGCAGGAAAAATGAAAAGGGAGAGATGGTGGTCTATATAAATACAGGCGAGGAGAAGCAAATCCGGATGCCGGAAAAAGGAAGGCCTCTGCTGCAGGAAGGATATCATCAGGAAAAGCTTTTAGAAAACGGATATGTGATTTGGCACATACAGTAAATTATGCTGCACAAACGGGCTATAGCAATGGCTCATGGGGATTTTTCAGTGAGGAGCGGATAATCAATGAAGGCAGTGCGGAAAAGGATTGTATATGCAGCTGGGGAGTCTTTATTTTTTTTAGCAGGATGGAAGCAGCCTGACGCCCCATTTCATTTACATCAATATCCACAACAGTCAGTGGCGGATCAATTAACTGCGACAAGGGATAGTCATCAAAGGTAATGACACCGATGTCTTCGGGAATGGACATGCCATGTGCTTCAATGGCGCTGACAGCGCCAAGGGCAATAGGATTATTTTCACAGATGACTGCATCGGGAAGGCAGCTTCCACGCAGAAGTTCTTCCATCATGGAAAAGCCGCTGGCTTTGCTGTAGGTGCCGTATTTGATAAAGGAATCCGGAACGGAAAGCCCTTTTAAATGCATGGAAGAAACAAACCCTTTCAGGCGGTGGCGAGAAATTTCATCTGTTGCCGGTCCGCCGATAAAAGCAATTTTGGAATAACCACAGTTATATAAATATTTTGCAGCCATTTCACCGGATACATGATTGTTGATATCAATCCAGCAGGCGGCAGTGGAAAAAGGAGGACGCCCTATGATGATATGTGGAAAGCCTGTGTTAACCAGCAGATCAGCAAGAGGACGGGAAGTGGCAGAGCCATGAACAAGAAGCCCGTCGGCAGCTTTCCGTCCGATAATCTCCATTGCCTCTTCCAAGGCAGCCTCCTTGTCGGGAGAGCCGATAAAGCTAAAAGAGTATTTCTTTTTCCGGATTTTCTCGGATGCCCCGCAGAGAATTTCAAACATATGCGGATTGTGAAAAGCGATATTAGGCTCTGTAACGGCTAAGAAGACAATGTTTTCTGTTCTTTTTCTGGCAAAATTGCAGGCATTGGCATTAGGATGATAATCCATCCTTTCCATAACCTGAACAACATGCTGCCTTGTGGCATCTGAGATGGAGGGCTTGTTGTTAATGACTTTTGACACAGTTGCAATGGAAACACCGGCTTCCCTTGCAACGTCTTTGATTGTTATGGACATATGCTTCACCTGACCTTGCTAATATATGTTTATATGCATATAGTAGCATAAAAGCATGATTTTTTCAATGAAATTTCATATATGGCTGAACTGTTACCACAAATTCCTGTCAGCTCCTTGCAACCAAACCACTAATATGCTATTCTAATCCTATATGCTAAAATTCATATCAAAAAATTATCCGAAAAAGAATTATCAGGAATTCCGATAGAAAAGTAGAGGGCGTTTTATGGGACAAATTAAAGGAAGAGCCATTCCGGTAAAGGAAAAGCTGCAGGACAGGTATCAGATTAAAGAGATACTGGGGGAAAATGGATTCAGTATTGTTTACAAAGGGTATGATACCTTTCGTAATAAGAAAGTCATCATAAAGGAATTATTTCCCGGAAAAATCGTAAGGCGGGATCAGACAGAGCGTTATAAGGTGGAATGTATCCGTCTTTCCAATGAGGCGGTATTTGAATCCATGAAGGAGCGGGTGATTCGGGAAGCAAAGACATTGATTCAGCTTTATCCTTTAGAGGGGATTGCAAATGTGATTACATTTTTTGAGGAAAATCAAACTGTGTATACGGTTTTTGAATATTTAGAAGGGGTTACTCTGGATGTTTTTTTAGAGGGAAAGAAAAATAGCAGGCTGCCATTAGGCTCGCTGCTGAATTTTTTTGAACCAATTACAGACAGCTTGAAGAAAATCCATGAGGCGGGCTTTATTCATGGTAAAATAAGACCAGATCAGATTATGGTTACCAAGAAAAACGGTGCAAAGCTCATAGGCCTTTGTGATCCTATGAAAATGGCAACAGATGCTCTGTTTGTGGAGGAAATCCTTCCAATCAGGAATAGCCGCTATACACCGGTAGAGCTTTTCATGGAGGAAGGAAAGCCCGGTACGGCAACTGATATATACGGGCTTGCAGCCACTATTTATCATTGCATTACCGGAGTGGCACCATCTCATTTTTATGACAGGATTCAAAACACAGAGGTGATGAAAACACCGGAGGAATTAGAGATTCCTATAAAAAAGAAGCAAAGCAGCGCTCTTATGGCAGGACTTGCCTCCCATGATTTTGAGCGGACGCAGACAGTTGGGGATTTTTTAGACGGTTTTCTTGTGGAAGAGGCAGAAGAGGAAAAAGAGCCGCCAAAGCCGCTTGTTTTGTTTAAGGATCCCTTTGTATTCATAAGACGCAAAAAAGGATTGAAGCTTGGATGGATTATAGGGGCAGTGGTGCTTATCATCCTGCTTTGCCTGACTCCAGTAGGTATTCGCTATCTGAAGGAATATCAGATAAACAGCTTTTATGAAGAGCTGCAGGCCTCTTCTGATTTTGAAAAATGTATGCTGCTTAGAGGAGTCGGTGAGAAAAAGCGGAATGCGCTTGGCAACGATTATAATGTTTTGGAGGAAAATGGAGACAATACGATAAAATATTATGATAACAATAAAAAAGCCATAATTACAAAAGAGGAAATGGATACTACGCAGAAATTTTACCGCTATATAAGCGTAGATTTTCGTCCGGAAAAAAGGGCTGTCGTAACCTACTATGAACCTGCGGAAGTTACTATGTGGGATATTGAACTTTTTAAAACGGAGGAATATTTTAATGTAGAAAAGACTGTCATGAAAAACGGGCAGGTAGTGGAAGCAGAAAGGTTACAGGTTTTGCCGTAAAGCAATAGAGACTTTTTGCGGGTTGAATTGTTGCGGAAAATTTCAGGAATTGTAACAGTTCAGCCCACAGGCGCAGCGGAAGGACCACACAGAGCATGAATTTTAGGAATTCAAAGAAAAACCTTCCAAAAAGTAAAAAAATAGTATATACTATACAAAGTTTTAACAGATTGATACCCCGATGCAGAAGGGAAATAAGGAAGGAAGACAAAGGAGTAATAGAAATGGCATTATTAAAACAATGGAGAGATGTTGCTTATTCAGAAACAGCAAACAAAGGAGACCTGCAAAGGCTTTGGGCCGCATATTTCCAAAAAGAAAAGGAAATTTATGAGCAGCTTTTAACAAATCCGGATGAAGAAGTAAAGGGAACGGTAAAGGAGCTGGCTGAAAAATATAACGTTGAGCTTATGACCATGGTTGGCTTTTTGGATGGAATAGATGAATCCTTAGTAGAGCCCAATCCTATCGAGGAAATGGAAGAGGATACACAGGTAAGCTTGAAATTTGATAAAGAGCGCTTGTATAAAAATATGGTGGCAGCAGATGCAGACTGGCTTTATGGACTTGAGCAGTGGGATTCTATTTTTGATAAGGACAGGCAGAAGGAGCTTTACAAGGAGCAGAAAAAGTCTACCACGATTGTAAAAGAAGAAAAAGTATATCCAAATGATCCATGTCCATGCGGCAGCGGCAAAAAGTATAAAAAGTGCTGCGGCAGAAACAATTAGGCCTTCGGAGCAGAAAATGGAAAGCCGGGTAGAGGAAGCGGTTGCTTTATTCAAAGAAGGATATAATTGTGCCCAATCAGTATTTGGAGCCTATGCGGATTTATTTGGCATGGAGAAAGAAGCTGCCTTAAAGCTTGCAAGCCCTATGGGGGCAGGAATAGGACGTATGCGGGAGGTGTGCGGAACCGTTTGTGCAATGGCGCTTTTATTGGGTTTAAAAGATGGTAATATTGATCCTAAGGACAGAGAGGCAAAGACAAAGACTTATGAAATGGTAAGAAGCATGAGCGATGAATTTGCAGAGAAAAATGGAAGCATTATATGCAAGGAGCTTCTTGGCATTTTAAGCCGTGAGAAAAGCGCAATGCCTGCAGAACGCACAGAAGAATATTACAAAGTGCGTCCATGCGTGAAGCTGGTAAGAAGTGCAGCGCAGATTGTAGAAAAAAAGCTGCTTTCGGAGGAAAGCTGATGAGCTGACAAAGGCAGCGTCATAAAGGATAATAAAAGATGCGAATGCAATCTCTTTTTGGGAAAAGGGGTTGCATTTTTATAATCAAAAAGGGAAAAATTTTTTGACATAGAGCCATTCATAACCATGGAGGATTTCATAAATTTTCCCATAAAAAAGGAAGGCTGAAACGTATTTCATACAAGAAAATCTATTGTCAGGATAAGAATGGTGGGAAAGGGAATGAAGAGCAAGAAAATGGCAGGGAAGAGAATGAAGGTAAAAGGAATAAGGAGAAAAGCGTTGGCGGCAATGTTCATGATTTTGTTTTTTACAGGAACATTTACAGCCTGTACCGATTCGGGAAATGTTGGAGAAAAGCAATTTCTGCGCATTAATCCGCTTGACAAAATTCTTTGTACTGGTTTGGAAAATGTTGGAGAAAGACAATCCAATCATGCAGGTGTGGAAAAACAGGAGAAAGAAGAGGATATGACTACCTATATAGGGAAGATTATTGAAAAACGTCAGGAAAGAGGAACCTACCTGATAGCAAGTGATGGGACAGAAGGACTTTTGGATGTTCATGTTTTGGAAACAAATTTTATAGATAATGGCAGTAACATCACCGATGAGGCGATTATACCGGGAATGACTGTGGAAGTCACCTTTGATGGAATGGTTTTAGAATCATATCCGGGACAGATTTATGCGTCCAAAATAGAAGTGATAAACAGGGAAGATGATCTGGTAAGCTTGTATCTGGATATACTAAAACAGGTCTATGAAAATGGCGAAGGCTTAAACGGTGATATTACCATGATAGCAGTGGATATTTCCAAGGCTGATAATTTATCGAAAGGAGAAAAGGAAGCAATCATCTATCAGGCATGGCAGTTATTTGGAATGGAAGTTATTCCGGGAACTTACGAGGAATTAAAAGAGCAAGGGCATATATCTTCAGATGGTCTATATTTTCCAGACGGCGTCCTGCTAAAAATAGAAACGTTGGAAATAGAAAATGATAGCTTTCAATTTTCAGCTTCAAAGTGGAGAAGCGGTACGGGGGCTAATTTCTATATGGACTGCAGGGCAGAAAAAAAGGAAGGGAAATATACTTTTGAACTTGGGAGATTTGCTATTGCTTGATGGTTGTAATAGTTTAGCCTTTTCTAGTACAGCCTGTGACAAAACAGGCTGTATTGTTACAAAAGGAGGCTAGGGCAATCGCAAAGTCGTCAAACTATGATAAAGACTGACTTTTTTGAATCCAAAAAGTAAAATGATAATACAATGGCCGCTATTATAGGGCGTAATAATTTGATAATTTACAAGGCAAGGCAAAATTTTCGCATAAATCTAAAAAAAGAGCTTATTGTCCAATACGATGAAAAATAATATGTAGCATAAATACAATGACTTTGCGATTGCCCTAGTTACCTAAAACAATTATCAAAAAACATTTGACAATATATTGAAATTATTATAATATAAAAGAAAAAATTTAATTTTTAAGGAGGATGTAGAAGTGCAATTAAAAAAAGTTTTCAAATCAAAAGCGATTTTATTTCTAATTTCAGTGTTATTGCTGGGAGGCATGACATTGCAAGTTCATGCCGGAACGATAACTGCTTCTGGAGTTTCGGTTGTTACAGTAGAGACCAATTATAAATATTATGCAACTGGTTATACAACTTCTCCTACACGGCATTATACAAGCGTTCATCTTATTAACAATGCTCTTGGGGCTATTTGTGCAGAATCAGGCAGGAAATGGGGAACTGGCAAAGTGGAAAATTCCACACCAATAATTTCTACAGTATTTCCTTGTACGAATTATTCGGGAAGAGTGTATTATGGTTTTGAAAATTAAAAAGTGAATTTCTAAATGTTATAAAAAGCTTTTACAATATGGTTGCCTAATTATTGTAAAAGCTTTTTATATACAATAGAACTAGTATTTGGAATGGATTGTTTTATCTTTATTTGGAGGACTGCTATTTGAGTCCGCTGATTGTATCTTTATATTTACATAATTTATGATTGTTATAACAATGCTAATAGTTATTATTCCTGCAATTATCTTATTCCATAGTCTATACGTTGCATATGAGATGATAGAATTATAAGAAGCAATCAATACGAAAGCAACGGATAGTATCTCTATTAGAAAGAAGAAAATACCATTTTTTATAGTTTTTGTTTTCAGTTTTTTCCTGTCCAAATGTGTGTATTGCTCTCCCTTTCCTGCTTCTTTCAGAAATATCAGTATTCCAGTTAACCATATAAGGAAGGCAAAAAATAATAGTAGAAGAGCCATCTTTTTCGTTATTCCCAGCTTATATTCTAAAAAAACGGAATCAAATCCCAAGTAATACTTGCATTGATAATTTGTTTCATCTGCTATTTGCTCTAACACCTGAAGTTCCTGATACATTTCTTCTTCTGAAGCATAATGAATATATCCTGTGCATTTTTCGGAATACAAAATTTTTTCAAATAATAAATTTTCTCCCTTATCCTGCATATAATCAATATTTATAGCAGGGGAGATTATGTAGCCGTTTAGCACATATTCTTCTCCTTTTATCAGGCAGGTAGTATCGGGCTGTAAAAAACCTATAATTTTACATTTCATTATTTGACTTCCAAGATAATATGCTTCAAATTCATCATTCAGTTTCATGATTTGTTTATATTGGCTTCCAAGCAGAACAGGAATGCTTCCTTCTCCGTTATATATGAAATCTTTTTCTGTAAAGAAATTTCCCCCATCTAAATAAGAATTGAGGTTTAAATCAATAAGAATATCATATGATAATTGAAAGGATTTTAATGGGGTAACTTCGCCTATTTCCGTAGACTGGTTCCGAAGCTCTTCACCCCCGTCTATTGTCTCTTTATCACCAGTAAATTTTCCTATATATTCAAAATTCTGGTTCATGCATTCATAATAATCGATAAATTCATTTTCTACTAATTTTTTATAGGTATTCTTTAAAATGTCCAAAGAATCTTCCTGTTCAAAAAAATCATATATATTTGTATTTTCTGTATCATAATCATCATGAATTTGAATATATCCATCTTGTATATCAATAAGTTCTTTGTATTCCTTTTGAAGCTGTATTGTTTCCAGCAGCCAGATAGCAGTTATCAATGCCATGCTGCCAATTAGTAAAATAAAGCATTGCCTAAACTTTTTCATATTTTCTATTTTTTAGGTATTTATCGTAGCATTTCCAGATAATATATCCTACTATCCCTCCTATAGTATTCATAATAACATCATCCAATTCTGTCATCCTTCCAGAAAAGGCTTGTAAAAACTCAATAACTATTGTAAAAAGCAAACTGATTATGAGTATCATATGGATTTTTCTGCATTTTGGAACTAAAAGCGATAGTAAAAAACCAAATGGGATAAATAGCCCTACATTTAAAAGTAGCATTAGTAAAGATGGATTTGTAAATGGTAATTGTAAATTTTCAAATGCATGTTTAAAGTAAGAAAAATTGAATGTCATTCCTAAAATTCCTGTAATGTTTAATATAGCAATGCAATATGTGTAAAAAAAAGTATTTAATAGAAACATTTTTTTTGTACTTTGGTTTCTTTTTATTAAATTAATAAGTATATTTAGCGCTAATCCTAATGGAATTGCTCTTAGTACATACCAAAATCCCATATTTAAGTATTGCATTATTTTGTTATACATAGTATCTCCTTACATATTCATTTGCCTATTTTTTATTATTTCAAATCAATAATACGATTAAAACACAATGTACAATTTGGTATTTTGCTTTTTTAAGTATAACATATGGATGTAAATTATTCAAGAATAAGCGTTCTAAAGCGAAAGAAAGAGTGATGAAACCAATCTACTCTCATCATTCTGTTGCATCCGCTTAGTCCCTACTTTCAAAAACACAAACTGAACTGTTACAGGAAAAGGCTGAAAATTAGAAAAGGCTAGGGTAATCGCAAAGTCGTCAAACTATGATAAAGACTGACTTTTTTGAATCCAAAAAGTAAAATGAATTGTATAAAATGATAATACAATGGTCGCTATTATAGGGCGTAATAATTTGATAATTTACAAGCCAAAGCAAAATTCTTGTATAAATCTAAAAAAGTGCTCATTGTCCGATGCGATGGAAAATAATATGTAGCATAAATACAATGACTTTGTGATTGCCCTAAGAAGAGGCACAGACTAAAAATTCCCTCTTTACAATTTTGCAAAACAAGCATAAAATACAAATAAGCAAATTTTCAAACAATACTCATATAAGCAGAACACGTTGAAGAGAAGAGTAATCTGTGAAATGCAGCAGAGAGAGATGACGATGGAAGGCAAAGAACGGAATCTATATAGCATGACATGGCTGGTAAACAGAGTCTGTCTTGCATATCTTGTATATATTCCCTAAATACTTCCCGGCGCTGAAAGCATCTTTACAGGAAGCAGATGAAAACTAACTCTGAGTGGCCCCAATCCGGTCCGGTGATTCCGTTATCATCAAATGAGAGGCATTCATAAGCCGTATCCGGTAAAGCGAAAGCTGTCCGGCTGCGCAGAAGGCAAGCAGGGTGGAACCGCGTAGATTACGTCCCATGCACAGAAATAAGTGCATGGGACTTTTTTTATGGGAAACTGCCTCATGCAAAAAATGAAAAAAGGTAACAGTTCAGCCCACAGGCGCAGAGCAGGTTTTATGCAGAGCACGTTTTCTA
>JAMPFB010000028.1 GCA_023664735.1 Robinsoniella sp. | reverse complement strand
CACTGTTGCGTTTTTATAGAGCGAAAGCGTGGCGACGTAGAAAACATGCTCTGTGAAAACCACGCTCTGCGCCTGTGGGCTGAACTGTTAGATTATTTTTTATTGGAGATTGTATTATATTTTGCACATATTTTTTATGACAAGAAACTTGTATACAAGGAATGTTTGTTTTATAATCATTTTAAGAAAAAACTTATATCATGCTTATGGGATTCGTTTAGGGCGGTTAGGAAAGGAGAAGGATATGGCATATATTGATGTAATCAAAGAAAAGGCAAGGGCCGATAAAAAAACAATTGTTCTGCCGGAGACTACGGATAAGAGGACGCTGATTGCGGCTGCAAGCATTTTAAAGGAAGATATTGCGAACATCATTATGGTGGGGGATGAAGAAAAAATACATGACGGCGCAAGATGGCTGGAAGTGGAATTGGACGGGGTGGAAATTGTCAATCCAAAGACTTCCGGAAAGCTGGAGGAATATGTGCAATTATTATATGAAACAAGAAAAGCAAAGGGCATGACAGAGGAAAAGGCAAGGGAAATTTTGTTAGATGATTTTCTTACTTTTGGAGTGCTGATGGTAAAGGCAAATGATGCGGACGGCATGGTGGCAGGCGCCTGTCATGCAACGGCAGATGTGCTCCGCCCGTCTTTGCAGATTTTAAAGACGGCTCCGGGAGTCAAGCTGGTGTCGGGATTTTTCATTATGGACGTGCCAGACTGTCCGTATGGAGAAAATGGAACCTTTTTATTTGCTGACTGCGGACTGAATCAGGATCCGACTGCTGAGGAGTTAGCGGCAATTGCGGACACATCGGCAAAGAGCTTTAAGAATCTGGTAAATGCAAAGCCTATTATTGCCATGCTGTCCCATTCCACAAAGGGCAGTGCAAAGCACCCTCTGGTTGATAAAATCGTGGAAGCAACCAGAATTGCAAAGGAACAGTATCCGAATCTTACGATAGACGGAGAGCTGCAGCCGGATGCAGCTTTGGTTCCTCACATTGCCAAGGCAAAGGCTCCGGGCAGTGAGGTGGCAGGTAAGGCAAATGTGCTTGTTTTCCCAAATCTGGATTGTGGTAACATCAGCTATAAGCTTGTGCAAAGACTTGGAAAAGCAGAGGCTTATGGTCCCATGCTGCAGGGAATTTCCAAGCCTGTAAATGATTTATCAAGAGGCTGTTCATGGGAGGATATCGTAGGAGTGGTTGCGCTTACGGCAGTGCAGGCGCAGTTGGTATAGAATATAGAAAATTCAGCAGGATGCAGGGACTTCATTAGAATATGGCAAAACTGCCATTAAATGAACTGTCTTTGCATCCTGCCTTTATTCCAATCCACATTTTTGAAGAAGGTTTTCTTGTAATATCTGGGAAAAATTGATTCCCATGGCGCAGGATTCTTCATTTAGCCATTGGGGAACGCTCAATTTTTTTCACTGTCTTAGAGCTTGTGCGTTTTTTGTACACAAGCACAAGTTATTGGGAACAAGGGAATTATGATAAGGAACGAATATCTTCAAATAAGCTCCATAATTACAAAAAATAAAAATGAAAGGATTACTATATGAAGAAATCAGACAAAAGCTTTGAGAAGAAAAAGGAAGAAAATCAGAAAAATAAAAGTACGCAGGAATTTCGTCAGGATTTATCCCAGACACAGCAGGCAGGAATGGTCTTTATCATCGACCTTCTGATGAAAGAGCCTGTTGAAATGCCGGATAAAGAACATATGACTACCGTTATGAGAAAGCATTTATCCGATGTGGATTGTTTTACTTATGATAAAAAATGTGCAGGATTTGCAGCAAAGAAATATGAGGTGGAATTCAAAGAAGGGAAGATGCCGCCCCAGCTGATGATTACCGAAAGCATGGAATTTGATGATAGCAGGATTGAGGCTTTTGAAAGAAGCCAGATGTGGAATTGTGAAAATAGTGAACAGATTTTAGAGGAATGCAGTTACCATGTACTGGCTACGGATATGCTGGCAGCCGGACTTTCGGCAAATGAACGGGCAGAGCTTGATATGGATTTTTTAGAGGCAGTGGTGGAGCTTTATCCGGAATGTCAGGCTGTCTATTTTCCAAGCTGTGGAAAACTGTTTACGGCAGATGAGGTGCGAAACCATCAGATTCCAAGGGAGGTACGTTTCATTTATTTTGGCGTAAATGTTCGTTTTTTTCGTGTTCAGGGAACAAATGATATGATGGTAGATACCCTTGGGATGGGGACGCTTTTTTTGCCGGACATGCAGTATCATTTCCATGATATGGAGCCGGAATGGGTAGTAAATCATGCTTATGATACGGTTTTGTATATATTGGAAAATGATAACCCGATTCAATCCGGGGATGTGATTGATGGAATTGTAGAGGGCAAAAACAGCAAAGCTATACAGTGGAAATGCCAATATGAAAATGCCCTGATTCAGCCGGCGAGAGAAGTGCTTGATGTAAATATGGGAGAATATGCGGCAGGAATAAGAGAATAAAAGCAAAAAAGTGTTATTTCCTATTTTATAGGTGTTTCCTACTACAAAGCCCATCTAAAAGGAATAATCCTGTAAAAGCATATCCACACAGATAAAAACAGTAATAGTACATAAAAAACATGGCAGGCGCCGTTAAGAAAATCAGCACAAGCTGTATCTGAATCAGCAGTGACAGCACTACAAAACACTTCTTTTTTTGAAGGCCCCCGATTAAAGTAGCAAGGAAGAGCAAAAGAAATGCCGGGAGGCAGTTATAAAATATGGGAAGGAACAGATTGGTAGTGCTTTCCCCCTGTACATAGTGGCGGCATGAGAGAAACTCAATGACCCGTTCACGGGCTGCCTGCCCAAAGGGTGGTTTCATAAAGGGAAAGATTTCTGTAAAATCCGTATCATAATATTTAAGCTCCAAAATTCCGGACACCATTTCGCCGCCGGGATGATTGATTTCATCCGGGTAAAAACCGTTAGTATGGGCAAAGGTGAGACAACGGTATTTTAAAAAATCATCAAAGTTGTAAACAATCAGCCGAAGGGCGGCAGCCATAAACCGGTTTAGCTGCTCTTTAGGCAGCACATCGGGAATATTCCAGTATTGGCTGATATTCCGTACGGAAGCGTCCCTGCGGAGCCTTTGTACGTCAATTAGTTCATTTAGTGTAAGAATATCCTCATATACGCTGGGACCTTCCAAATGCTCCTCATTAAACAAATTTCCCAAGGGATTTATTACAAGGGAAATGGGGTATTTGTTGCTGCCATTTGCCGCAATTTTGTTGGGTACCTGAAAGAAAAGGAAGGAAAGGGCAATGACCATAAGGGAAATACAGGCACGTTTCAGGGAGAAAAGCCGTAAAAACCATAAGGCTGCAGGAAGCAGAAGCAGCAGATAAATATATTCCGTCCGCCATGCTATAATAAGCCCGCTTACTGCAGAAAGAAACAGTCCTGTCCACAAGGATAAGGAGCCTCTTTTATAGGCAAAGAAAATCTGGAAAAGCACCAGCAGAAACAGCCATCCCACCAAAGTGGCGCGAAGGGTAAACAGGTTGCCGTCTAAAACCGGAAGCAGGCAGAAGGGCAGCAGCATAAGCCATACCTTTTTGCTTTTATAGATGGAAAACAGGTTTTTCATAATATAAGAAAAGATGCAGCAGATAATCAGCATCTGCATAAAGGTAATGACAGCCGGATTTGGAAAAAACAAAAGGCACACAATATAAAAACAACTAGTAAGACCGGTCTGGGCAGGAGAAAGCTGAAAGCTAAGAGCGCTTCTTAGCACATAAAATTCATCCCCCTTAAAAATACCGGGCCATACCAGCAGAAACAAAATTCCCAATAGGCAAAAATACACCAAAAAATATTTGAAATAGGAAAGAAAGACTTTATTTCCCTGAAGGAGAAGGCGGATGCAAAAAATAACTGCCGTATAAAAACAAATGCCAAACAGGAGGGAAAGTCCTATCAGACAATACATATAAAGCCTTGGCGAAGGGCCTAAAGTAAAAATGGAACGCACCTTGCCATGAACTAAAAGTGCCTGTGCTATGGAAAGAATCATGCCCATAATGGCGGAGACGAAAAGGGTGGCAAATGTTTTTGTTTTGAAAAATGAAAAAGAGGGTATATGAGCATTCATGGAAAATCCTTTCTATTCGTTCTGCTTAAAAAGAAAAAATCTAAAAAAAATACTATTTAAATATAGCATGTCCCAAAAGAAAACACCATATCAATTGAATTTTTTCTTGTTTTGATTTATTTCTGCCTATTTATAAAATTCATTGATATTTTTGGCGTATTCACTAATGATGAAATGATATTCAAAGAGATGGAGAAGATGATGAGATATTTATTTGGCGAATATGAAGTTGATATTGATGTTGAGAAAACACGTTTGTTTTATGAGAAAGCAGAGAAAATTATAAATGGCTGCATGTGTGACGGCTGCTGTAATTATGAACGGGCTTCGGATTGCTTTCCGAATGAAGTAAAAGCTTTTTTTGAAGGGCTTGGAGTTGATTTGAAAAAGGCTGCAGAGATTATACCATATGCTGCCGAGAACGAAGGAAAACATATGTTATATGGAGGGTTTTATCATATTTGCGGGAAAAAGAATTTTATAAATGATGTTTGGAAATCCAAAGGCCATGTTGCCGATTCGCAGGTTTTTTCTTTGGATGAAGATGAAATGTATTCGATTGCAGAAAACTATAAAATTGGATTTTCCAGTGATTGCAATTTGTTAGAGGATGGATTTCCGATGCTGGCAATACAGATGGAGATTTTATTTACTTCTCCATGGGTGTTAGAAAAAGAAAATCCATATCAATAAGTATGGAGGCTGATTAAGTGATGAGAATCTGGGATTGTCAAGAAAAAATACTTGACACCACAAAATCCTTAGTGTATGATAGCAAAGGTATCAAGAAAAAGCAGGTGATACAATGGAAAAAATTGTAGAACAGGGTCTGCTGTATGATTTTTACGGCGAACTTTTGACAGAGCACCAGAAACGCATATATGAAGATGCGGTTTATCACGATATGTCCCTTTCGGAAATTGCCGATGAGCATGGAATTTCCAGACAGGGCGTCCATGATTTGATTAAACGGTGCGATAAGAGCCTGACAGAGTATGAAAACAGGCTGCATCTGGTAGAAAAGTTTACAAGAACAAAGGAAAAAGTCCATGTATTAAAGGAAATGCTGGGCAAATTGGAAGATAAAGCCATGAGCCGGAGCTTAGAGGCTCTCATTAATGAAATATTAGAGGAATTATAATTTATGGCATTTGAAAGTTTAACGGATAAACTACAGAATGTATTTAAGAATTTAAGAAGCAAGGGACGGCTAACAGAGGAAGATGTAAAAGCTGCTTTAAAGGAAGTAAAGATGGCATTGCTAGAAGCCGACGTAAACTTTAAAGTAGTAAAGCAATTCATCAAATCCGTAGAGGAACGTGCCATTGGCGCTGATGTGATGAACGGGTTAAATCCGGGACAGATGGTCATTAAAATCGTAAATGAGGAAATGACTGCCCTGATGGGCTCTGAAACAACGGAAATCAAAATGCAGCCCGGAAAGTCCATTACTGTTATTATGATGTGCGGGCTTCAGGGTGCAGGTAAGACTACCACAACCGCAAAGATAGCAGGAAAACTGAAACTAAAAGGCAAAAAGTGTCTGCTGACAGCCTGCGATATTTACAGGCCTGCCGCTATAAAGCAGTTGCAGGTAAATGGTGAAAAGCAGCAGGTGGACGTGTTTACCATGGGAGAAAACCATAGCCCGGTGGACATTGCAAAAGCAGCCATAGAACATGCCCAGAAAAACGGTCATAATGTAGTGATTTTAGATACTGCAGGCCGTCTTCATATAGATGAAGCCATGATGGAAGAGCTGCAGGAAATCAAGGCAAATGTTGAAGTGCACCAAACCATTCTGGTGGTAGACGTTATGACAGGTCAGGATGCGGTAAACGTTGCAAAAGAATTTGATGAAAAGGTTGGAATCGACGGGGTAATCCTTTCTAAGATGGATGGTGATTCCAGAGGCGGTTCCGCACTTTCTGTAAAAGCGGTAACCGGCAAACCTATTTTGTTTGTAGGTATGGGAGAGAAGCTGTCGGATTTGGAGCAGTTTTATCCGGACCGAATGGCAAGCCGCATTTTGGGAATGGGCGATGTGCTGACTCTCATTGATAAAGTACAGGCGAATCTGGATATAGATGAAGAAAAAGAAAAGCAGATGGCTGCCAAAATGAAAAAGGGCAAGTTCGACTTTGAGGATTATTTGGAAAGCATGAAGCAGATGAGGAATATGGGCGGCTTATCCTCCATTTTGAGCATGATGCCCGGCATGGGCGCCAAAATGGGAGACATTGAGTCCATGGTGGATGAAAAGCAGCTTGCCAGAATGGAAGCCATTGTACTTTCCATGACAGTAGAGGAAAGGCAGAATCCAAAGCTTTTAAATCCAAGCAGAAAACACCGGATTGCCAAAGGCGCTGGAGTGGACATTGGCATAGTGAACCGCTTTATCAAGCAGTTCGAGCAGAGCCAAAAAATGATGAAGCAGCTGCCGGGCATGATGGGTGGTATGGGAAAGAAGGGAAGACTCAAATTCCCGTTTTGATTAGAATGTACCTGAAAATCCCGTTTCCCAATAAAGGAATGTGGAAATAATTCCGATATAAAATCGGGCAGTGAGAAAGCTGGGAAGCCGGATATCCATCCGGTTGAACTAATATAATGAAAAATAATTTCGGAGGTGAAAAGAAATGGCAGTAAAAATCAGATTAAGAAGAATGGGACAGAAAAAGGCTCCTTTTTATAGAATCGTAGTTGCAGATTCCCGTTCTCCAAGAGATGGAAGATTTATCGAGGAGATTGGAACTTATGATCCAAATACAGATCCAAGTACTTTCAAGGTAAATGAAGAGTTAGCAAAGAAGTGGCTTGCTAACGGTGCACAGCCAACAGAAGTGGTAGGCAAGATTTTTAAAGCAGCAGGAATTGAAAAATAATTTCAGAATCTAAAAACTTGTCATTGCACTTTTGGAGGTGTACTATGAAGGAATTAGTTGAAGTAATTGCAAAAGCTCTTGTTGACAATCCGGAGGAAGTTGTTGTAACTGAGAAAAAAGAAGGGAAAACATTGATTGTAGAACTTCATGTAGCTCAGGCTGATATGGGAAAAGTAATCGGCAAGCAGGGAAGAATTGCAAAGGCGATTCGGTCTGTAGTAAAAGCTGCTTCTTTTGGAGAAAATCAAAAGGTGGATGTAGAAATCGTCTAAGAAAAGGATGGGGTGTCTGATTGGCACCCTGTTTTTTGTTCGCATGATGATTGTAGTAAGAGGAAAATGCAGAAGGAGGAAAGCAAATGGAAGATTTACTGAAGGTAGGCATTATTACCTCTACTCACGGAATTAAAGGAGAAGTGAAGGTATTTCCGACTACGGACGATGTGAAGCGGTTTAAAAAGGGAATCAGGCTGATTTTGGAGACGGGCAAGGAACGATTGGAGCTTGAGGTGGAAGGAGTAAAGTTCTTCAAGCAGTTTGTTATATTAAAATTCAAGGGCATTGACGATATCAATCAGATTGAGAAATACAAAAGGAAAGAGCTTTTTGTTACAAGGGAACATGCAGTAAAGCTGAAAAAGGATGAGTATTTTATTGCCGATTTGATAGGGCTTTCCGTGATAGATGAGCAGGGGACCGTCCTAGGTGTGCTAGAGGATGTGATGGAAACCGGAGCAAATGATGTGTATATTGTAAAAATGGAGGATGAAAAGGAAGTGCTGATTCCTGCCATTAAGCAGTGTATTTTAGAAGTAAATGTAGAAGAGGGCTTTGTAAAGGTTCATATGATGGAAGGGCTGTTATGAGATTTCATGTTTTAACATTATTTCCGGAAATGGTTTTGCAGGGACTCCATACAAGCATATTGGGGAGAGCCTGTGAGCAGGGGCTGATTTCCGTGGAAGCAGTAAATATCCGGGATTATACAAAAAATAAACACAAAAAGGTGGATGATTATCCTTACGGGGGCGGTGCCGGGATGCTGATGCAGGCACAGCCTGTTTATGATGCTTATAAGGCGGTGGAGGAAAGGATTGCCGGGCTGAGTAAGGGAAAAGAGAAACAGGAAAATGAGTTAGCGACTGCTAATAGGTCGGGTAAGCTGCGGGTAATTTATCTGACGCCTCAGGGGTCTGTCTTTCATCAGTCTATGGCAGAGGAGCTGGCAAAGGAAGAAGATTTGGTTTTTCTATGTGGGCATTATGAAGGGATTGATGAAAGAGTTTTGGAAGAAATCGTCACGGACTATATTTCTATTGGTGATTATGTGCTTACCGGAGGAGAGCTTCCTGCCATGGTCATGATCGATGCCATTTCCCGGCTGGTGCCGGAGGTACTGAATAATGATACATCTGCAGAATTTGAGTCCTTTCATGAGGATTTGCTGGAATATCCCCAGTATTCCAGACCAGAGGAATGGAGAGGGAAAAAGGTGCCGGAAGTGTTATTATCGGGCCATCATGCCAATATTGAAAAGTGGAGGCGGGAACAGTCCATAAAGCGGACTAAGGAAAGAAGACCGGATTTATACGAGAAGTGGAAGAGTAGAAAAGAATAAGAAGTCGAATAGCAGCAGGTAAATAGAAAAGAATAAAAAATTGTATAGCAGTAGATAAGTAAAAAGGAATAGAAAGTTTCATAGCAGTGGAAGGAGGAAAGGAAATGCTGAAAGCAGAACAGTTAAGCAAAATGTTCGTCCGTACAAAGCTGGAAGAGGAAACCGGTAAAAAAGGAAAGAACTTAAAAAAGAAATCGGTAAAGGAAGAATTTTATGCGGTAAAGGATGTCTCTTTAGAAGTAGGTACAGGGGAGATTTTAGGCATTTTAGGACCTAATGGGGCAGGAAAGACCACGCTGCTTCGGATGCTTGGCACCCTGATGGAGCCTACCGGGGGGCGGGTAGTTATGGAGGATGCACAGGGGAATCTGATTACAGAGCCGATAGAGATGAAAAAAAATATCGGGTACTTATCCGGCAATACAAAGCTTTACCACAGGCTCAGTACAAGAGAAATGCTCAGGATGCTGGGGGAAATCTATCATCTTTCCAAAGAGGAATGTGAAAAGCGTATTGAAGAAATTTTCACGGTACTGGATATGGAAGAATTTGGCGACAACCGGATTGAAAAGCTGTCTACCGGACAGACCCAGCGTGCCTCTATTGCCAGATGCTTAATACATGATCCGGATATTTACATATTTGATGAGCCTACTTTGGGTTTGGACATCCTGTCGGCAGATGCTATTGTAAATTTTATGAAAGAGCAGAAAAAGCATGGAAAGACGGTTTTGTACTCCACTCACTATTTGGAAGAGGCGCAGTTTTTGTGTGACCGTATCCTGATGATTTACAAAGGGGGCATCTTGAAAGAAGGGACGCCTGCAAAGATTATGGAAGATACGAAAACAAATAATTTAAGAGATGCATTTCATGTAATCATGGAAGGAGCGGATAAGGAATGAGCATACAAAGAATAAAATCGCTTTTTAAAAGGGAGCTGACGGACATCTTTCGTGACAAGAAGACATTGGTTATGATGGTATTGGTTCCACTTTTATTATATCCGTTGCTGATTGTGGCGATGACTTTGATTACAAGCGCCGTAATGACGGATCAGGAAGAAAAGCTTTATAAGGCGGCATTTTATGAAGTACAAGAGGAACAAAGGATTCAGGATGTGCTAAAGGCCCATGAGGAGGAATTGTCTTACAAGCTTGAAATCCAAAAGGCGGAAAATCCCCAGAAGGCTCTTATGGATAAGGAATTAGATGCTTATGTGACTGCAGAAGAAAAGGAAGGAAGGGTATGCTATTCCATCCACTATTTATCGGCGGAAACGGATTCCGTAACTGCAGCAGAGGCGCTTTATGATGGATTGGAGCTTTTTCGGGAAGAGCTTAGAAAGGAAGCCGTGGATAATCTGGGGCTTGATGAAAATGTAGTGCTTTATCCTATCAGCTATGAAAGGGCGGATATGTCCTCTCAGGAAGAAAGCATGGGCAGTATGCTTGGCTCCATCATTCCTTTTTTGATGATTACAAGCATTTGCTTAGGCGCCATGTATCCGGCAATCGACGTGACGGCAGGAGAACGGGAAAGAGGTACGTTAGAAACGCTTCTGACCCTTCCTGTGACGAATTTTGAATTGATTATGAGCAAGTTTCTGGCAGTATCAGTCATAGCTTGCACTTCGGCATTTTTAAATATTCTTTCCATGATGGCGGCCTTTGGATTTATGTTTGCCTTTTTGTCGGAGGGGATGCAGGATAATGCCTTTGATTTTGCAACCTTTGTGCCGGCGATTTTATTTTCTGTTGTTATTATGCTTGTATTTGCATTGCTTGTAACGGCTGCCTGCATGTGTGTCTGTATTTTTGCAAAAAGCTTTAAGGAAGCAAATAATTATATTACGCCGGTACTGTTGGTTTTCATGTTTTCCAGCTATGCAGGAATGCTGTCAGATTTTAAGCTGACTGCAGCTACTGCAGCAATCCCGGTTGTCAATGTGACATTGCTGATTAAGGATTTGTTTAGCTTTCAGTACAACTATGGTCTTTTTGCCATAGTGCTTTTCTGCAATGTGGCATACAGCCTGCTTGCCGTCATGGTGCTTGGAAAGATTTATAACAGCGAATCCGTTCTTTTTGCAGAGGGCTTTACGAGCCTGAAAATTTTTCATAAAAGAAGCGAGATGAAGCAGGGACAGCTTCCGGGTTACGGAGATTTGCTGCTGCTTTTGTGTATTTTGGTTTTGGGAATTTTTTATATTGGTTCCTTTGCCACTATAAAGCTGGGCTTTTTAGGTGTTTTCGTACAGCAGCTATTGATTCTGCTTCTTCCGGTCTGCTATGGCTGGTATGTGAAAACCGATTTTAAAAAGCTGTTTTCCTTAAAGGCTCCCGGCGTGAAAGGCGTGATAGCAGCTTTTTGCTTTTTTGTAGGAGGCTTTTGCTTGAACCTTGTATTAAGCAGTGTGTTATCCATGTTCTTCAAGGACAGCAGCCAGAGTCTTCAGGCACAGTTTGATTCTCTTTTGCAGGCGCCCTTTTGGGCTGTAGTGCTTGTTATGGCAGCCTTGCCTGCCCTTGGGGAAGAGCTTATGTTCAGAGGCTTTGCCTTTGGCACCATGAAAGCAAAAACAAAGCCTCTTACGGCAATCCTTATGACAGGCTTTCTTTTCGGCTGTTACCATTTCAGTCTTGTAAAGCTGATTCCTACTGCATTTTTAGGCTGCCTGCTGGCTGTTTTGGTATACCGGACCGGAAGTATTTTTCCTGCTATGCTCATGCACTTTGCTAATAACTTTGTTTCCCTGTTTATCAGCCAATATCAGGAGCAGCTTAATGAGAAGTATCCTGCTTTGATGAATCTGGATTTCGGAGGCGGGCAGGCGGTAACGCTTGCAGGCATGATTCTTGCCGGAGGGATTTTCCTTTGGCTTGGGTGGTGGATTAGCAGAGAGAAAAAAGACAGCGGTAACGGGGATGGCAGAGCGAGTTCGTATGGGATGTAAATATGGGATGTTGATACGAAAATCAAAGCGGCGGTTGAATCAGGGGCGAGTTTGTATGAAATGTAAATATGGGATGTAAATGTGAGACAGGGATGATATGAAAAGGCTGTATAGTAGATTGGAAGAAATAAGATATCTGCATGTTGTGGCTGCTGTATTGGAAATATGGGTTATATTAGTTTGTAGCTATGTATATGGGATTAACAAGGTTTTTTTAGAGAATGTAGCATATAGTTTTGTTGCTTTTTGTGTGCTGGAGGCAATTGTTTTTTGCATATGGTATCCCAAGGAGCATATGAGGAAAATTGCCATAGCCAGAGGAACGGAATATAAAGGAAAGATAGTGTCCATATATACAAAGGAAAAAAAGGTACATGGACCATATTCTTCTAAAATAGCCTATAGGATAAAGGTATGTTACCATATTGACAGGAAAGCATATTTTGCAGAATTTGGTGATTATGGAAGATGTCCTTTCGAGTATGTGAACGCACAGGAAATGTGCAGTGTATATATTTATAAGGGGAAAGTATACCCTCAATATTTTTACAAAAAACAAAAGGAAAATATAGAAAAAGACGAAGAACGGGAAAAGCTTTTGTGGAAAGTAACGTCAGGGAAATTGGATAATACTCCATTGGATAAGCTTTTAAAATATTCCATAAAGGATATTGCCTATTTAACGAGAGATGAGTTAGAACATGCCGTTTCAGAGAGAATGGATTTTTGCATGGTGGATTCTAAATCATATATGATTTTCGATCCTTTCTATTTTAGTTATATAGACAAACCGTTTGAATTAAACACAGTATTTGTGGAAGTCCATATGATATCAAGGAAAAAATACAATAGCTGTGATTTGGGATTGAAGCTTTTGGAGTACTGCCAATATGTACATAACAGGTTTTCTTATTATGAGGAAGATGTTGTTTGTAAGGGGATAAGAAAGATTGTTGTTGATGGGATACGTGAATTGGATAAGAGGATTGTTGTAAATGAGGTATGTGTTGTGATACGGAGTGGGCATTGAGTAGTGGCTAAGAGGACGCAACAGCGGGATTTACTTGATATGATGATTTGGTCATATAAATTAAGCTCTCATAAAATAAAAGCTCCACATAAGTTGCGTATTGTTATTGTAAACACAAACATTTTTTTGTATAATTAAGATATTGCAGGAGCAAGCTATATTATCTTTGTCACAGATTTTAAGAAACCGAGGTGATAAGGTGCAGAATGATACAAAACAGACACGGGGAGTCAAGGCAAAGCGTACCGCTAAAAACAGTGTGTTTTTAGACCTTTTCCAAGATAAAAAGAATTTACTTGCGCTGTATAAGACATTACACCCAGAGGATACGGACGCAACAGAAGATACGCTGGATATTGTAACGATAGACAATGTTCTAACAGACAATTTATATAATGATTTGGGTATCATGGCAGGCAATAACAAATTACTCCTGCTTTTGGAGGCGCAATCATCATGGACGGTAAATATCCTGATTAGAATACTGTTATATTTAGCACAGAGTTACCATGAATATTTCGAGAGGACATCACAAAGCCTATATAAGAGTACAAAGGTCAAAATGCCTAAACCTGAATTATATATCATCTACACAGGAAATAAAGGCAAAAAACCTGATACAATAACATTATTCAAAGAATTTTTTGACGGTGCAGATATTGACATTGAGGTAAGGGCAAAGGTTATCTATGAGAGCGACACAGATGACATTATCAACCAATATATTATTTTTTGTAAAGTTTTTGATGAACAAAGTAAGCTGTATGGAATGACAGAAAAAGCAGTTAAAGAAACAATCCGTATTTGCAAGGACAGGAATATCCTAAAAGAATATCTGATGAGCAGAGAAGTGGAGGTAGTAACGATTATGATGAGTTTATTTGATGATGAGCAGATAATGAGAACTTATGCAAAAGATATGGCAAGGGAAACAACAAAGAGAAATGCGATAACAATGTTAAAAAAAGGGAGAATTTCAGTAGAAGAAATACCTGCTTTTTTCCCCGAATTGACATCAGATGATGTAGAGGAAATCGAAAAAGAAATTATGCAGTTAACATAATTGAAAAGCAATTAAATGCGCATGGAAACAGAAAAATGTAAACCATGCGCTTTTTTGCGTTTTTATAGAGCGAAAGCGTGGCGACGTAGAAAACGTGCTCTGTGGGAAACCCGCTCTGTGCCTGTGGGCTGAGTTATTACAGATTTCTCCAACAGAAATTCTGAAACACCTTGATTTTTCCCTCCCATTTTAGTATATTTATAAAAGGGTCTTTTTACAAGAAAACAGGAGAATACGCTTATGTCAGAATTGGTAAATGTTGCAGTGGATGCAATGGGCGGGGATAATGCACCTGCCGAGATTATAAAAGGGGCGGTGGAAGCCCTCCATGAAAGCGAGAAAGTAAAAGTATTTTTGGTGGGACAGGAAGAAGTCTTAAAAAAGCATTTGGCTGAATTTGCTTATGATACAGACAGGCTGAAAATCGTAAATGCCACCGAGATTATTGAAACCGCAGAGCCTCCCGTAAATGCCATCCGAAAGAAAAAAGATTCTTCCATTGTAAAAGCAATGGGAATGGTAAAGGATGGAACCTGTGATGCTTATGTATCGGCAGGAAGCACTGGGGCCAATCTGGTAGGCGGACAGGTATTGGTGGGCAGGATCAAAGGAATTGAAAGAGCACCCTTGGCGCCGCTGATTCCAACGGAAAAAGGAGCGGCTCTTTTAATAGACTGTGGAGCCAATGTGGATGCAAGGCCGTCTCACCTGCTCCAATTTGCTAAGATGGGTTCTGTTTATATGGAATACGTAATGAAAGTAAAGAATCCAAAGGTTGCTATCGTCAATATCGGTGCAGAGGAAGAAAAGGGAAATGCTCTTGTAAAGGAAACCTTTCCCATGTTGAAAAATTGTCCGGAAATCAATTTTATCGGCAGCATTGAAGCAAGGGACATACCGGCAGGACTGGCGGATGTAATCGTATGTGAAGCATTTGTAGGCAATGTAATCCTGAAGCTGTATGAAGGGGTAGGCAGCACTCTCATTAAAAAAGTAAAGGCAGGAATGATGACTTCCCTTCGGAGCAAGATAGGAGCCCTTTTGATAAAGCCGGCGCTAAAGGAAACGCTGAAGGATTTTGACTTAGAACAGTATGGAGGGGCGCCTTTGCTTGGGTTAAATGGTCTGGTAGTAAAAACCCATGGAAGTTCAAAATCCATAGAAATCAAAAATTCCATCTTACAGTGCATTACTTTTAAAGAACAGGGAATTAACGATAAGATTAAAGAAAAGATATTACTGAAGGATGAATAGGGGGAAAATCCCATGGGATTTGAAGTATTAAAAAGAGCCATGGTAGATGTGCTGAATGTGGACGAAAGCGAGATTTCATTGGAAAATTCTTTTATAGATGATTTTGGAGCGGATTCTCTAGATCTTTTTCAAATCATGACAGGAGTGGAAGAGGAGCTTTCCATTGAATTTTTACCGGAAGAGGTAGAGAAAATCAGAACAGTAGAAGAAGCAGTCAGACTGATTGAGAAAAAAAGAAATTAGAGGTGCCGCCATGCGGCACCCTATTATATGTTATATGTGGATTTTTCAGCTATGTGTGAAAAATCGAAAATAAAAGGAGAAAGACGTGAAATGGAAGAATATTCATTAAGCCGTTTGGAAGAAAAAATAGGATATACTTTTGAAAAAAAAGAGTTTTTAAAGCAGGCAATGACTCACAGCTCCTTTACAAACGAACAAAAGATTAATCAACAGGCACATTATGAGCGGATAGAATTTTTAGGTGATGCCGTATTAGAGCTGGTAAGCAGTGAGTTCCTTTATTTTGCCTATCCGGAAATGACAGAGGGAAACCTGACAAAGACAAGGGCAAGCATTGTTTGTGAGCAGGCTCTTGCCATTACGGGAAGAGAACTGGAGCTTGGAAAATATATGCTGTTTGGCAAGGGCGAAGAAGCAACCGGCGGACGGGAGAGGGAGTCCATTATTGCAGACTCGGTGGAAGCGGTGATTGGCGCCATTTATTTGGATGGAGGCATGGAATGTGCGAAAAAGTTCATTGAGCGCTTTGTGTTAAATGATTTAGAGAATAAAAAATTATTTTACGATGCGAAATCCATCTTACAGGAGCTGGTGCAGGAAAAGAAGGTAGGGGAGCTGTCCTACGTGCTTTTAAAGGAAGAAGGACCGGAGCATAACAAGCTGTTTTATGTGGCGGCTATGCTTCAGGATAAGCAGATTGGCACCGGCAGCGGCAGGAACAAGAAAAATGCGGAACAGCAGGCAGCCTATGAAGCCTTGATGAAAATGAAGAAATAAGCAGGTGTTTTATGTATTTAAAAAGTATAGAGGTACATGGATTCAAATCCTTTGCCAATAAGATCAATTTCCAATTTCATAACGGAATCACAGGCATCGTAGGACCTAACGGCAGTGGCAAGAGCAATGTTGCCGATGCGGTTCGCTGGGTTTTGGGAGAACAGCGGATTAAGCAGCTAAGGGGAGCCTCCATGCAGGATGTTATTTTTTCCGGTACGGAAAACAGAAAGCCTCTTGGCTATGCTTATGTGGCAATTACTTTGGATAACAGTGACCATTCTCTTGCCATTGATTATGAGGAAGTGACGGTGGCAAGAAGGATTTACCGTTCCGGTGAAAGTGAATACTTGATTAATGGTACGGCATGTAGGTTAAAGGATGTGAATGAGCTTTTTTATGATACCGGTATTGGTAAAGAAGGATATTCCATTATCGGACAGGGGCAGATTGATAAAATCCTAAGCGGTAAGCCGGAAGAGCGCAGGGAGCTTTTTGATGAAGCGGCAGGAATCGTCAAGTTTAAAAGAAGAAAGACCACGGCACAGAAAAAGCTGGAGGATGAGAAACAGAACTTAGTCCGTGTGAATGATATTTTATCGGAGCTGGAAAAGCAGACAGGCCCTTTGGAAAAGCAGTCGGAAACAGCAAAGGTCTATTTAAAGAAAAAGGAAGAGCTGAAGACGCTGGATGTCAATGCATTTCTTTTGGAAAACAACCGGTTAAAGGAAGAGCTGAATCAGTTAGAGGAGAAATACCGGATTGCAAAGGATGATTTAGATGCCACCTCTTCCAAATATGAAAATATCAAAAATGAATATGAAGCGATACAAAACGAAATGGAGGAGCTTGATGCAGCAATTGTTTCCACAAGGGAAATGCTGTCCAATTCCAGCGTAATGAGAGGAAAGCTGGAAGGAGAAATCAATGTCTTAAAGGAACAGATTAAATCCGCTAAGGCAAACGAGGAGCATTTTTTGACCAGACAGAAAAATATCAAGGGGGACATTGCAAGAAAAGAAGCAGATAAGCAGGAAATCTTAGAAGAAAAAAAGCAGTTTGATGAACAGCTTGCGAACTTAGAGCTTGTAAGGAAGGAAGCAAAGGAGGAGCTTCTCAATCTGCAGAAGCATATGGAGGAGCTGAATGAAAGCATCGAGGCAGGAAAAAATACGATTATCAATGCGTTGAATGAAAGGGCTACCATTAAATCCAAAATTGGTCGCTTCGATACGATGCTAGAACAGATTTCCATCCGTAGGGCAGAGCTAAATTCCCGTATTTTGCGGGCAAAGTCCGATGAAGCGGAGCAGCTTGAGGTAATCAAACAATTAGAAGCAGAGTTTCAGGAGGTAACGGACTGTATTCAAAAGCTGAATGAACAGCAGAGCCTGTTGGAAGAAAAGAACCACGAGGCAACGGACAAGCTTGCAGCAACGGATAAAAAGCTTAGGGATACTCAGGTTTTATACCATCAGGAAAAGTCAAAATTAGAGTCCATTACTAATTTGACGGAGCGGTATGAAGGCTATGGCAACAGCATCCGCAGAGTGATGGAGGAAAAAGAAAAAAATCCGGGTATTATTGGTGTTGTGGCAGATATCATCAAGGTAGAGGCAAAATATGAAACAGCAATTGAAACAGCTTTAGGCGGCAATATCCAGAACATTGTTACGGATGATGAGGAAACTGCCAAAAAGATGATTGGCTTTTTAAAGAAAAATAAATATGGAAGGGCTACCTTCCTTCCCCTTACTAGCATTTTACATCCGCAGGAGTTTAAAACTCCTCAGGTATTAGAGGAACAGGGCGCTATTGGCATGGCAAATGAGCTGGTTAAGGTAGAGAAAAAATATGAAAACGTGGCAAAGGCAATGCTGGGCAGAATCGTAGTAATCGACAACGTGGATCATGCAGTTAAGATTGCCAGAAAATTCGACTATGGGGTAAGAATGGTTACCTTAGAGGGAGAATTGCTGGTACCCGGCGGCGCTATTTCCGGCGGCGCCTTCAAAAATTCCAGTAACCTTTTGGGGCGCAGAAGGGAAATGGAGCAGCTAAAGGAGCAGGTGGCAGGACATTTAAAGGAAATTGATGTGCTGTTAGATGAAATCGAACAGACAAAAGCAGAAAGAAATAAGATACGGAAGGAAATCGAAGAAGGAAAGGAACAGCTTCAAAAACGCTTTATTGAGCAGAATACCAAACGGTTAAATGTGATGAAGGCGGAGGAAAAGAAAAGCGAGGTTGGGAAAGGCTTTGAAGAGCTGAATGAAGAGCAGAATGAACTGGAATCTCAGGCAAAGGAACTGAAAGAGGAAAAGCAGGCTATTTTAAATGAGCTGAAGGCTTCTGAGGAAATGGAAAAGAACATAGAAAAGCAGATTGGTGAGTTCCAGACAGTGCTTGAGGATGAAAGAGAGAGGGAAAATGCGCAGTCGGCAAAGGTTTCCGAGCTGGATATGGAAGCAGAAAAGCTCATACAGAAGCAGGAATTCGAGCAGGAAAATATTGACCGTATTTTAGGAGAAATAAGCAGATATGAAGGAGAGTTAGCCGAGATTAACGAAAATCTGGAGAAGCTTCTGAAAGAGGCAGAGCAGAAGGAAGCTAATATTGGGGAAATTGAAAAGACTATTGCCGCATCCCATACTATGAAAGGGGAGTCAGAGGAAAAGCTGAATCAGGATATTGCCAGAAAAGAAGAACTTTCCGGAAAACAGAAGAATTTCTTTACAGAAAGAGAAAAGATGGCAGAGCAGATGACCTCTTTGGATAAAGAAGTCTATCGTTTAGGCAGCCAGAAGGAACGGTTAGAGGAGTCCATAGAAACCCAGATTAACTATATGTGGAATGAATATGAGATAACCTTAAGCGACGCTGCTTCCATGAAAAATGAGGAAATGACAGACCTGCCTGCCATGAAAAAAGAAATCTTTGCTTTAAAGGATGCCATTAAGAAGTTAGGGGATGTTAACGTCAATGCCATTGAGGATTATAAGAACTTAATGGAGCGGTATGAATTTTTAAAGAACCAGCATGATGATTTGGTGCAGGCAGAAGAAACCCTTCTTGGCATTATTGATGAGCTGGATGCTGCCATGCGGAAGCAGTTTGCGGAAAAGTTTGAAGAAATTTCAAAAGAGTTTGACAAAGTATTTAAGGAGCTGTTTGGAGGCGGAAAGGGTACTTTGGAGCTGATGGAGGATGAAGATATTTTAGAAGCCGGTATTAAGATAAATGCACAGCCTCCGGGAAAGAAGCTGCAGAACATGATGCAGCTTTCCGGTGGAGAAAAGGCACTGGCTGCCATTTCCCTGCTGTTTGCCATTCAGAATTTAAAACCCTCCCCATTCTGTCTGTTGGATGAAATCGAAGCGGCGTTAGATGAGAGCAATGTAAGCCGCTTTGCCGGATATTTACATAAGCTCACAAAGCATACCCAGTTCATCGTCATTACCCACAGGAGAGGTACGATGGAAAAGGCAGACAGACTGTATGGTATTACCATGCAGGAAAAGGGTGTATCGGCATTAGTAAGCGTAAATTTAATTGATAAGGATTTGATGGATTGATGGAAGAGAAAAAAGGATTTTTCAGCCGCTTAAAGGCTGGGCTGACGAAAACAAGAGATAGCTTCGTAAGTGGAATTGATGCAGTATTTCATGGGTTTTCCTCGATTGATGAGGAGTTCTATGAAGAACTGGAGGAAATTCTGATTATGGGGGACATTGGCGTCAATGCAACTATGTCCATTTTGGACAACCTAAAGGCTCAGGTAAAGGAAAAGCATATCAAGGAGCCTGCTGAGTGCAAGGAGCTTCTTATTGAGAACATAAAGGAGCAGATGCAGGTGGGAGAAGCAGCCTACGAGTTTGAAACAAAGCAGTCCGTAGTGCTGGTTATTGGCGTAAATGGAGTTGGAAAGACCACTACGATAGGAAAGCTTGCAGGAAAGCTAAAGGATCAGGGCAGAAGGGTTTTGATGGTTGCGGCAGATACCTTTCGTGCCGCAGCAGTGGAGCAGTTAAATGAATGGTCCCACAGAGCGGGCGTGGAAATCGTTGCAGGCGTGGAAGGGGCAGACCCAGCAAGTGTAATCTTTGACGGGGTAAATGCAGCCAAGGCAAGAAAGACGGATGTGCTTTTATGCGATACGGCAGGAAGGCTTCATAACAAGAAAAACCTGATGGAAGAGCTGAAAAAAATAAATCGTATCATCGACAGGGAGTTTCCGGAAGCCCATAGGGAAAACCTGATTGTATTAGATGCCACCACCGGGCAGAATGCTTTGGTTCAGGCAAGGGAATTTTGTGAGGCAGCAGAAATCACCGGAATTATTTTAACCAAGATGGACGGAACCGCAAAAGGAGGCATTGCAGTTGCTATCCAGTCAGAGCTGAAGGTGCCGGTAAAATATATCGGAATTGGAGAATCCATTGATGATTTGCAGAAATTTGATTCTGACGAATTTGTAAATGCGCTGTTTGATGTGAATACGGGGGAAGAGTAAGAACGTGCAGCAGAGTGGAACATGCTGTAGAGTAAGAATGCTGCGACAGAGTGGAACATGCTGTAGAGTAAGAATGCTGCTGCAGAGCGAAACATGCTGTAGAGTAAAAATGCTGCTGCAGAGCGAAACATGCTGTGGAGTAAGAATGCTGCTGCATAGTGAAAACATGTTGTAATATAAGGAAATATTGCAGTATAATGAAAAAAACATAATGATATGCATTTGAGACTGGAAATAAAAGAATGCAGTCTAAAATAAGATGACGTGAGAAAGAAGGTATTGTATGGAACAGGAAATGCTTACATTAAAGCAGTTTGAGGAAGCTTCGGAAAAGGTAAAGGAAGTTACCCAGCCTACGGAGCTAGTCTACAGTGAATTTCTTAGTGCACAGACCGGCAACAAGGTATATTTGAAGCCGGAAAATATGCAGTTTACAGGAGCTTACAAGGTAAGGGGAGCTTATTATAAGATGAGTACTCTTACGGATGAGGAACGGGCAAAGGGCATCATTACCGCTTCGGCAGGCAACCATGCTCAGGGTGTTGCATATGCGGCAAAAAAATATGGCACAAAAGCAGTTATTGTCATGCCCACTACCACGCCTCTTATGAAAGTGAACAGGACGAAAAGCTATGGAGCGGAGGTTGTCCTTTACGGAGATGTTTATGACGAGGCATGTGCAAAGGCTTATGAGCTGGCAGATGAACATGGTTATACGTTTATTCATCCCTTTGATGACCCAGCAGTTGCTACCGGACAGGGCACCATTGCCATGGAAATCATTAAGGAGCTGCCTTTGGTGGATTACATTTTAGTGCCCATTGGAGGCGGAGGACTTGCCACAGGAGTTTCCACTCTGGCAAAGCTGTTAAATCCAAAAATTCAGGTTATAGGCGTGGAGCCTGCAGGAGCTAACTGTATGGAGGCATCCTTGAAGGCGGGAGAAGTAGTGACCCTTCCTACTGTAAATACCATAGCGGATGGTACGGCTGTAAAGACTCCGGGAACGAATATCTTTCCTTATATAAAAGAAAATCTGGATGGGATTCTTACTGTAGAGGATGCAGAGTTAGTGGTGGCTTTCCTTGATATGGTGGAAAATCACAAGATGGTTGTAGAAAATTCCGGGCTGCTTACAGTAGCTGCACTGAAAAAGCTGGATGTGAAGGATAAAAAAGTAGTGGCAATTCTAAGCGGCGGCAATATGGATGTGATTACTATGTCCTCAGTCGTACAGCAGGGGCTCATTTTCAGAGACCGCATTTTTACCGTTTCTGTACTGCTTCCCGATAAGCCGGGAGAGCTTTCCAAGGTAGCGGATGTGATAGCAAAGGAAAACGGAAATGTTATCAAATTAGAGCACAATCAGTTTGTTTCCACAAACCGGAATGCGGCAGTGGAGCTTCGGATTACTATGGAGGCATTTGGCACTGACCATAAAAACCAGATTATTGATGCGCTATATACAAGAGGCTATCAGCCCAAAATTGTCCGTACTAATATTTAGTGAATAAAAAATATGCTTTTTCATATGCTAACCATATGAGAAAGCATATTTTAAATTATACGGTGATATTTTTTGCGACAATTGCATATGCGGCGGGAATCGCCCTGTTTTTAGACCCCAACAATCTGGCGCCGGGAGGAGTTACCGGCATTTCCATCATTATTAGCCGATTCGTTCCCATAGAAACAGGAACCTTGATTTTTCTTTTGAATATTCCCATTTTGATTCTTGGTATCTGGAAATTCGGTTTCCGGTTTATTTTGTCCACCTTGTATGCCATCGTGCTTGTTTCGATTTTTACAAACCTATGGTCCTTTTATCCGGCCCCCACTCAGGACAAGCTGTTAGCAGCCATTACCGGGGCAGTTTTAGTGGGAGGCTCTGTTGGAATCATCTTCAAGCATAAAGCTACTACCGGCGGCATTGACATCATTATTAAGATACTCCGCACAAAGTATAAGCATTTAAAGACGGGAACCTTGTTTCTGGTTATCGATGCGGCAGTAGTGGCGTTATCGGGAATCTTATTTAAAAATCTGGAAACGGCATTATATGCAGGAATCAGTGTGGTAGTAACTGCTTCTGTAATGGACTTGGTTTTATATGGAAGGGACGAAGCTAAAATGTTCCTTATCATAAGCAGGGAACCGGAACGGCTGAGCGCCTCCCTTATGGAAGAACTGGAAGTAGGAGTTACTTATCTGGAGGGGGCAGGAGCTTACAGCAAGGATAAAAAGAAGATTCTTTTGTGCGTGGTGAAAAAGCATCAGGCGGCAAAGCTGGAAGAGGCTGTAAAGGAAATTGATAAGGATGCCTTTACGATTGTTTCAAATGCCAGTGAGATATTTGGGGAAGGGTTTAAGAATATTGAGGGGGAAAGGTTATAAAAGGGAGGATAGCGAAAGAGGGACGCAAAAGAGGGATGAGGGCGGCATCCATGCCGCAATATTCCTAAAATTGCCGTCCATGGCAATTTTACCCTGGGCATTGGCAGGCTGTTAAGGAAAACCGCCATCAAAAACAATGCATGGAATCCGCCCTCATCCCTCTTTTGCTGTTTTACCTTAGCCGATACTCTTTGGGATAAGGTTGCTGTTTGTTTAAAAAGTTGCTAAACTGCTTCGGTTATTGTCTTTTGAAAAAAAGTTTAATGACATCATATATTCGATAGATTCTTACTGAAAATTCAATAAAAAAAGTAAGTAGAACTTTTCAATGAACAGTAGGAGCTGGCAGGGCATAGAATAGTCTTTTGGACCTTGGCAAAGTTGCCGGCACTAATGCACCGTACTTTGGTGCATTAGTACCGCTGCGTCTTTGCAGGGCGAGAGCGTGTCCATAAGACTATTCTATGCCCTGCCAGCTCCTACGTCCTCGAAAGATATCCCCTTCCTCTCTCCTGAAAATCCCATATTCCCCTGAAAAGCAATTTGTGGTAAACTAGAACAAACATAAAAAAATAGTAAACATAAAAACAACAAACATGAAACAACAGCAAAAGCTGCAACATCAATATGGAGGCTATATGGGTTTAACAGACGATTTTAACAGTGATGAAAATAAAACCGGATTACCGGTTATTTATATGTCCGTAGGGGTAATCGGCTTTATCCTTTTTATTTTATGTGTAGTGCTTGTGATGAACAGAGAAGAACGCTACAGTGAAAAGGCAAGGGCGGCCGCAGAACAAAAGCAGCAGGAAGCCATGCTTGAGGAAGAAAAGGCTTCGGATTTAGAGCTGGGAGAGTCTACGCTTACCTCTGACCAGTTGGATTTTTGGGATATGTATAAGGAAGATTCCAGTGATTTAGGAGAAACAAAGACACTTTCCCAAAATGATTATGGGAAAAAGGCACAAGCCTTAAGAGAAGAAGAAGGAGACTTAGAACAGGAAAAGGATTTGTCGGAAGGGGGAACTAAAACAAAGGTAACCCTGCCGGATGGAAGTGAACAGTGGATTATGATAAATGCTTATATAGCTAAAAATAAATATGACTATGTAGGAATGGTCAGTCAGGAACCACTTATGAAATATTACGAAAATGGACAGAAAATATCCTATATGGGAGTGGATGTAAGCAAATCTACAGGAGCTGTCAATTTTGAACAATTAAAAAGTGCGGGGATTGAGTATGCCATGATAAGGCTTGGCTCTAGAGGATATAGTACCGGACAGCTTTCCATAGATGAAAATTATATTATCAATATGGAAGCTGCAAAGAGTGCAGGCTTAAGTTTGGGGGTTACCTTCTATTCTCAGGCTGTAACAGTGGAAGAAGCAGCAGAAGAGGCAGAGTTAGTGCTTGCTAATTTGGCTGATTATAATATTACTTATCCGGTAGTATTTCACATGGATATGATTTCCAATGACACGGCAAGAACGGATAACCTTAGTAAGATGCAGTTAACGGAAATAGCAGCCGCTTTTTGTGACCGGATAGCGGAAGCCGGATATACGCCTATGATTTATGGAAATAAATACTGGCTTCTTCGGAAGGTGGATTTGACAAAGCTTGGGAAATATGAAATATGGCTGTCCCAGTCAGAGGATATTCCGGACTATCCCTATACCTTTTCTATGTGGCAGTATACCCAGAATGGGAAAATTCCGGGTATTTCCGGGGAAGCAAATCTGAATATTTCTTTTGTGAATTATGACATGAGGTAACTCTGCCTTGCGCCTGTGGGCTGAACTGTTACTAGGAAGGATATGCCGTCTACAAAACGGAAAAATTATAGCTGCGTCAGATGTAAAAGCTTCTCGGAAATCTCCACCCGGGAATAAATATCCGCATATTGGGAGGGCAGTAAATTTTCAATGAAATTTACCGGAAAATTTTTGTGATATCCTTTTTGCCTGACTACATCGGCTGCTTTGTTATAAGCAATGGCAGCTGTTATTTCATCGGAATAAATCCCCACTATATAATCGCCGTTTATATGGATTTTTACCTTATAAAAGGTTCTTTCATTTTTCTTTATCTGAAAGACACCGTGAAAGCGGTTGATGATTTGGATATTTTCATAACGAAAGTCCGTATCATCTCCATTCTTAAACAGATAGTCCCGATTCTTTACCCCAAAATTCTTAATTCCATATCGGTTTAGGATATTTACCTGCATACCGTAATCGGCTACGAAAAAATGGCCTCCCCGTTTCATGATTTTATGGCTGGAGTAATAAAATAAATCATCGATATCAAAGGTAAGCACCAGTTCTTTAGAAAGATAATATTGAAAAAAGCGGTTCCGGATATAAATAGGAGTTCCAATATATACGCCGTTATCCCGAAAATTAAATAAAACAACTGCTTTTTCGAGAGAGAGGTCAGAAGGATGGTAGTGGTCTATGGAAAGCTGTGGATTTTTTAAAATCCGGTCTGCTTCCAAGTAAGCTTTGTGTGCCTCTGTCTCTTTTAAAAAGCTGCCAAGGCTGATATGTTTTTTGCGATATGTGATGGAGGAACGATAGTAAAGTTCTCCATTCTTTTTTTTTGCCGAAAATACACCTGTTAACTGCTTCATAAGTCGAAATCACTCACCATTTTTCTTATATTGTCATATCTTAGTATTTCCTAGTATATCATTTTTAAAAAAAATACTCAAATGAAGTATATTTTACCAAGTGACTGTATAGAATAATCATTGAGATGTTACGAAAGTATTACGTCTTGTAACAAAAAAAAGCAGATTTATTTCTGTTTCATTGCAGGAATTTTTCAAAGCTTTCAAAATTTTCCTGCTTAAGGAGGCAAAATGAAAAAAACAATCGGGAAGATCGCAATCAGTGTGGAATGTATCATGCTTGCATTGCTGATGTTCCAAAATCCATTACAAGAGGAAGAAGAGGAAGTGGACAGGTACAGACTGATAAGCAGCATATATGAGAAACAGTTAGCGGAAGCGGTGTCTAACCCAAGAATTATAGATGAAGAAATTTTAGAAAGAAAAAAGCTATATGATTTAAATAATACAGATTATAATAACCTGCTTAGAATCGTGGAAGCAGAAGCAGGGGGAGAAGGAGAAGAAGGAAAGCTTTTAGTTGCAAACGTGATATTTAACCGGGTAAACAGCAGAAAGTTCCCGAACACGGTAACAGAAGTAGTATTTCAGAGCAGCGGGGGAAAAACCCAGTTTGCACCTACCAGAGACGGCAGGTTTTATTCCGTAAGGGTAACGGAGGAAACAGTAAGGGCCGTTGACAGGGCGATTTACGGAGAAGATATATCAGGCGGGGCGCTTTATTTTGTGGCGGTTAGCAAAGCCTCTCAGGACAAAGTAAGCTGGTTCCAGAGGAAACTAAAAAAAGTATGCTCCTATGGGGGACATGATTTCTACAGATAGAATCCATAGTATTTTTTCACTCTTTTTACGTGTATTTCTTGCAAGTGGTATGTTGATATGATAAAATAAGCACTGTGTGAAGAAAGATGTAAGCTTGTGGTTGGTATATGATGGATGCAGAAAATTTCCCAGCAGGCAAGACAGTGCACAAATTTATAAATGATATCAATAAAATGTGAGGGATACATACTATGGAAATTTTATACAAAAGTACACGTAGCAATGGCGCTCCGGTAAAGGCTTCCGAAGCAATACTGAAAGGACTGGCAGGGGATGGGGGACTGTTTGTTCCAACCAGCCTGCCAAAGCTCTCTCTGTCCATGGAAGAGCTGTCAAAGATGAATTATCAGGAAACAGCCTATGAAGTCATGAAGCTGTTTTTGACAGATTTCACGGAAGAAGAGCTGAAGCACTGTATTAATAGCGCTTATGACTCTAAATTTGATGTAGAGGAAATTGCACCTTTGGCAGAAGCAAAAGGTGTGTATTATCTGGAGCTGTTTCACGGCGCCACCATTGCGTTTAAGGATATGGCGTTGTCTATTCTGCCCCATTTGCTTACTACGTCAGCAAAGAAAAACAATGTGAAAAATGAAATCGTGATATTGACGGCTACTTCAGGAGATACCGGAAAAGCAGCTTTAGCAGGATTTGCAGATGTACCGGGAACGAAGATTATCGTATTCTATCCAAAGAACGGAGTAAGCCCTATTCAGGAAAAGCAGATGGTTACCCAGAAGGGAGCCAATACCCACGTGGTAGGTATTCATGGAAACTTTGATGATGCCCAGACCGGAGTGAAGAAGCTGTTTGCAGACGAGGTGCTTGCAAAAGAAATGGATGAAAAGGGATTTCAGTTTTCCTCTGCAAACTCCATTAACATCGGGCGTCTGGTTCCGCAGGTAGTCTACTATGTATATGCTTATACGCGCCTTTTGGCAAATGGAAAGTTATCTGAAGGGGAGAAGATAAATGTAGTAGTGCCTACCGGTAACTTTGGAAACATTCTGGCAGCATATTATGCCAAGAATATGGGAGTGCCCATTGACAAGTTAGTCTGTGCTTCTAATGACAATAAGGTATTGTATGATTTCTTTCAGACAGGAACTTATGATAGAAACAGGGAATTTATCTTAACCTCGTCTCCATCTATGGACATCCTGATTTCCAGCAATTTAGAAAGACTGATTTATAAAATTGCAGGAGAGGATTCCGAAGCTAATGCAGAAAGGATGGATTCATTAAATAAGAATGGCTCCTATGAAATTACAGATAAAATGAAACAGGAGTTAGCTGATTTTCGAGGAGGCTATGCTACTGAAGAAGAAACATTTGCTTTTATCAAAGAGCTTTATGAGGATTGTGGCTATGTGATTGATACCCATACAGCGGTAGCAGGGGCTGTTTGTGAGAAATATCAGAAAGAAAGCAAAGATAAGACAAAGACAATCGTTGCATCTACCGCAAGCCCATATAAGTTTACCAGAAGCGTTATGAATGCCATTGATCCAAAGTATGACGCTATGACGGATTTTGAGCTGGTAGATGAGCTTTGCAAGCTTTCCGGGGTAGCTGTTCCAAAGGCTATAGAGGAAATCAGAACTGCACCGGTAGTGCATGATACGGTTTGTAAAAAGGATGAGATGAAAGCGATTGTAAAGAAGTTTTTAGGGATGGAATAAGAAGATTAGAAATTGAAATGTAAGGATATTAGAAAAGCAATCCGGAAAGAGAGAATACTTTCGGATTGCTTTTTTGTTGAAATTGTATCATTTATTGTTTTCGATTATCAATATCCACATATTCCAAATCCGTATGAATTGGCTTATAAGCCGGACGGATGATCTTTCCATTATTGGCAAGCTCTTCCAGACGATGTGCGCTCCAGCCTACGATTCTGGCAATGGCAAAGATTGGAGTGTACAGCTCATGGGGAAGCCCCAGCATATGGTATACGAAGCCGGAATAGAAGTCCACGTTAATGCTGACGCCCTTGTACATCTGCCGTTCCTCTTCGATAATCTTAGGAGCAAGTCTTTCTACTAAGGAATATAGCATAAATTCATCGTGAAGTCCTTTTTCTTCAGACAGGCTCTCTACAAATTCTTTAAACAGGGTGGCACGAGGATCTGATTTGGAATATACCGCATGACCTAATCCATAAATAAGGCCGGCATGGTCAAAGGCTTCTTTATGTAACAGCTTTCTTAAATATTCGCCTACCTCATTTTCATCTGACCAGTCGCTGACTTCTTTCTTCATATCGTCAAACATCTGGACCACCTTGATGTTGGCGCCACCGTGACGGGGACCTTTTAAGGAGCCAATAGCTGCTGCCATAACAGAATAGGTATCTGTCAGGGACGAAGTCACTACGTGGGTGGTAAAAGAAGAATTGTTGCCGCCACCGTGTTCCATATGAAGCACTAAAGCAATGTCTAAAATCTTTGCCTCCAAAGGGGTATAGCTGCTGTCCGGCCTTAACAGGTGCAGAATGTTTTCTGCTGTGGATAATTCCGGATCAGGCTGATGGATAAACAAGCTGTTGCCATCATGATAATGGCTGTATGCCTGATAGCCGTAAATGCTAAGCAATGGAAACAGGCTGATAAGCTGCAGGCATTGACGAAGCACATTTGGAATGGAAGTATCGTCTGCTCTGTCATCATAAGCATAAAGCGTCAGCACGCTTCTTGCCAGCGTATTCATCATATCCTTGCTTGGAGCTTTCATAATAATGTCCCTTACAAAGCTTGTTGGAAGGGTGCGGTAATGGGAAAGAAGCTTTTGAAAGTCTTCTAGTTCCTTTTTATCCGGTAGTTTATCAAATAACAGTAAATAGGTAACCTCTTCAAAGCCAAAACGTTTGTCTTTTGTAAAGCCTTTTACAAGATCCTTTACATCATATCCTCTGTAAAAAAGCCTTCCATGCATGGGAACGGATACACCATCCACGATTTTACTGGCCCGGACATCGGAAATGTTAGTAAGCCCGGCAAGGACTCCCTTTCCATTTAAGTCACGTAACCCGCGCTTTACTTCATATCTGGTAAAAAGTTCTGTATCAATGATGCCTGCATTTTCGCTCAGTCCGGCTAAATGAAGAATTTCAGGTGTGATTTCTGAAAAAGCATTTTGTTCCATGTTATTTCCACCTTTCTGCAAAAATTTCCTTGATTATACTTATTACATGTTTGAATTCCTGAATGGAGAAAATCGACGAGTATTCTTTTGAAAATAATTAAGGAATAAAGAAATACAAATTAAACAAGAATCGTCAGATAAGCTATATTCGAACATGCAAACACATAAAAAGATATGCAATTGAATATTTCAATTGCAGCACTATTCAATTATAGCATGTAAAGCCAGTTTAGGGCAAGAAATTTTCTCTGGTTTTAAAAAAAGTTTACAGTTTTTTCACATAAATATTGGAAAATTTATACTTTTTTATAGTATTGTTTTTAAAATTGTATTATCATGAAACAGGCAGGAAAGAAGAAAGCTTTCCCACGGAAATCAATTTTTAGTCAGCGGCTCTCTTCCCGCAGGCGCCGAAACGGGTCTTGGACAGAAATGTTTCTTCGTCGCCACGCTTTCGCTCTATAAAAA
>JAMPFB010000027.1 GCA_023664735.1 Robinsoniella sp. | reverse complement strand
CAGAGCGAGAGCGTGTCCGGAAGACTATCCTATGCTCTGTCGTCTCCCACGTCCGTATTCCAAAGCCCACCCTATGCTATGCCATCTCCCATATCCTCAAATCATATACCTAATATTACTAGTGCTTCCATCCACCTTAACATAACCTGTACCTACGAGCATTTTAAGGTATCTTCTTACTGTCGGAGCAGATTTTCCGGTAAGCTCTTCTGCAATCTGAGGTGTAATATATTTGTTCGCTTCAAGGTACGAAATTATTTTTTCAACCTTTTTATATTCACTTACAGTAAGGACTTCGCTCAAATCTTCGCTCAATCTTCGCTCATTTTGTTCTTCTTCGCTCAATCTTCGCTCATTTTGTTCTTCTTTTATGCATTCTTCATTCATTTTTATGTTGGAAGATATAGTGTCACCACTTTCTTCTGTTTTGTATTTCAAGACCAGTGTTACCTGATTTAAAACAGTATCTTCAACCAGTTCTGGTACTTCCCAGCCATTATCAGACCATATTTTTAAGATATCAGGGAAGCCAGAACCTGCATTATCACCAAATCCAACCATTCTAAGCATTGTTTGCATATGAGGATTTCTTGCTTTTGAATCTCCACCTTTATATATCTGCTCTTTTGGCAGCTTTAAATTTCCCGGATTAGAAAAGCTGAAGCCATTGTTGATTTTTATAACCTTCAACACACCAGCATCCATTCTATAATCAGAGTGAATAATCATATTAACAAATGCCTCGCGAATTGCCTTATGAACCGGTGTATCTTCAATTCTTTGCAAATTTTTCAATACAAATGGTTTCTTAAGATCCTCTGTAAGCTTTGGTGTCACTTTCCTGAAAAAGTTGAACAAATTATTCTCCCATGTGCCATCATAAGTAACCCTATCAACCCATCTTGTTTCATCATTCGCATTTGTTTCATTTCTATAATCCATAAATATGTTGTCAAATTCATCTCGAATTGCAAGACCTGTCCCAAACATTAGCAATCCGGCTACCGTCAATCCTTCAACCTTTCTACGGCGATCTCTGCGATATCCGCCAAGCATTTCAAGAAATTCTTTGTCCGGAAGTTCGCACCAAACATGTTGCGGATTCCAACTATTAAACATAATTCGATATCTTTCCAAGGTATCTGAATCAATATCGTCCATTGTATACCCCTCTAAAATAGTACTATCACTACCTGCGGCACTTTGGTCACGAATCATAGCTCGTATTTCGTACTCTTTTGCATGGTAATCGCCCTCATGGTTTCTTTTATATGTTCCCTTAAAAGGATTTTCACCCTTATATACAGGACGAATCGTAAAATCTGCTCTTGGCACTTCTATCACCAATAAACTGACTTCATCTTCTACAACATATACATTGTCATCGACAAGAATATTGGCACTTACTTTTTGGCTATTGATAGTATTCCAAAAATCTTCCCGCAACTTCTCCGGATTGTTAATTCCACGAATAATAAATCTCCGTTCTGAATCTATTTGGGTTTTATCTTCATCAACCCCAAGAATTATAGTTCCACCCTTGGTATTAGCAAAAGAACTGTATGTCTCATATACAGAATCAGGAATGCTATTCTGTGCTTTCTTGCATTCCACATCTACTTTTTCGCCTTCATAAATAAGGTTTTTCAATTCTTGCATATCCATTGCGACACCTTCTTTCTCTGCTAACTATAATCTCCTAATATTATATTCTTTATATTATTTCCGCATAATGCCTTAATCAATTCATACTTTGCATAGTTTAAATCTCGTGATTTTCCCTCCGCTTTTCTCAGATTAAGCATAATTACCTTAATGTATTTCATTATAATACATGCCCCCTGCATTTCTCAACATAAATTTATTGCTTTAAGTATGATTTAGGAAACAGTTCAGCCCACAGGCACAGAGGAAGGGCCACACAAGCTTTCAACATAAATTCAAGGCATTGCGGCCTTCCACCGCAACGCCCTGTCAATTTATTATCTTCCACCCTTATTATTGTTGTATCTTATCAGCCATTACCTTCCCCAAAGTCAAAGATTTCCCAAACCATGCTACCCTGTTACAGAATTATTTACCTCCACACGCAGCAAATTTGCATTGCTGCCCATATAAAACTGGTCGCCCGGTTTTAAGCGGCATGACATGCCTGCTGTCAGCTTTTGTCCATTCATTAGAAATGTTCCGTATGTTGATTTTAAATCTGTCAGTATAAATTCGCCTGTAGATTTATCATAGCTTAACGAACAGTGCTTGCTGCTGACGCCCGGAGTTCCTTTCTGGAATACAACTGTACAATTTGCCACATCCCTGCCTATGAGAATCTGTCTGTCATTTAATTGATATACTGCCCCGTTATGCTGTGCAGAAAGGGAACGAACCATTGGAATGCCCTGAGGAGTGCTTTGTGAAATACCCCTTGTGACATCATCATCTGCTTGGTAAGGATGTGCATTTCCTGCGCCTTCCATCTTTCCTGCAGAAGCTTTCTTGTTTTTGAGTACAAGGACTATGACAACTACCAACACTGCAATGACTGCAACAGCGGCAATTAAAATTATCATTAGCGGGCTTTGTTTTTCTTCCAGCTGGGGCAGCGGGTTTGGATTGACTACTTCCGTTGCCTCGGTTTCTGTCCCGCTTTCTATCTTGGTTTCTATCTCAGTTTCTGCTTCGGTTTCCGTCTCAGCCTCGGTTTCTGTCGTTGTATCTGGAAGCGGCTCTTTTGGAGCTTCCGATTCTTCATCAGGGCTAACTTCTTCTGAAGCGCCGGATTCCAGCTTATATTCCACGTCATGCATTTTTAACATTGGAATTACTTCATCAATGTTCACGGCATAAAAATTTGTTTCTACGCCCGTTACGATATCAAGCAGCGTATTTCCGTTTACTCTGGAAACAGATTGTGTATTAACACCAATTACGATGCCATCTGACGTAATCATGGGACCCCCTGAATTTCCATGCTGTATGACCGCATCTGTCTGAATTTGCTTGACTCCTGTACCGGATGTGGTAAGCAGCCTGCTCAGCGTCCCCTTTGTAATGCTGGCATCATTGATTTCCCACTGTGATGTGGAATCAGCAACTATATTGTCCGAAGTTCCCGGATATCCAATTGCATATACATCCAGTCCCACCATGTTTTCTTCAGGGCTTTTTAATATCAGTGCTTTTCTCTTGTCAGTCGGCTTATTCATTCTTAATAGAGCAATATCCTTTACGTCATCATAGTCTACAACATATGCCTCATCATAATCGTTGGCATCAAAGTACACACGTATTTTTACTTTTCCGGGTCTGAATGCAACCCGCTCCTCACTGCTTTCTTCATCTTGATAATACCAAGGAATCCCACCGGTTCTGCTGTTTGTTCCGTCTATCCTTTCACCTTTTCCCCATGCAAGATAATCATATACTACATGATGATTCGTTATCAGATATTGCACATCCGTCCCTGTATTATCTACAAAAAAGCCCGTTCCGTATCCCCAAAACTGCTCCCCTCCATCATCATAAACCGCATTTATGGTAACGACAACAACGCTCTCCCTAACCTTGTTTACTCCATTCTCCTCTGCATGAACCTGATACTGCGGCAAGTTTCCCATAATGCCAAGGCACATAAAAAATGCTATGCCGATTACTAATATTTTCCTTATTTTCTTTTTCATTCTGTTCTCCTTTTTCATATCATTCTTTTGCTTCTGACTTTTATTTCCTCCGGCAATGAAGAAAATAGTCATGCTTACATGGATATCCGGCAAATGCTGCAAGAGCCAAATACCTGTAAAGCTTTCTGCAGGCTTTTTGGTTTTTGGCTCAACTTAATCTTTCCTGTAATCATCCCAGCTAAAATTTTCTCCGCAGCATGGGAAAAACATCAATTTTGTATTGCCAATCATTAAAATGTCATGCTGCTTTAGCCGAGTGGAATTTAACACCACTTCCTCATTGACGTAAAACAATTCCCTTGATTCCCCGGCCTGAGCAATAAATTCCCTTCGTTTTGGCTCGTAAAGGATAATGGCGTGTTTTACTCTTGAAATGCTGCTGTCCCCATGCAATACGATATCCATATCCCCGGAGCGCCCGACAAAATTCCTGCCGCTTTTGATGATGAAGCTGCTGCCAAAATCCGCTCCTTCAATGCACACCAGCCAGCCCACTACCGGGTCAATAATGCGCCCCCTGCCTTGATAGCCGCCGACTGACATTCCGTCATCCTCATCCGGCATTTGCCCCACTGCCATCTGTACTGCTTCTCTAAGGGGCGCCCTTCCCCGTCCCCCAGACTCCATAATATAAGCGGAAGCCGGCACCGTTACGGAATCTTCCTCCTGATAAGCGGAAGCTGGCACGCCTGCTGAATGCCTCGTCTGATGGGCGGAAGCTGGCACACCCGCTGAAGTTTCCTCCCGATAAGCGGAAGCCGACATGCCTGCCGGAATTTCCTCCCGATAAGCAGACACCGGTACCGTTACGGAATCTTCCTCCTGATAGGCAGACACCGGTACCGTTACGGAATCTTCCTCCTGATAAGCAGACCCTAACACTGCCGCAGGTTCCCCCTGACGGGGATTTTGTAACATCTGTCCCCTGCTGTTTTCTGCACAGTGGGGACATTCCATAAATTTATCCCCGTCATAGAAATGTCCATTTCCACATCTTTTCAACTGCATCCTACATCCTCCATTTCTGTTTTTTCCATTTTTCCCAGACAGCAGCGCAGCACTATGACAGAGGTATTATCCTGCTTCACTTTCTTTTTTTCCAATGCTGCTTCTGTCAGCGCTTCTGCCATTTTTTGAGTATTTCTTTCGTTTATCTGGACAAGCCCGAAAATCTCCTCTTCGGAAAGGCTTTTGTAAAGTCCATCGCTGCATAGTACTACAACATCGCCATCCTCTAGCAGAAAGGGTCTTTGGTTTATATCCATAAGTGAAATATTTCCCATTCCCAGATAGCTTATTAGCGCCTCTGCCCGGTACTCCTGAGCAGCGTATTCCTCTTTCGTGATTTCCCCTTTTTTCAGCCTGCTGTTTAACGTCATCCTATAATTGTGTTTTTGGTTGACTGCCATGATTTCATTTCCCCGTATTATATAAATCCTGCTGTCTCCTACAGAAAGCCAGTACAATTCATCTCCCCTTACAACTGCTGCCACAATGGTGGTGCCCGCCTTTAACGGCTCTCCCCTGTCGTCCTTTTGGCGAAACACCTGTTCATCCGCCTTTCTTGCCGCCTGTTCCAGAAATGCCGGAATATCCCCGATTTCTTCATTCTCAAACCAGTCCTTCATTAAAGATTCCACTGCCAGCCTGCTTGCCTGTTCGCCGCCTGAAAGACCTCCCATCCCATCGCATACAATGGCAAGCGCCTTTGTTCCATTCACGTGTCCAAATATGGAGTCCTGCTGGCTTTTCCGTGTTCCTATTATGCTAGAGAATCCAATTTCCAAAGGCCGCCTTTCCCTTGGAAACACTTCTACCGTTACGCTGTCCTCTTCCATTTCTGGCATTTCCACTGTTACGCCGTCCTCTGCCATTTCAGGTATTTCCACCCTTACGCTGTCCCCTGCCATTTCGGGCATTTCCATCACCTCCCCTTTCTGCTTTTTTCCCACCGCTTCTCTCCTTTGCAAAATACTACCAGTTCAAGCTCTGTCTCTCCTGCCATGATAACTGTCCCTTCTTCAATTTCCTTTGCCTCTTCCACCAGCACGTCATTTGCATACACCAGACTTCCTGCCCTGGGAACTACATAAAATACATTTTTCTTCTCCTCATATATGACCGAGCAGTGCTCTCCTTTGGATAAATGTTCATCTGTTAGGACAATATCGTTTTCGCTGGTTCTTCCTATGCGGTTAAAACCTGCATACAGGGGAAAATCCCTTCCATAGTCCTGACCGCCGGTACAAACCAGCCAGCCTGCTGCATACAGGACGGCTTCTCTTCCATAGTCTGTACTCCCGCTGCCTTTAATGCCGTTTTCCTTTATTGCATTATCCCGTATATTATTTTTTTTAATGCCGCTTTCCTTATGCCGCATTGCATCTGACTGCATTTTCTTTGACTGCATTGCACCTGACTGCATTTCCTTTGACTGCACTGCACCTGACTGCTTTTCCTTTGACTGCATTGCACCTGACTGCTTTTCCTTTGACTGCATTGCACTTGACTGCTTTTCCCCTGGCTGTACTCCATTTAATACGTCCTTCTCCGGTGTTATTTTTTCTGCCGCCTGCTGCCTGAGCATGTTTTTCCTTATATATTCCGAGGCATAGGTTCCGGCACGCTGGGATTCTATCATCATCTGCCTTTGCACCTCTCCCTCCGCCATTTTGGCACAATGAGGGCACTGTGCAAATTTTACATTGTCATAATAGTGTTTATTTTCACACTGTACTACCGCCATGTATACTGCTCCTTTTTTCTTTAAAAAAATAGTGTGATTGCAGAATAATTATCCATCTTCTGCCCTGTTCCATTTTTTAGTGTTTCCTGCTCCATAAGATGACACCATTCTGCCGGAGACTTTGCTTTTTTAAGGGTTTTCTGCATTGTTTTATCTAAAATCCATTCCCAAAACCCATCCGAACACATCAGTATAGCTTCTTTCCCTTTACATGTAATCCGCTCCGAAAGCTGGTATCCGGGTGAATCCCATTGGGTTCCCATTACCCGCAAAAGGCGGTTCCTGTCCGGATGGTGCCTGATTTCGGCCTCCTTGATTTCGCCTGCTGCCGCCAGCATTTGAGGTACGCTGTGGTCAAGAGTATGCTGCTTTAATCTTTTCTTATGGAAAAAATATAGGCGGGAATCCCCGATATGCCCCCACTGCAGCGTTTTCTGATCCGTCAAAAGCACAATCAGGGTTGTTTTCATCTCATTCTGCCGGTTTTGCCTTTCCTGCTCTGCCAGAAGAAGCCTTTGGCTTTCTTCAAAGCACTTCTTTAAATAGGCTTCTGAGGTTTCCCCACATTGTTTAAAATCCTTTAAAATGGCTTCCGCTACCAGCTCTGATGCCTCCGCCCCACCGCCATGTCCTCCAAGTCCGTCTGCAAGGACGAAGCAAAAGGAATCCTCATGCTGCTGCGCTTTGGCATAGTCCTCATTGTAGTCCCTCTCTCCCTTTTTGGATATAATTTCATATGTAAGCATTCTTTCCTCCGTTTTCTGCCTAAACAGCTTTGCTCCTTGCTTTTCCTAATCCAATACATCCGGCTCACCGCCCGGACTCGGCTCCGGATCGTCATCCAATACATCCGGTTCCTGTTCTGGCTCCGGCTGCGGCGCTGGCTGTTGCGGCTGCTGGGCAGGCGGCGTTGGCTGCTGTGGCGCTGAAGTATCTTGGTTGCTATTTTCCGCCGGCTTTGCTGATGGCTTTTTCCCCAGACTGACTACGATGGTGATTGTACTTCCTTTTTCCGCCTTTGTTCCTGCTTCTTGGCTCTGGCTAAGTACAAGCCCTTTAGAAACCTTTTGGCTGTATTCCTCTGATACCTTTACCTCAAATCCGGCTTCCTTCAATATTTTTATAGCAGCTTCCCTTTCTTCATATAAAACATTTGGTACCTGATTAAGCTCTACACCTTTGCTAATGGTAATCGTAATTGTCTCATTGGAGCGCACCTGACTGCCCGGCTCCAAGCTTTGGCTCATGATTTTATCCTTTTCCACTTCCATGCTGTATTCCTGTTTCACATCGCCAAGGGCAAAGGTAAATCCGCTTTCTTCCTTTAACCGGGAAAGACTTTCTAATGCTTCTTCTCTTGTCAGTCCAATTAAATCCGGAACTGTTAAAACTTTCGTCTCTGCCGAAAGGCTCCCCAATGAAACCGTTAGCGCAATCTCAGTTTGTACTCCGATTCGTTCCTCCGGAGCGACGCTTTGCTCCATGATCCTTCCTTTTTCTACAAGGTCACTATATTCCTCCTTCACTCCATCCTTTTTTAACACTAAGTTCTGCGCTTTGAGGAGACTGAGGGCAGCTTCATACTCCATACCGGAAAGATCCGGCATCATAACCTCTTCTTTCCCACCACTCATAATGACATAAACTGTTTCCTCGGCCGCTATCTTTTCCCCGCTTTTAGGAGTCTGGCTGAGTATTTTATTTTTTTCTATGCTTTCGCTGTAATTCATTCCATTTATGACAACGGAAAGCTTCCTTTCCTTTAATGCTTCCTCTGCTGCCTCATAGCTCATTCCTGAAACATCCGGCACATAGCTTTCGTTTTCCGTCAGGGCCACTGCCCCTGCGCTGCTGTCAATGGTTTTTGGGGCAAGGCTTAGATTTCCAGTAGCAAACAAAGCAATGGCAATACCCACAAGGACAACGGCGGCGGCCATTGAAATTTTTAATGGCAGGGAAATCCTCCCGTCCTCTTTTTTTTCCTTTTTTTCTATTACACGCACTACGTCTAACTTACTGTCAAGCGCCTGATAGAAGCTTGCCGCATCCGAAATCCGATATTCCCTTTTGACATTTAGGCTGTTCATCATTGCATTTTCTATATTTTCATCAATGGCAATACCAAGCTGGGAGGGGGTCTTTAAATGATCCTCCACCATCCGCTCAATGGATTCTTCCGGGCGGATTCCCGTAACCATCCGGTAAAAAGCGGCTCCCACGGCATAGACATCCGTCCAAGGTCCCTGTTCTCCCCGGCTGCGGTACTGCTCTTCCGGCGCATAGCCGGGCTTTAAAATAACGGAAAGGCTCCTTGACTGAACCGCCGTGGCATATCTTGCTGCTCCAAAATCCAAAATCCTGACTTCATTATCCGTTGTGATAAAAATATTATCCGGGGCAATGTCCCTGTGGATGATTCCTTCCTTATGTACCTGTGCAAGCCCTCTTAGCACCGACATGGTAATCTTCCTTGCCTCTTCTACAGGAAGCTTCCCTCTTTTTTTCAGCATTTCCTTAACGGTAATGCCATCTAAAAATTCCATAATGATATAGCCGGTGTCATTTTCCATAAAGCAGTCGTAAATATCCACGATTTCCGGAACGTCATTAAACTTGGCAAGCCTTTTTGCCTCAGCGATAAAGCTGTTTAATCCTGCCTCAAACTGTACAGTTGCCTCTCCTGAAAATACCGTAAGGGATTTCGTCCCGTAGCTTCTGGTTGCAAAGTCGCTTGGCAAGTATTCCTTGATTGCCACCTTCCGGTTCAGTACAGTGTCCCAGCCAATGTAGGTAACGCCAAAGCCTCCGTAGCCTAACACCTTGCCCACAATATATTTTTCCCCTACCATCTTTCCCGGCAAAAGATAGTAAGCTTCTTTTACATCCGTATTTTTCTGATAACCGCAATAGCGGCATATCTCCTCTGTTTCCGGAATTTCCGCCATGCAGCCCATGCACCTTGCCATATTAGTTTCCTCCCGTCGCTTCCTTTAAAATCCAACACATACTTTCCCCTTTAAAAAGCTCTGTCTCTTCCAAATCATATTCCTTGAACATTGCCAGATACGTAGTCATCCTTGTTTCCTCATAAATTTTCAGGCTTTGTTTGTTTAGGGGAATCCCATCTGTATTGTCCATATAGGCGGCATCCTGAATGCCATCGCTTAAAAGCAGCGACAACAGAAACATGCCTGCCCATTTCTTGTTTTTAGATGCCGTTTTATTGACTCCATAACAGCCTGTGAAGCTTCCAACTAGTTTTCCTTCCCTTAGCACCGGAGCTACTGAAAAATCAGTAGGCGGTATTTTCTCCACTGTTACTTTTTTTACTGCATCCAAATGGGATAAATCTCCGGCAACAAAAGCTACTGTGTCACCCGTATTTTGAAACCTTGCAAAAACTCCAGAATCATCTGCATATACCAACGCTTCCTGCAGTCCGGAAAGCTCATCCAGCCCTATGGTTTTTTTGGCATCCGGCGCTTTTTCCGGATTTTGGTATACAACTCCTATTTGTAGTGCAGTAGGCAGCTCATATATCTTTTCCTGCTTCATTTCTTTCAGACACAAATAAGAGGAAAGCTGCATGGTATTCATTAGCATTGACAACGGCTCACAATACTCTGACGCTTCAATCCCATCTGTACAAAACACCTCCGGAAGCATGTGGTTATCTGCCGCTTTTTGCAGCTCCGCCTCGTAATTTTCCTTTGCTATCATCCGCACATTTACCGATAATTGCGGATATTCCTTTTTCGCAGCCTCTACTAGCAGCCGGGACAGTTCTTCGCCCTCTTCCCCATCTGCCGGTAGCCAGACTGTAATCTCATCCTCCATCAGCTTTGAAGCATCAAGCTTTCCCCTGCTTGAAAAAAGGGTCTGGCTGAAAAGAAGGAGGACTCCCATGACGACAATCATTGCCACAGAGGATATAGTAAGCGCCTTTTTTCTCTTTTTCCGCCTTTCCAATTTTTCCCAAGGAAGCTCCACCTTTTCCTGTGCCGTTAATGCTTTTTGAAACTCCTTTGCACTCTGGAAGCGTTCCTCCGGCTTTAGCGCCAATGCTTTTAATAGGATACGTTCTAAATAATCCTCGATTTCAATTCCAAATTCACTTGGTTTTTTCAACTCATCACAGGCGTTTCTGTCCGTGGCCTCCATTGGCTTTTCCCCGGTAATCATTTCATAAAATACGGCTCCCGCTGCATAAATGTCCATGAACGCACCCTGCACATTCTGGAAACGGTACTGCTCCGGAGGCGTATAGCCTGCTTTTACTACTACCGCCTCGCTGTACTCTGCTTCTGTCTTTGGAAACCTTGCTGCCCCAAAGTCAAATATTTTTACTGTATCTTTCCCCGTAAGGAAAATATTGTCAGGACTGATATCCTTATGTATGATTCCATGGGCATGAATTTTGGAAAGTGCGCTTAAAATTGCCAGCATATAGGCTGTAGCTTCCTCCGGCTTCATCCTTCCATCCCTTGAAAGTCTTTCTTTTAAAAGCGGCGCATCCACGTACTCCATAATGATGTAGGCAGTCTGGTTTTCTTCAAAATAGTCATATACATTGATGATATCCTTTTCTTTTGAAAAAACTGCCATGTTTTTTGCCTCTTCCAGAAAGCGCCCAAGCTGGCGTTTAAATTCCTGTTCCTTTTCTCCTGAAAAAACGCCTACCTTTACTTCTCCGTCGCCCCGGTTTACAAGCCCTGCCGGATAAAACTCCTTGATTGCCACCACAATGCTCAGTACGGTATCAAATGCCTTGTAAGTAATGCCAAAGCCTCCAAATCCGATGCCGGTTCCTATGATGTACCTATCCCGCAGTATCGTTCCGGGCGCAAGCTGGTATACCTGCTTGGCCCGGATGTCTTCTTCATAGCCGCAATGGGGGCACACATCATAACCGCCCTTTAATTTGAAACATCGAAAACATAACTGATTCTGATTTTCCACGCTCCTGCTCCTTATCTACTTAAATCCAAATCCCTTAATATTTGAATATTTGCTATATATTTTCGCTCCATCCTCCACATAATATGACCTTACCTTGTAATAGTACTGGAATTTACCCTTTTTGCCCGCATAGGAGTAAATTGCTCCACTATATTTTACTGCCGATATGGTATTCACTTTTTTATACTTGCCCTTCTTTTTGGCAGCACGCCAAACTTCCACTTTTTTTGCATCTTTTAAAGTGCCCCACCACAAGGTATATGTCTTTTTTCCCGAATTTTTTGTTATCTTTATTTTTGGCGTCTTGGGCCTTTTCCGGATTTTTTTTGAGACAATAGCCGATGTGGAACTGGCAGAGCCGTTACGATAAGCAACAACCTTATAATAATAAGTCTTTCCCTGCTTTAGACCCTTATTGATAAAGCTTGTGCTGCTTAATGTTTTTATTTTCTTATAGCTTCCATTCTTTTTTGTAGAACGGTAAACATGATATCCCGCTGCCCCGCTCACTTGATTCCAAGATAGCTTTACGGAATCATAGCTCTTGCGTTTTACCTTTAGAACCGGCTTGGACAGAGAAATCGGCTTTGTATCGCCGCTTGAGGGCGGATTGGGTGTTGGGTTAGGCGTAGGGGTGGGCGTAGGAGGATTAGTCACTGGCGGGTCTACGACTGGTGGCGTTTCCACTGTACCGCCTCCACTTCCGCTTGTTCCATCATCCTTTGTCATCCACAGTGCAGAATCCGTCTTTATATGTAATACCGGCACACAGGCAAGATTTATATAAGTCACTTTTGAACCTGTGAGACCTGCCTCTCCAGAACAGTAAACCATAGTATTTTGTACTTCTCCCTCTTCACCCGGTCCTCCCGGAGTGCGAAGCCACCAAAGGCACTTTTCTTTATATGTGGTTTCATCGCCTCCTGAAAGGTCTCCTGCAACCGAAGCGCCCATTGTATGGGCATAGTCGCTTACCGAAACTCTTCTTCCCACGGAACAGGTATCTCCATCCGCACAAAATCCGTAACTGGGATTGACTGCTTCCCCATAGGACAAAAGATAGACCTTATCCTTTGTAGCAGAGCCTCCTGCTGTTCCATAATAAGGATTGTTTTCATTGCTTACCGTTTGTTCTGCAATTGCCATCCGCTCTTCCTGATTAAAAGCTGCCTGATAAAAAGTCTGGTTCAGCCAGCTTCTTAAGTCGCTGTCTTTCCATGTGACGGAAACGTTCTGTTGATGATAGCTTTTGCAGTCAAGCCCGTTATCTGCCATAAGGAACAGAGTTTTGCCATCATTTTCAAGCACCCGCCATCTAATTCGTTCCCATTTAAAGTACCGGTAGGTATTGTTCCCGAAATAGCCTGCATAATTTGTATCCGCTACGCTGATACGGCGATATTTCGTGCCATTTACCCATGCATCTCCATTGCTGTCATAGGCCGCCCCACGGATTGCCGATGTAATTGCCGAGCCAGTCACCTCGCTCTGTGGATAGCTGCCAAAATAAACATAACTCCATTCTGTCTCGTCAGTTTCTCCGCTTGTGTCCGAGTCCTTCGTACAATGATGTACCGGAGCCGCCGGCTCCTCCCGATAAGCTAGGGCTGATGTGTCAATATGCATAACAGGAGCATAGCCAATGTTATAATAGTGGACGCTGTTATCCTCTAACGATATTCCTCCACGGGACAATACCATTAGCGTTTCTTCCTGACTGGTTCCGGGAGTGCGCAGCCACCACATGCAATTATTTCCATAGCCTTCAAGCCTTGATATTCCACGCACAAAAGCATAATCGCTTACCTGCAGCCTGCGGGTCTGGGACTGTATATCGTATTTTTCACAAAATCCATACTCCGGATTAGTAGCCTCCTGTAAGGAAAGCAGATAGATTTTATCCTGTGTATCATTCCCTCCTGACATATTGGAATAGGGGTTTGACTCGTTTTTCACTGTATGCTGGGAAATTGCCGCCTGTTCCCCGGTGGTAAAGGCAGTCTTATAAAAGGTATCATTCAGCCAGCTCCGGCTTTGGCTTTTTTCCCATGTGACTGCCACCTTGCTGCTATGATAGGTTCCGCCATCAATTGCCTGCTCCGCCATCACGAACAGCGTGGAACCTTCATTTTTTAATATTCGCCATTTCAATCGTTCCCATTTAAAATAACGATAGGCACTGTCCCCGAAATTCTCTGTATGCTCCATGTCTTTTTGGGCAAGCCGGCGGTATCTTGTACCGTCAACCCATGCATCCCCATTGCTGTCATAGGCAGCTCCTGTAATTGCTGTGGTCAGCTCTGTCCCTGTAACCTCTGTCTGTGGATAGCTTCCAAAATAGATGTAACTCCATTCCGTGGTGTCACTGTCTGCATTGTAAAGCGGGTCCCCATCCGCCCTTTCTATGGGCTGATTGACTTCTCCGCCGCCGCTGCCGCTGGTTCCGTCGTCTTCCATACAATAGTACTCAGAGGAAAGATTTATATGTAGAACCGGCACCACGCAGCCCCAGCCACTGGTATCTGCATCCATACCAACATCAGAGGCGCTTCCGTTATACAAAACCTCTGCTGCATAGCCTTCACGCCATCCCGGTGAACGAAGCCACCAACGGCAGTTTCCTTCATATTCCGCCTCGGACAGTGCTCCCATTACATAGGCATAATCACTAGGCTGCAGCCGGCGGCTTGCTGAATAAGGAGCTTCTCCTTTAAAGCCATACTCCGTATTAGTCACTTCACTATAGGAAAGCAGATAAATACTGTCCTGTGTATTATTTCCGCCTGAAATCACACTGTTACCCGCTCCATTAGAATTATCTTCCGCATATACGGTTTTTTGTACGATATCCCCAGCTTCCTGTCCGTTAAATGCAGTATGGTAAAAACTGTTATTCAGCCATTCCCGAAGCGTGGCAGTTTCCCATGTAATTGCCGTATCATCTATTTCGCTATCACACTCGTTATATGCCCTGCAGTCTAAGCCTTTGTCTGCCATCAAAAACAGTGTTTCCCCATCATTTTGCAATACCCGCCATTTCATTCGCTCCCACTTAAAATAACGGTAATCATTGCTCCCAAAATTTTCTTCGCTGTTTGTGTCCGTTTTGCTGATGCGGCGGTATTTTATGCCATCCACCCATACATCCCTGCCAGTGTCGCCGCTTCCGTTTCCTGCGGCAATGGCGCTGTCAATCGAGGCAATGACAGCGCTGTCCGTTACCTCGCTTTGGGGGTAGCTTCCAAACCAGACGTAACTCCATTTTGTGGTATCGTTATCTTTGTCGTAAACCGGGTTGTTTATGCCGCCTTCGGATGGCTCGGACGGTTCAACTTCTTCAGGTGGTTGAGCTTCCTCTCCGCCGCTGCCGCTGGTTCCGTCATCTTCCATAAGACAAAGGTCAGATGTGAGATTTATGTGCAAAGCTGGGCAAACGCCGTAATTGTAATTGTAGACGAGAGTGCCATTCCGATAGACCCCCCCTTTGTTGCCGACATCCGCAGCGGCGTTACTATCACCGCCGGGCGAGCGCAACCACCAGCAACAGTTACCTTCATATCCACTATCGCTACTTCTTTCTGTGCCTCTCGCATTGGCATAATCACTTGCCCCCATTCTGCGGCTCATGGAATAAACGCCGGAATCATCACAAAATCCATATGTCTTATCTACTGCTTCACTGACAGAAAGCAGATAAACCTTGTCGCTTGTATCATTTCCTCCTTCTGTTCCATTTACCGAATTATCCTCATTCACTATATTTTGTGTCATAATGGCGCTCTGCTCTTTACTGCTGAAAGCCGTAGAATAAAAGCCATTATTCAGCCAATTCCGCAAGGTACTGGTCTCCCATGTAGTGCTTTTGTATTCATCATTGTACTTTTTGCAGTCTATTGCTTTATCCACCACTACAAATAGGGTGTCCGCATTTTTTTGCAGCACCCGCCATTTTATCCGTTCCCATTTGAAATAGCGGTAGCCGCCGCTTACCGGCATCTCTTCAAAATATCCATCATAAGTTGTATCCGTTTTGCTGATACGGCGGTATTTTATGCCGTCCACCCATACGTCATTACCAGTGTCGCCGCTTCCGTTTCCTGCGGCAATAGCGCTGTCAATCGAGGCAATGACAGCACTGTCCGTTACCTCGCTTTGGGGGTAGCTTCCAAACCAGACGTAGCTGTAGTCCGTGTAATCCGTACCATCATCTTTTTTGGTACAATGATGCTCCGGATTCGTAAGAATAGCCGCATCTCCCTGCTCTCCCTCTTCATCTCCCATTCTTAGTTCAGGCACCTCTGCACCACTTACAGAACTGCCATTATCTTCTCTTTCCTCTTCACCATTTTCTTCTTCATCCATGCCCTTTGTAATGCTTTCCTGCTCTTTCACGGCATTCTCGCTAACTGTCTCTGCTAATACCTCAAAGCCCTGCAATCCAAAAAACATACTGACTGCCAGAAACAGTGACAGGATTCTTACTCTCTTGGGTATTCCTGCTGTCTGTTTTTTCATTTTTTCTCCCTCGCTTTGCTAAAGTGTGATTTTACAAACAGACGTCCCCATGAAAAAAAATTGGAAAATAATTCCATTTCATTGTTGTAAATTTGGTGTTTTACTAGTAAAATAAATTATAATTAAATGAAAAAAGAAAAATTTGTAAAATCACACTTTTACAAATTTTTCTCCACAGCTTTATTTACATATGGAGTTTTCAAATTTTTTTGCCTTTCCATAGAAAGTGCCAACTGGCATTCCACAGACTTCTGCTGCCTGTCGGAGTGTTATTTTTTTCTTTCTCCAGCTATAGTGCACTTCTTTGAAATTATCCGGATAAGGAAGCTCCGGCCTGCCAAATTTAACCCCTCTTGCCTTTGCCGCTGCAATTCCCTCTGCCTGCCGCTTTCTTATATTTGTCCGCTCATTTTCTGCCACAAAGGATAAAACCTGTAATACAATGTCGCTTAAAAATGTGCCCACCAAGTCCTTTCCAAGCCTTGTGTCCAATAATGGCATATCTATCACACAAATATCAATGCCCTTTTCTTTCGTCAATAAGCGCCACTGGTTTTGTATTTCCTCATAATTACGGCCTAAACGGTCAATGCTCTTAATATAAAGCACGTCATCCCTTTTCATTTTCCGCACCATAGCCTTGTATGCCGGACGTTCAAAATCCTTTCCCGACTGCTTATCCACAAAGATATGTTTCTCCGGAATTTCAAGCTCCCTTAACGCAATCATCTGTCTATCCTCCCTTTGTTCATGACTGCTGACACGAACATAGCCATAAATTTCTTTCATAAAAAACCTCCTTTAAGTTGTATTTAAATACATCTTAAAAGAGGTGTCTTAGCTGTATCAATAGCTTTATATTTCTTTATATTTTTCCTTCGTTTTGTTGTAAAAAAAACATAGCTTTTTGTGTTTCAATTTCCGCTCTCAGTTCCTCTTCCGTTGGCAGATAGAGTTTATACTTAGAAGCAAACAGTTGTTCATTCCCGTGAAGCATAGAATACTTTGCAATATCTTCATCCGTATCAGAACAAAGCACAATGCCAATCGTAGGATTATCTCCCTCACTACGCTTCAGCTCGTCATACATACGAATATACATATCCATCTGTCCCACATCCTGATGTGTAATCTTCTGTGTTTTCAAATCTATCAAGACAAAGCACTTGAGAATATAATTATAAAATACAAGGTCAATAAAATAATCCTGTTTTTCCGTATGGATATGCTGTTGCCTTGCCACAAATGCATACCCTTTTCCAAGTTCCATTAGAAATTTCTGTAAATTAGAAAGAATACTTTTCTCTAAATCACTCTCTGTAAAGTCAGTATTTGAAGCAAGTCCCAAAAATTCAGCAATCACCGGATTCTTTATAAATTCCAGCTTGTCATTTTGGTATTCTGAGGTCAGCTCCTTCATTTCGCTCTCCACGTTTGCCCGTTTCTGTGTCTGAAGCATACGGTAATAATACTGCGAAGAAATATTGCGCTGTAAGGTTCTGACACTCCAAGTTTGTTCGGCTGCTTCCTTTTCGTACCAATCACGAGCCTTTTCGTCATTTACCTGCAATAATACTGCATAATGGGACCACGACAACAGTCCCTGAGATTTTCCAGACAGTGTCTGGAAAATCTCAGGATAAATCTTGTAAAATGAATAAAAACTATATAAATTTGATTTTGTAAAGCCCTTTCCATACTCTGCTGATAATTCTTTAGAGAGTTTTTTTATAATTTCCGCACCATACTTGGCCCGTTCTTCGCCCTGCATTTCTTCGCTGGCAATTCGATAGCCAAGAAGCCAATTCCTCTGAATGAGAGTAGTATTAACTGCCTGATATGCAGCTTTCTGTGAGGATTCAATAATATCACACATATCTTTTAAGATATCATCTGTTTTAACAAAATTCTCCATAATACTATTTTGACCAGCATTTATCAGTCTATTCCACATAATCGCTCAGCTCCTCTTCATTGCTCACCTGCACAACCATCTGCTTGTACTGCCATGGCACATATCCTAATCTTCCACAAGGTAATCCGTCTGGAATGCTGCATTGATTTCAGCAATTTCCTTCTTTCCCTCTATATAATCCCGATACATGTCCCATAAATCTATATCGCAATCCTTTAGTCCATCATCATACGGTATCCATTCCTTAATTAATGCAATCCTCTCTTCCTTGGTCGTATCTTTTATCAACGTACTTCTCATTCTCACTCTCCCTTTCCTGTTAATGAGTCAACTGTTGCCTGATATGCTTTTTTCGTATTATCATCAAACAGCACCCACGTTTGATAACTTCTGTATTATAATAGGCTAAAATAAATGGCATAATATTATTCATATTACAATCACCTCGCTAAAATTTAAATAACTCAAAGCATTTTCATTATGACGGTTGTCTGCCGCATACTTTAACCATTCCTCATTTGCTGTATGAAAAATTAAAACTTTTATAATTTTATATCTGGTTATTCTTTGGAACAATCTGCAATTTCTGCTTTAAACATTTCCGCAATATCTGATGGTCCATTCCACCAAAGCTTGGACTTCTCATCATACAAAAGCTTACCTGTTTTAGAGGTTATAAATCTCGGCAATAATTCTGTTGGATTCAATTGCATGTCCTCGGCAAGTTCATCCACAACCATAGTGACAACCATATCAATCGCATTTTTCTTTGTTTCTTCTGTAACTGTCTTTTCTATAGCCATATCTGCTCACTTTCTATAAATACAATACTTTTCAATGCTCTATCTGTTCTAAAACAGAATTGATCCTGCAACCGTTCAGGAAGCAACAGACTAATGCAGATATCATCTGCTGATTTAACACCAATTTCTCCGAATGTTCCTGCCATATATGCAGTTATCGTTGCATTCGTATTATCGTTTGCAATTTTTCCTGCGATAATATCAAAATCTCTTAATCCCTGAATTACATCCGAAAAATTTTTCTTCTTTCTATGTCCAATCACGCAATGAAGCCATTCAGCATCTGCCGTAGGATAAGTTTTTATGGAAAGCCTTTCTAAAAGTCTGAATTTAAAAACAGATACTACACCATACTTTCTCTCCGCATCCAACGTTCCATTCACAATCGCCTTTCGGGTGCTGATTCTTGCAAAATTTTCAGCCTGTCTTTTTGATGTTGTCAGATAGAAACCTTGACCGAAATCCTTATACCTTGCGCACTTCTTCAAATCAGGCGCCTGTACTTCGCAGTAACTTCCATGAAATAAGAAAATGTCATCCACCAATTCCTGCATTACCTGTCACCCCCTTATTTTTTAAGTACGTTATAACATCCTCTAATACTGCTTCATCCCCTTCCACGTGAAATATGCCAAAATACTCCTCAATATACTGTAGGACATTGTTCTTGGCAAACAATACAACTATCTCTTCTATCGGCCTATTCCATTTTTCAGAAGCCAGCCTTATAATCCTTGTCTGCATATATATGATCTGCTGTCTTTCATTCATCGCCGCCACCATGCCTTCCATTTTCTTCATCAAATACATTTATAGGTACATAGTACCATAAAATCTTACCACCGTCCACCAAAATGCCCCTCCTCTGTGCCTGCGGGCTGAATGGTTACTTTCTTTTTAAAAAACATTTTCCGTCCAATTGCCAATAAATAAAAAGGAAAGTATCTAATAAGGAATATATTATCAAAGAAAAAACCTGTCAAGACAGCGATTTTTCTTTCTGCTTCCAGCCACATATCTCAAAAAAATTCATTCACATCCACATTTTCCGCAAATTCCCTTCATAAAATTTAAAAAACAGAAAGAAAGCAGCCGGTTATGAAAAGCCAGAAAAAAAATCTTTTGCAGATATTTGCTTTTCTTGTTTGCGGAGCAATTATCTTTCTAATTTTTTACTATGGGAAAAGCGGTCATTTTTTTGGTCTTGAGCAGATAAGCGAAAATGCCAAGTTCGACACCCTTTGTTCTGAGCTGTTTGTATCGGAGTTAGCCTCTGATTCCTTAAGCCTTCATTTTACCCTGCGTGACCCTTCTCTTTATGGAATATCCGGTTCAGAGGTGACTCTTCCCGTTTATAGCAGGGAAGCAGAACGCACCTCTGCCGTTTCCACGGAAAATGCAAAAAAGCGCCTTAAAAAAATCAGGCGTGACTCCTTATCGGATGGGCTTCGTTACAGCTATGATGTTTTGGAATACTATTTGGAAAACAGCTTAGAGGGCTGTCGATTTTCTTATTTGGATGAGCCCTTTTCCGCTTTTTCTGGAGTGCAGACGGAATTTCCCCTTCTTTTATCCGAATATACCTTTGACACAAAAAAGGACGTGGAAAATTACCTGAAAATACTAGAATGCTCCGGTTCTTATTTAAAAGGGCTTATGGAATATGAACAGGAAAAATCTCAGGCAGGATTGTTCATGTCCGATAAAGAAGCAGAAAAAGTCATTGGCTGGTGCGATGATTTTACCAAGTCTACAGAAAATCATATTTTAATAACTACTTTTAACAAAAAGCTGGACACTTTGCTGGCAGAGGGGGAAATTTCCTCTTCTGAGAGAAATTATTATATTTCCCAAAATGACAGACTTTTGACTACCATATTATTTCCTGCTTACCAGTCTTTAGGGGACTGCCTTATTGTCTTAAAGGGAACAGGGAAAGAGCAGGCCGGGCTATGCCATGATAAAGACGGAAAGAAATATTATGAGTATCTGGTAAAAACCAAGGTAGGCACCGATAAGTCCATACCGGAAATAAAGGCTCTTTTAACAGATAAGCTGCAAGCGGACTTTCTTTTGCTCCACAGCACAGTGGCTACACTGCCCTCAGGAGCCTATGAAAGCTTTCAAGACCCTTTGGAAGCACTCACTCCTGTTGAAATCCTTGAGGACATTAAAAAGCAGATGGAGCCTCAGTTTCCCTTTAAGCCGGATGAATCCTACAGCTATACCGTCAAAGATGTGGATGCTTCTTTAGAGGCTTACACCAGTCCTGCCTATTATTTTACGCCTCCTTTAGATGCCATTTCTCAAAATGTCATCTACATTAACCATTCCTCCACCAGTCAGGGAATCGATTTATATACTACTCTTGCCCATGAAGGCTTTCCCGGACATTTATACCAGTCCGTCGCCTTTCATGCCTGTAGCGAAAAAGAAAAGCTGCCACCCTTAAGAAATCTTCTTTATTTTGGAGGCTACATAGAAGGATATGCCACCTATGCGGAAATGTTATCCTATGATTATGCCGCCCGGTGCGGTAAAAATCTGTCCGACAATTCCAGTCTGGAAACCATGTATCAGGCTGTTTCACTGGACAGGAGCATTCAGCTCTGCCTATACTCCCTTTTGGACATCATGATTCATTATGAAGGCATGTCGGCAGAGGAAATCGCACCTTATCTGCATAATCTGGGAATTACCGATAACGAGACCATAGACGCTATTTATTTCTATATTGGCGCAGAGCCTGCCAATTATCTAAAATACTATTTAGGCTATCTGGAAATACTTGAATGCAAAGAATTAGCAAAAGCTAACTGGGGAAATTCCTACAGCGATGCCCGATTTCATCAATTGCTGCTGGAGCTGGGACCATCGCCCTTCCCACTTATAAAAGAAGCCATTCTGGACTCCGTCCAAAATGGCTCTTATTTTTTGCTCTTAAAAAACTCTGCCAGCGTTGTCAGGGTCTTTTCCAACACCTGTTTTTCCGATTCGTCAAGCTGCTTTACAATCTGGGCAATCATATCGTCATGAAACTTTTTATGATGATGAAATGCCTTCCTTCCTTTCGGAGTCAGAGACACCAAAACAACCCGGCGGTCTTCCTCGCTGCGAACCCTTTCCACATAATTCTTTTTTACAAGTGAATTGATGGCAATAGTAAGAGTTCCGGTAGTCACATTCAAAGCTTTGGCAACAGCAGACATATTCTTTGCGCCATTTAAGCCAATGGCTTCGATTACATGCATGTCATTTGCAGTCATATTCTTGTACTGCCCTGTCCGGATTGCCTTTTCTTCTATTTCATTGATATCCTTAAATAGTACCACTAAAAGTTCATTCAGTGCATTGTTTATGTTCACGATGCTTTCCTCTTCATTTTATCTGTCATACAATGGATTATGCATACATATTATCACTATTTTTTTCTTAAATCAATGGAATAGTTTGAAAGTCCAATTATTTTGATAACAATTCAGCCTACAGGCGCAGGGTGGGGGTTCCATAGAGTATAGGATGATAGGTATGGCTGGCAAGGCGTAGAGTTATGGATAGACGGACGTAGAAGCTGGTAAAGCATAGAGTTATGGATAGACGGACGTAGAAGCTGGTAAAGCATAGAGTTATGGATAGACGGACGTAGAAGCTGGCAAAGCATAGTCTTATGGGCACGCTCTCGCTCTGCAAAGACGCAGCGGTACTAATGCACCAAAGTACGGTGCATAAGGACCGGCGACTTTGCCAAGGCCCAAAAGACTATGCTTTGCCAGCTTCTACTGTGTATTGGTAAGCTCTAAGTGTGAAAAAGCTATATAAAGAAACGCTTATGTATATGCGTTATACATGGGAAAGCCATATATGGAAAATGTCATAGAAAAGTCCCATAGAAAAATCCTATATATACCCATATACAGAAAGCTATGTGTCATAGAGAATCCTATATATGTCCATATACAGAAAACTATGTGCCATAGAGAATCCTATGCCATGCACAAAAACTACATTAACCTACCTTTAAAAAATGCAAACAAAATTTTGAAAACAAACCATCTTTTCAAAAGGTACAGCCTGCGACAAAACAGCAACAGCGGGATGAGAGGGGATTGGCTTCCTTGTTTTGGATGGCGCTTTTCCTTAACAGCCTTTTCGACACCTAGGGGAAAATTGCCATGGACGGCAATTTTAGTCATATCGCGCCATGGAGGGCGCTATATGACGACCCGTCCGGCATCCAAAACCTTCCCCAAGGCTGTTTAGGAAAAGCGCCATCCAAAACAGGAAAGCCAATCCCCTCTCATCCCGCTGTTGCGTCCCCCCGCCACCACCACCTCCCCAAAACCACTCTAAACTGTTACATTACATTACTTTACTTTCCCTTCCACCCCCTCTTTACAACTTCGCCCTAATATGCCCAATATTTTTAATAAGCACCGACACACTCCCATCCGCATTCGTAATAAACTCCACACTCCCCGGATCATTATACTGCTCCATGGGAATCTTAATTTCAATTCCGGAGTCCGTCGTCAAATACTGAGTCTCATATTTTTTCGTAGTGCGTTCACTCTGAGGTGCAATTTCCTGCTTTACCATATCATATTTTTCCATTTTATCCTGAAATTCCACTTTCAATTCGGGCTTTTCCTCGAAAATCTTTTCCGCTATTTCCTCTACCATAAAGCTTCCGTTTTCCTCTAATGCCTCATGAATAATATTTTTGGCACGCATAGTCTGTTCATAGAGGGCGCTTTCGTCGTAATAATGATTTTGCACGCTTTCCACTGCCTTGGACACAATAGAAAGCTTGGACTTATGGGACAATTCACTGCTGCATTTTAAAAACAGATAGGTAAAATAATTGGTCTTTTCCCCATTCACATCATATTTTTTCTCAATGGCACGAACAGACAAATCCGCTAAATCGATAATGGCCGCTTCTGAAAGCCTCTGTCCTTCTGACGGAAGAATGGAACGGTACTTGATAATTTCATTTTCATTTCCCTCTCCCTCCTCTAACGCTTTCGTGCGATGGGTATAGGACTCCTTGTAGTTCATTTTCAAAATCCCCAAATATTCCCTGTCATTTGTCTTAAAGCGCACAATAACCAAATCCGCCGGCGGAATGTCAATATTGCTGTTCATAATCTGATACAGATAATTTGCCATATCCTGACTCATGGGGATAAAATTTTCTTCGCTATACTGTATCAGCATTCGATACACTTCCGATTCCTTTTCATAAAACTTACACTGCTTGCAATCGTCACTGGACATGATTTTATAAATATGCTCCCTCAAAAAATCTGCAAAATCAGAGCCAAATTCCACCTCCGTATCCGACAACACCGGCAGCCCTACAAGGGAGTCCATGATATGTACGATTACTCTCTTAATTCTAATATCTTCTTTCTGCATTGGTATCTTCCTCCTCTATCATAGCCGTTAAATACTCCCTGTCCCAAAGAAGTATTTTCAGCTTTCCAGCCGCCTCAACAGCCGGCTTTGTAAAATACTGGTTCGTTAACACCGCCCCTACCATTCTATCATAATAATCCCTTCCTGCGTAAGCCTCCTGAACTGCCTTTACTCCCACAAGCCCTTCATACCGCTTACACTGAATCGCATAGGTAACTCCCTCCTTCTGGGCAAGAATATCCACCCCAAAATCCCCGCTTCCCCTTGTAACCTCCACTTCATCAAATCCCCTCATCCTAAGCAGCCTGCTGCAATATACCTCAAAATCATGCCCCTCCATCTCATCCACATCAACCAACACATCCCTCTTACGTCTTTCCATCAAATAGGCTGCAACAATTACAGCCACAAACAACACAGCCAAAACAACCGGCAGCACCAACTGATTCTCCATCCCAAACCTCCTAAAATCTAATTTTCATTTGACCCAACCCATGAAAAATTACAATATCTCAGCAACCGTTCAGCCCACAGGCGCAAAGCGGGTTTTCCAACACCCAGTAGGAGGCGTCATATCAGAATGGGCTGGCAGGGCATAGGATAGTCTTCCGGACACGCTCTCACTCTGCAAAGATAGAACGGTACTAAAACAAGCAAACTCTTTTTTAGTACAGCCTGCAATAAAACAGCAGCAGAGGAATGAGGGTGGATTGGCTTCCTTGTTTTGGATGGCGCTTTTCCTTAACAGCCTTTTCGACACCTAGGGGAAAATTGCCATCAAAAGCAGGAAAGCCAATCCACTCTCATTCCTCTGTTGCGTCCGTTTAGCCACTACCTTCAAAAAACCGGCTGAACTGTTACTACGTCCCACCTTCCAAATCCCCCTTCACATCTTTACAAATCCCCTCACATCCCGTATAATCCATAAATTGAAAGAAAGAAGGTAATCAACTTTGAACAATCTAATTTTCAGCTTAAACGCAACCATCCCCATTTTCCTGACAATGGTCATAGGCTACCTATTAAGGCAGCGCCATTACATAGACGACTCCTTTGTCACCACATTAAATAAGTTCAATTATAACATAACTTTACCTGTTTTGTTATTTTTAGACATTTATAATGCAGATTTTTATGAAGTATGGGATACCCACTATGTACTGTACTGCTTTTTTGTAACTCTTATATGCTGTCTGCTCATTACCGTCCTGTCCATTTTCTTTTTAAAGGACAAAACCATTCTTGGGGAATTTATTCAAGCCTCCTATCGGGGAAGCGCCGCTGTGCTGGGGCTTGCTTTTATTCAAAATATTTATGGTTCCTCAAGGGTAACTCCTTTAATGATTATTGGTACAGTTCCTCTTTATAATATTTATGCTGTCATCATATTGTCCCTGACTAACCCAAAAGAAATGGCAGAAGGGACTCCTTCCTTAAATAAGGCACATTTAAAAAAGACCCTGACGGGCATTGCCAAAAATCCCATCATTATAGGCATCCTCCTTGGAATGGCGGCTTCTTTGGCAAGGCTTCCCATCCCTCAATTCCTTTTAAAAACGGCAGGGAACTTTTCAAGCCTTGCCACGCCCCTTGCGCTGATTGGCTTAGGCGCCGCTTTTGAAGGGAAAAAAGCCCTGAACAAAATCGCTCCAACCCTGACAGCTTCTTTTGTAAGGCTTATGCTGCAGCCTGCTCTTTTTCTTCCCCTTGCTTCCTATTTGGGCTTTCGTGGTGAGGAGCTGGTTGCCATATTGGTAATGCTGGGCGCTCCCACTACTGCAAGCTGCTTTATTATGGCAAAAAATTTGGGGCATGAGGGCGTGCTTACCTCCAGTACGGTAGTGACTACTACTTTCTTAAGTTCTATCACGCTAACTTTCTGGCTGTTTTTATTAAAAACAAAGGGACTCATTTAAGCTTCTGAGTCCCTTTTGGGTTACCTGTCTCTAACTTTATGATATTGCCCTATGTAATGAGCTTATCAAACTCCTCTAAGGGCATTGGCTTTGCATAATAATATCCCTGTGCCATATTGCACCCGCAGTCCTGTAAAAATACTGCCTGCTCCTTTGTTTCCACCCCTTCTGCAATCAAATCAAGCCCGATATCCTTTGTCATATGAATGGTATGGGCAATGATTTTCTGTCCTCTTTCCGACTCAATAAAATGACTTAAAAATTCCCTGTCAATCTTGATTACATCAAAAGGTGTATTTTTCAAGGTGTTTAGGGAGGAAGCCCCTGAACCAAAATCGTCCATCAGCAGGGTATAACCTTCCTCTTTTAAAGAACGGATTGCACCATCAATATTGATGTTATGTACGGTTTCTGTAATTTCCAGCTCCAAAAGCTCCTTTGGAATCTGATATTTTTCTAATAATGCTCTTAAGGTATGCAAAATCTGATCCTTCATGAAATGCACTCTGGAAACATTTACAGAAATGGGGACAGGCGTTCTGTTTTCGTCTATCCACTTATGGATGATGCTGCATGCCTGCTCCCATATATATTCATCCAGCTTTACAACAAAGCCGTTTTCCTCCAGAACCGGAATGAAATTCATGGGAGTTATCATTCCCATTTCCGGATGAATCCAGCGCACCAAAGCCTCCGCTCCTATAATACAGTTTTCGGAAATGCTGTACTTAGGCTGCAAATACATGACAAACTGTCCTTCCTTTAAAGCTGTCTTCATATTGTCTTCAATAAACTTCCTGCTGTAAAGAGTGCTTTTCAGGCTCTCTTGGAAAAAGGCGATATTCTGCAGGGCATTTCCTTTAATGCTCTTTCTTGCCAGAGTAGCGGAATCCCCCATATGCCTTGTTTCCATAGTCTTGTCCGTAACCAGATAAACACCAAAGGCAAAGGAATACGTAACATCCTTATAATGATTCAGCTTTTCCTCTAAATAATGGATAAATTCTACTAATTCTTTTTCATCTTCATATCTGGTCACTACCAGATATACATCTGCGCTTAGCCTTGTAAACAACTGTTCCTTATTACAGATTCCCTTTAGGGTATTTAAAATATTTCCAAGCACCTCCGTTCCAAATTCCTCTCCATACAGTTCATTGATCATTTTAAATTTCTCCACGTCAAACTGTATAAAGGCAAATTTGTCCTGCGGATATTTGGCAAACTGCTCTCTAATCGCTGTTGCAAGCACTTGTGGCCTCTGATGCATAGTCAGGCTCATTAGCTGATTTTTCTGCATGATTTCAATGGCGCTCATAGGCTCTAAAAATCCTGCTGCTTCCAGAATCCGCCCCTGTTCATCCTTTTTAAAGCGGCAGTTTATTTTGTACCATTGGAATCCCTCTCTTGATTTTACATGACATTGTGTTTCCAGACTATCTTCCAGCATCCCCTGCTGCATTCCTTTTTCGATGCGGTTTAAATAAATCTGAAACAGGTTCCTGTCTTCCGGCAGGATAAGCTCTTCTTCCATAAGTGTCTTTAAGGGATTTGCTTCTTTAGAATCCATTTTCGGAATATAATCCCCAAACACCTGCCAAGAGGCATGTACACAGTCCCAGTAAAAAAACATGCTTTTCCGGTTAGAAAATAAAATATCCATTATCTTCTGCTGATTCATCTCCATATCCATTCACCCCATTCCCTTTTATGCTTTAGCAAAAAAATCATCCGTTTCTTTTTTCCATTGATAATTACATATTATCATAGAATATGAAAAAGGAACAGCCTGAATTTTCCGCTGTTCCCTTATAAATTCTCTAGAAAACCTTTATTTTCATAACAATTATTTATTTTTTACATCATTCCTGCCAGTATGACACTGGCAGCGGTGCCTGCCAGCGTGGAAAGAAGAGCCCCTGTTAGAGTAAATCTGGTTTTTGATACTTTTGCCGCCATAAAATAAACGGACATTGTATAAAATATAGTTTCTGTGCAGCTCATCATAAGTGATGTAATCAGCCCCATTCTGGAATCCGTTCCGTATTCCTTGAAAATATCCAATACTAGCCCTGTAGCCGCAGAGGAAGAAAACATTTTAATAAAGCTTAGTGGAACCAGTTCCCCCGGAAACCCTATTTTCTCCGTTAGCTGCCCAAACAGCCTTCCTATAAAATCCAAAAAACCGGAAGCCCGCAAAATGCCTACCGCCACCATTAGCCCAATCATGGTAGGCATAATATTTACTACAGTAACAAGCCCATCCTTTGCCCCTTTTATAAAGTCCTCATAAACCTCTACTTTTTCTGCAATTCCATAAGCAATGATATAAAAAATCAAAAGAGGTATGATAATATTAGAAATGTTTGCAAGTACATTCATGGATTGCCTCCGTCTTTCAAAAAACTGCTGCAATTGTACTGGTAACTTTCTAAATTTTATGTGGGGGAAGAGGGTCTTATTACTATAAGCTGGTATTTTTAAAATTTCAATGGGAATCTAATCGTGTTGGTTAATGCTCTGCTTTAGATTTATCCCTGCCATTCTTTCTGCGTCATTGTTGGCTTTTCATGTACAATTCCAAGGATTGCTTTATCGTCCTCAGACAATTTCAGGGCATCACTTTGGATAGTTTGAAATCCCATTCTATAGCAAATGAATACCTGCTTTTTCTGCTTGTGTGCAGATTTCTTCCGGCCAGATGGAAGACTGTACCTCGCCAATGTGGGCCTTCCTCAAATAAAACATACAGATTCTGGACTGACCGATGCCTCCGCCGATAGTAAGCGGCAGCTCACCTTTTAACAAAGATGCCTGAAAAGGAAGCTCTGCCCTTTCCTCACAGCCGGCAATTTGAAGCTGCTTTCTTAAAGCTTCCTCATTTACCCGGATTCCCATGGAAGACAACTCAAGAGCCATGTCAAGTACGGGATAATATACAATAATATCTCCATTTAATGCCCAGTCATCATAATCCGGCGCCCTTCCGTCATGCCTTTCTCCCGATAAAAGCGCCCCGCCGATTCCCATGATAAATACAGCGCCTTTTTCCTTTGCAACGATATTTTCCCTTTCCTTCGGTGTCAAATCCGGATATTGGTCTTCTAATTCCTGCGCTGTTACGAAAGAAATTTCTTCCGGCAGAATACAGTTGATATAATTATATTTATTTGCCATATATTTTTCAGTCACACGAAGCGCTTCATATACAGACTTTACCGTTTCCTGCAGGTAATCCACATTTCGCTCTTCTTTCCCAAGGATTTTTTCCCAATCCCACTGATCTACAAATATGGAATGAATATTGTCCGTATCCTCATCCCTGCGAATGGCATTCATATCCGTATAAAGCCCTTCGCCTTTGGAAAAGCCATAACGCTTTAATGCAAGGCGTTTCCATTTTGCCAGAGAGTGTACGATTTCCACTTCCTTATCCTGCTGCTCTTTTATCCCAAAGCTGACAGGCCTTTCCACTCCATTTAAGTTGTCATTCAATCCAGATTCCGGTTTTACAAACAATGGGGCTGATACACGTTTTAAATTTAACTGGGTAGCAAGCTCCCTTTCAAAAAAGTCCTTTACCCGCTTAATTGCTGCTTCTGTTTCCTTAATGTCCAAAGGGGACTCATAGCCTTCGGGTATTGTAATTTTGCTCATATTATTTCCTCCCATGTAAGGTTTTTTATATACCTATAATGTAATCTCTTTGAAACTGAAATATGAAAGAGATTTTGTTGGCTATGGGATATTATACTGTATTTGAGGGGGGAAATTCAATAGGTAGAGGAAGAGGAATTGATTCTAGGGTAATGGTTTAGCCCGTAGGGGCTGAGCGGAGGAAATAGTGCTGCATGACCTGATATATTCCCTTTAGTAGTTATCATAAGTTCGTTAAAGCAATCAAGGGCGGTGGCATGAAATGCTCCGCCCTGATGCCATTATGACATAATAAAATTTCCGAAATTTTAGCATAGAGAGGAAAATCAGATTGTACTTCCTGTCGAATTATGATAATATTTATTTGGGAATACCAAGATGGTAGGCGGTTAGCCCTCTCCGGAGGGACTGT
>JAMPFB010000026.1 GCA_023664735.1 Robinsoniella sp. | reverse complement strand
CAAGGCCCGGAAGACTATCCTATGCCCTGCCAGCTCCCACTGTGTATCGGTAAGCTCTACGTATTAAAAAGCTTTATGTATGAAAAAGCTTTAGCAGGCTACCCTCAAAGCACATCGGTCAATTTTAAAAAACCAACAGTTTCTATTTTAAGTATAACCCGCCATAAAACAGCAGCAGAGGGATGAGAGTGGATTGGCTTCCTTGTTTTTGATGGCGCTTTTCCTTAACAGCCTTTTCGACACCTAGGGGAAAATTGCCATGGACGGCAATTTTAGTCATATCGCGCCATGGAGGGCGCTATATGACGACCCGAACGGTATCCGCAACCTTCCAAGGCTGTTTAGGAAAATCGCCATCAAAAACACGGAAAGCCAATCCACTCTCATCCCTCTGCTGCGTCCGCATAGCCACTACCTAAAAAACTAAACTGAACCGGGGCTTTGAAAGCTTTTACTTTTCCCCGGTTCTTCTTTAAATAAATATATAGAAATATGGTAATACCACATTCTTAGAAATAAGAATTAAAATAGCTGTTGAACAAGCTTCCAAAGCTATTAGCGCTATAGCCTCCATAGCTGACGCTTCCATAAGTTCCATAACGATTATAGGACGCATAGGGATTGGCAGACAAATTGGAAACTGCACTAGACTCCACATAAATACTCTTTACAGAGGCCTGCCCTGCAAAGGATGAAGTTCCTTGAAATACCTTTTTCATATCATCAATTCCTGCGTTTTTCAGTACATCCTGATTTACGCTTAAGCTTCCATCTGTTGAAGCGGTAATGCCGATTTTGCTAAGCTCATCTCTATGGATGACGGACTGTGTGGCAAATTGCTTTGCATAAATATTTTGAACGCTTCCTCCCACTTTCTTCATATTCGTCAGCATGGAATTATAATCATCTACAAATCGGTTGATTTCATACGTCACATCTTTTGTATTCCCAGAGGCTTCCGCCTTGCCAAATAAAGAGTCCTCTCCAGTCTGGCTTAAGTTCTCCGCATGTTCCCTTACGCCTTCTGCTCCTGCCTTGACCTGATTATATGCCATTTTTTCATAATAACTTGTAATGTTATTGTATGTCTTGTAGCTGCTGCCATACTTATTCAGATTCGTGCCATAGCTGCTATATTTTCCTGTGCTTTTCGTTCCAAACATGGAAGGGGTGCGCCGTGTGCCATAAAGCGAGCTTAAAAAGCTATTGCTGTTTCCTCCGTTCATATAGCGAAAGAGTGAAGAATTAAATCCCGATAACCTCATATGTCATCCTTCCTTTCCTTATATTATTTTCCTCTTTTATACCTCTTATCTAGTATATCGAAAGAACTGATGAGAAATAAAGTGCTTTGTAATGAACCATTCCTTTTTTGTAATGAAAAAAACTAATCCTTCTCCCCTTTCTCTTTTCCCCTTCCCTGAAGCATGGCAGTCATCACAAAGACTTGCTCCTCTACCCGGTATTCTATCTTTCCAAAATACTTTTCTACGGATTTCTGCATATTTTTTAATCCGTAACCATGATAAGATTTTTCTTTTTTCGTTGTATGAAACGTATTGCTTTCCCTGTCATAAGCAAGTGTGCCGGAAAAAGAATTTCTGATTTCCAGAAAAAACATATTCCCCTTCACGTAGCTGCCAATTTCCAGATGCAAAGGCTTCTCCCTGCATTTTTCCAGTGCTTCGGACGCATTTTCCAATCCATTATTTAATAGAATGCTCAAGTCAAAGCTGTCAATTTCCAGATGGGCAGGATAAATAAAATCACATTTGATTATGGCGCCCATTTTTTCTGCCCTGCGCAGATAACGGTTCACCACCGTATCCGTAACGGGATTTCCCGTCTTATATTTCATATCCAGCTCCTCTAAGGATGTGCATAAGCCATCTAAATAATTTTTAAGCGCTTCCTTTGTATCCTTTGAAAGCTTTTCCTCACTTCCCATAAGCCCTTCAATATCGGCAACATAATTTTTCATGTCATGCTTCATTCCCCGCATTCCTTCATAGAGCCTTTCCATTTCCTGTACGTGCTCTTCCATTTCAGAAAGCCTTTCTTCATACAAAAACAACGCATGGTTTTCTTCCTGCTCTTTCTTAAGCCGGCTCCACAGATAAACACTGCTGAAAATGGAAATAAGCCCAAGTAGGGCTATAAACGGAGTCAGTACCTGCAGCTCAGGATTCTCTTCTAGTAGATAAATGTAGTTTTCTTCTTTAAAAGTGAATAGAATGCTTCGCAAAAATAAACAAAAACAAAATCCGATTACAGATGACAGCATCAAAAAAAGAAATTCCCATACCCCGATTTTTTCCCCATGGGAGGAAAAGCTTTTCATGAACCTTTGGCACATCAGCCATTGAGACAGTACATATACGGTTGTAAAAACAACATTCCATACTATTTCAAGCATAAATATATACTTGAGGCTTTGTTCCATGCCGGCAATATCGCCATTTTGCCCAAGGCCTTCCAAAACCCGGAGAGTCTGCTGAAAAATCAAATTGCCCGGCACATATAGTATGAACCTGACCAGTTCTCCAATGGCATAGTAGGTAAACACCAGATAAAAAGAAAGCTTCTTCTCATGGCTTCCATAGCAACAGCCTGCCAAGGAAGAACAAAAAAGGCTTAAAAGCAAAGTAGTTATGGTCTGCTTACTATTTAGTAAATACATATTTCCCCCATACACAAGCGTTTTCAGCCATGGGATATAAGAAAACAGCATGTGGAATAGAACATACTGAAAAATAAGCAGATATTTTTTTCTTTTCTCAACAAAAGCAGGGTTCTTTTGAACCCTGCCTGCAATGCTTACCATCTGATAGAGCAGATAACCTTTTATAGTACATTCGCCTAAATCCATCAGAAAATAAAATATATCTTTCATATGCCTCCTTACTTGTAACAGTTCAGCCCACGGGCGCAAAGCAGGTTTTATGTAGAGCATGTTTTCTGCGTCGCCACGCTTTCGCTCTATAAAAACGCAACAGTGCTAAGCTCGAAAGTACCTCGCTAAGCGCTGGCGTTTTTATAAGGGCTCCTTCAGAAAACATGCTCTACATAAAACCTGCTTTGCGCCCGTGGGCTGAACTGTTACCCTTACTTTCTCAAATAATCCATGTAAATGCTGACAAATTCCGGATATTTCTGTTTGGAAAGAAAAATGCTTTCTCCGTTTTTCAGGAAAATATTTGAAGTATCATACCCCTCAATCTCTTCCATATTCACCAAAAATCCTCTGTGACAGCGATAGAAGGCGCTTCCAAGCTGCTTTTCCATATCATCCATTTTTCCATAAAATTCCAAAACTTCTTTTTTGGTATGAAGGATAATCTTCCTTCCACTATTCTCTCCATATAGGATTTGCGAGAAAGGAACCTTTCGATAGCTGGTTCCTATCTTAACCAGATAAAAGCCCTGCTCCTTTTCCCGTTCCTTATAAGCTTTCCCAAATACCTGCAGCAGCTTTTCCTTTGCAAGAGGCTTTAACAAATAATGAAATGCTTCCACGTCAAAAGCATCAAATACGTATTCCTTACAGGCTGTTATAAAAATAATAAGCCCTTTGGAATATTCTCGGATTTTTCTGGCTGTTTCAATACCGTTCAGCTTACCCATACTGATATCCAGAAAAATAATATCATAGGATTCCCTTTTCTCTAAAAATTCTTCTCCCGTGGAAAATGTGGATATTTCGCAGGTAAATTCTGCATTTATCCATTCCGTTATTTGTTCTCTTATCTGTTTACTGTCATCGCAGACTGCTACCTTTATCATGCTGCCCTGCTCGTCCCTTCATGCTGCTATTCCATTGAACTATTTTGCCAATGCATAGCCTTCCTTTATCGAATATCCAGATCCACTAACAGACCTTTCAGATCTTCATCCAGTAAATCAGCAGAGCGTTTGATTTCATCAATTTTTTCCTGCATCTCACTTTGTTGCTCCACTGTTTCATGCAGCTTTTCCGTTTGTTCCTCTGCTGCTTCTTTTTCTTCCTTGATGCCTTCCAGCTTCTCTTCTTCCTCTTTCTTCTTTTCGGCTGCCTCTTCTGCCTGTTCCATTTTTTCTTCCTGCTCTTCCTGCACATGCTCCATGGCATCCTTGCGCAGAAGGGCAACTATCTCCTTGCTTGCTGCATCCAATACCTGTTCCGCTTCTTCCATGGCATTTTTCATCGTATATTTCCGTCCCAACATTGCCTGCTTGATAGCTGTGATACTGCTGCTTTCAGCACCGATTCCTGAAAGAGCCTCATCATAAATGCCGTTCCAATAGTCCTGCTGGTCGTTTAATTCTTTTAATCTATCCTCATATTCTGCATTGCTGCCCGGCTCATAGTCATCCGTAATCCCGTAAGCTTCCATAAGCTCATCTTTTGTCTGATTTAAATATTGAAGCTCTTTACCTGCTTCCGTTGCCTCTGCTAACAATTCCTTCTGGCGCTTCTGGCTCTCCGAAATAGCATTGGCGCTTACCTCGTCCCTGCTAATCTGATCGGAAACAATCTTTGCCGCTTCCTTTCTTGCCATTGCTTTCCTTTTCTGGATGGTCTCAGAAAGATTTCCTTTCAGATTCCCTGCAAATATTGTATTGCCCGATTCAGCTTTGTACTGTTTTTCCTTTTCCGCTGCTTTCTGGATAGCTCCGTTCCTTCCGATATAGCCAATCCTGTTTTCCTGATTGCCTGCAAATATAGCTACTGAATTTCCTTTTAATCCACTCATAGTTTCCACCTTCCTTGGTTCCTTTCGGCATCCATACCAAATTTCTGATTTCTTATAATGTTATATCGGCTATTTTGCCTGTTTTCTAAATGAAATGTAATGAAAGTCAAGAAAAATGTAACGAAATCATCCTATTCTAAACAGTTAGCGCCTGCCGCATATGAATTAATATTTTCTTTTCCAGCCTGCTTATCTGAACCTGACTCACTCCCAGCTTTTTTGCCACCTCAGTCTGGGTCTTGTCCTGAAAATACCGCAAAGTGATAATTTCTCGTTCTTTTTCATCCAGCTCCTCTAAAAGCTTTGTCAGCATCATATGATTCAGCAGCTTTTCCTTTTCATTTTCTTTATCCGCTATTTGATCCACCAGATAGATCTGACTTCCATCTGACTGGTACACAGGCTTATATATGGACTCCACCTCGGAATTTGCTTCAAGTGCCAGTACGATTTCTTCCCTTGTAAGTGAGGTAGCCTCTGCTAACTCTTCCAGCGTAGCGCCCCTCCCCTCCCTGTGGGATATCTTTTCTTCCGCCTGACGAATGCGGTAACCATTCTCCTTTAAGCTCCTAGACACCTTGACAAGTCCATCATCCCTTAAGAACCGCTTGATTTCTCCCATAATAAGAGGAACCGCATAAGTGGAGAATTGCACGCCATAATCCATATCAAATTTATCTATGGCTTTTATCAGCCCTATAGTACCTATTTGGAATAAATCCTCCATATCGCAGCCTCTTCCCGCAAATCGTTTCACAATATGCCGGACTAAGCCTAGATTTTCCTGAATCAGTACATCTCTTGCCTCTTTATCTCCCTGTTTTGCCTGTAAAATGAGATGTAATCTTTGATCCATATGCTATTCCTCATCTACTTTCCTTAGGCTGTGTCCACACTTTTTTTCCATCCTTACAATTGTTCCTTCTCCTAAATTACTTTCTACGAAAAGCTCGTCCATAAAAGCCTCCATAAAAGCAAATCCCATTCCGGAACGTTCTAGTTCGGGCTTTGTAGTAAAAAGCGGTTCCATTGCCTGCCGGACATTCTCAATTCCAATTCCCTTATCTTTTATTTCAATAGACATAGTGCTATTTTCAATGGTACAGGTTATGTATACTTTGGGAAATGGCTTTTCTTCCTCTTTTTCCGCCTTCTCCTGATTAAGCAGAGGCTCATAGCCCAATCCATATCCGTGTATGATACAATTGGTAACCGCTTCCGATACAGCAGTTTTCACATCCTCCACTTCTTCTAACGTAGGATTTAAGGAGGTTAAAAATGCCGCCACTGTTACTCTCGCAAAGCCTTCATTTTCCGGCAGTGCATCAAACTCCAGTTTCATTTCTTTTTTCATAATTTTGTCCTTTCTGTTTTATTTTTGTCATCCAGCTTCTATTCCTTTTATTCCCATTCATTTAGTCAATCCATTCAATCATATCCGCCAGTCCAGATAATAAAAGAATTTTCCGAACCCGTTCCCCTGCATTGGCAATGAGGATTTTCCCGCCAAAGCAGGAAACCTTTTTATACCTGCCTACTATCATTCCAATTCCTGAGCTGTCCATAAACTGCGTATGCTCAAAATCAAATACAATATGCTCTATGCTCTCATCCAGCAGGTACTTGTCCACATACTGCCTTACATATGCTGCCTGATGGTGATCCAGCTCTTTGGGAACCTTCACAACCAAGTAGTTGTCCACAATTTGAAACCTCTCCTCCAAAACTCTTTCTTCCACCTTTTTTCCTCCTCTTTTCGACTTTTTTTGCAACAAAAAAGAAGACATATCTTAGTATGTCCTCTTTTGTGCTTTCTATACTTCCTAAAATCAGTTTTTTCTGCACCTTATTGCTGTTCTTCTAAATATTCCCTTGCTTTTCTTGCGCTTTCCGAACCGGGGAACAGATCCACAACCTGCTTATAGGCTTCTGAAGCATTTTCCGTATCCCCTGCCATTCGATAAGCCTGTGCCAATTGATACAGTGTTTGACTTTTGGTCTTATCGAAATACCATGCCTTTTCCAGATTCTCTACAGCTTTCGTATAATCATTCTGGTTAACAGCAAGCGTCCCTTCTGAATAGTACTTTTCTGCAATAGAAGGTCCTACTGCCTCCATTAGCTGATTGTATAATTGTTTATAGGCTTCCGAAGCTTCTCCCTCCAGATATTCCTCATCCACCTGCACCAGCAAATCACCAATTGCTGCTTCCTCGGAATCATCTGTCATATATGTCATAGCCGCTTTCATCAGGCTGTCCGCTGCTTCCATAGCTCCATCAGAGCCGGTAAAGGATTCAATTTGTTCCTGTAAATTTTTATTTTCGTCAGTAAGGGCGCTTACCCTCTGTTCCAAATCCGTAATCGTGGCTGTTTTCGCATCCGAATTGTCACCTACGTTCTTTAGTTCCTCCTGATAGCCTACCCGGACTGCCTGAATGCGGGCCGGTAGAATCAAAAACCAACAGACTGCCAGACCAATTACCAAGCCAAGCAAAAGGTTCAATATGGTAGAACCTATGACGGGTTCTTTTGCATTTAAAGGCTGGATAATCGTTTCATTGCCGCTTTGATATACAATTGCATTTTCTGCTGCTGCCTTCTTTTTCTTTTGGGGGGAGGCATTTTGTACGTCTTCCTCCAGCATTCGCTTTGTTTCCTTCAGATATCTAAGGGTGGTGGTATTATTCGTGTCGATTTTCTGGCATTTTAACAGCTCCCGCTTCGCCTTTTCCCACTCCTCGGACTGCATATATAAAAGCGCCAAAAGCTGCCTGCCCCGAAGCATATTGGGAGTCAGGGAAAGCACTTTCTTTAACTGGATTACAGCAAGGTCCAAGCTTCCCTGATTGCAGTAATCCAACACCTTATTGTATTTTCTTGCAGCCTGATCGATTGCCTCAAGCCGGGTGGTATTTTCCTGTACCGCATTGATATAATCGTCTGCTATATTTTTATTGGGACGAAAGTTTTTGCTAATGACCCACTCACTCAATGCAGCAACCACATCCCCCATTTCAAAATAAACAAGTCCTAATAAATTCCTTGCTTCTATATGATTCTTATTAAACTTAAGGCTCTGCCTTAAACTGACTGCCGCTCCGGACAAATCCCGGACATTTGCTTTATCTAATCCGTCATTGTAATAACGGTTGGACGTATACATAATCTTTTTATATAAGCTAACATCAATGCCGCACCCCGTACAAAAGCTCTTTTCTGACAGGCTGCAGCCACAATTAAAACATTTCATGGCGTCACCTATCCTATTCTTCCTCTTTGACCTCTCGTACCATTCCAACTAACACATCTGCCATATCCGTTAAATCCTGATTGTATATTGCATCTTCAACATCTTCTATTTCAAGGCTTGGGTGAAATTTCTTTAATTCCTCTTCGAAGTTAATCATTTTACTTCCTCCTTAACAGGGACTTTACATCCCCTACCAAATATAATGAACCTGCCACGAATACAATGTCTTCTTTCTTTTTTTCCGAAAGGGCATACATCAACCCCTCCTCTACGGTGGGAAAAAAACTAAGTCCCGCTTCCTGACAGGATAAAAAGCTTTCTCTCAACTGTTCTAAAGGCAGGGCTCTTTGCCCCTTCATGCAGACTGCTATGATTTCCTCAAACAATCGGGCATCTGCCAGCGCCTTTATCATTCTCTTATAATCTTTATCTGAAACTACGGAAAAAAGTAAGATTCTTTTTCCCATACAGGGTATATGCTCTGCCGCATCCAAAAATGCCCCAATTCCATCTTCATTGTGGGCGCCATCCACGTAAATCCCATCTTGGATTTCTTCCATGCGCCCTTCCCATCTGGTATGGCGCACTGCTTCTCTGAGCCGTTCTATGCTGATAAGCTCCTTTTTCCTAAGGCACTCATAAGCTCTAAGGGCAAGTGAAACATTTTCCACCTGATAAAGCGCACAAACGGGCACAGTAAAAGTAATATAATCATAATACCTAGATTTATATGAAAAATCAATGCTTTTATTCTTAAAATTTTCTATATAAAAGGAGTTTTCCTCCAACCCCTCCATAGGACACAGCATTTTTGCCGCCTTCTCCTCTATCACTTCAGCGGTATCCCTGTATTTTTTCAAATAGACAACAGACACCCCGGCTTTTAAAATACCGGCTTTTTCTGCTGCAATCTCCTGTTTGGTTCTGCCTAAATACTCACAATGGTCAAGCCCGATTTTCGTAATGACTGTAAGCTCCGGAGCCGAAATTACATTGGTAGCATCCAGTCTGCCCCCAAGCCCTGTTTCCAAAATCACATATTCCACATCCTGCTTTTCAAAAATACACATGGCAATCAAAAAAAGCATTTCAAAAAATGCGGGGTGCTCCAATTCACCTGACAGTTCTTCTATCAGTGCCCTTACTTTATAATAGCCGGATAAAAAGTCCTCTTTTGTAACAACTTCACCGTTAATGCGTATTCTTTCATTCATGCTAATCAAATGTGGCGATGTGAACATTCCTGTTGTCTTCCCATCCGCCTGTAAAAAGCTGTTTAAATATGCACAGACAGACCCTTTTCCATTGGTTCCTGCCACATGGATGATTTTTCTGTTCATAGCCGGGCTTCCCAATGCAAAAAGCAGCTTTTTCGTATTTTCCAGTCCATTCTTTTTTGCAAACTTTGGTATATGATAAATATATGCTTCTGCAGTTTCATATGCAGAAGCATTGTAGTTTTCATTCATCTTTTTTCTCCGATGTTTTCTAGTTAGCAGGCGCTAATTTTTGATAATTACATTTCCTGCAATCATGCCTGAAATATTTCTATATTCCATATAGCAGGTATTGTTTTGGACTGGCATTTGGCAGTTTCCTATGCAAATCATGCTGCCCTTATACAAATTCCCGTCAATGCGTATCGTTGCATTGTGGGTCTTTTCGATTTGTGCCGTATATCTTTCTTCTGCCTCTTTCACATCCTCAATTTTCAAAAGCAGCTCTTCCTTCTGCTTCTTTAAAATCGCATATCTTGCCTCTGAATTTTTAGGCAGTGCGCCGCCTTTTGAAAGTATGGCAGAAAACCTTTGAAGCTCCGGTGCGATTTTTTCCGCCGCCGCCTTGATGCTTGCCTTCGTTTTGGATATTTCCCTGTATTTTTCCAAAATTTCCGTTTCACAGCCGGCATGTACTACCGTTTTCACTTCTGATATATTTCCCAATTCTTTACATTCTATTCCCATGTCTCCATGCACATAACCTCCAATGATGCAGCCTTTCTTGCCTGTCAGTATGACTTTTTCGCCAGCACGCACCTTGGAATTCAAAATGCTGTTTGCCTGAATGTTCTTACCCGCCTGCGCCTCCGTATGTTCAATAAAATCCGCATAAAGGTTTCCTCTTGCTACCACCTTGCCCTTTTTGTTTCCCTGAATGCCGCGCTTTAAGACAATATCTTCTCCGGCAAATAAATTTGCGGCTTCTACCGTTCCTTCTATGGTAAGGGACTTGCCTGCCCGAATGGTAACTCCGGCCTCTACATTTCCGCTTATTACTACATCCCCGTAAAATTCAATTTTTCCGGTAATCAGGTCCACATCTCCGTTTACCTGATGCACACTTATAATATTAAGCCTGCCATCCTTATACTCAATTTTTCCTTCCATGGTAGCTTCATATACGTCTTTAGACTCCTCGGACGGGGCAATCCCCTTTCCGGTAAGGGGCGGCAAATCTCTTACCGGCTCAACGGAAATCTCCTCTCCCCTTACATTCATTCCGGGAACCCCTTGCCTAGCAGGGTGGTATCTTGCCACGATATCACCCTTTTGCACGTTGGAAATAACGCTCATGCTCTGATAATCCACTGTGCCGTCTTCTCTGATTTCAGGGAGCTTTACTGTATTCTCCACATCAATGGCATACTCATAAAATCCATTTTCCCCCGGCACAGGAAGAACCGCCTCTGCCACTTTAATTTCCCTTTCGTATACCTTCTTTTTTGCCATGGCAGCAATATTGGAGGAATGGTAGCCTGCTCTTACCTCATTCCTTTTAAGAAGCTCATATATCTCCTGCTTCGTATAAGGAGTGCCATCTTCCTTTTCCGTAAGATACAGCCATGCCTGACTGTTGTCCTCCGTAATCCTTACATATGTGGAAGTTTCATCAAAAGGATCAAAAATCGTATTCTCCACGCCCATGCCAATTTCATCCAGCAATTTCAGTAAATCTTTCTCTTTCATGAAACTTCCCCCTTTTCTGTTTCATAATATGTTAGCATCAGCTAACCTTCTTTATTTTAATTGTCCCAGCCTTTCCTGTACCTGACTTAACATCTGAGTATATTTTTCCAGTTTCTTTCTTTCTTCCTCCACCTTTTCCTTTGGAGCCTTGGAAGTAAATTTCTCGTTATTCAACATACCCTCGGCACGTTTGATCTCTCCATGAAGCTTCTGTTCCTCTTTTTCAAGGCGTTCCACTTCCTGAGCAATGTCCACTAGCTCTGCAAACGGAATATACAACGCCGCATCCGGTATTACCACACTAACTGCATCCTCGGCAATTCCTGCCTTATCCTCCTGCATAACCACATCAGAAGCATAAGCCAAAGGTGCAAAAAACACCTTGCCGGCAGTAAAGATATCAAGCACTTCCTGCTTTTTTGATACGATAAATACCTGTGCCTTTTTACTTGGAGGCACATTCATGCCTGTACGGACATTTCTGATGCCTCGGACAGCTTCCTTCATCACTTCAATTTCCTTTTCTTCTTTTGTATAATTTTTCTCTGCGGTATATTCCGGCCATTTGGAAATCATAATGGACTCTTCCTCGCTTTGCAGCGTACAGAAGATTTCCTCCGTAATAAAAGGCATATATGGATGAAGAAGCTTTAATGCATCAATTAAAACTGCTTTCAAAGTAGCAAGGGCAGCATTCTGGCTCTTCCTATCATCCGAATTGTAAAGTCTGGGCTTCACCATTTCAATGTACCAGTCACAAAATTCATCCCAGATAAAGTCATATACCTTTTGAACTGCAATGCCAAGCTCATAATTTTCCATATTGTCGGTTACTTCTTTTATAAGATTGTTCAGTTTGGAAATAATCCATTTATCCGCAGGCTCAAGGTTAGCAGCAGACAACTCCGTTACTTCTTTACCATCCATATTCATCATGATAAAACGGGAGGCATTCCATATTTTATTTGCAAAATTTCTGGAAGCTTCCACTCTTTCATAATAGAAACGCATATCATTGCCCGGTGCATTTCCGGTAATCAAGGTAAGCCTTAAGGCATCTGCCCCGTACTTATCGATTACCTCTAAGGGGTCGATACCGTTTCCTAATGACTTAGACATCTTTCTTCCCTGAGAATCACGAACCAGACCATGAAAGAGCACAGTCTTAAAAGGCTTTTCTCCCATCTGCTCCAATCCGGAGAAAATCATGCGGATAACCCAGAAAAATATAATATCATATCCGGTTACAAGTACATCCGTAGGATAGAAGTATTTTAAATCCTCCGTCTGTTCTGGCCAGCCTAATGTGGAAAAGGGCCATAATGCCGATGAAAACCATGTATCCAGCGTATCCGGATCCTGTGTAAAATGAGCTGCACCACATTTCGGACATGCTGCAGGCATTCCTTTAGAAACTACCGTCTCACCGCAGTTGTCACAATAATATGCCGGAATCCGGTGTCCCCACCAAAGCTGTCTGGAAATGCACCAGTCACGAATGTTATCTGTCCAGTTAAAATAAGTCTTTTCCATTCTCTCCGGCACAAGACGGATATCTTTAGACTTTACCGCTTCTACTGCTGGCTTAATCAATTCATCCATCTTTACAAACCACTGTTTTTTAATCATAGGTTCAATGGTGGTCTTACATCTGTCATGAGTGCCTACATTATGAACATGGTCTTCTATTTTTACTAACAGCCCAAGCTTTTCCAAATCAGCAAGAATCACTTTCCTTGCCTCATAACGGTCAAGTCCTTCATATTGCCCACCGTTTTCGTTAATGGTGGCATCATCATTTAAAATATTGATTTCCGGTAAATTATGGCGTTTCCCCACTTCAAAGTCGTTAGGGTCATGAGCCGGTGTAATCTTAACCACACCAGTACCAAACTCCATATCCACATAGGAATCCGCCACAACAGGTATCTCTCTATTTACCAGAGGAACCGTTACGGTCTTACCAATTAAATGCTTATATCTATCATCATCAGGATGTACGGCTACTGCTGTATCTCCCAGCATTGTCTCCGGTCTTGTGGTGGCAAAAATCAAGTAATCATCCGTTCCTGCAATGGGGTATTTGATATGCCAGAAATGCCCTGCCTGCTCCTCATATTCTACCTCTGCATCCGAAATGGAAGTATTGCATACAGGGCACCAGTTGATAATACGGGAGCCTTTATAAATCCAGCCCTTTTCATGCATTTTTACAAACACTTCTTCTACTGCCTCGGAACAGCCTTCATCCATGGTAAAACGTTCTCTGTCCCAGTCACAGGAAGAGCCCATTTTCTTTAATTGCTCTATGATTCTTCCGCCATATTCCTTTTTCCAATCCCATGCACGCTTTAAGAAGCCCTCTCTTCCTAAGTCTTCCTTATTGATGCCTTCTTCTTTTAATTTTTCTATGATTTTTACTTCTGTAGCAATGCTGGCATGATCCGTACCCGGCTGCCACAGTGCATTGTAGCCCTGCATTCTTTTAAAACGAATCAGGATATCCTGCATAGTATTATCAAGGGCGTGTCCCATGTGGAGCTGCCCGGTAATATTTGGCGGCGGAATCACGATAGTAAAGGGTTTTTTATTATAATCCACTTCTGCGTGGAAATATTTCTTTTCCAGCCATTTCTGGTAAATTCTGTCCTCAAGCCCGTGAGGATCGTAGTTTTTTGCAAGTTCTTTGCTCATGTCATTCTTCTCCTTGTGATTGCTTCTTGAAAAGTTCTATTGGATAGACTTCTTCTAATTTAATTATAGTGGAGTTTGGAGAGGTTGTCAATTTAAGCGGTTGGGGAGATTCCGCAGTTCTTTCGATTGAACGTAACAGTTCTGCTTTTTATTAGTAAGACTGATAAACGGACGTGGGATATTAGAGACATTTGGGAAATAACGAATCTCATTTTAAGGTACAGCCTATGAAAAACAGCCATCACTACTCTGTAGTAATGGCTGATATAATATATCGTTTTAAATTATTTGTTTTGGGGGAAATAATAGGAATCCCTCACTATCCAGCTGGCATGCTCGGTAACCAGATTCATCAATTTCTCTGCTGCCCTAGGGCTCATCTGCTTCATTTTGCTGCTATCTCCTACCGCTCTGCCATTCTCATCATAAAAATACATGGTTGCCAGAGAAACGCCATTCAGTCTTACCCGACTATAGGAAATACTTTTCACCTTTTTTAAATCAATCTGCAAATATCCTCTTACTCTCTCTTTTAACACTAACATATCCTCTGCTATGTAACCGGAATAGTACATGTCTTTAAAATCGCACACATGCTTTCCATCATATTTTTGATCCACTTCTGCTCTGATTTTATCAGCCTTTTTTTTGTCATACAAAAATGCCAGCACGGCTATTATCAGAAAAACCGCTACTATCACTGCACCTTGCGGGGTCATTGAAACACATCCTTCCTTCTGAAATTTAGTATAAAAATATGCTATATTGTTTTAACTTATTTGTCAAGATAATAGCAATAAATTTTCTCCTATCTGGTAACAGTTCAGCCCATAGGCGCAGAGGAAGGATCACACAGAGCATATTTTCTAAAGGAGCCCTTATAAAAACGCCAGCGCTTAGCGAGGTATTTTCGAGCTTAGCACTGTTGCGTTTTTATAGAGCGAAAGCGTGGCGACGTAGAAAACATGCTCTGTGTGGTCCTTCCTCTGCGCCTATGGGCTGAACTGTTACCCTATCTGCCACACAAATATGACTTTACCTCTATCAGTGAGGGCAGGACAGCCTCCGTAATTTCATGCATTTCCTCGGTTGCCTCCAGCACATCCGGCACCATAATGGTATGGAGGCCTGCTGCTACGGAAGAGCGTATGCCGTTGTGGGAATCTTCAATACCGTAAGCTTTCCCCGGCTCTACCTGCAGCCTTTCGCATGCTTTCAGAAAAATGTCCGGTGCCGGCTTGCTGTTTTCCACCATGTCACCGCAAACTAACTCATCAAAATACCCAATCAGCCCTGCCTCGGTCAGCTCCTTTCGCACCATGCACTCTCTTGTAGAGGAAGCAAGTCCAATCTTCACCCCTCGTTCTCTAAGCGCCTGTAAAAGCTCTGTCACACCTGGCTTTATCGGAAGTCTGCCGTTGCTGTAACGGCTCTGAAAAAGCGCTGTTGCTTCCTTTCTATATGTATCATAAGGAAAATCCTGTCCGTAACGTTCCAGCATTTTTGCCATGGTAAGCTTCGCATTGATACCGGTACACTCAATACATGCCTGTTCAATATCCGGAATGTGGTATTTTTCTGCAACCTCTTTCCAACACTCAATTACACGCCTTTCCGAGTCAAATATAATCCCGTCCATATCAAAAACAACTGCTGTAAATTCATGTGCTGCCACTTTTATTCCTCCCTGCCCTCTTTATCTGTTATCCGCAGATTGCTTCAGGCTGTTATGTTCCTTGAAAAGCTCCTCATACAATGCTGGCACGTTCCAAAAAACATTATTTGGTGTAACAACTGCCTTCAAATCAACAGGCTCAATACCTGACACTCTGTATTTTTCTAAAAATATATCCAATTCCTCCGAAGCAATTCCGGAAAAAACAAGCATCTCCTTGGAAAGCTCTGCTCCCTCATAGCCAGTATTTTTCCTTGGAATACCGGAGATTCCTGCCAATGCACCAAGACTCTCCCCGTACTGCCTTTTCGGTACGATTATGCTTTCAATTTGAAGCTTCCTGCATAAATCTATTATTTGTTTTTGTTTTGTTTTTTCCACACGAAAAAGTAAAACCTTTGCATTCTTATGAAACATCTCACTGCCTCTACTTTCCTTATGTTTTTTGCCAAAACTCTTTTTACAGTATAAAGGAAAGCGGTGGCAGTGGCAACAATAAAATTACTTCTGGAGATTGAGCAGGTCGCAATTTAAGATAATAAATGCTGTTTCTCTGCAAAAACGCAGCGGTCCTTATCACTCATTTTCCCGAAGTCTTTCCACAATGGATTTCCTTGCCGCAAAATAATGTACAGCCAAAGGCAGAAGAACACCAAGCAGGATAAATACCGGTATGATAAATACCATTGGCAAAAGGGTAAAGCGGAAGGAGAAAAACCACCACATACTTTCCATCAAATGTCCCGCTAACGGCTCCATTGCCACTGACAGAATCAGGGAAAGGACAATAGCTCCAAGGGCATAAAATATACCTTCATAAACAAGCATTCTCTTTAGCTGTTTCCCTGTCATGCCTACCGACTGCAGCATTGCAAATTCCCTTCGGCGGCTTAAGATTCCCGTCAGAATCGCATTAAGGAAATTGAGGATTCCAACCATTCCCACTACAAAGCTTAACACGCCGCCCATTATCAGGAACATATTACGAAAGCCTTCAAAGTCCTCACGCACCGTCTGTTTGCTTTCGTACATCAGCCCGGAGCTTTCCCCTTTCGTATAATCTGCCAAAAATGCTTCCGCCTCTGCTTCTGCAGCATCATCCGGTGCGTCAAACAAATAATATATAGGATAAAGCTCTGACTGGCCGTCCCGTTCCAGAGTTTCTTTTGGCAATACCGCCCCAAAGCCGTCGCAAGCCCAACGGTATCCCATACTACCTGGAACCTTTACAAGCGCACAAATATTATATTCTATATCACTGCCCTTTACATCCTTCCATTCTATATATTCCTCCGGAGTATCTTCATTACAAAGCTCCCCCGTCCGGCTGTCACAATAATATCCTTCTATCGTATAATGTACAGGAAACTTCGTTCCCACCTGAGGATAATTGCCATACACATTTCCATAATCATCTACCTTTACTGCAATTGCAATGTTGTGGCTGTCTTTCTCAAAGAGTGGAGCAATATCACCTTCCACCACCTCCACTTTTTCAAACAGTTCCTCATCCAGCCCCTCTATAAGCAGATTTGCACTAACCAGTGAACCATAATACCTCTCACAATTGGCAAGATACCCTGTTTCCTCCTCTTCAGAAAGACCCCACATCGTTTCTCGCCATTGTTCCTCTGTCACATAACATTCCGCTGTGATGTCCATTCCATAACCGCTGCCTGCCAACGAATACTCTGTATTGTTTTTCACTTCCTCTATGACTGCATCTTCTAATCCCGCCAGCGGATTATCTGCTTGAAACCGGAAATAATCCGTTTTCCCCACAATAAAGTCAGACACCATACTATGGCTCACGTACTTTTCCATATCAAAGCCCTTTGTAACGGCATACACACTGTTTAAAAGAATAACCGCCAGAGATAACGACAGCAGCACAAGCGCCGTCTTTGTCCGGCTGCGCCCCAGATTGGCAAATGCCATTCCAGACAGGGACGCTCTTCTGGTTGCACGACTCTTTTTCTTTCCTGCCTTTGATTCTGTATAACGGACTGCTTCCACCGGCGATATTTTCGCCGCCATCCGCCCCGGACGCTTACAGGAGAGAAGCACCGTAAACAGGGAAAATATACCAGCAAACAGGAAAATAACCGGAGAAGCGCTGATTTTTACGACTTCGCTCATAGTTGTCGTAGACATGACCACCGGTGTCAAAGCGCTGCCGACTCCCCAACCGCCCAAAAAGCCTATAGGAATCCCTACAATGGAAAGGAATAGCGCCTGATTTCGTATCATTTGTTTTAACTGTTTCGGCGTAGTACCAATTGTTTTCAGCAAGCCATAAAAACGCACGTCACTGCTGACCGAAATCCGAAATATATTATAAATAATCAGATAACCGGTAAAAATCACAAGCAATAGAAATACAACTATGCCCAGAACAACTTCCGGATCTATGGAGGAGCCCAATTCCGATGCAGTATATCCCCAGTTTACACCAATACGGACACAGTTATCTGCTTCCCTGTCCTCCCATTGGTAACCCAAATCTGTATCTATGCTTTCCATAACACCCTGAATGTTGATGCTGGAAGCAAGCATTACATACATATCAGAACGGAACGGCGCCCCAGACGATGCCACATAATCTGCCTCTATTTCTTTTATATATTCCTCTGACACATTGATATAGTGTACCGGTGAGAGCTGGTCATATTCCCAAAAGCCGGCAAGGATAAAACTGTCTGTATATTCCTTTGGCTCCCCGCCTGCCTGACTCTCCATTACATATGTCAGCTCTACACATGCCCCAAGCTCTGCCGGTATTCCCAGCTTTTCAAGTGCAAGCGTGTCCATGGCGATTTCATTTCTTTCTTTTGGCAAATGCCCTTCTTCCAAGGAAATGTACGACCATTTTGCACAATTTTCATCCATCCAGCTAATTTCCGCCGGTGTTTTTGCAAAAGGCGGCTCCATAATCACACCACACACCGTACGCAGACCATATGACTTTACCTTCCTATGCTTTGAGAGCGCCTCTGTTTTTTCGGCATCCACATCTTTAAAGGTTCCATGACAATATCCGCCTGCCTGACGAGACTGGTATTCCTCAAAGCTGGAATTAATAGATATGGCAATGGTAAAAAGCGATGTGAAAAGCAGGGTTGTCAGGGCAATTGCAAAAATCGCAATCACATTCCGCATTTTTGTAGCCTTTAGCTGCCTGAAACTAAGATGACGGATACAGCTTTTATTTTTTACTTTCATAGCTGCACCCCCTACACCCGCTCTACGATTTTGCCGTCTTCAATACGGATAATACGGTCTGCAAGCTGGGCAATTTCCTCATTGTGGGTAATCATCACAATAGTTTGGGAAAACTTCTGTCCAGTTACCTTTAAAAGCCCCAGCACATCCTGACTTGTTTTGGAATCCAAGTTGCCGGTAGGCTCATCAGCAAGTATAATGGCTGGCTTAGCGGCAAGCGCCCTTGCAATTGCCACCCGCTGCTGCTGACCGCCGGACAGGTTATTTGGCAAATTGTTTAATTTGCTTTCAATTCCCAGTGTTTCAATAATGCTGTCTATATAGTCCTTGTCAGGGGTTATTCCGTCAAGCTGCACCGGAAGTATAATATTTTCATAAACATTCAGTACCGGGACAAGATTATAATTTTGAAAAACAAATCCGATTTTCCTTCGCCTGAAAATCGTTAACGCCTCATCCTTTAAAGAAAAAATTTCTTTGCCGTCTACAGTCACCGTACCGGAAGTGGGACGGTCCAATCCGCCAAGCATGTGTAAAAGCGTACTTTTTCCGCTTCCGCTGGTTCCCACTACCGCAACAAATTCTCCTTTTTCCACAGAAAGATTCACACCATCCAATGCCCGGACTTCATTCTCTCCGCTTCCATAAACCTTTTTCAAATTCACTGTTGTTAATTGCATCTGGTTTACCTCCTTTGATAATCCAATGCTATCATGGAAATCTTTCCAGAATCTTTCTGCTGGAAAATAAATTCTTACATTTTTGTAAGAATTTGTAACAGCTCAGCCTGCTCCATGCCTTCCAAATACGCTCTCTTCCCAGACAGGTTAAACTGTTGCAAAAATTTTACAAGACTGCCGGTAAATATACAAAAAATTCGGTGCCTTCCCCCACTTTGGAGCTTAGCTTCATATAACCTCCCTGACTTTGGATAATCTGCTTTGCAAGAAATAAGCCAATGCCAACTCCCTTTTCATCCCTCACATCCTGCGAACGGTAAAACCTTCCGAAAACAGATGCCTGTTCTGATTCCCGGATTCCTTTTCCTGTATCTTTAACCCGAATGCATGTAAATGATTCATAGGAATTTACGGAAATCGTAACAGTACCGCTTTCTGTATATTTGATGGCATTATCCACAATATTTCCCAGGGCTTCCACCGTCCACTTTTCATCAAATACCGCCCATGCCTCCTCTGAATGGACGATAAGCTCAAGGCCTTTCGCCTCCGCCTGCGGCTTGTATTGTTCGTCAATCGCCAAAAGCAGCTCTGACATTGGCTGGGCGAGCGGTTTCACTGCAATAATCCCTGTTTCCAGACGAGACAGTTTTACAAGGGAATCAATGAGAAAGCGAAGCTTTTCTGCCTGAGCATGAATTTTTGCTGTGCTCTCCATTGCGCTTTCTGAAAGCGTTTCCTCCCTAAGCAGTTCGGAATACAACAATAAATTTGAAATCGGAGTTTTTGTTTGATGTGAAATGTCTGAAATCAGAGTATTGATTTTATCTTTCTCTGCTGCCAGATTTTTCATCGATATTTCATTTGCGGCAAGATAATTGGATAAGGTTGTTTCCAGTCTGGAAAGCTGGGTTTCATCAAAGGTTGACTCTTCATAATCGCCTTTCATTGCCGCCCTGATCATGGCTTCCATCCGCAAGGTCATTTTTCGGATACGACGGTGTTCCAACAATGAAAAACAGACGGAAAAGAAAATACAGCCTATTGCAAAGTATAATATCCCCCTATTCATTTGGTTTCCTCCATACATATCCGATTCCGTACACGGTTTTAATATAATTACCGGCATGGAGCTTGTCCCGCAGTCGCTTCACACAAACGGACAGTGCATTTTCATCCACGTATTCCGCATAGCCCCAAACATAGTCTACCAGTGTTTCTCTGGAAAGAGTGATTTCCTTATTTTCCATAAAAATCTTCAAAAGCTTCTGCTCTGTTTTGCTAAGCTCTATCTTTTCTCCACGATAATAAAATTCCATTCGTTCAAAATCAAAAAGCCAGTGATCCAGCTTTTCTTTCTGGCTGGCATTACCTTGCTCCAACCGGCGCAGCTGTGTATTCACACGAGCCCGCAGCACAGCAAGAGAAAAGGGCTTTGTTATATAATCCTCCGCCCCTGACTCCAAACCGGTCACAATATCCGCTTCCATATCATTTGCGGTCAAAAGAATAACAATAATTCCATATTCTTTCTTCAGTTCCTTTAAAAAGTCAAAGCCGTTTCCGTCCGGAAGATTCACATCCAGAATTACTAATGCATAGTTCTGTTTCCCAAGCTGCTCTCTGGCTCCTTTTATTGTACTGCAGTAGTCTGCGGATATATCATCGGAAGTCAGGGCTCTGCATAAGCCTTCTGCCAGCGCCAAATCATCTTCTACAATCAGAATATGATGCATGTAGGTACCTCCTGTTTCCATCGTCCAAAAAATATCAAATTCGTATTCGTAATTTAGATATTATTTTAGCACAGGTACGTTATGATTACAATGCTGCCTGACTGGAAAATTGATTTCCGCAAAAGAGTTTGAAATAACATTGCATAAAAATACGAAATATGGTATTATTTGTCACATGGGAAACCATAGAGCTTAAAGGCGGCTTTACCCTCTGATATTTGGAGGGGCGACTCTCCGGACGAAAGAAAGGAGGGAGATGCCAATGATTACATATCAGGATTTTTTCTTGTTTTGTACATTCATTGTTGCCCTTATCAGTCTGCTTTATCAGATTTTTAAGGGAAAGAAATAGCCGCCACTACTGCAATAGTGACGGCTGATGCTGTAAAGCATTCACTTATTATTGTTGAGGGTAGCTGCTTCTATGGCTTTCCCTTTTCATCTACAATATAACATACCCGCCAAAAGCTTGCAAGTACAACTCCCAAAAAAATTACGCTCCCAGAAAGGATATGTCTCATGTAAAAGTATAGTGTAAATATTTTACTTGGTTTGGGAAATTTTGATTCTTCTTATAATCGTCAAGTATCTTTTGCGCAAGCCCGCTATAAAATTGGGATACCTTGTTATGATATTCGTCTAAGTTTACCTCAGCCATATATTTATATTCGGGTTTACCGTCCACCTTAACAAGCAGTCCACGTTTACGGCCACTGCGCTGCTCCACAAATACAAAGGTATGCTCCATTCCTCCTATGTCTATTCTTTCTGTAAGAGTAAAATCTGCCATATTTTCACCTCCCTTCTTTCCGCTTATATGCTATAAAAATTATTGGTGAAATTCGGAAATACGACACAATTTACTAATACAGAATCATCAAAAATATTACTCTTTTCAAATCCCCTAAACTGGACTGCTCAAAAAATCGCAAATTGGTATTTTTCATCATGCCATTTTGCCGTATAATGGAATGCAGACAGAGCTCTGTTTTTGAATTTAAAAATTTATTCCTATAAGAATATAAGAAATGGAGAGATGATTATGAAAATGCTAAAAGACACAAAAGCTTTGGTGGTTGCCGCTCTGATGGCTGCCTTTACCTGCGTTGCTACTATGAGCATTCAGATTCCTACCCCCACCCTTGGCTACATACATCCCGGTGACTGCCTTGTGCTGCTTTGCGGCATTATATTAGGACCTGTGGTTGGTTCCCTGTCTGCCGGAATCGGCTCCATGTTTGCAGACATTTTATCCGGATATGCCATTTACGCTATTCCTACGCTTTTGATAAAGGGTGTTACAGCATTGATTGCAGCCACCGTATTCCAAAAGCTGAAACGGGTTTGGAACAGGAAACAGACCTTTGTTTTTGTCATTGCCGGACTTCTTGCGGAAATCAATATGGTATTCGGATATTTCCTTAACAAAATCATACAGACGATGTTTCTGGCAGGCGCTTACAATGGCGAGACCCTTGCGGCTGGTCTTGCAAGTGCGACTGGCGGTATTTTTTCAAACTGCATACAGGGTACTGCTGGAATTATCCTTGGAGCGTTTTTGCTTCCTATTTTATCTCAGGTGCCGGATGTGCGCACATGGATGAATCTGGGAAATAAAAAGAACCTTGCCTGATTTTCAGAAACCGTAAAATGCCAGTGCCAAGCAAGGTATTTTCCTGCTTAGCACTGGCGCATTTTTATAAAATAGAGAGCATGGCGATGTAGAAAACATGCTCTGTGTCTCCCCTTCCTCTGTGCCTATGGGCTGAACTGTTCTTTTTATAGACACTTAGATGGGAACTTCCTTCTCTTAGTCATCCGGCATAACAACCGCCATAATAAAATATGCCAGTACTCCACTGCCTCCCATAAAGCAAAACAGTATAAACAACAGCCGTACTACGGTAGGGTCCAGTCCCAGATATTCTCCAACACCTCCACATACTCCGCATAACACCTTATTTTTGCTGCTTCTGGTTAGCTTTTTGTAATCATTGCCCATATTATCAATCTCCTTCCTTTTTCTTCTATTTACTGATTTTACTCAATTCTTATCCGATTTCCCTTCTCTTTCTCTGTTTTTTTATCATAAGCCCTAAAAATCAATTGCCACATTCCCCATTGCACAATCAACGGTTATTTTCTTTTCAGCACCGTTATCAATATACTTGGTAACACCCAGACCGGAAAATTGGGAATTTTCAATCTCTACATTGCCAGCAGCACAGTCAATGGCATAATCAAAGTCCCAACTCTCTCCTGACAGATTCAGCTCCACATTTCCCATACTGCAGCTAATCCGCCCCTCTTTACTCAGTCCGCCTTCGTATTCCACATTTCCCATTGACATATCCACATCCAGATTTTCCACTTTCGCATTTTCTGCTTTGATTTCCCCTGCTCCAATTTTCATGCTCAGGCTTTTGGAAACCAGACCATCCATAATCAGCTCGCCGGCACCCATGGAAATCTCTGTTTTATTCGCATTTATATCTTCCAGCTCCATTTTGCCGCCGCCTAAATCAATTTCCATGCTTTCCAGACTAGTACCCCTTGGCACATATAAGGTAATCTCACAAACATAATTATTCCAATTGCCATCTGCATGATGACTGGAATGATAATTGATTTTATTTTCAATTGTCAAAATGCCATCTTCTACTGTCCATGTACAAGGTTCATCCCGATATTCATAATCTATATAGAATCCGCTGTGTTCATCGCTCTCTTCTATTTGAATGTCACCGCCTCCTATATTTGCCCGAATTTCCCGAATGCTTCCCTCTTCTGCCACCTCTGCACTTCCGGTATTGGTAAAACTCTGATTGTAGTTCCATCCACTGCCCCAATAATAGTCATTCCAATCCAAATCGCTTTCAAGCTTAAACAAATTCCAGTCTGTACCATCCACATTGACTGAAAATGCTCCATTTGCCAGCATCCTGTTTATATTTTCCGGACCTCCTATCATCACGCCTGTAGCAATAACCAAAATTCCCAGCAGGGAAAGCAAAAAACCACCTAACAGTAAAAATTTTGTTCCCTTTTTCATGCTGCTGCCCCCTTTCTGCCATAAAACGGAAGTCTACACAAATACACGATTCCTCTTACCATTGCCGGTATGATTACTGCACATGCCTTCCATGTAATCAAGGTGCACAGGAAACAGAGGCCTATAAGCAAAAATGCCACTCCCATAATAATGATTCCAGCCAATGGCGCCACAAACAATTTAACAATGCTTACGACAAAGCAGATAATGCCCGCAAATCCAAATGCTACGGCACAAATAAGTGCTGCAAAAATCAATCCTATCATAACTGTAAAAACTCCTATTACCAAACTAAACGCTCCTGCTAACAGGGGCACTCCTACCGGGATTCCCAAAAACAAAACTGCCAACACAATCAGCACTACAGCCCACGGCTCCATGCCTTTCTTTTCCCCTGATGATGAACTTCGAGACGTTCCTTCATTCCTCTGGTCTTTTTCTGACCTGCTCTCTTTCTCCATGCTTTGTGCCACCACGATTTCCTTTTCTGCCAGCTCTTCTCTTATGCTGTGGGCAACCTCTTCTGGTGAACCAAGCTCCTTTATTACATCCGCTTCTGCTTTTTCTGAGTCTTCAAAATATTCTTCATAATATTGAAGGGCTTCTTTTCGCTCTGATGCATCCACATCTTGAAGCAGCGACTCTAATTTTTTTAAAAATTCTTCTCTACTCATAAATGGCTCCTCCCTCAAACATTCCATTTATCTTGCCTGCATATTCTTTCCATTCTTTCTTATACATATCAAGCTGCGTGCTTCCTGAAATGGTCAACTTATAATATCTGCGGTTCCTTCCTCCGCATTCCATGTCATATACCTCTAAAAATCCATATTTCTGCAGCCTTCTGAGCACCGGATATAAAGTGGACTCCGAAAGCTCAATAACCTGCCGTACCTGCTGAGTAATCTTATACCCGTACGTGCCGCCCTCTTCCTTGGAAACTACCGCAAGGACAATGGCATCTAAAAGTGCTGCGCCTGTGTTAAAAACCATGACGATTCTCCTTTCTCCTTCAATCATATAACGTCTTATCTGCTCTTTTTCCTTCAACATTTCCCTCTTTTCTTTTAAATGGTCATTTATCTGCCATAAAATCCGCCTGATAAATGCCGAAAACATATTATATGGCGCTTTAATATTATACTTGATTTTATATTATATTTTTTATCATATTATATGTTGTATAATATTGTATTTGTATATAGTATATGACGTATAATATGATATGTCAATAGGGGAATGAAAATTATTGTGCAAATTAGTAACAGTTCAGCCTTTTCTAGTAAAGATGGATAAACGGATGCGGCATAGGGGCTTTGGGAGACGGACGTGGGAGAGGGCAGAGCATAGGATAGTCTTCCGGACACGCTCTCGCTCTGCAAAGACGCAGCGGTACTAACGCACCAAAGTACGGTGCGTAAGTGCCGGCGACTTTGCCAAGGTCCGGAAGACTATCCTATGCTCTGCCCTCTCCCACTGTGTATCGGTAAGCTCTATGTATGGAAACTCATATATATTTATTTGTTTATTAAGTCCTATGTATAGCCATATACATGAGAAAGCGCTATATATAAGTCTTAGTCCTATCCATGCCCATGTATAAACGCAGAATAAATCTATTTTGAAATAATATTAGAGACACTCTAAAAACAAGCAAACTCTTTTCTAGTACAGCCTGCCACAAAACAGCAACAGAGGGATGAGAGTGGATTGGCTTCCTTGTTTTTGATGGCGATTTTCCTTAACAGCCTTTTCGATACACAGGGGAAAATTGCCATGGACGGCAATTTTAGTCATATTGCGCCATGGAGGGCGCTATATGACGACCCGTTCGGTATCAACAACCTTCTAAGGCTGTTTAGGAAAATCGCCGTCAAAAACACGAAAAGCCAATCCACTCTCATCCCTCTGTTGCGTCTTCTCAGCCACTACCCCCTCAAAATCACGGTAAACTATTTACTACGTTCTCTTAAAACACGTCTGATTTCCTGACAGAATTTATCCATATCCACAGGCTTGGCAACATGGCCGTCCATGCCTGCGGCAAGGCAGGCGGCAATATCCTCGGCAAAAGCATCTGCCGTCATTGCTATTATGGGGATATCTTTAACGTAGTCTCGTGATGATTTACGTATTTCTTTTGTTGCCTCCCTGCCGTTCATGACGGGCATTTGAACATCCATCAGTATGAGGTCATATTTGCCGTCTGTCGCATTTTGCATCATTTCCACAGCAATCTTTCCGTTTTCAGCATGGTCTGCAGTAATTTCATACATATGAAGCAGCTCACTTACAACCTCCCAGTTCAGGTCATTGTCCTCAGCTACAAGCACGTTCAAGCCTTTAAGGTCGTTGTTTTTCGCTTCTGCAATATCATTTCTTCCTTCTTCAACTTTGAGCACACGCCCTATCTTTTCGGACAAATACGACTTAAACAAAGGCTTACTTATAAATCCGTCTGCACCACTGTTTTTCGCATCATCCTCTATGTCCGACCAATCGTAGGCACTTACAAGTATGATAGATGTATTTGCACCCACAATATTGCGTATGGCGCACACGGCTTCTGCACCGCTCATTTCCGGCATTTTCCAATCAACTATGGCAACTGCATAGTCGTTGCCTGCTTCATGCCGCATTTTAACGAGCTCAAGGGCTTTTTCGCCACAACAAGCCGTTTCCGCTTTTGCACCCATTTCTTCTATAACGTCCTCAGTGATTGCAAGGAACACTTCGTCATCGTCCACAAGCAGAATGTCTACTGGCGGAAGCGTGTAAACACGACTGTCATCTTTACCTATAGGCAGTTCGAGGCTTACCGTGAATGCAGTCCCTTTATCCGGTTCGCTTTCACAATCTATCGTACCATTCATAAGCATAACCATTTGCTTCACAATTGCAAGCCCAAGCCCCGTACCCTGTATTTTGCTGGTACGGCTGTCATCGGCACGGGTAAATGTGTCATACATATGCTTCATATATTCCCGGCTCATACCGATTCCGTTATCCTTGACAACATATGTAAGATGTACCGTTTGCTCGTCCTTGCGTTCCTCGTACAAATCGAGTACAATCTTGCCGCCGTTCGGTGTATATTTGACCGCATTGCTCAAAATATTTATAAACACCTGACTGACACGCAGCTCGTCCCCATAGAGCATCTCGCAGTCTACACCGTGGATATGTACATCAAATTCCTGTTCCTTAGCCTTTATCATAGGGCGCACGATATTGACGAGATTTTCAATCGTTCTACGTAGCGAAAAATTAATCGGGCTAAGCGTAAGCTTGCCGCTCTCTATTTTGGAAATGTCGAGAACGTCATTTATGAGCGTCAAAAGATGTTGGCTTGATAGCGTGATTTTTTCAAGGCAGTCATTTAATTTTTCTTTATCGTCCGTATGCTTTTTAGCTATATCCGTCATTCCCACAATGGCGTTCATAGGGGTACGAATATCGTGGCTCATGCTCGACAAAAAGTTTGTCTTTGCTTTATTTGCCGAATCCGCCATTTCAATGGCATTTTGAAGCGAAAGCTGCATTTCTGCCTGCCGTTTGTTGTATGCACGGGATTTTTTTATGTAAAAAGCAAAGGTCAGCGCAAGCACAGCAAAAAATACAATAAATACGATTGCAACCAGATAGGCATACTGCTTAAAAAAATCCATAAGCGTAGGCTCACTTTTGTCAATACTCGCATATTTCAACAACGTGCCTGTTATTTCTTCACTGTTAATCTGATTTATCATTTTGTCGAGTATTACAGCTAAAATACTATTATCCTGATTGACTAACAGACAAAGTTCTTCTGATTTATCAAGGTAACTTATGTTAAGATCGTCAGCATCATCATAACCACTGAGGATACGCTGCAATATACTCGAATAACCAATAATACATTTTACCTTGCCGGAATGCACAGCATTTATCGCCTCATTGAAATTTTCATACTCTATTATGGTTGAAGAAGGATAATTGTTTGGCACATATTCCCTTAGTCCAAGTGACGTTTTGGAAACGGCTATACTCGAAGTAATATCGCTTGTATATTCTCCGTGATAAATAATCATCATTCGCTCTGCAACAATAGGATCAGTCTGACGCAATCCCTTGTTTTCTGCAAGCCAAAGGTCGGAATACATCGGAAATCCTACGTCTACAGTATTATTTTTCAAAGCCTCCTCTAAGTCTGCAACATATTCGAAGCATACAGGAACAACTTCCAGACCTGTAAACTCCTCAAGCATGCGCATGATCTCGCCTGCAAGTCCGATTGGATTGCCGTCCTTGTCCTGATCTGAAAACGGCAGGTGGTGGCGCGTATACCCAAAGAACAACTTATTTTTTTCGACTAACCACTGTTCCTCTCTCTCGGACAAGGGCATAAGTGACGACTGATTATAATATTTCTGATATAATTCAAGCGTAAACGTTGGAAAAAACGTATTTATTTGTGCCATCGCATAATTCAATTCGGTAAGCAATTCGGTATCGGATTTCCTGACAGCAAAGTATCTATTGTCGGCAAGTCCCATATCCAACGTTGAAAAATTAACTTTATCGGCGAGAGTGTCCGTTGTTTTATATGCACCCGCCATAATATCAATATCGCCGGCAATCAGCATTTGGCGTATTTCTTCTTTGCTGCCGTACACATACTCATATTTCCATTCCGCAAAGGACGCTAACATCTGATAATAATCATATGCATATCCCGATTTCCTCACATCATCAGAAAAACCGTCTTGAAACGCCGGTTCGTTATCGTCGTAGTATCCAATGCGTACCGTAGCCGCTTCTGTATTGAGAATCGAATCAAAATCTTTGTAGGAATCTGCGTTCTTAAGGGTTGCAAGCGTTATGCCCGTATCGTATACAGTTTTAGGAAGCGTAGCCGTATCTTTATATTTTTTGAGATTGATAACGCTTAAATAGTCCATAAGATCCGTTCGCTGCTTCTCGTCCGCTTTATGCATTCCCTCCATAATCGGGGTCCAATACTCGTGCGCCTTATTTGGACATACAAATACAAAATGATACGGCTCCGGTTCCGCAGCGGCAACAGATTCAGGCGTTGCGCAAAACATGATGTCTGTTGTCAGACAAAAAATGAAAACAATCGCCGATATGATAAATTTTTTCATAAACTTACCTCCTAATACTTTGAACATATAATAATCGCCCTGCAGTTTATGCTAAAGACCGTTATCATAACCATAAATACACTTGCTGTTTTTGCCCTTATGAGGGGCAGAAGCCATTTAGGAAATTGTGGTTTTCAAATTTCAGCTTTATTGAATTGTTCAATTTTATCATAAAACAGACATGCTTGCAATTCCATTCAATTTTTATGCAGAGCACGTTTTCTAAAGGAGCCCTTATAAAAACGCCAGCGCTTAGCGAGGTATTTTCGAGCTTAGCACTGTTGCGTTTTTATAGAGCGAAAGCGTGGCGACGTAGAAAACGTGTTCTGCATAAAACCTGCCCTGCACCTATGGGCTGAACTGTTACTTTTTTAAAGACAAGGTAAAACAGATAATAACCTCTTTCCCTTCATCTCCTTTCATTCTCTCATCCACGACCTCTACCGTTAAAGCACCATCCATAGCTTCTGCCAAAAGCCTTGCCACCGTCAGTCCCAATCCCGTACCGTCCTGATTTCTGGCGCCATCCTGTACATAAAAGCGGTCAAACAAATAAGGCAGCTCTTCTTTGGAAATCTTATCCGTATCGTTTGTTAAGGTAATAAGGGTCTTTTCCCGGCTTTCTTTTATATGGATTTCCAGAAAGCTGTCTGCATACCGTCCGGCATTTTGAAATAAATTAGAAAATATCCGTTCCAGTGCATCAGCTTCTCCCCAAACCATTACAGGATGCTCCGGCAGTCTGCTTTCCACTTTCAATCCTGCCTTTTCCAAAATCTGGTAATTATCCATGAGGCTTTCCCTTAAAAGCCTGCAGACATCAATCTCCTGCAGGTTCAATGGATAATCCTGAGCATTCAGGCGGGAATAGGAATAAAACTGCGATACTAGTTTTTCCATAGTTCCCGCTTTTCGCTCTATTACCGAAAGAGCTTCTGTCTGGTCTTGAAGTGGATTCCCTTCTTTCATTGATTTTTTCATGAATCTGATATATCCAAGAATGACCGTCAAAGGAGTTCTCAAATCATGACTGATATTTTCTATCTGCTGCTGAAATTCCTTTTCACGTCTCTCGTAGCTTTGGCGTTCTCTCCGCACTTCATCCAAAGCTGTATTTATTGTAAATATTAGCTGTTCCAAATCCCGCTCCGGCATAGGCAAATGAAGAATCTGATTTTGTGCCATATCCCTTTGGATATCCTGCAGCTCCCTGTTTATTTCTTTCAGTGCATGCTTTATGAAAAAATAACGAAGTGCAAAATACCCAGCTATTATAAGAGCAAAGGTAAGAAGCCAGTCAATCATAACTCTTCCTCCAAAACAATTTTTAGTAACAGTTCAGCCCACAGACACAGAGTGGGTTTCTCGCAGAGCATGTTTTCTGCGTCGCCACGCTTTCGCTCTATAAAAACGCAACAGTGC
>JAMPFB010000025.1 GCA_023664735.1 Robinsoniella sp. | reverse complement strand
CTGACGCTGGTAAACTGTAAGATTATCGGGACACAGCCGCTGTGCTATTGCAAGAATCTAAAGTTGATTGATTGTGAGATGCTTGATACAGACCTTGCTTTTGAAAAATCTCAGGTTGAGGCAACGGTCACAACATCGGTCATCAGCATTAAGAATCCTTTGTCCGGGCGGATCTGTGTACCGGAAGTGGGAGAAATTATTATGGATGATGAAAATTCCAAAGGCGAAGTGGTTATCAATGGGCAAAGTGAAAACAATCCTTCAAAAAAATGTATTTGTGCCTAAGAAAAAGGAGTAATCAGAATGAAAAAATATATAGCAATTATTTTTACTCTGCTTTTGTCGCTTACCGTGGTGGCCTGTGGGAATGCTGCAAAGGATGAGGAAAGCAATAGTGCAGTGCGGGATGCTGCAAAGGATGAGGAAGGCAATAGTGCAGTGCGGGATGTCAAAATATTTCATGCAGGTAGCAGCCCGGAAGAGGAAACAGAACCGGAATGGGGTGCGGAGCAGGAGCCGGGATTAGCTGATATGGAAGAAACGGAGGAAAATGAAGTGGAAACAGATGAAATTTATATAAAAGTGGGGGAAAGTATTTTGATAGCAGTGTTAGAGGAAAATGAATCTGCAAAAGCTTTAAAGGAACTTCTGGCAGATGGACAACTGACGATATCGGCTTCCAACTATGGCGGATTTGAAAAAGTATGTTCTCTTGGGACTAAACTTCCGAGAAATGACAGCCAGACAACGACCAATGCCGGGGATATCTGCCTGTACAATGGCAACCAGATTGTCATTTTTTATGGTTCCAATTCATGGATGTATACAAGGCTTGGAAAAGTGTCAGATGTGGACAGAGCAGAGCTGGAAGAAGTTTTGAGTGGGGAAGAAACGGAGATAACGCTTTCCCTTGAACCGTTTAGCTGATTGTGAGAAATCCGCTCTGTGCTTGTGGGCTGAACTGTTATAAATTGCTGTTTGAAAATTGCTACAGAAAAATGCTGCTTGAAAAATGCTGTTAAAAATTTTACTTGCAAAAATAAAAAAAAGCATTTATAATAATTACCGTCGAGTGGCAGAAAGCGTAAATCCAGATAATGGGCTTACGCTTTTTTGTGTGCTCAATCAAAAATGGTTATGGCAGCTTTCCGAAAAAGTCTCCTGAGAGAGCTTCCTGATGCAGTTTATTGCAGGCGGCATTCTGGCAGGTTTCTCAAAAGAAACGGAGGAAAATTGAACAAAGAAACAACAACAAATATCATGGGAACAGGAAAAGTCCCTAAAGTCATGCTAAGCATGGGAGTACCAATCATTCTGTCAATGGTGCTACAGGCATGTTACAATATTGTAGACAGCATGTTCGTAGCAAGAATTCCCGATTCCGGCACTGTTACAAATATGGGGGAATTTGCCGTAAACGCACTAACCTTGGCATTTCCGGTACAGATGTTGATTGTGGCCTTTGGCATTGGAACAGGTGTGGGTGTAAATGCCCTGTTAGCAAAAAGCTTAGGGCAGAAGGATGAAGAGAAAGTTGCAAAAACAGCAGGAAATGGCATATCGTTAGCCCTTATCATTTATGGTATATTTTTATTATTTGGTTTGTTTGGGGTGAAAGTCTATATTGGGAGCCAGACGAAGGATGAATTGATTCTTTCCATGGGAGCTTCATATCTTTCCATTTGTTTAATTGCCTCATTTGGCATAATTGCGTTTTCCATTTATGAAAAACTGCTGCAGTCAACTGGAAAGACGCTATACTCCACCATTGCCCAGATAACAGGGGCAGTGGTCAATATTGTCCTTGATCCGATTATGATTTTTGGCTACTTTGGACTTCCTGCAATGGGAATTGAAGGCGCAGCATATGCTACGGTAATTGGACAGATTGTATCCATGCTGATTGCCATGTATTTCCATTATAAGAAAAATACGGAAGTAAAGCATGGCAGGAAATATATGAAGCTGGAAATGAATATTGTCAAGGAAATCTATGCAATTGGACTTCCAGCTATTATCATGCAGGCGCTTATGTCATTTATGACATATGGAGTCAACATTATTTTTGGGGCAGTTTCCCAGACAGCGGTAACGGCATATGGCATCTTTTATAAAATCCAGCAGTTTGTTTTCTTTGCCGGCTTTGGCCTCAGGGATGCCATTACCCCGATTGTATCCTTTAATTATGGCATGGGAGATAAGAAACGTGTAAAGCAAGGTACTTTTTACGGCATATTGTATATTGAAATTATTATGCTGGCTGGTTTTATCGGATTGGAAATATTTGCAGATTCCTTAATCGGATTATTTGCTATGTCTGCTGAAACAGAAAGCCTATGTATTCTGGCATCCAGAATCATTGCGGCAGGCTTTTTGTTTGCAGGAGGGAATATTGCGGTACAGGGCGTGTTTCAGGCATTGGGCTGCGGAATGGATTCCCTGCTGATTTCTTTACTCAGGCTGTGCGTTATTGTATTGCCGTTGGCATGGTTATTTACTAAGCTGGATAATGCAGCCTTTATGATTTGGTGGTCCTTCCCCATTGCAGAGCTTGTGACTCTTTTCGTAGCAATTGTGTTCCTGCTGCGGGTGGATGCCCGGATTATTAAAAATATGGAACCGGATGAAAATGCAGTAGGTAATGCAAGCTGTTAATTGCATGGAGCGTTGCGAAAGAAAAAGCTGTTGCAGGTGGATATCAGGAGCTAAACGAAATCAATTATCATCCCCTCAAAAAAACCCAAACACAAAAAACAGTCATCCCGCACAGCACCAGCTTATGCCCCAAATATTTCTTTCCGGACAAATCCGTATCCTGAATGATATTCATCGTCTGGGCAAAGCAGCAAAGTCCATTAAAAGCAAGCACCCCATGTACTAAAATTCCTCTAAAAAGCCTGCTCATTTCCTGATGCTTAATAATGGAAAAGCCACCGGAAATCTCCAAAATACTATGCAGCACTCCATAAAAAGACGGATTTCCTTTTAAAAGGGTAAATGGAATTAGTACGATTAAGTTGAACAAAACCATATAACCCCCAAGCATTGCAATCTGTATCAAGGAAGCAGTAATGGAATCATCAATGGCGTCAAACAGGGAAACAGCCGCCTTTTTTCCGGAAAAGGAAAGCTTTCCGGCATCTTCCTTTTCCCAGAAAGGAATTTTATTCCGGTACAAGGTATATCTTAAAAAAATACCATAAAGCAAAGGGATTCCAAACATAAAAAAGCTGGACAGGACAGGTCTGTTCGTTTGGTAGATATTTGCCAGTACAAACGTATAAAAATAAGTGGGGCCGATATTGTTGGTAAATGCCAGCAGATATTCGGCTTCGTTTTTTGTCAGCTTTCCTTTTTGGTACAGGTCTGCACAGTTTTTTGCCCCAATGGGGAAGCCGCAGAGAAATCCCATGACAATCACATAAATCCCATAACTGTTTAACTGAAACAATGGGCGCAGAAATACGGCAAAAGGCTTCATGAACAATTTAACTAAATCCAGCCTGATTAAGATTCCGGAAAAAATCATAAAGGGCAGGAGCGTAGGTATCATATGCTCATACCATGTCATAAGCCCTAATGAGGCAAATTCTTTTGCAGCTTTCCCATGTATTAAGATAAATACCATAAGAAAAGCAAGGAAGCATGTAAGCACTGCTTTTTTTAATAAAGTTTTCATAAATATAATCCCAATTTCCATAAAAATGGTGTATACTTATATAGTATTTTGTTTTAAAGGGATTTATGAAATGAGACTGGATAAATTTTTGGCAGAAGCCGGAATCGGTACAAGAAGTCAGATAAAGGTTTACATAAAAAAAGGACTTGTAACGGTAAATGGTCAAAGGGCAAAGGATGCTTCTGTCCACATTGATGAAACAAAGGATGGGATTTCCTTTCAAAATAAGCTGGTATTCTATAAAAAGAACCGCTATTATATGCTCCACAAGCCAAAGGGAGTTGTCTGCGCCACAAAGGATAATGTAAGCAAAACAGTGATTCAGTTATTTGAGCCTAACCTTCAAAAAGGGCTGTTTCCCGTTGGACGGCTGGATAAGGACACGGAAGGCCTGTTATTTTTAACTACAGACGGTGAGTTTTCCCACAGGCTTATGAGCCCGAAAAAGCATGTGGAAAAAACCTACTATTTTGAAGCAGAAGGCAGTCTGGATAAAGAAGAAATCAAAAAACTGGAATCGGGAATCGAAATATCCAAAGATGAGCCCCTTACCCTGCCTGCAAGGCTATCTGATATACAGCAGGATGAGCAGCTTGTAAAAGGCTGTCTTACCATTACGGAAGGGCGTTTTCATCAGGTAAAGAGAATGCTGCAGGCGGTGGATTGTCATGTAATTTATTTAAAAAGGCTTTCCATTGGACAGGTTCCTCTGGATGAAAGGCTGGCTCCGGGTGAATACCGGGAGCTGACAGATAAGGAATTACAATCTTTGAAAAATGATTTTAATAGTGAAAACATAGTTGAGGAACAGCAATGAGCGGTTTTTTACCCATCTCCCAAAAAGAGTTAGCAGAAAAAAACATAAAACAATTGGATTTCGTCTATATTATTGGAGATGCCTATGTGGATCACCCCTCCTTTGGCCATGCTATTATCAGCCGTATATTGGAGGCACATGGCTACACAGTAGGAATCATTTCCCAGCCGGACTGGAAGGATGATGGCAGCATTGCCATATTAGGAGAGCCAAGGCTTGGATTTTTAATCAGCGCCGGCAACATGGATTCCATGGTAAACCATTATTATGTTTCCAAAAAGCACCGTCCAAGGGATGCTTATACTCCCGGAGGAGAGCCTTACAAAAGACCGGATCATGCCACTGTAGTCTACGGAAACTTAATCCGGCGGACCTTTAAGAACACACCCATTATTATCGGCGGCATTGAAGCAAGCCTTCGCCGGCTTGCTCATTACGATTATTGGTCTGATTCCCTGAAGCGTTCCATTTTATTGGACAGCGGCGCTGACCTGATTTCCTATGGAATGGGGGAAACAGCCATTGTGGAAATAGCCGATGCCTTAAACAGTGGGATTTCCGTGTCCGATATTACGTTCATAAAAGGAACCGTATATAAAACCAAATCCTTAGACCACCTTTATGATTATCTGCTCCTGCCTTCCTATGAGGCTATGAAAAAAGAGCCTGTGGAATACGCAAAGAGCTTTCAGATACAATATGATAATACAGACCCCTTTACCGGAAAGGTTTTAGTAGAAGCATATACAAATGGGATTTATGTAGTTCAAAATACGCCCTGCAAACCGCTTACCATGGAGGAGATGGATTATATATACGGCCTGCCTTATATGCGGACCTATCACCCTTCCTATGAAAGCGCCGGCGGCGTGCCTGCCATTGCGGAAATTAAATTTTCCTTAATCAGCAACCGGGGCTGTTTTGGAGGCTGCAGCTTTTGTGCCCTTACCTTCCATCAGGGAAGAACCGTTCAGGTAAGAAGCCATGAATCTATCATAGAAGAAGCAAAGCTGATTACTAAGGAAAAGGATTTTAAAGGCTATATCCATGACGTGGGAGGACCTACCGCCAATTTTCGGCATCCTTCCTGTGAAAAACAATTGACACAGGGAGTATGTAAAAACAGACAGTGCCTGTTTCCAAAGCCCTGCAAAAACCTGTATGTGGATCATAAGGATTACTTATCTTTACTGAGAAAGCTTCGTAAGCTTCCCGGAATCAAAAAAGTATTTGTCCGTTCCGGAATCCGGTTTGATTACCTGCTAGCAGACAAGGATGACACCTTTTTCAAGGAGCTGGTGGAGCATCATATCAGCGGACAGTTGAAAGTAGCGCCGGAGCATATTTGTGATACGGTCCTTTCTAAAATGGGAAAACCGGAAAATGCCGTTTATGAAGCCTTTCTGGAAAAATATAAACGGCTCAATAAGCAAATGGGAAAAAATCAGTTCGTAGTGCCCTATTTGATGTCTTCCCATCCGGGCTCCACCTTAAAAGAGGCAGTAGCCCTTGCGGAATACTTAAGAGATTTAGGCTATATGCCGGAACAGGTGCAGGATTTCTATCCGACTCCCTCCACCATATCTACAGTCATGTACTACACAGGAGTGGACCCTAGAACCTTAAAGCCTGTTTACGTAGTGAAAAATCCTCATGAAAAGGCTTTACAGCGTGCCCTGATTCAATATCGCAATCCAAGCCACTATGATTTGGTCTTAGAGGCACTTAAGCTGACTGGAAGGGAAGATTTAATTGGCTTCGACAAAAAATGTCTGATTCGCCCCAGAAAGGGAAGGGGAGATGCCAAGGGGAAATGGCAGGGGAGTGCGGAGGATAAGAGTAAAGGTAAGAGTAGGGGCAAAGATAAGGATATGAATATGAATACAAATAGGAAGGGGCTGCATAAGAAAAGGACGATTCGGAATGTGCATAAGAAGAAGTAGGGGAGGATAAGGGGGATTGGATACGGACGTAGGAGCTGCCATAGAGAAGTCTTCTGGGCACGCTCTCGCTCTATGAAGACGCAGCGGTACTAATGCACCAAAGGACGGTGCATAAGGACCGGCGACTTCATAAGGCCCGGAAGACTTCTCTATGGCAGCTCCTACTGGGTATTGGCAAAAGAGCTTGCTCTTGACTACTGGTTTAGTAGGGAATGGCGAGATGATTAGATTTGGTAGAGAGTTATTGAAGTGTGAAGGCGATTTGGAAGAAGAATAGGCAAAGGATAGTTATAAGTTTAACAAAAACATATGGCAATAAAAAGCAATACCTAAAGCTTAAAGTAAACCAGCAAAAGAGGGATGGAGTGGGGATTGGCGGGCCTTGTTTTTCATGGCGCTTTTCCTTAACAGGCTGTCCAAAACCAAGGGGAAAATGGTCATGGACGACCATTTTAGGCATACTGCGCCACGGACGGCGCTGTATGCCGACCCGAACGGCAGCCATTACCTTCCCAGCCTGTTTAGGAAAATCGCCATGAAAAACAGCGCCCGCCAATCCCCACTCCATCCCTCTTTTGCGTCCCTTTAGCCATTCCCTTTTGTTTACCCCTTCAATTTTAAACCAAACACAACTTCACAAAAAAACCAAGAAAAGAAAGGAAACCTATGAAAATCGCAATTATCACAGGCGCCTCATCAGGCATGGGGCAGGAATTTGTAAGACAATTAGATAAAAAATGCCTTGGACTGGACGAATTTTGGCTTATTGCCAGACGGGAAGAAGCCATGAAAGAACTGGAAGGAACCACAAAGGCAAAATTAAATTACATTCCCATGGATTTACGCAAAGACGACTATACCCCTTTGCAAAGGGAACTGCAGCAGAAAAAGCCCCAAGTAAAAATACTGGTTAATTGTGCGGGCTATGGAAAGACTGGTCCCTTTTTAAAGATTTTGGAAGAGGACAATACCGGCATGATAGAGTTAAATTGTGCAGCGCTTACAAGAGTTACCTATCAGGTACTGCCTTATATGACAAAAAACAGCTATATCATAAATATGGCTTCAGCGGCAGCCTTTTTGCCACAGCCTAACTTTACCGTATATGCAGCTACCAAGGCTTATGTGATGTCATTTTCAAGGGCTCTTAGAAGAGAAGTAAGAAGCAGAGGAATCTGGGTGTCTGCTGTTTGTCCGGGACCGGTGAATACACCATTTTTCAGCATTGCAGAGGAAACCGGTTCGCCCTTTGCTTTAAAGAAGTTCTTTATGGCAAAAAAAGAAAAAGTGGTAGCACAGGCTATCCGTGAAAGCTTTTCCAAAAAAGAAGTGATTACCCATGGCATAAGCATGAAATGCCTTCACGGGCTTGGAAAGCTTCTGCCACAGAGAATTACTCTGGACATTTATGGAAGGCTTTTAAGAAATATCCGTTAAATGTGATATCTGCTGAAAGGAAAATATATTTTATATACAGAAAGAAGAAGTTCGCATGAAGCAATCAAGATTACCAAAAGGAAGCTATGGCTATTTTAAACAAAAAAGAACATGGGAGATTTTAAAGACGATTCTTATGTTTGCGGTTGCTTTTTCCCTGTTTTTTGCAGGCTTTAATGTGACAGGCAGCAAAGCAAACCTGCTGACAGTCGTTGCGGTGCTTGGAATGCTTCCTTCCAGTAAAAGCGCAGTAAGTATGATTATGTATTTAAAATACCACGGCTGCAGCAGTGAGCTTTATGAAAAGCTTACAAAAGAGTTTGGACAGTTTGAGCAGGTCTTACATGCTTATGATTGTGTATTTACTACTTATAAGGTTAATTATGAAGTGCCCTCCATCGTAGTAAAAAGCGGGAATGTGTGTGGTATCTGCCAAAAGAAGGATGCTGATTTAAACGAATTGAACAAGCATATTGCCCAGATACTATCCCAAAACGGTTACAAAGCAAATGTAAAGATTTTTCCACAGACAGAGCCTTATTTTGCCCGAATCAGACAGTTAAATGAGTTAGAGGACGGCAAGGGCAGCCGGGATGAGGAAATCATGCATGTATTGCAGCAGATTTCTTTGTAAATATTTGAGAGGGAAATAATTTATGATTGAAGTGGTAATTGGAGAAAACGAAGCCGGGCAAAGGTTTGATAAATATCTTGGAAAGCTGTTGTCTAAGGCGCCTTCCGGCTTTTATTATAAAATGCTTCGGAAAAAGAATATTACCTTAAACGGGAAAAAGGCAGAGGGAAAGGAAAAGCTGGCAGAAGGAGATTTGGTAAGGCTGTATCTGGCACCGGAAACCTATGAAAAGTTTTCCGGCAAAAAAGTTATAGAAGAGGAAGCTGGAAATGGAAAGCAGGACTGGAATCAGACTGAAAATGAATGGTTGCAATTAAACATACCTAAGGAGCTGTCGGTTCTTTATGAGGATAAACATATTTTATTATGGAACAAACCAGTTAATATGCTTTCCCAAAAAGCAAAAGATGCGGATGTTTCTTTAAATGAATACTTTTTATGCTATCTGTTCAAAAGCGGGCAGCTTACGAAAGAGGAATTTCATACCTTTAGACCCTCTGTCTGTAACCGTTTAGACCGAAATACTTCCGGTATCGTCATATGTGGTAAAACACTGAGCGGACTTCAGAAGATGAATGCGCTTTTAAAAACAAGGGAACTGGAAAAATATTATATATGCGTTATTAAGGGCTGGTTAAAAGAACCGGTTTCCTTAAAGGGATATTTGAAAAAAGATTCTGTTTCCAATAAGGCAGTGCTAACCGGAAAAAAAGTGGAAGGGGCTTCGGAGATTATAACCAATATTAAGCCTCTGAAAGTTGTTTCACTGTTTTCAGAAAAAGCGGGAAATAAAGATACGCAAAAAGGGAAGGAGCGGCATCAAAACGAACGACGGCAAAGCGAACAGCTTTGTACCTTGGCGGAAGTTCATTTAGTGACGGGAAAGACTCATCAGATTCGTGCCCATCTTGCTTCTATAGGACATCCGATTTTGTGCGATTACAAGTATGGGGACAAAAGGCTCAATGACAAGCTGAAATTGGAATATCATGTAAAAGAGCAGTTGCTTCATGCTTACCGGATTGTATTTCCCCGGATGGAAGCGCCTTTTGATGGGATATCGGAAAAAAGCTTTCAAACAGGGATTCCGGAAAGGTTTTTGAGGCTTTCTGCTGATTTGGAAATCATTTAAAATTTTTCTGTTCGTCGGGAAATTGCAGGCTCTTATCGGAAAAGAAAGTAAAATAGGTATGGAATATGATACTCTAAATCTTGTAATCACTTTGTAAGGCAGTGTGAAAAATTTACAAGATATGGAGGAAAAAAGATGGAGAAACAGAAACAATTAAGAAAGCATTTGGTAACAGTTATGTTTATCCTGTTATCTGTTGCAATGCTGAGACCGATGAAAGCAGAGGCTGCAGAATTTGAAGATATTCCGGTATATGTGGTGGATGATATGCGGGATTATGACCAAAAGATTGGTCTGTCATGGAAGCTGGATTGGAATCTGAACAAAGAGGCAGGTGTCACAGAACAATGCCATTATGCGAAGTTTTCTTTGGCAAAGGATTCCATTGTCCGTATTAAAATGGGAACAGAAAATGAAGGCGCCTATGCTGCAAAGGATTACTTCAGATTGTACGGGAATGAGACAATGGGAGTCGCAATAAGAGAGAATGATATAGACTATGGTAATAAAGGTGATGACTATTTTCTGTTGAAAGCAGGTACCTATTATGCACAATGCGGCAGTAAGCTATATATGTCAGGTACGTCCAAGCATTCTACTAAAATTATGATTGGCGCAGTGCCGGTGGATAAAGCAGTTGAAGTGAAACAGACAGTCAGTGCAGATAGAAAGAAAGTGACAATCACAGTAACCCAGAAATTTGCAACGGAGCTTAGAGGGGCAAAATGGCATGAAGGAAGGCTGACAAGTATGCCATCGCAGGCACAGAAATTGGCTCAAAGCAATTCCTTTACAGTGGAAAAGAATGGATGGTATACGGTAGAGTTCAATAGCAAAAGTTCAGTAGCATGGAATAAAGAAATCTATCACTCTGTATATATCAATGTAACCGGTATTGGTAAAGGCGCAAAAAAAGGTGTTACCTATAAGTCCAATAATCTAAAGTATCAATTGGTAAAAGAAGGCTTTGACGGAACGGGAACTGTAATGGTAACTGGAATGGTAAAAGAAAAATCCTCTGTTACCATTCCCCAGAGAGTTATCATTTTGGGGGAAAGCTACAAGGTTGTTAAAATTAACAGCAAGGCATTTTACAAAAAAAGTAAAGTGAAGAAGGTTACGATTCAGTCAACGTATCTTACTTCCATTGGAAAGAATGCGTTTAAAGGAATCAATAAGAAAGCTGTTTTTAAAGTTCCAAAAAGCAAGTATAAAGTATATAAGAAAATGCTGACGGCAAAGGCTGGATTTGTAAAAAAGACAATGAAGATAAAAAGATAAATATTATGAATTTAGGAAGTTTATAGATGAAACATACGGATTTATCACAGCAATTTGTAATCTATATATGTGAGGATATAAAAGAACATAGTGAGAAAATATTAGAAACGTGTTCACTATTAGCAAAGGAATATTCGTTAAATGTAACGGTTTTTCAATCTGCAAAGGAACTGCTAGAGAGTTTAAAGCATTTACAGCAGGAAAATGCAGCGTTTCCGCATTTAATTTTATTGGATATTGAATTACCTGAAATGAATGGCATTACACTGGGCAAACAGATTAGGGAGATGAATGCGGATGTATTTTTGGTTTTTGTTACCTCTTACATTGAGTATGCAGTAAAGGGGTATGAAGCAAATGCTTTTCGATATTTGCTAAAACCGTTATCCTATGAGGCGATGCGTAATTTACTGGTTGATATACAAAGAGAATACTCAAAAAAGAAAAAGATCATCGTGAAAACCAGAGACGGGGAAATGATACTGCCATTGCAGGAAGTAGTATATATTAGTGCAGAAGATAAATATACAGTATTGCATACGAAGACACAGCATTATATCAGTGATTATAGCCTGAAAAAACATGAGGAGCAGTTGAAAGAATATGGTTTTTTTCGCATTCATCGAAAATATCTGATAAATTTGTATCATCATAAAAAAATGCAGGACGGAAAGATTATTCTGTCACAGGGCGGGATTTTACCAATCAGCAAGGAACGTATGTCGGAATATCGGCAGAATTTATTTCATTTTTTAAGAGAGGACTTAATATGACGGAGCAAGCGATAGGATTAATTTCTCTTTTTTTGAATGTGTTTGCCATGTTGAATATATGGTTCATTCTGAATCTGCTGTTTGGCTGTGACATGAAATTAACACTGCGTAATTTAGCAATAGCATCAGGAGTATTCGTTTTTATAGAGTACATCGATATGCATATTTTTGAAAAGCAGCAAGAGCTTGGAGCTATCCTTATGTTTGCCTATAATGTGTTGGTGACTTTAATTTTAACCAAAAAGAAGCGCATGAAAACGCTGTTGCTGACCATTCCTGCATTGCTTGTATATGCAGAGTTTGGAATATTTCTTGATTTAGTTGAAAGAATTATAGGAATAGATCAGTATTATATTGGCATGGGGAAATTTTCATTGACAGATTTTATAGCAGATCCATTATTGTTTGCTTTTTTGGTATGGCTTAACAGAACAAAGGTGGCAAAAGTGAAATCCGTACAGTTGACAATTGGAGAAGGTGTGATAGTTTCTCTGTTTTGTTTTTTCAGCCCGGCTCTTATAAAGGGGCTTGAATGGTTTGAAGGCATGATATATGCTCGTATCTATAAGATAGTATGGATTTGTTTTATGATTATATTAAATATAGCAGTGGTTTATGCCATTGCACATAGGAAAATGGCAACATATTACCGGCAGCTTTCAGAAAATTACAAAAAGGAATTTGAAACGGAATATTCCTTTTTTAAGAACTACAAAAAGCAGCAGGAAGATACCATTAAGTTTCGTCATGACTGGAAGAATCATATGCTGTTATTGCAGGAGATGCTGGAAAAAGAACAATATGGAAAAGCGGAAAGCTATTTTAAGGAATTGACAGCCGCCACACCCAAAACAGTTCAAAAAATAGCAACAGGAAATGAACTGTTGGATATGATTTTAAGTATGAAAATGGATATATTAGAGGAGAATGAAATTACCCTTCATTGCAAGGGCGCATTATCTGAATTTAATTTTATGAAATATGCAGATAGCTGTATCCTGCTTTCCAACCTGATAGACAATGCAATTGAGGCAAATGCAAAGGTAATAAACAATTCCCATTCTATTTTACTAGCGGCAAAGAAAACAGAACAATTATTTTATCTGGAAATCAGTAATCCAATAGAAGGAAACCTACAGCAGGAAAATGACCGGATTCTAACCACAAAAGCAGAAAAAGGAAACCATGGTATCGGGCTGCAGAATGTGCATGATGTTCTTGAAAAATATGGCGGGGAGTATCATATTACAACCCAAAACCAAGAGTATACAATTCAGATGATTTTTCCCGTATAAATTAGTGGTAATGCTAAATATCAAAAGAGCGCCGCAAAAGCAGGAGACTAGGAAACAGAAACAAGAGGTTAGCAAATGGCAACATGGAATTCAAGAGGGTTAAGAGGCTCTGCTTTGGAAGACTTGATTAACCGGACAAATGAAAAATACAGAGAAAGCGGGCTTGGGCTGATTCAAAAGGTGCCTACTCCTATTACGCCTATCAAAATTGATAAGGAGCAAAGGCATATTACCCTTGCTTATTTTGACCAGAAGAGCACTGTGGATTACATAGGTGCAGTTCAGGGCATTCCGGTATGCTTTGATGCCAAGGAATGTGCAAGCGATACATTTTCCTTACAAAATATCCATGAACACCAGATTACTTTTATGGAGGATTTTGAAAAGCAGCAGGGGGTTTCTTTTTTCATTATTCATTATACCCATAAGGATTTTTTGTATTATATGCCTTTTCGGAATTTAAAGGTGTTTTGGGACAGGGCGAAGAATGGAGGAAGGAAAAGCTTCCGGTTTGAGGAAATTGATCTTCAGTACAGGATTGTGCCAAAGCAGGGGTTGTTCGTGCCTTATCTGGATGCGCTGCAGTTGGATTTGAAGCTGAGGGATGGGGAGTGAGGCTTAACCCAACCAGAAAGTCGGCAGGCTTGCATTTTGTGATACAAAATGCATATTTGAAGAAAAGAGAATAAAAGTGAGCAGAGGTTTCAGGGCAGGAGAGGATTTGCAACAGGCAGAAAAGCCGGGTAAGAAAAGGTGCCTGTTGTCATAAAAGTACGAAAAAATTACAATGGGATAAGAATAAAAAAAACGTGGAAAATGTTAATGAAATATCTATGATTTTATGTTATCATTCAAGTAATAGGGAAAAAGATTGGAAAGAAGGTGGCATGAAATGGCTGTTATGGCATACAACGATCAGTTGAGGTCTTTGCTGTCCGGTATTGAATGTGTACTGGCCTTTGATACGGCGGCAGATTTTTTGGGATTGACAAATGGGGGTTACAGGCCTGTGGCACAAATATTTGTAAATCAGAAACAGAATGTTGAAGGAACAGAACAGATTCTTGTGCCATCGCTGGATGCACTTGAATGTGAAGAACGTAATGGGCTGCTCTGTACCACAGTAAACAGGACTATCATTGACCTTCTGGAACAGAATGGCGATGAACAGATTATTACGGAGAGTTTAGCAAATTATTATGATGGGCACAATGAGAGTTTTGACGGGCTTGAGATACCAGAGCATCTGCGCCAGAGATTTGAAAAGTATAAAGAGTGGGCAATGGAATATTATGAGGAATAGGTGATACGTTTGGAGCTGATAGAATTTTTATATAGGGTAATGGAGGAATTGGCAAAAGAAGGAGTTCCCATTGTATTTAAGGGAGCAATGGTGCTAAATCTTGCCATTAGGGATAATAATCCGTCAAAGGTGGAAAGGGCGACAAGAGATATTGACGGAGACTGGACTGGTGAACTTCCCACCATGGAGGAAATGGAAAAAGCGCTAAGGAATGCGGTAAAGAAAGTTGATTCTTCTATGGATATTCGGATTAACAGGGTATTTGGGGAAAGAAAATCGGCAGGCTTCAGAATTGTTAATGAAAACGGAGAAAAGGTTGCAGGTGTTGATTTAAGTGTCAGGCAGAATCGGTTTTGCAGACCGTATATTTCCTATGTAAATGGAGTATCCATCAAAGGAGCCAGCATATCTAAAATGCTGTCAGACAAGGTATATGCAATTTCAGGAGAACAGGTATGCAGGAGAATGAAAGACGTATTAGATATCTATGTACTGTCATTCGTTACAGAGATTGTTGCTGGTGAATTGTATCGGATATGGGAGGAAACGGGCAGAAGGTTGGGGGATTTTAAAGCATTTAGGACAAAATTTGTTGAATTGAAAGCAGCTTATGACAAAATGAAAGGCATTAAAAATAAACCAAATTTCATTGATGTATATACCCGTGTAGGCAATGTAGTGGAAACACTTGAGCAGCAAAGGGAAACAAAAGGTTTTTATAAAGACAAGTCAATATGATACGAGCGTAGTTTGTAGGGAAAATGAAATTTTAACATTAACATGAATGACAGGGAGCAGGAGATTTTTTGATTTCTGTCTTTTATTATGCAGTAAGCTAGAAAGCAGAGTGAGGCAGTGTTCGTTTATGCCTAATTTAAACTGGTTTGGTGTCTGTGGCTGAACTATTACCCCGCTTTCCATTCACGCTTTCCATTCAAATTCCAAAAATGATTGACAAACCCCTCCACCTTTAGTATACTTTCAATAGTTTGTCATGCTACTTTGCTATCAAAGTAGCACTTTAAAGTGCTAAAGCAAAAGAACCACCTACCCCACAACACTTCACCAGAAAGGAACATTATGAGCAAAAAATTAGTACATACCCCAGAAGGCGTCAGAGATATTTACGGATTAGAATACGCAAAAAAGCTTGCGGTCCAAGAGCTTTTACACCATAAATTCAAAGAGTTTGGCTACAAAGACATCCAAACCCCCTCCTTTGAATTTTTTGATGTGTTTGGAAAGGAAATTGGCACCACAGCCAGTAAAGATTTATATAAATTTTTTGACAAGGAAGGCAATACGCTTGCCCTTCGTCCGGATTTCACCCCGTCCATGGCAAGAAGCGCTGCAAAATATTTTATGGATGAAACCCTTCCGGTGCGCTTTACCTATTCTGGCAATGCCTTTACCAATACCTCCAACCTGCAGGGGAAATTAAAGGAAACAACCCAGATGGGAGTGGAGCTGTTTAATGACGGTTCCCCGGAAGCGGATGGGGAAATGATCAATCTTGCGGTGGAATGCCTTTTAAGCGCAGGATTAAAGGAGTTCCAAATCAGCATAGGGGAAATGGAATTTTTTAAAGGCTTGTGTCAGGAAGCCGGGCTTGATGAAGAAACGGAATATGAGCTGCGGGATTTTATTTCCACCAAGAACTTTTTTGGCGCTGAGGAGCTGCTTTTATTAAAGGGAATTGATAAGGATAAAATCCAGATTCTTTTATCCATATCCGATGCTTTTGGTTCTATAGAAGCTTTAAAGGATATGAAGGAAACCGTGAAAAACCAACGTTCCAAAAAGGCAATTGAACATTTAGAGCAGGTATATGAAATCCTCTGCCTTTATGGAGTGGAAAACTATGTTTCCTTTGACCTTGGAATGCTGAGCAAGTACAATTATTATACAGGAGTGATTTTCAAAGGCTATACATATGGCGTTGGAGATGCGGTTTTAACAGGAGGACGCTATGACCAGCTATTGTCCTATTTTGGAAAGAATGCTCCGGCAATTGGGTTCATGATTATTATAGATGATTTGATGGTGGCTTTATCCAGCCAGAAAATTGCAATTCCCTGTCAGGAGTCAGGTATGCTTATGGTTTATGAAAAGGAACAGAGGCAGGATGCCATTTTAAAGGCAAAGGAGCTTAGAAAAGCAGGCACCTTTGTGGAACTAATGGAAAAAGCAGAGGACAAGTCGCAAAAAGAGTATGAAGCGTTTGCAAAGGATAACCGGATGGAACAGGTTTTATTCTTATAGTCATAGAAAATAAAAAAGCAGTTTAGGCAGGGCTTGAAAGGCCCATAAGAAACACCATGAAAAGTGAGGATAAAAAATGAGTGAAGATATGAGATATTTAACCTTTGCACTAGGAAAAGGAAGGCTTGCGAAAAATACATTGGCGCTTTTAGAAGAAATCGGCATTACCTGTGAAGAAATGAAGGACAAGGATTCCAGAAAGCTGATTTTCGTCAATGAAGAGCTGAAGCTGAAATTTTTTCTGTCCAAAGGACCGGATGTTCCTACTTATGTAGAGTATGGGGCTGCCGATATTGGAGTGGTAGGAAAGGACACTTTGTTAGAAGAAGGGAAAAGAGCTTATGAGGTGCTGGATTTGGGCTTTGGAAAATGCCGGATGTGCGTGTGCGGACCAAAAAGCGCCAAGGAGCTTTTACAGCATCATGAAATGATACGGGTTGCCAGCAAGTACCCGAAAATTGCCAAGGATTATTTTTATAATAAGAAGCACCAGACCGTGGATATTATCAAATTAAACGGTTCCGTGGAATTAGGGCCCATCGTAGGGCTGTCCGATGTCATTGTGGATATTGTGGAAACAGGTTCCACATTAAAAGAAAACGGTTTGGAAGTATTGGAAGAAATCTGCCCCATTTCCGCCAGAATGATTGTAAATCAGGTAAGCATGAAAATGGAAGCGGAGCGCATCAAGAAGCTGATTGGACAGTTAAAGGAGAGATTGTCATGAGGATAGTAGAATTAACGGAAGATACAAAAAAGGACTTGTTGAACAGTCTTTTGAAAAGAAGCCCCAACAACTACGGACAATATGAGGATGTAGTTGCTGGCATTATTGAAAAAGTAAAGGCAGAAAAGGATCAGGCATTGTTTGACTATACCAGTCAATTCGATAAGTGCCAGATTACAAAAGATACCATCCGGGTTACGGAAGCAGAGTTTGAAGAGGCTCTTGGAGAAATGGACGAAGAATTTCTTCAGGTTATGAGGCGCTCTGCCAAAAACATTGAAGACTATCACCAAAAGCAGAAGCGCAACAGCTGGTTTGATGCAAAGGAGGATGGAACGATCCTTGGACAGAAAATCACACCGATTGATACAGTGGGAGTCTATGTTCCCGGTGGAAAAGCAGCATATCCTTCCTCCACTCTTATGAATATCCTTCCGGCAAAGGTAGCAGGCGTAAAACGGATTATCATGCTGACCCCTCCGGGTAAGGATGGAAAGGTAAATCCCGGCACTCTTGCCGCAGCAAGGATTGCTGGCGTGGGTGAGGTATACAAGGCAGGAGGCGCACAGGCAATTGCAGCAATGGCTTATGGAACCCAGTCCGTACCTAAGGTAGATAAAATCGTGGGACCGGGCAATATTTTTGTGGCTTTGGCAAAAAAAGCCGTTTATGGCTATGTAAGCATAGATTCCATTGCAGGTCCTAGTGAAATACTGGTGCTGGCAGATGAAACGGCAAATCCAAAATATATTGCTGCTGACTTATTGTCACAGGCAGAGCATGATGAATTAGCCTCTGCTATTTTGATTACCACAGAGAAAGCCTTAGCCGAAAAGGTTTCCGATTGGGTGGATACCTTTACCAATCAGCTAGAGCGAAAGGAAATCATAGAGAAATCCTTGGAAAATTACGGATATATTTTAGTGGCAGAAAGCTTAGAGGAAGCTATCGAAACAGCAAATGAGATTGCTTCCGAGCATTTGGAAATCCTTACAAAAGATCCATTTTCCGTTATGACGAAGATTCGCCATGCAGGAGCTATTTTTCTTGGGGAATATTCTTCGGAGCCTTTGGGGGATTATTTTGCAGGACCAAACCACGTGCTGCCTACAAACGGCACTGCCAAGTTCTTTTCTCCTTTGAATGTGGATGATTTCATGAAAAAATCCAGCATTATCTCTTATTCGGAAAGCGCTTTAGCCAAAGTGCACAAGGATATTGAGCTGTTTGCAAAAAAAGAGGGCTTGACGGCTCATGCAAATTCCATTAAGGTTAGATTTGAAGAAAAGGAATAACAGGAAAACGGGGGAAAGAAAATGTCTGGTAGTTCAGAAATAAAACGGAAAACAAAGGAAACGGATATTGCCCTTTCCTTACAGCTTTATGGTACTGGAAAAAGCCGGATTGAAACGGGAATCGGGTTTTTCGACCATATGCTAGAGGGCTTTGCCAAACACGGATTTTTTGACCTTACCTGCAAGGTAGAAGGGGATTTGATTGTAGATGGACACCATACCGTGGAGGATACGGGCATTGTGTTAGGCGAGGCTATCAAAGAAGCCGTTGGGGATAAAAAAGGAATAAAACGGTTTGGCTCCTGCATTCTTCCTATGGATGATGCACTGGCGCTTTGTGCTGTGGATTTATCCGGAAGGCCCTATTTATCCTTTGAATGTGAATTTGAAGCGGAACGGGTAGGATATTTGGATACCCAGCTTGTAAGGGAGTTTTTTTATGCCATATCCTACAGTGCAGGTATGAACCTGCATTTGAAAATGCTTTCCGGGCACAATGACCACCATAAAATCGAAGCCATGTTTAAGGCATTTGCCAAAGCATTGGATATGGCAGTTTCCAAGGACGAAAGAATTAAAGAGGTATTGAGTACAAAAGGCACTCTGTAGCCTGAATCAAGCAAGGAGTCAGACAAATGAATTATAAAAGCTTTATAGCAAGTATTTACTTAGAAAATGGAAGAGCGGTAAAGGGCTTTTCGGATAGAACCATCCTTTCCAATGATCCGGTGGAGTTAGCAGCCACTTATGGAGAAAATGACGTAGATGGCATTTTGATTTTTGATTTATCCTATAATGATGCCACCCATGAGGAGGCAATCGGCATCATCAAGCGGATTGCGGAGCGGGTGCAGATTCCCGTTTACGGCGCCGGAAACATCAAGCGCATGGAGGATGTGAAAAAGCTTCTTTACGCAGGCTGCAAAAAGGCAGTGCTGAATTTCGGGAAACCGGAGGGCATGGAAATTTTAGAGGAGGTTTCCTTAAAATTCGGCAAGGATAAAATTGCCGCTTCCATTGCCAGCGCCGACAACCTTACGATTAACAGGCAGGCTTTGGAGCAATATGCCAGCGAGCTGGTCTTAATTGACGAGCATGCCCTGAAAAACTGTCTGGGAGCAGGCAGCCTTCCTATGATTGCGCTACTTCCTGAGATTTCCTTAGATAAAATGCTTACCATTCTGGAAAAGGAAAATGTTTCTGCCGTTTCCGGAAATATTGTCAATGAAAACACAAAAGAAATTCATGCGATTAAGCAAATATGTAAGGAGAAGGGTATCAAAGTGCATACCTTTGAGGCGGTTATGGATTTTTCAGAGTTTAAATTGGACAATAACGGATTACTTCCTGTAGTGGTACAGGATTACAAGACAAATCAGGTGCTTATGGTTGCCTATATGAATGAAGAGGCCTATTTAAAAACCTTAAAGACCGGAAAGATGACCTATTACAGCCGAAGCCGCAAGGAGCTTTGGGTAAAAGGACTTACAAGCGGCCATTTCCAATATGTAAAGGGCTTAAGCATTGACTGCGACAATGATACGCTGTTAGCAAAGGTGGCGCAGGTGGGAGCTGCTTGCCATACAGGAAATTACAGTTGCTTTTACCGGGATTTAATCCCCTGTGAGGAAAATGAAAAAAATCCTTTAGAAGTATTTGAAAGCGTCATGTCTGTTATTGCGGACAGAAAGGTACATCCAAAGGAAGGCTCTTATACAAACTATTTATTTGATAAGGGAATTGATAAGATTTTAAAGAAGCTGGGAGAAGAGGCTACGGAAATTGTCATTGCTTCCAAAAATCCCAATCCAGATGAAATCAAATACGAAATATCGGATTTTCTCTATCATATGATGGTGCTTATGGTGGAAAAAGGAGTGACATGGGAAGAGATTACCAGCGAGCTGGCAAACCGTTAGAAGGCTTCCCCTATTATCTAAATACATTTTAAAGTGAGTTCTTTTTCCAACAGCTTATACATATATTGTACCAAGAACCTTTTATACAGGTGCATAGAAATGTTGTTAAAGCAAAATAACCGGATAGATACCGAAAGGAAGCTGGAGCTGGTTCGTTCCATCCGCAAGGCACAGGAGGATAATTTAGCCGCTTTAAATAAAAGAGAAGCCATTCTGTACGGAAAGCCCATTACCTTCCGGGACAAGAGCCGGGAATGGGACAGAATCCATGATAAAAGCAACAGCGAGCCGTTAGAAGACGAGCTTTATGCAGGCAGAAAGCCAATCCTTACCTTTAAGGTGCGGCTGCTTCTGTCTGTTTTTCTATTGGGCGCATATATGACATTCCTTTCCATGACTGATGAACAGTATGTTTTGGAAAAAGCAATGGTAAAAACCTATATTGCAAAGGATTTTACAAACAATCTGTTTGCTTTTATGGAAGATTTCCCGTATACTTTAGAGTATGAGAACATTAGCACTGAGAGATGAAATACTATTAAAAATCGATAAGCCGGCAAGGTATATTGGCGGCGAAGTAAATTCCATCATGAAGGAAAAGGAACAGGTGGACATTCGTTTTGCCATGTGCTTTCCTGATGTATACGAAATCGGCATGTCCCACTTGGGCATTCAGATACTCTATGATATGTTGAACCAGTTTGAAGGAGTCTGGTGTGAAAGAGTTTATTCCCCATGGGTGGATTTAGATGAAATCATGAGAAGGGAGCATATCCCTCTTTTTGCATTGGAATCCCAAGAGCCGGTAAAGGAATTTGATTTTCTTGCCATGACGCTGCAATATGAAATGTGTTATACCAATATTTTACAGATTCTGGATTTGTCCCAGATTCCCCTGCTTGCAAAGGAGCGGAAGGAAGAGGACCCTATCGTTATTGGCGGAGGGCCCTGTGCCTACAATCCGGAGCCTATTGCGGATTTCTTTGATTTGTTTTATATCGGGGAAGGAGAAACCCAGTATGCCCCTATGATGGAGCTTTACCGGAGCATCCGCAAAAAGGGCGGAAGCCGTATGGATTTTTTAGAAGCTGCCGCCAAATTGCCCGGCATTTACTGCCCTCGCTTTTATCAGGTAAGCTACAAGGAAGACGGCACCATAGCCTCCTTCCTGCCCACAATGGAAGATATCCCTGCCACTATTTTAAAAGAAATCGAAATGGACATTTCCAACACCTATTATCCCAAAAAGCCAGTAGTTCCTTTTATTAAGGTCACGCAGGATAGAGTGGTTTTAGAAATCCAGAGAGGCTGTATCCGAGGGTGCCGGTTCTGTCAGGCAGGACAGCTTTATCGCCCCGTCAGGGAACGGGATGTGGAAATGCTAAAAGAATATGCCATGGAAATGCTGCAAAACACCGGACATGAGGAAATTTCCCTAAGCTCCTTAAGCTCCAGCGATTACACAAAGCTTCCGGAGCTGATTGACTTTTTGATAGAAGAGTGCAGCCGAAAAAAAATCAATATTTCCCTGCCATCCCTTCGCATTGACGCATTTTCCCTAGATGTGATGAGCAAAGTACAGGATGTAAAGAAAAGCAGCCTTACCTTTGCCCCGGAAGCCGGTTCCCAGAGAATGCGCAATGTGATTAACAAGGGATTGACCGAAGAAGTCATTTTGAAGGGAGCCAAAGAAGCCTTTGAAGGCGGCTGGAGCCGGGTAAAATTATATTTCATGCTGGGACTTCCCACGGAAACTAAAGAGGACATAGAAGAAATTGCCATATTAAGCGATAAAATCGCCAGATTGTATTACGAAACCGTTCCCAAGGAGCAAAGAAAAGGAAAGGTGCAGATTGTAACAAGCACCTCCTTCTTTATCCCCAAGCCCTTTACTCCCTTCCAATGGGCAAAAATGGGCAGCAAAGAAGACTTCCTTTCCAAAGCCCATACCGTAAAGCAGGCAGTCCTAAGCCAGCTCAACCAGAAAAGCATCAAATACAACTGGCACGAAGCCGACGTTTCCGTACTAGAAGGCGTCTTTGCCAGAGGCGACCGAAAAGTAGGACAGGTTATTTTAAGGGCCTATGAAAAAGGCTGCATTTTTGACGCATGGAGCGAATTTTACAAAAATGATGTTTGGATGTCCTGCTTTGAAGACTGCGGCGTGGACATTGATTTTTACACAACAAGAGAACGACCATTGGATGAGATTTTCCCATGGGACTTCATCGACTGCGGCGTAACCAAAGAATTTCTAAAAAAAGAATGGGAAAATGCCATAGCGGAGCAGGTTACTCCGAATTGTAAGGAACGGTGTAATGGGTGTGGGGCGGCACGCTTTGGAGGTGGGATATGCTTTCAGAGTAGGGAGTAAAAAGATTGGGGGTTTTGGATGAGGGACGTAGGAGCTGCCAGATAGAAGACTTCTGGGCACGCTCTCGCTCTATGAAAGCGCAGCGGTACCAGAGCTTGTTAGAAAATTCATTCCCCCAATCTGCACGCCTCACTTTGCGCGATATTTGCGCCAAATTTAGTCAACGTAGCCCGCTACGCTTCCCAAATTTGGCACAAATCTCCCACAAAGTGCGACGCACATCTTGGGGAAAGCAATTTTCTAACAAGCTCTAACGCACCAAAGTACGGTGCGTAAGGACCGGCGCTTTCATAAGGCCCTGAAGCCTTCTATCTGGCAGCTCCTACTGGGTATCGAAAAAGGCTCGTTTTTTTGTCGGATGGGTTAGCGTTAAAGAATGTTCATTATAACGAATAGAATATATTGCGAAGGAGCGGTTTGCCATGAATGAATGTTTATCGGCAACGAAAACGGCGGAACGTTTGAATACAGATATGAAATACCTGAAAGTGTTATCTCTTTTTTCAGGTTGTGGTGGGATAGATTTAGGATTTGAAGGTGGATTTAAAGTATTATCTGATTCTGTTAATTCAAAAATAAATTCGGATTGGACAGTCAAGGAAGTGGACGAGAGCTGGAGCTGTTTAGGGAATACGTCTTTTCGTATTATTTTTGCCAATGATATAAAACCGGAGGCAAAGGCGGCATGGACAAATTATTTTTCAGCGAAAGGAATAGCAGCAGAAAATTATTATCTTGATAGTATTGTGAATTTAGTAAAATTGCAGAAAGAAAACGGAGTTAGCATTTTCCCTGAAAACATAGATGTGCTGATTGGCGGTTTTCCCTGTCAGGATTTTTCAATTGCAGGAAAGCGCATGGGGTTTGAATCCAATAAAGGGCATGATGGTAAGAAACTTGCAGATGAAGAGCCAACCGTTGAAAACCGCGGACAGTTATATATGTGGATGAGGGAGGTAATTGGAATTTCCAAGCCAAAGGTATTTGTTGCAGAAAATGTAAAAGGACTGACTAATTTGAAAGATACAAAAGAAGTGATTGAAAAGGATTTTGCTTCTGTATGTAACGGCGGATATCTGGTTGTGCCGGCACAGGTAATCAATGCTGGAAATTATGGAGTGCCACAGGGAAGGGAACGTGTGATATTTTATGGATTTAAAAAATCGGCGCTTACCCCAAAAGCTTTGGAAGAATTATCAAAGGCAGAAATATCCGAAAAATATTCTCCATATCCCCAAAAAACACATTATATAACCGAGGAAGAAAAAGAGCCAGGCCTGAAACAATTCGTTCCGGTAAAACAAGCATTGATTGGTCTGAAAGAGCCGGAGGATTCAAATGATATAAGCCAGCAAAAATATTCAAAAGCGAAATACATGGGAAAACACTGTCAAGGTCAGCAGGAAATAAAATTAGACTGCCTTGCACCAACAATTCGTTCGGAACACCATGGAAATATAGAATTTAGACGATTATCAAAAGAACATGGCGGCAAACAGCAAAATGAATTAAAGAAAGGCTTGAAGGAACGCAGACTTAGCGTACGGGAATGTGCCAGAATACAGACATTTCCAGATGAGTACCAGTTTGTTATCCCGGCATTAAATGGAAATAAATCCGTATCAGGCTCAGAGGCATATAAAATCATCGGCAATGCCGTTCCACCATTATTAGGCTATCATATAGCGAAAAGACTGGAAAAGAACTGGACATTATATTTTGGGGAGAAAAAAAATGATAATATCAACAAATAAAACTCCCTCATTAGAGGAATTTGAAATATTATGCAATAAAATGTGCGAATATATGAATGATAAAGCCTTGAAAGAGCCGGATTACTATTTGTCCAAGGGAGCTCAAAAATTGGAGCCGGAAGTAAAAGCAGCGCTTGATGTGGTTTCTAAAGGCACAAAGTTTGAAAATACAATAGAAATCATTAGCGGACAAAGATTTCCTGATATTGTCGTAGGTAAATATTATGGCATAGAAGTAAAGTCAACAAAAGATGATAAATGGACAATGATAGGCGGCAGTGTCGCTGAAGGAACAAGGGTAGAGGATGTTGCGCATATTTTTATCTTATTTGGAAAGCTGCACAAACCTGTAGAATTTAAATCACGCCGATATGAGGAATGCTTATGTGATATTGCCGTCACTCACAGCCCCAGATACAAAATCGACATGGAATTGCCCACAGGAGACACAATATTTGATAAAATGGGCATTACCTATGAGGAAATGTGCAAGTTGGATAATCCTATTGAACCGGTGGTAAAATATTTTCGTTCTATTTTGCAGCCCGGAGAATCCTTGTGGTGGGTAAATGGAGAAGATGCCGCTGCAGGTTCCGCACCTGCGAAACTCCGTATGTGGAAAACCTTGCCCAAAGAAGAAAGAGAAGACTTAATCGCACAAGGCTTTGCTTTATTTCCCGAGCTGTTTAGCAACCGTTCCAATAAATACGAACGCTTTACTTTGTGGCTTGCTGCCAATCATGGCGTAGTGTCCTCCTCCATGAGAGATCCATTTTCCGCAGGAGGACAAGCTGATTTTGAAATAAAAGGAAAAACTTATGCAAAACTGCCACAAAAATACTGCCAGCTAGCAGCCTGCAAAAACAAAGTAAAAGAGCTTGTATCGTCTATAGACGAACAAACTATATTAACAACATGGAACGATACAAATACAATCTTCGAGAATCGAATAAAGCAGTGGATAAAATTAGTGGCAGCATCAGCAAAATTTGAAAATTTCGATGTAACACAATTTTTAGAAGACTTATTTGATGACTCAGAAAATCCATAATAAAATACTTTTATAAAGATATTGTAGTGGCATAAACAAAACAGCTTCAGAGGGGTGTGGGTTGGCTGGTGGAGGGCATTGTTTTTGATGGCTCTTTTCCTTAACAGGCTGTCAATACCTAGGGGAAAATTGCCACGGATGGCAATTTTAGTCATATCGCGCCACGGACGGCGCTATATGACGACCCGACCGGTTTCCAACTTCCATCCTCAGCCTGTTTAGGAAAAGCGCCATCAAAAACACAGCCCTCCACCAGCCAACCCACACCCCTCTGAAGCGTCCTCATAGTCACCACCTCCAACCCTCATAACCACCCACGTAATACCACCCCCAACCCTTTAGCTAACCGTCCACCCCACCACCCACAAAATATTATCACCCCAAAGGAGAATAATCACCCAAATGACACCCCAACACCCAAAAGTACGCATAAAATTTTCCAAATACAGCTCCATGATCTTCATAGGCCACCTAGACATCATGCGCTATTTCCAAAAAGCCATGCGCCGGGCAGACATTGATATTGCCTATTCCGCCGGCTTCAACCCCCATCAAATCATGTCCTTTGCAGCTCCCCTAGGAGTTGGACTATACAGCAACGGGGAGTATCTGGATATTGAAATGAACGCCCCCATGAACAGCCGCCTGATGATGGACAGGCTCAATCAGGTCATGGTAGAAGGAATTGATATCTTAAGCGTAAAGCAACTGCCGGAAAATGCCGGAAATGCCATGGCAAGCGTGGCAGCTGCCGGTTATCTGGTTGCTTTTAGAAAAGGACATGAGCCTTCCTTTGACTATGAAAAAAAGCTGCATGAATTCTTTTTAAAGGAACAGATTCCGGTAATGAAAAAAACAAAGAAAAGCGAAAAAGAGCTGGATTTAAAGCCTTATATTTATGAGCTTTCCATAAAGGACGGACAGATTTATATGCTGGTAGATGCCAGCAGCTCCGGAAATATTAAGCCATCCCTTGTGATGGAAGCATTTTATAAGGAAAACGGACAGGTTCCTTCGGAGTTTGACTTTATCATTACAAGGGAAGACACATATACCAATCTGGGAACGGCAGAAAAGCCCAAATTTGTTCCCTTAGATGCAGTAGGAAGCGAGATGTAGAAACATATGATAGCGCCCTTTCAGGAAAAAGAAAATTTTACCGCATATGAAAACAAACTGGTTTTTACCAGAATGAAGGGGATTCCCATGAGCTTTTATTTAGAAGGGAATACCTTGCTTCAGGCAGATCTTGCAAAGCTGGATGAAGAAGGAAAGGAATGCGGCATTTTAAATAATATTTATATTGGAAAAATCAGGAACATTGCAAAGAACCTGAATGCCGCCTTTGTGGAATATAAGCCCGGAGCGGTTGGTTTTTTGTCCATGGAAACTAAAAGGGAGCCTTATTTGCTAAACCGGACATACAATGGCAGTTTTTCCCAAGGAGACGAGCTTTTAGTGCAGGTGGAAAAGGAGCCCGTTAAAACAAAGGATGCGGTCTTGACTACCAATCTGACATTTAGCGGCACCTATGGGGTTGTGTCCACGGAATGTCGGAAAATGGGATTTTCCAATAAGCTTTCCAAGCAGCAGAAGGAATTTTTGAAGAACGCCTTTACAGCAGGTCCTTTTGGGAGCCGGGCAGAAGAGTTTGGGCTGATTTTCCGTACCAATGCAGGGAATCTTACGGAAGAAACCATACATCTTTTGTGGGAAGAAATCGAAAACCTTTTGCAAAAGAAGGAGGCTCTTTTGCAAAAGGCAAAGTCAAGGACACCTTTTTCTTTGCTCTATCAGGAAAAGCCCTTTGCTGTCAAAAAGGCGCAGGATATGTATTTTACCCGCATCAGCCGGATTATTACCGATGAGGAAGACATGTACAAACAGCTTTTGGACACAGACCTTTCTGAAAGAGTATCCTTTTATCAGGATGAACTGCTTCCCCTTCAAAGCCTGTACGGATTAAAAGGGAAATTAGAGGAGGCTCTGAAAAAAAAGGTCTGGTTAAAGTCCGGAGGCTATCTAGTCATTGAGCCTACCGAAGCATTGACTGTCATTGATGTAAATTCAGGAAAATGTACGGATAAAAAGAAACGGCAGGAAATGTATGCCAAGGTAAATAAAGAAGCTGCAATGGAAGCAGCAAGGCAAATCCGCCTTCGGAACCTTTCCGGCATCATCCTTGTGGATTTCATCAATTTAGAGGAAAAAGAAAAGGAAGAGGAATTGATTTCTTTTTTCAGGGAACAATGCAGGATGGATCCGGTTCCTACTACATTGGTTGACATAACACCACTTGGACTTGTGGAGCTTACAAGAAAAAAAATAGCAGCGCCTCTTTATGAGAAATGCAGGGGACTTTTTACAGAATAAGAAAGCAGGAACAAATTATGAAGTTATTAGAATTAAAAAAGGTAAAAGACGGGAAATATTTAAAAAATTACGAGCTTACGTATTTAAACAAAGCGGGCAGGGAAAAAAAGTATGAAATTGTCAGCCGTAAGGAGCTACATTCCAAAGAAGATTTAGGAAAAGGCGTCAGCGGCGTTTCCATTGTGGCAACAAGAGAAGATAAGCTTCTTTTATTGCAGGAGTTTCGCATGGGCATCAATAAAACGATTTTTAATCTTTGTGCGGGAATGATGGAAGAGGAGGAAACCATTGAAAAATGCATCCGCCGTGAGCTTTATGAGGAAACCGGTCTTTCCGTAAAGGAAATCAAAACTATCCTGCCGCCTTCCTATTCTGCAGTAGGGATTTCCGATATAAAAACCTACATTGCTTTTGTGGAGGTGGAAGGGGATTTTTCCGACCATACATCAGAAAATGAAGAGATTGCCGCAAGGTTTTATTCCAAAGAAGAAATCCGTGAGCTGTTAAAAACCCACGAATTTTCCTCCAGAAGCCAGATGGCTGCTTATTATTTTTCAATTTCAAATTCCTGACTGCCCATATAGCCGGGTCCGATTTCATATTTATCAAATACGATAACCGGATTTCCGGCTTCGTTTATATAGAACTTTGTTTCCGGTCCTACCGTCTGAAAGCCCTCGTCTATCAGGCTATCATCCGGATTTGCCTCGTAATATTCCTTATTGTACTGCTCATAGCCCCAGTATACATAGCCCTCCGTTTCACTTCGCAGCTTTATTTGTTCCAAAATCACGGCATTTGCCTTCTCCACATAGTCTTCTCCAAGCAGCTCCTTTAAGGTAATATCCTTCCCATTTACCAAATCCATGTTGAAAAAGTACTGCTGTCCATAGACGGAAACCCAGCTTTCGTTTGTAGTGAGCACAAGGGAAAGGACAGTGGGGGACTGGTACTTGATTTCATAAGATACGTCAATGTCGGCTCCCCGTTTCAGCCATTCTTCCTCCGTTCCGCCTGTTTCTAAAAAGGCTTGTTTATATTCTTCAATCCGCTTTGTGGCATCTGCCTTATAATCAGAGACGATTTTTTCAATAGCAGCATTTACGTCCGCTACATATTCGGTGGGAGAGGAGGCTGCTGGCTCTTTTGTATCAGAAGCATCCGCCGGTGTTTTTTCGGCTGCTTCCTCCAAGGAAGGAGCTGCTCCCTTGTCTGTTTGGACTTTCTGATTGCCATCCACAACAATTTCCGGCTGCTCAATGCTGATATTCACATTATCCTCAGATTCATAGTCCCGTATAGTCAATACTTTGGCAATGGCGCCAAGGATAGGAATATTTTCGGCGCTTTTTGCAAATGCCTTGCTGGTATTTAAACCAATGGTTACCCCGATGAAAAAAATGGCTGCTGCAGCAGGTATCCATGCTTTTTTCCATTTATTTTCTTTCCTCATAATGCTCCTTTCCCTTTCCTTTCTTTCCGTTTCTATTGCCTTTTCCATTACAGAAGAGAGTTCAGCCGGAACCTTGATTGCATCATAAATAGCTTTTGAATCCTTGATTTCCTTCATGCCGTTTCCTCCTTTATCATTTCTTTTAGCTTTTCCAGAGAAGCATATAAATGGTATTTCACCGTACTTAATTTCATTTTTTTAATTTGGCTGATTTCTTTTAAGGTAAAGCCCTCATAGTAATGTAAAAAAACAATAGTCCGTCCGGGTTCCGGTAAATGATTTACAAATTGGAACACCTCCAGCCTTTCAGCGCCATCACTGCCCGAATATGCCGTTTCCAAAATGGAAGATAAGTCCATGGGATATTCCCTTTGGGCTTTTCTTAAATAGGACAGGCTTTCGTTTACCAGTATCCGGTAGAACCATGTCCGGATATATGATATGTTGCGGATCGTATCATAGCTCTGCAGCGCTTTTACCACAGCATTCTGCACAATATCCAGTGCAGCCTCTTTTTGATGCACGTAGGTAAAGGCAAGACGGTAGAATTTATCCTGATTATCGGTAATATAGTCTGCTAAAGTATTGTAATTGTCTTTTTTCAAGAGGATTTCGCTCCTTTCTTTTCTTGTAACAGTTCAGCCTACAAAGTTTAGCACTGTTGCGTTTTTATAGAGCGAAAGCGTGGCGACGCAGAAAACATGCTCTGCAGAAAACCCGCTCTACGCCTGTGGGCTGAACTGTTACCTTTTCTTTTATAGTATAGATGATTTGGACGGGTAAAAAGTCAGAATAAGTGGAAAATTTATAGATTATTTTTTGATGGATACGAATTTAACGAATGTAAAGAAGGGCGCAAAGATAAATTATTTATCAGACCGCCCTAATAAATAATCAACAGAAACACCATAGTAATCAGCTAACTTCATAAATACCTCTATTGGGATATTGATTTTCCCAAGCTCATATTTGGAGTAAGTGGTCTGCTTTATGTGTAGATAATCAGCCACTTCCTGTTGTTTTTTATCTTTATCTTCCCTTAGATTTCTTATATTTTCAAATACCATTTCAATCTCTCTCTATTTTGTTATTTATTTGTAGCGGTTCAGTCTGTTTTTTGAAGGTAGTGGCTAAACGGACGCAACAGAGGGATGAGAGGGGATTGGCTTTTCGTGTTTTGGATGGCGATTTTCCTAAACAGCCTTGGAAGGCTGCGAATGCCGAACGGGTCGTCATATAGCGCCCTCCCTGGCGCAATATGACTAAAATTGCCGTCCATGGCAATTTTCCCCTAGGTACCGAAA
>JAMPFB010000024.1 GCA_023664735.1 Robinsoniella sp. | reverse complement strand
ACCTCGCTAAGCGCTGGCGTTTTTATAAGGGCTCCTTTAGAAAACATGCTCTGTGAAAACCCCGCTCTGCGCCTGTGGGCTGAACTGTTACGATTTCCGTGATGTGGGCAAGAAAAAAATTGCGCAATTATCAATATGATGATATACTGATTATGGTTTGTAGGTAATAAATTAGAAGCATATGCCTGTATATATGGGAAATATGAATAAGGGTGATACGACATGAGAAAGCGTTTTCTTTCGGCAGCTCTGCTTTTGCTGTTCTTAGTAGCGGCTGTCTGGATTAATGATAAAGAGCTTGATAGACATATGGATAGACAGGAAACGTGGTTTGAGGACTATAAAGTGATTTCCCATGCCTTAGGCGGCATTGATGGAAAAGATTATACCAATTCCTATGAAGCGCTGGAGCTTTCCTATGAAAAGGGGCAGAGAGTGGTGGAAGCGGATTTCCTTTTTACGGCAGATGGGACTTTAGTATTGCGTCACTATTGGAAAGATGATTTGGGACAGGAAAATTTTGATGGAACGGCTCCTACGCTGGAGGAATTTAAGTCTACACCCATCTTTGATGTTTATGCCCCTATGACCGCAGAGGAATTAGTGGCATATATGTCTTCTCATGAGGATTTATACCTTGTTACAGATGTAAAACATAAAATGAAATCCACTACCTTTGAGGATACTATGAAGGAATTTGTAAAAATAGCCAAACAAATTGATGCCTCTGTTTTAGAGCGTGTCATCGTCCAGATTTATTGCGAGGATGATTACAAAAAAATGGAGAAAATCTATCACTTTGAAAGCTATATCTTTACCTTGTATAAATTACCGAAGGAATATAAGAATCAATATGGAAAGATTGCTGAATTTTGTAAGAAAAACAAAATTTCAGTGGTGACCATGCCTGCTAAATGGATAAAGGACAAGGCAGATATTGAAGAATTGACAAAAAGTGATATTAAAGTGTATGTCCATACTGTAAATGAACAGGAAGAAGCTGTGAAAATGTTTGGGATGGGAGTAACTGGTATTTATACAGATTATTTGTATGAAAGCGACTTTCAGAATCCAGATGTACAGAATTAGCGGCTGCTACAAAGGGCATACTTGAAAAGCAATGCTGCGATATGGAGGAGTAACCGTGTTATTGACTAAGAATCAGGAAAGAATCATTTCTGTTTTTATAAAGCTCATAATTGTGACGACTATCTTCTTTCCCATCAGAGACCAATATATAAAAAGGGGCATTTATTTTACAACCTTTGCACTCCCTACATTTGTAACATGGGGGCTGGTTTTTTATCTGGCTCTGGCAGGAAAAGCAGAAAAAGAAAAATCGAAATTTATGTGGATTTATATAGGGATACTGGCGCTTTATCTGGGGACGGAGCTTTTTATTGATTTCTTTTATCATCATTATTATTGGGAGCTGTTCCATAAGGCAGCAGCATTTCTACTGCTTCCGCTTTTATGGTATATGCTTCCGGCAGGATTTTTTGAGAGGAATAAAGTCCTTCCCTTTTTGCTTGGTACAATTGTCATATCCTGTATTATCAGCATCATTTTGTATTATGCCGGAATAGACAGGGTATTATTTGATAAAGCATCGCTTATACCGAAAATCATACACCATGGCGAGGCTACCACATATTGGGACAAGCGCCTGACGTTTACTTATCCCCATAAAAGCGAGTATGGCGTATTTTTAGTGTTATACAGCGGATTATGCCTGAAATTTAAAGATATTTTTAAAAATAAGCTTTTATTTTTCATATCCATCCTTACATTGGTGTTTACAGCATATCTGACTAATTCTGTTGCTGCCCTGATATGTGTGGTAGTGGTTATTGCAGGATATGCCTTATGGAAGATTCCATGGAAGAGGCTGCATGTTAAATATAAAATTGCCCTTGCAGTTATCAGTATTTTTTTGCTGGGAGTGATGGCAGCATATGGCTGCCATTATGTGGCGGCTAAAAGGGAGCTGGCAAGCATGGGTTCCAGATTTCCCATATGGAAGGCAAGCATTGCGGCGATTTTGGACAATCCTGCAGGAATCGGCATGCAGTTTAACAAGCTGGTGCTTTGGAATCAGGCAAAGAACTGCCACAATGTATTTCTGGTAGAGATGCTTTGGCATTCCATACCGGCAGGCATACTGCTCATTGTGCTGTTTTTCGTTATGCTGGCAAAAAGCTTTTGGAAATATGCCCTCTTTTCAGCAGCTGTGTGGGCTGCACTTCTTGGGATGCTGTGCATTGACTATTCCATAAAGGACTTTAATTTGCCGATGCTGATGCTTTGTCTGTTCCTTTTGTTTTTTATGAAGGACGAGAAAGGAATTGAACAATCAGGAGGGTAATGTTATACTATGCAATGTGTACTTTAAAAACCTGCTGTCAAAAAAGACAGTATAGAAGCAGGGGCAGGGAGGATGGAAAATGCAGCAAATCCATAGAAAAAGCAAGTTAATAGAGACTTATTGTGTACTTCTAATTGATTTTGCAAGCATTGTGATTTCTTATCTGCTTGCTATGTTTATTCGATTTGGCACAATCCGCAATGCGGACAGATTGTCACTGCATTATAATGTGTGCATGTACATGATGCTCTTTTGTCTGTTGTACAGTGTATTGATTGACTGGAACCGGCATTTTTTTTACAGGGGATATTATACAGAGTTTGTTGCGGTATTAAAATATGACATCACAATGTCGATTGCCATCGGATGCCTGCTGTTTCTTACGAAAGACGCTGAGCATCTTTCAAGGCTGACCTTTGGCTATTTCGGAGTGTTTAACCTGATATTCACTTATCTGTTCCACATAGCCTTTAAGCGATATATGGTAAATTACTACAAAAGAAGCAATGCCAGCGATAAGATTATGGTGGTTACCGATTCGGAATATGCAGAAAAGGTGTTAAAACGAATTAAAAAAGAAAAAGCATGGAATTATGAGATTACTGCCCTTGCTATTGTGGATAAGAGCATGATAGGGGAAGAAATCATGGGGATTCCCGTGGTGGCAGATAAGGAAAATCTGTATGAAGTATCCGTGCAGTCCACTTTGGATGAGGTGTTCCTCTTTCTGCCCAATATGGTCACTCAGGAAGCGAAGCAGATTATCATTGATTTTGAGAGCATGGGAATAGTCTGCCATTATAGTGTGGATGCCTTGGACCTTGATATGAAAGGAAAAAGCGTGGGGAATTTTGCAGGGTATGCAGTCATTACCTTTGCGCTGCAATACATGGATTACAGGCGGCTGTTTGTGAAGCGCACCATGGATATTGTGGGCGGGCTGTTAGGCTCAATCATAGTTATTCTACTTACACCTTTCGTGGCGATTGCCATTAAATTAAATTCCAAAGGTCCTATATTTTTTGCCCAGACAAGAGTGGGGAAGAACGGCAGAAGATTTCAAATATATAAATTCCGCTCTATGTATATGGATGCGGAGAAACGTAAAAAAGAATTGGAAGCCCAAAATGAAATGCAGGGGCTTATGTTTAAAATGGAAAATGATCCGAGAATCACTCCGGTTGGAAGGTTTTTAAGGAAAACCAGCATTGATGAGCTTCCGCAGTTTTTCAATGTGCTGAAGGGTGACATGAGTCTGGTAGGGACAAGACCTCCTACAGAAGATGAATTTGAACAGTATAATATGCATTACCGCAGAAGGCTCAGCATTACGCCGGGCATTACAGGCATGTGGCAGGTGAAGGGCAGAGGAAGAACCATTGACTTTGATGAAGTGGTAAAGATGGACTTGGAGTACATTGATAACTGGTCTTTGAGTCTGGATGTTAAAATTTTGTTTCAGACAGTGTTCGTGGTCTTGTTTGGCGTAGGGGCGAAATAGGCGGATGTGGCTGCCCAAGGCGCTAAAACACAGGAACGTTATAACTGATAATGTTATATAATATGAGCGTAATAAGAAAAAAGCTTTGATTATACGTAAAGGAAAATAGAGGATACAATCATGACAAAGCTAGTCAAAGAAGTAAAAAATAAAAAAATAGATGAAAAAGATACGATCACTATTTTACTGGAATATATGGTGACATTCTTTTCCGCTATATTGGTGATTTTTCTGCCAATTTATTTAAAAGAAGGGTTCTATAAAATTGGAGATGCAAAATACACCTTATATGCCAATATTACAAAGTTGGGACTGCCTGTCCTAATGGGAATGGTAATTCTCTATTTTATATGCAATTATAAAAAGTGGAACGTACAAAGAGTACTGAAAAACCTTTCCCTGTTGGATTATATGGTGATTGGCTACCTGTTCTTCGTTTTGCTTTCATCTGCCCTTAGCGGTTATCATGATAAAATATGGGCAGGATATTCCGGCTGGTTTATGGGATTGTATTCTCAAATCAGTTTTGTGTGTATTTATTTTCTTTTATCCAGATATGCACAAAATGCAAAAGCTATTTTATTTTGCATTTGTGTAACGGCAGGATATGTATATCTGATGGGGATATTGAATCGTTTTCTAATTGACCCTTTAGGAGTATATGAGGGACTGCAGGATTTCTACAAGCTGCAGTTTTTATCCACACTCGGACAGTCAAGCTGGTATTCTGCTTTTGTTTGTACGGTGCTCCCTATCGGGCTCTATTACTTTTGGAACAGTAAAAAGAAGTGGCTGCGCATTATAAGCGGTATCTTTTCTTTTCTCGGATTTTCCACTTTGGTAACCCAAAACAGTGACAGCGCCTATATAGCATTATTGTGTTTTATGGGGGTATTTTTCTGGTTTTCAGCAGCGGATGCATGGCATTTACAGAGATTTTTCCAGCTGGTGATATTATTTTTAGCGGCTGCCAAGACGATTTATTTTGGCACTAAATTGCATACAGAGAATATGATTGGGGAATTGGATACGTTAAGCAGGTTCCTGATTAACAGCAAAGTTACATGGATACTCTTGATTGTCTGTGTAGTAATCTGGCTCGGGTTGTTGTTTTGTGAAAAGAAAGAGATTTATAATTCAAAGCTTGTGAAAGGTATTAGAAATGTCCTTTACGGTGCGGCAGGTGTTCTGGTAGTTTTGGCAATAGTCTGTCTTGTGCTTAGCGCAAAAGGGATATTGCCTGAGAATATAGCTTCCGTTATGGGGCAGATTCCTTATCTGGCATGGTCAGACGAATGGGGGAATGGAAGAGGGTTTACATGGAGATTTACAGGCAGCATGTTCCGAGACATGAGTCTTGGGAAAAAGTTGTTTGGCGTAGGCCCGGAATGTTATCCTTACTATGGTTATGAGTATGCTGCAGCCGATTTGAATGCAAAATGGGGAAATAATGTTTTGACGAATGCGCATAATGAATGGTTTACTGCGATAATAAACTATGGGATTGCAGGTGGTATTGCATATCTGGGTATTTTTGCTGCTGCAACGGTTCGATTTGCCAAGAAAGCGGTTAAAAATCCGCTTGCTATTGCTGTTGTGGCATGTATTTTATCTTATGCCGGACATAATATGTTCTGTTATCAGACAGTTTTATGCACCCCTTTTATTTTTATGATTATGGGGATTGGGGAATGGTATGCACGAAGGAATTGAAAACCTCCCTATTTTCTGGTGTGGAAGTCACCGATTGGGGGTTGACAGAATAAATGATTTGTTAATAATATATATATAAGCGGTTAATAGTATATTTTTTAAGAGTATTTTATGGAATAGGGGCATAATACTATTGGAGGAGAATAAAATAAAGAACCAGAAGAGATTAGAAAGGATGTTTCCGGAATATTTTACATTATTTGAGCTTCCAGATGGGGCACGGCAGGAAAGGATATTGGTATATCGTGCATGTAAATCCGGAAAATGTGATAAAGCATCATTTACTCCAACCTTTGAAGAAAAAGGATATAAGTATAGTGCGGATGATGACCCAAGTGACCCCGGTTTATATTCGTTGTCAACGTATGAAAAACCAAATCATATAAAAAGGTTTGCGGCTATGACATCGGATTTAGAAGTTCCATATAAAATTGCAATCGGATATACAGAACCGCAATATGGATTGGTGCAGCCAACGAGAGAAAGAAAAGCCAAAAAAGGTTCCCATGTAGATTGGTGGCTATATGAAAATGCAAAGCCATATGAGGTATTTGAAATAATCCCGGATTTTGAGGAGCATCTTAAAGAGTATATTAGGAAAAGAGATGAAAAAAATGAATAATACATTTAAATTAGGCGTATATGGAGAATTCATAACGGATAAAATTTTATTTGAAGCAAGTTATCCCATTTTATTTACATGTAAAAATGAAAAAAATGATTTATTTATATGTGTCTGCTGTCAAAATAATGAGCAGGGGAAAAAATGGTTATTAACCAGAACAACAGAAGAACTAGTTATAAGCATGCTTAGAGATAATATTTCTATTCGGGAGGTTTTTTTAAGCTTTCCGGAATGCCGGCTGTCTATATATGGAAATGATGAATATATAGTGAAAGAGCAAGAGGAAGCTGATTGGGGAGAAGATAGTATCTTTTTGCCAAAAAAAGATGAATTTATGGAAGCAGAACCGGGAGAATTTGATGATGAAATAGAGTATTATCAGAAGATTCTAATGGAAAGGCGAAAAAATGAATTTAGCGCATCATATAATAAAGTGTTTAGTGAAATACAAAGTATTAGCAGAGCAATGGAGCCGGCGGCGGAGCTGTTTCCTGTATTTCAGGACTTAAATTCGCAGATAATCAGCAGTCAGGTTATGCAGACATTAAAAGTTGTAAATGAGCTGCGCCTTAATAAAATCCAAAAGCTGCTTTTTGACTATCGTACAGTTTTGCAGGCTGGAGAGAAAAATGTAAAAACGTTTTATGCACCTATGGAAAGCATGGCTGAATGGCCGGTATATATTGTGGGAGAAAATGGTGAGGATGATTGGCTGGATGCAGCTTAATAATAAGGAGATAATATGAGCGGAATAAATAGTACGTTGATTCTTCAAAATCTTGTGTTTGATAAGATTGAATTCAATCGAAAGGGGTTTAAAAATAACGAAGAGTTGAAATTCGAGATACAGGTGCAAATAGGTATGCTTGAAGATGGCGATTATAAAGTGACATTGATTTTAAAAGGGGATAAGAAGGAAGAGTATGAATTTCTGATAAGCTTATCAGGTTTTTTTGAAATCAACAAAAATGACTTTATGAGTGATGAGCGAAAGCATGATTTGATTAACAAAAATGCTGTGGCAATTCTGATGCCGTATCTTAGGAGCGAGGTTTCGCTGCTGACTGCGCAGCCGGAGATGGATTGCGTTGTATTGCCAGCATTTAATATAAATAAGATGCTGGATAATAAAAATAAAGAAAAGTAGCTGCTATGTTGAATATGGGAAAAGGGCTTTGAAAGCCCTTTTCATATGTATTAGCGAAATTTAACAAAAACACTTCAAGACGTAACAGTTCAGCCCACAGGCGCAGCGGAAGGACCACACAGAGCATGTTTTCTAAAGGAGCCCTTATAAAAACGCCAGCGCTTAGCGAGGTGTTTTCGAGCTTAGCACTGTTGCGTTTTTATAGAGCGAAAGCGTGGCGACGCAGAAAACATGCTCTGTGTGATCCTTCCGTTGCGCCTGTGGGCTGAACTGTTACGTCTTGACAGAGATGTTAAGAAGTTTTGGTTGACAAATTAGTGAATGGATAGTAATACTTAAGATAGGCAAATGACAGGAGGATATAAGAATGCCGGGTAAAAGTTACAATGCACAGGAAATGGAACTGAATTTAGCAGATATGCTTTGGGCAATTATAATGAAATGGAGAGCTGTTGTTATATGTGCGGTTTTATTCGCAGTACTTGCAGGAGGATTAAGCTATATTAGAAGTGGAAAACAGATAGAAGCTGCAAAACAGGCAACAGAGCAGAAGATTCAGTTGGAAGGGGAAGCATTGGATAATGCGATGGATTATCTTTCTTATTGGGAGCTTTACAGAAAACAGAAAGAATATAATGAAAATTCCCTTATGATGAAGCTAGATGCCAATGGATTTTACAAAACAGTTCTTGCTTATTATGTGGACAATCTGTTTGCGGTGGAATATCCTCAGGTGGAAAAGAAAGATAATATTTCCGCTTTCATAAATCAATATATTTCCTGCTTTGAAAATGACGAATTTTATGATAAGCTTCCGGATATAGAAGACAATCAGAATAAAAAGGCATATTATAGCGAAGCCATTGATTTGGAAAATTCGTATGGTGGGGGAAGCCTGAAGCCTTCAGATAGCAATTTGCTTATAATTGCTATTTATAGTGACAGTGAAGAGAGCGGTCTTGCCATAGCAGAGATGATAGATGCTGCAATCAGGGAAAAGAAAGCTGAAATAACAGGATTGTTAGGTGAGCACCAAGTGACGATGGTCAGAAATGAATGTATCTTTACTGCCGATACAGAACTGTTATCATACCAGCATCAGAATTATGTTGCTCAGAATGCCCAAAGGTTAAACATGTCTACATTGAAAAAGGATTTGACAAAGGAAGAGCTGGCTTTTATAAGTCAGGAAATGAAAGCAGAAAGAGAAAGCAGCGCTGAGACAGCAGGAGAATCCGGACAGGCAGAAGCAGAGCTGCAGAATGCAAGCCCTTCCATTAGCAAAAAGCTGGTGGTAGTAGGTTTTGTGGCGGGAGCAGTTCTTGCGGCAGGTATTCTGGCGCTTGGATATTTATTTAGGGCAAGGCTTGGCATGAGGGATGATTTTGAACAGCTCTATGGAATTAAACTGCTTGGCAATGTAGTATATGAAGATAAGAAGAAAAAGCTGTTTGGTTTTATTGACCGCCTGCTTATTAAGCTTCGAGACCACAGGAAGCATTATTTCAAAGAAGAGGAAGCGTGCGGCATGATTGCGGCAGGAGTACGGATTGCTACTGTAAAGGCTGGTGTAAATACTATATTTGTGACAGGGACGAATCTGGAGGGAAAGGGAAAAGATTTTATTGAGAAGCTTTCCGGACTTTTAAAGAAAGATAATATTACAATTTTATCAGGAAACAGCATTCTTTATGATGCCTCTGCACTGGAACGGATGACAGAGACTGGTTATGTGGTTTTTGTGGAGGAGGCAGGAAAGTCGCTTTATGATGAAATAAAGAGTGAAATTGAAACCTGCCAATATCATAAAGTGGAGATGCTTGGTGCAGTAGTAGTGGGAGTCAATTAAGTTGAAGACATGTTAGGCAAGGGAATGACTGGAAAATATTAAGCAGAAAACGGAGGCTTTCAAAGTGGTTCTTATAATTGATTGCTTTAAATTGGTAAAAGGAGCGGGAAAAAGCATAGGAATCTACAACCTGACCTTGAATCTGGTAAGAAATCTGGTAAGGACCAGAGAATTTTCTGAGCATGAGGCAATCAGGGAATGCAATATTATTGCATTGGGCAATAAGCATAACCGGCAGGATTTTGAAATAGAAGGCGTGCAGTTTCAGGAAATGCCTTATAACCCTTTGGACAAGATTTTTTGTATTTACTGGGAGCTGTTTCTTGTAAAGAAATATTATAAAAGGTTTCAAGGAGACAGAATTATTTTTCCAAGGGGATTTGCGCCTTTTAGCCGAAAGCTGAATGACATTATCATTGTGCATGACATGATACCATTTTACTATCATAAAAATTTCCCCGGATATTTTAACAGGCTGGAAAATTTTTATGTTATGAACCGGCTAAAGGGTTCGATAAAAAAGTGCAAAAAGGTGATTACCATATCCAATGCTTCTAAAAAGGAGATTCTGGATATTTCCCATATTAATCCAAATAAGATATCTGTGATCTATAATGGGTGTAACCGCATCGTGAAAGAAAAAATAAAGGAGCAGGATGATTTTGCAAAAAATGGGTATTTGTTTGCGGTCACCTCATCCCTGCCCCATAAAAATGCAGCAGGGATTCTAAGGGCTTATGAAAGATATTGCGAGACTTGTGAAGAACCGGAAAAGCTGCTTTTATTAGGCGTGGAAAATCAAGGTGAAACTGCTATTTCCCAGAAAGCGGCAGAAAGAATTACTTATATAAAATATATAAAGGAAAACAGCAGAATGTATGCGGCAATGAAGGGCGCAAAGGCATTTTTGTTTTTATCTTTGGCAGAAGGCTTTGGCTTTCCGCCAATTGAGGCTATGCAGCTTGGGGTTCCGGTTATATGTTCCAATTTGAGCTCTCTGCCGGAGGTTGTAGGAGACAGTGCTGTTTTGGTAAATCCTCAGGAGGCAGGGGAAGTTGGAAATGCCATTTTGAAACTGTTATCAGACAAGGAGAAACAGAGAGAGCTTGTAGAAAAGGGCTATGAAAATATTAAGCGCTTTGACTGGGATAAAACAGCAAAGGAATACTGGAATGAAATTTACAAATTATAAAGAATAGAAATGATAAGAGGTACCGTGATATTATGAAACCTATCGTTACTGTAGTTACAGTGTGTTTTAATAGTGTCAATACCATAGAAAAGACAATAAAATCTGTTTTGGAGCAGCCTTGTGAGGATTACGAATATTTGATTATCGACGGACTTTCAAGCGACGGCACTTTAGATGTGATTAAAACCTATGAACAGAAATTCAAGGGAAGGCTTAAATATATTTCAGAAAAGGATAAGGGCTGGTATGATGCCATGAATAAAGGCGTAGCACTATCTGAGGGCAGCTTTGTCAACTTCCTGAATAGTGACGATTATTTTGAAACGGGTGCTTTAAAAAAGGTAGTGGATTATATAAAGGCAAACCATATTGATGAAAATTCCATCGTTTATGGGGATTCTACCAATGTGTATCAAAACAGTAAGGGAGAGACGCTTTGCTTAAGAATCCATGCGCCTGAGAAAATTGACAGCCAGTGTCCCGGACTTTCCGAAGGAATGTGCGGCATCAGACATCAAAGCATGTTTACGGGAAAAGGGGTATTTCAAAAGGTGGGGCTTTTGGATTTAAACTTCAGGCTTCATGCGGACTGGGATTTTTTTATTAAGTCGCTGAAAATGGACATCCCTTATTATTATCTTAATGAAAATCTGACATATTACTCTATGTATGGGGTATCAACCAGACCAAACTGTAGGGAACGCCATATGGTCAGAAAAGATAATGGACTGTATAAAGGAATTGATATTTATTATTGGAAAGACAAATGCGGTTTGAAAACCATTGTCAGAAGGCTTTTGGGAGCAAGAAGGTGGAATGATTTTTTATTTTGGCATCATGAAAGGAAAAATCGTTCAAAAACTAAGAGACAGGTAAGTGGCGAAAGATGATAAATCTGAATATAAAAAGAAGGTGTATAATTTACATCTTGCTGTTAATACCATTTTTTGAATTATATAGCTTTGATATGCTGGTGGGCAGAAACGTTTTTCCGCTTTTTTTTAAGGTGCTTACTACGCTGCTTAGTCTGTGCAGGGTTTGTATAACTGCTTTTATGGCGGCGGATTTTTTGTATCACAGAAGGCTTCCTGCTATGATTACTACATGGGGCTTTGGCTTTTATTGTCTGGCATGTATCGTTACCAGTTATATGAATGGAAGCCTGTATATCAATTATGTGGTTGGAAATATTACTTATATAGGGCTTGCACTGCTTTGTGAAAGAATGATGAGAACTTCTATGGAAGATTTTCACAAGGCATGTATTTTGCTGTTTGGGTTTTATAGTATAGTAGGGGCGATTACTACCTTTCTGTTTCCAAATGGTTTTTTTCATGCAGCAACAAAGGCGGAGGCTGTATATTTTCTTGGGTCGAAGAATAGCTCTTTTTACTATTTTCTAATATTTTTATATTTCCTTTTTTATCATGCTTTGCGCCAGAAAGAAAGGCTTCCAAGGTTTGGCGGCATTATCAGCATGGTTCTTCTTCTTGCGGTGCTCGTCTGCGATTCCAGCAATTCCTTTCTTTGCCTGTTTATTGTTTTTGCCTACTATATGGTCTTAAAATACGGATATAAATTGTATAGGCTGGCAAATGCAAAGCTGCTTTTTCTGATTGGAATTTTTCTGACATTGTTTATTATATTTAGTGCAAACCACGAACTGATTAAAACAGTTGTGAACATGGTGGGAAGGGATACTTCATATTCGGGAAGAGATGCCTTGTGGGAGCAGGCGCTTGAAATGTTTGTGGAACATCCTTTTATTGGAAATGGCATTTTTAGTGAGTTTCAATTAAAAAGCGGTGTATGGGCAAGCCATGCCCATAATTTATATCTGGACATTATGGCTAAATATGGTGTATTTCCGCTGTTGATTCTTATAGGAATGATTGTATTGGTTATTGGTCGCTTTTCCAAGGCGAAGAACCACAGGCTTGCTAATTTGGCGGGCGTATTTCTTTTTACAATATTGCTGCATAATATTTTTGATGATATTGCAATATATGTGCTTGTTTTGCTTTTCATTTCCTTTGAAACCGCACCATATAAGAAAACCGTTGAACGGGAAAGCACAGAGCCATATTGGAAGCGGCAACAATCATATAGCAATGTCCTGTACTAATCAAGATTTTATCTTGATGGAGTTTATTTGTATAAAGTAAAATATATGCAATTATTTTGAAATTTTCCAGAAATTTGCATAATAAGGAAAAAGAGTGTAGAATAGGAAACGGAAATATGGATAAGCTTTATTTCAAAATGAAAAATGATGCAAAACAGTTGAAGCATAACTTTTTTTTAGCGCTGGACAATAAGCAGGCTAAAGTATTGAAGAAAAATAATATTTATAAAAATAAATATTTGGGAAAGCGGTGCTTTATTATAGGAAATGGACCTTCCTTAAAGCATCAGGATTTAAGTAAGACACAAGATGATATGGTGTTTACTGTCAATATGATTCCCAAAAGCCCTATGTATACCCAGTTGAAAAGTGATTTTCATGTTATGGCAGATCCTTTTATTTTTCAGATAAATATGGATAAAGAAGAGGATAGGGAAAAATTAGAAACTTTTAAAAAAATTAATAATGAAAAAAGCAGCCCGGTATGCTTTTTCCCTTATGCCGGTAAAGAAATGATTGAGAAGATGGGATTAAATCAGTTCCTAAATATTGCATATATACACTTTGCAGGAGAGTTTTATGAGGGATATAAGAAAAAGATAGATTTGACAAAATGCATACCGGGTTTCTGCAATGTAGTCCAGTATGCAATTGAAATAGCGATATATATGGGATTTCGTGAAATTTATTTATTAGGGTGTGATATGACGGGATATGAGCAGATTTCGGTGCTTGCAGGAAAAGAAGTAGAGCTTCATGCCTATGAAATGAATGAAAATGAAAAAAAGGCAATTCAAAATACTCATTCCCAGATAGACCCAGAAGCTTTTTTTCGGGGCTTTTATAATATGTTTACGGATTACAGAAGATTATATGAATACTCTGAAAAAAGAGGAATCCATATATATAATGCTACGCAGGGAGGCGTGCTGGAATCCCTGCCGAGAGTAGACTATAATAAATTATTTTAAAATAAGGAGAAAAATATGTTAAACAACAAAACAATTTTAATCACAGGCGGTACAGGTTCATTTGGAAATCATTTTACGGAATATGTCTTAAAGCATTATAAACCAAAGAAAATTATCATTTATTCCAGAGATGAGTACAAGCAGTTCATTATGGCGAACAAGTTTAAAGAATATGCGGACGTGCTTCGCTTCTTTATTGGGGATGTAAGGGATAAGGAAAGATTCTCAAGAGCTTTACATGGGGTGGACTATGTTATCCATGCAGCGGCACTGAAACAGGTTCCGGCTTGTGAATATAATCCAATCGAAGCGGTTAAGACAAACATTGACGGCGCTATCAATATTGTAAATGCAGTACTGGATTCTGACAGCGTAAAAAGACTAGTAGCATTATCAACAGATAAGGCGGTAAATCCAATCAACCTTTATGGAGGCACTAAATTAGTTTCTGATAAATTATTTATTGCAGCAAACTCTTATGCAGGAGCAAGGGACGTGCGTTTTTCTGTAGTAAGATACGGAAATGTGGCAGGAAGCCGCGGTTCTGTTATTCCGTTCTTTCAAAATATTATTGATAACGGCGGGAAGGAGCTGCCGATTACCGATTACCGTATGACACGTTTCTGGATTAGCTTAGAGGAAGGGGTACAGCTGGTAATTAAGGCATTGGAGGAGTCCAATGGAGGAGAGACCTTTATTTCTAAAATCCCATCCTTTAAGATTACTGATCTTGCTCAGGCAATGCTGCCGGGCTGCGAGATGCCGGAAGTGGGCATACGTGAAGGAGAAAAGCTTCACGAAATCATGGTAACAAAGGAAGACTCTGCGTTAACCTATGAATATGAAAAGCATTACATTATTTATCCACACTTTAACTGGTGGGGACCTGAAAAAATCATTCCGGGCGGTAAAAAGGTAGAAGAGGGCTTTGAATACAGTTCGGGTATCAATAAAGAATGGCTCAATGTAGAACAGTTAAAAGATTTGATTCGTACAATGGATTTTAATCACTAATGTGAGGATGTATTTTATGGGCAAAGCGATTGCAATTATTACGGCGAGAGGTGGCAGTAAGCGCATACCAAAAAAGAATATCAGAGATTTTTGCGGGAAACCGATTCTTTCCTATTCCATAGAGGCAGCCTTGAAAAGCGGGGTTTTTGATGAAGTGATGGTTTCTACAGATAGTGAAGAAATTGCAGAGCTGGCAAGAAAGGAGGGGGCGGCAGTCCCCTTTTTTAGAAGTGAGAAAACTGCAAATGATTTTGCCACGACTACGGATGTACTGCTGGAAGTAATAGAAGAGTATCGGCAAAGAGGCATGGAGTTTGAGTATGGATGCTGTATTTATCCTACTGCTCCTTTTGTAACTTTGGAGAAATTAAAAACTGCCATGAGCCTTTTAAAAAAGCAGGAGGCGGATTCTGTCATGCCGATTGTACAGTATTCCTTTCCGCCCCAGCGGGGAGTGGAAGTGGAGGAAGGGCTGGTTAAGGTAAAATGGCCTGAATGTTATCAAATGCGCTCACAGGATTTAAGCCCCATCTATCATGATGTGGGACAATTCTACTGCTTTAGGATAGACAGGTTCACAGCTTCCAAAAAGATAGTGGGGGAGCATTGCGTGCCTATAATCGTATCGGATTTGGAAGTGCAGGATATTGATAATGAAGAGGACTGGAAGATAGCGGAAATGAAGTATAAGCTGATGCAGTCGGAAAAGGAGTAGGAATATGCAGATAAACGGTAGGAACATTGGGGATGGAAATCCCTGTTATGTGATTGCTGAAATGTCAGCCAATCATGCAGGAAGCTTGGAAAATGCAAAGGAAATCATTCATGCGGCAAAGGAAAGCGGGGCAGACTGCATTAAAATACAGACCTATACGGCGGATACTATTACCATGAACTGTCATAATCAATATTTTCAAATTGAAGATGGCACATGGGAGGGGGAAAACCTGTATTCCCTGTACGGAAAGGCATATACACCATGGGAATGGCAGGCAGAGCTTTTTGAGACGGCAACAAAAGCAGGGCTTGACTTTTTTTCTACGCCTTTTGACCATACTGCCGTAGACTTTTTGGAAGAAATAGGAATGCAGTTTTATAAGATTGCTTCCTTTGAGCTGGTAGATATTCCGTTGATTCAATATGTGGCAAGTAAGGGGAAACCTATAATTATGTCAACTGGAATGGGCAGTCTTGGAGAAATTGAAGAGGCAGTAAAGGCGATCAAAGAGAAAAACTGTCCTTTGGCATTGCTAAAATGTTCCAGCGCATATCCTGCAATTCCGGATTCCATGAATTTAAAGACCATCCCTAATATGAAGGAAGTGTTTCAGGTGCCTGTGGGGTTGTCGGATCATTCCATGGGTGGAGTAGCTGCTGTTACCGCAGTGGCATTGGGCGCTAATATTATTGAAAAGCATTTTTGTTTAAGCCGGAAAATAGAAAATCCGGATTCCTCTTTTTCTATGGAACCGGAGGAATTTAAAAATATGGTTAGGGATATCCGGGATGCAGAAAGAGCTATGGGAACAGTATGCTATACCGTTACGGAAAGCGAGCTCCAGAACCGTTCCTTCCGGAAATCTATTTTTGTAAGCAAAGATATTAAAAAGGGAGAAAAGCTTACAACAGAAAATATTCGGGTTATCCGTCCGGGCTATGGATTGAAGCCTAAGTATTATGAGCAGGTGCTTGGAATGACGGCGCTTAAAGATTTAGAGGCGGGTATGCCCCTTGATTTCAAGGTTGTAGGTTAATGCATATGAAGGAAAAGAGATTCTTAAGAAATGCGACATCTGCTGATATAGAATTAATATACGAATGGGCAAACGATGATGCTGTTCGCAAAAATTCTTTTCATACAGATAAAATTACTTTTCAGGAGCATAAAGCATGGTATGAAGATAAAATGAAATCAGAAAGTACCCTGTTTTATATTTTAATGTCCGAAGATAAACCGGCAGGACAAATAAGACTGGAGCTTGAAGGGAATTTTGCACAAATTAACTATAGCATTGCAAGGGAATTCAGGGGAAAAGGGCTAGGAAAGGCAATGATTAAATTATCGGAGGAAAAATTGAAGTCGGAATATCCTCATATTAAAAAAATAATAGCAGAGGTAAAGACAGACAATAGTTCATCACAAAAAGTATTTGAAAAATCAGGATATGAAAAGGCTTATATAGCATATGAAAAAGTGTTTAATTAGAGTAGACAGCAATGGAATCATCGGCACGGGACATTTGATGCGCTGTCTTGCCATAGCAGGGGAATTGAAAAAATCATGTCAGGTTGTCTTTCTTCTGGCCGATGAAATGGGAACGGAACTGTTGGAAAATGAAGGGTTTTCTTACAGGTGTCTGGAAAGCCAGTGGAATCAAATGGAAGAGGAAATAGATAAAATCTGCCCGTTGATAAAAGAAGAAGGGGCGGAAGTGCTTCTGATAGACTCTTATCAGGTGACGAGGCATTATCTGAAATGCGTAAAAGAGCTGGTAAAGACAGTTTATATTGATGATTTGCATGAATTTCCATATCCTTGTAATATTTTGATAAATTATGCTGTTTATGCTGAGGATTATGATTATGAAAAGACATATCAGGGTACAGATACCAAATTGCTGATTGGCTGCGGCTTTGCTCCCTTAAGACAGGAATTTTCAGCTTTACCGGAGAAAATAGTAAATCAACAGACGAAAAATGTACTTGTGCTTACTGGCGGAACAGATTCCAGTCATTTTGCTCTTCAATTTGTGCAGCAGATAGTTGGTAAAGAGGAATATAAAGGGATGACGTTCCATATAATCTGCGGCAAATACAATCAGGACATAGAGCAATTGCGCCAATTAGAAAAAGAAAAGAGCCATGTTCAGGTATATTGCAATCTGTTTGAACTGGGTAAATTTATGAGAAATGCGGACATAGCAATTTCAGCAGGGGGAACCACCCTTTATGAACTGGCAGCCTGCGGCACTCCCACGATAGGTTATTCTCTGGCGGATAATCAACTGGAAAATCTAAAATCCTTTGCAGATAAGGGATGCCTGCTTTCTGTAGGAGATATCAGGCAGGGATTTCCAAAAGAGGAACTATTGAAAAGGCTTGGCGAGTTAGCGGACAGTAAAAAACGGCAGGAATTGAGCCATAGGATGAAGCAGCTTGTAGATGGAAACGGCTGCAGGCGGCTGGCTGAGGAAATTATGAAGCTATAGCCGTGGCTGCGAAATTAGAAAGGAAAGATATGCTAAAAAAAATAAAGAAATTAAAAGGCATACATTGGATTATTTTTCTGCATATTTTTATTGGGGTCTTATGTTCCTTTTTTTCCTTTTGCGGGCTGGGGATAGAAGCCGGAATAGAAAACCGGGCTTATGCTTTTTTATGGAGCGGAGAATCTCTTAGAGAGGATAGAATAAGCCGTATATTGTGTTTTCTGGCTTCTTATGTATTGGCGGCAATTTTAATCTGGCTTTTTTGGAAGTTTTTATTTTGTTTTTTTGCAAGACTGAAAGAAAAGAAGCTTTCAGCAATTTTATTTCTTATTGTCCTGATTGTCGGGCTGTTTTTGATTTTGTGTCTATATCCGGATATGTTTGGAGTAGAAACAACCGATGATTATATGAATTATGCTTATGCAAAAGAGTTTCTGCCTATGTATTGGCATGGCTTTTTGACAGATGTGGTGTATATTGCCTGCATGATTGTTTTTCCGCATCCGGTTTCTATTCCAATTATTCAGTTTATAGCCGGAATAAGCCTCTTTTTTTATATTGGCGATACATTTATGACATATCTGTCGCAAAAGAAAGCGGCAAAAGCAGCATTGGTGGCATGTTTTTTCCTTCTCATTGTACTGCTGCCCGAAACCATCCGAATTCTGATTTATCCTACCAGAAATTGTATGTATGCCATAATATGCCTGTGGGCAATGGGCATTCTTTTTGTAGATAGCATAAAAAACAGAGAGCTTACAAAACAAAAATTTGTATGCCTGATTTTTTTATTTGCCGTCTTAGGAAGCTGGAGGGGAGAAGGGATTCTTTACCTGTTAGCCTTTCCCTTTCTGATTTACTTCACATATGGGCAAAGGTTTGGAAGAAAGCTGTTGTCGAAAGTGCATGGGAAGTGGCTGCTTTTTTATCTGTTTATATGTATTCTATTTATGCTGCCTGATAAATACGGAGTAAATAAGTATCAAAACAGTGATTATATGATTGCCAATACTACAGGACCAGTGTCGGCAGTCCTGCATGATGAAGACGCAAATATTTCTTATGAAGGCAGCAAAGAGGATTTGGAGCATATTGCAGAAGTGGTTCCTCTTGAGTATATCTATAAATATGGCTGTAATGCCGGGTTTTATTGGAATGCCGTATCTGGCAGATGGGTAAGGCAGAGCGGCGCAACAAAGCTTGAGAGCAGTAAGTACATCGCTTCGGCATATAGGCTCTTGTTCTATAATCTGCCTGATTATTTAAAATATCAGTGGAATTTATTTTTAGAGGCAAATTCCATAAAAGCCATGAGATTCTCGGTAGATTTTGGCAGTGAAGCAATGGAAAATGCCAGAGAGCTTCCGCCTTATGTCAGGGCATTTGAGCTATATGATGCAGGAGAGGAAAATCTGGAAGCATATGATTTAAAGCTGGCAGATAAAGAAACAAAGCTGTTTTTAGCAAAATGCATTCCAAGTGGCAACTACAAAAAAAGTTTAAATGATTCCGGCATGGCAGGCATTATAAAGCTGGTGCTTGTGGGAGGTATGATATTTACTGCTCTTGTAGCATTGTTTAAAAAGGATTACTTGTATTTTCTTATAGCAGCATTGAATTTGGCAGTGTTAGCGGTTATAATACTTATGGCGCCATGGAGCAGACCGAATTATTACTATTCTGTGTTCTTAAATATGTATTGGTGTCTGGCATATAGACTCGTATGTGGTTTGAAACGTGAGAAAACAGGAAACAATTGTGTAAAAACAATAGTTTGATTAGAATAGAATTTGAATATTGAATAAAATGCAAAGGAGTATAAAAAGATGTATATACCATATGGAAGGCAGACCATTGAAGAGGATGACATTCAGGCAGTAGTGGATGTGCTGAAATCAGATTATTTAACTACTGGACCGGCAATAACGGAATTTGAAAAAGCGGTTGCAGATTACACAGGGGCAAAATATGCAGTGGCAATTGCCAATGGAACGGCTGCTCTCCATGCGGCATGCTTTGCTGCGGGAATTGGTGAAGGTGATGAAGTGATTACTACCCCCATTACCTTTGCGGCTTCTGCAAACTGTGCCCTGTACTGTGGGGCGAAACCAGTTTTTGCAGATGTAAAGGCGGATTCTTATAATATTGACCCTGCAGATATTGAAAGAAAGATTACAGAGCATACAAAGGCAATTGTTGCAGTTCATTTTACAGGACAGCCTTGTGAAATGGATGAAATTCATGAAATTGCAAAAAAACATAATTTGATTGTAATTGAGGATGCGGCACATGCCCTTGGAGCTGATTATAAAGGGAAAAAAATCGGTTCTCTTTCCGATATGACCACCTTCAGCTTTCATCCGGTAAAGCATATCACTACTGGAGAAGGAGGCATGATTCTTACCAATGATGCGCATTTATATGAACGTCTTGTGCTGTTTCGGAGCCATGGAATCACCCGGGATGAAAAGCTTATGCATAAAAATGAAGGCGGCTGGTACTATGAGCAGTTGGATTTAGGATACAATTACAGGATTACGGATTTGCAATGTGCATTAGGGCTTTCTCAAATGAAAAAGCTGGATGGGTTCGTTGCCAAGAGAAGAGAGCTTGTTGCAAGGTATAATGAAGCATTTGGACAGGTAGAGGGAATTATTTGCCCAAAGCAGATAGAAGGCTGCAATAACAGCTACCATTTGTATGTGATTCAGGTGCCGGAGGGAAGAAGAAAAGAAATCTTTGATAAGCTCCGGGCAGCGGGAATCGGAGTGAATGTACATTATATTCCGGTTTACAAGCATCCGTATTATCAGGAAAACGGCTATCAGGATGTGTGCTGTGAAAATGCAGAAGCTGTTTATGAGAACTTTATCAGTTTGCCTCTGTATTATGGATTGACTTTTGAAGAGCAGGATTATGTAATTGAGACAGTAAAGAAGCTGGTGGCAAATAGATAAATTTTAATTTGGATAAATAGTTATTGTGTTCAGTAAGGGGAATACTTTTGATGGGACAGTATCTATGTGGAAAATAAAAGGAGAAGATTTATGACAATAGAAATGTTGAAAAGCAATATGTTAACGATTGTAAACGATTACCCTATTAAACGAATCACTCTTTTTGGGTCAAGGGCGGCAGGTACGGACCATGAAGACAGTGATGTGGATTTGATTATGGAGTTTTCGTTGCCGATTTCATTGCTTACTTTGTCGATGATAAAACTGAAACTTGAGGAGATTTTAAAAGTAGGCGTAGACATTGTGCATGGTCCGATTGAGGAATCCGATCTGCTTGAAATCGGCAAGGTGGTGGAATTGTATGCAGCATAGGGATGAAATAATTCTTCATAAGGTGGTTTCAGAGATTACTTAGCCATCAGCAGATAGATACCAAGATGCAGTATGCAATGATTATGTAATTGAGACAGTAAAGAAGCTGGTGGATGAATGATAGGAATGTTTAAAAGTGAGGAAAAATGAAAGGGTTTACAGATTTTAAAAGTAAAATCAGGATTTTACAGTACAGGCTGAATAAAAGGAAAAAAGTATATGTATCCTTTAGAGCGAATCTGTATGATGCCGTAGATTTTGAAGGGGATAATTATGTTTGCGGTGGAACGATACTTCAAAATACTTTTTTAGGCAGGGGAAGCTATATTGGCGAAAATACTATATTAAAGGATTGTAAAATAGGAAGATATTGCTGCATTAGCAATTATGTTCATATTATAGTCGGTCAGCATCCCACTCGTGATTTCGTATCTTCCCACCCCGCTTTTTATGCCACCTCGCACCCATGTAACCTATCTTATGTGAAAGAAGATAGGTTTGAGGAGCATCGATTTGCTGATGAAAATAAAAAGTATTTTGTAGAAATAGAGAATGATGTGTGGATAGGAGCAGATGTAAAGATATTAGCAGGCGTTAAAATCGGAAATGGTGCAATTATTGCAGCAGGAGCAGTTGTTACCAAGGATATTCCCGCATATGCAATTGTGGGAGGGGTACCAGCCAAACTTATCCGATATCGGTTTGAGAGTGAAGACATAGACTGGCTCCTAAAATTAAAATGGTGGGAAAAGGATATAGACTGGATAGTAAAATATGCCGAAGAATTTGGAGATATTAAGCAACTGAGAAAGCGAGTGTTTTAATTTTGGAAAGAATAAAGGGCATTATAAAAACAATGGTATTTTTTCCAAGCCGGATTTATAACAAGTTTCTTTTTTTATTGTATGGAGTTGAATGTGGAAAGAATGTTAAGATAGTTGGAAAACTTGGTCTCTATAGGGGAGGAAAGCTGCATATTGGAGATAACGTTATTATTAATTCCTGCAGATATGCGAATCCCTTAGGAGATAAAATGGTATTTGAAATAAAAAGAGGAGGAGAAGTCTGGATTGGAAATCATTCGGGACTTTCCGGCTCTATTATTAAGGCTGATACCTGTGTAAGAATTGATGAATATGTTAATATTGGCGCCGGGTGTATTGTTATGGATACAGATGCACATGCTTTAAATGCGGCAGACAGAATAACCGACAATGACAAAAATACAGTTTCGCTGCCTGTTCATATTAAGACTGGTGCATTTATCGGTACACGCAGTATTATATTGAAAGGTGTTACAATTGGTGAAGGAAGTATTGTAGGAGCAGGTTCCGTTGTGACAAAAAGTGTTCCGGCAGGTGAGATATGGGCAGGGAATCCGGCAAGGTTTATTAGGAAAGTAGGATAAAGGATATGAAGCGGTTAAGTGGTGTTATAATAAGAATGCTGGTGGATTATAAAAATGAAGATTAGTGTAATTATTCCAATGTATAATGGAAGCGCAAGCATTGGAAAGTGTTTGGGAAATTTAAGCAGGCAGGATTTTACGGAAAAATATGAGGTTCTCATAGTGGATGATGCATCTACGGATGGAAGTGCTGGAAAGGTTAAGCAGATGATAACTGCTTTTCCGAATCAGGATATTTTTCACCTTATTGAATGTGAGACCAATGGAAGGGCGGGAAATGCCAGAAATATAGGAATCAGTCAGGCAAAAGGTGAATATGTTCTCTTTATTGATCAGGATGATTATCCGGATGAAACAATGCTTTCCAAGCTTTGGGAGTTGTCAAAAGAGGGAAAGGTTGATTGTGTATCCTGCAATATAGGTGATAAAGGAGGGATTCCTTATCACAGGGTTTTTCTTGGATATAAGGAAAATCTAAGCAGAGAGGACAGGATTGCCTTAATGAAGGGACATGGCTATGTATTTGCCATGCTGCTTAGAAGGAGTATTTTGCTGGACAATCATTTATACTTTCCTGTAAAGCTTATGTTTGAGGATTGTTTGTATAATATCGGAATTTTTTCCTGTATTCGTTCTTTTTGTAATACAGAGGAAGAGCTTTATTATCGTGAAACCGATGAAAACAGCCAGACGGCAACTATTACCCAAAAGAAGCTTTCTGACAGGATTGCTTCAACGAAATGGTATTTGAAAAATTTTGAAAATAATGAAATGGTACAAGAATTTCATAAGGAGCTTTATGAAGAAGCGTTTTATTATATTTATTTAAGCTGTGTCTGGTGGATGATTACAGACAAAACTATTTATGATGAAAAGATGATACGCCAGTCCATTCATGATGCCAGAAGCATGAAAGTAGATTGGAAAAATGTATTTTCCAATGAGAAACGGTTTCGGAAACTACGGTTAAGGATATTAAAATACATTTATTTTCATCCAAAGTCTTATAAGAGGATATCGAAGCTTCTATTATGGGCAAAAGGATGTAAAAATAAGCTAAAAGGGAAAAAATAGGAGAAGCTATGTTTGAAACAAATGCTACCTTGATTGCGATTGTAGAGTCTTGGAAGGAAAAAGTAAATACCGAATACAGTATGGAAGAAATACTGGAATGGATAGAAGAGAAAAATAAAAACCTGAAAGTTGCCATTTCCCAAATTCCTTTTGGGGAAGGGGAAGAATGGCAATATGTAAAGGAAGAAGGCGGAATTGTCAATTCAAAAAGAACCTTCTTTAAAATTACTGGACTTACTCAGATAGAAGAAGACAGCTATTATGAACAGCCGATTATCATTCAAAATGAAATAGGATATCTGGGAATCATATGTAAGAAAATAAAAGGTGTGCTTCATTTTCTGATGCAGGCAAAGATTGAGCCGGGCAATATCAATAAGATACAGATTTCCCCTACGATTCAGGCGACCAAAAGCAATTTTATGCAGGCGCATGGGGGAAGTGTGCCTGCATATCTTGAATATTTTACAGATACAAAAAGATATGAGGTCATTGTAGACCAGATACAATCGGAACAGGCATCCAGATTTTTGGGAAAAAGAAACCGCAATATCATTATTCGGGTGGAGGATGATATTGAGGTACTGCCTTCTCATAAGTGGATGACTTTGGGGCAGATTAAGGAGCTTATGAAAATTGACAATCTGGTAAACATGGATACGCGGACGGTTGTGTCCTGTATTCCTTTTGCATTACGGGATTATCAATATAAAGAACTGATGTACATGCAGTCTCTGTTTAATCATCAGGCATTTTTTAATTCGGTTTTCAGCAGTTCAGATTCTATAAAATTAAACAGAATATATCAATATTTAAATGATTATAAAATGTTGAATAAAAAAGTAATAGCCTTAAAAGATCTTCATGCCTTAAAATCATGGAAATGTATAAATCATAAGGAATATACAGCGCCCGGCTGTGAGTTTAAAGTGATTTATTGTGATATTGCAATTGAAGGCAGGGAAGTGAGAAGATGGCAGCAGCCGTTGTTTGCAGCATGTGGAGAGTCCATATTCGGACTGATTTACAGGATTAGAGATAAAAAAATGGAGTTTTTGGTACAGTCTGTTTCGGAAGTAGGCTGCTTTGATGGAATTGAAATTGGACCAAGCGTACAGATTGGGCCAAATGAGGCGAAACATCCGACGAAAGAAGTTGATTCTTTCTTTTTATCCAGATTTTGGGCGGATGAGGGTGTGAAGTTTTCCGGCTTGTTTTCGGAAGAGGGCGGTAGATTTTACCATGAACAAAATAGAAATGTGTTGCTGCAGGTTGAGGAGGAGTTGGAGAGTCCTCCAAAGGGATATTTCTGGGTGGATTTCCATACTTTAAATATTTTGATTCAGTTTAATAATTGCCTGAATATTCAGCTAAGAAATTTGCTTTCTATATTAGATTTCTAGGAGGGAAACAGGATGAAGGATGCGGTCATTACGGGAGCCAATGGATTTATTGGCAGCGCTATTTTAAAAATGCTGGTAAAAAATAATATAAAGGTTTATGCCGTGGTCAGAAACAGGGAATCCCTGAAAGAATTTTGGGGAAATTCACTGGTGGATATAATCGAATCGGATTTTGCCCATTACGAAAAAGAGCTGCCAGAGCGGATTCCGAAAGATGTGGATGTTTTCTATCACATAGCATGGGAAGGGGCGTATGGTCCCATTTTGGGAGACTATACCCAACAGATAAAAAATATTCAGTATACCTGTGATGCCATAACTATGGCACATAAGCTGCAATGTAAGAAGTTTATTATGGCAGGTACAATTAACGAACTGGAACTTTTGCAGTTCTTTCATGCAGAAAAGGATGTGCCGAGAAAGGCATGTATCTATGGAATTTCAAAGCTGTCCTGTGACTTGATGTGTAAGACGCTTGCAAATGAATATGGCATTTTATATAATACTGCTATTATCGGAAGCTGCTTTGGGCCGGGAGACAGGTCAAAACGTATCCATAATGTTTTTATTTCCAATATGTTAAATGGTACAAGACCTAAGCTGATTAGTAAGGATACGCTTCATGACTGGATATATATAGATGATGTGGCAGAAATGTTTATGCATATTGGTGACAAAAGCGTCAATATGAAAAACTATTATCTGGGACATAATTATCTTAGAAAGCTTGAGGATATTTTATATGAGGTGCGGGACATTCTCAATCCAAAGGTGGAGCTGGTTTTTGGAGAGATAGAAAGCTCTTTTTTAATTGACTATTCTTTGGTGGATTTAAATTCCGTATACGAAGATACGGATTATGTATGTAAAACAGATTTCAAAGAGGCAGTTTTAAAAACTGCTGATTGGATTAAGGAGATAGGGTTGAATAAATGAGTAAGATAAGAATTGGAATTTTAGGCACGGCAGACATTGCATTAAAAAGGTTTCTGCCTGCCCTTAGAAAATGTAAGGATTTTGAATTTGTGGGAACTGCTTCCAGAAGCCTTGAAAAAGCTCAGGAGTTTGCAAAAACAGCAGGGGGAGCAGTCTATGTGGGATATGAAGAGCTTTTAAAGGATGAGACAATTGATGCTGTATATATTCCCCTTCCGCCGGCTTTGCATTATGAATGGGCATATAAGGCATTGGATTATGGCAAGCATGTGTTATGTGAAAAGCCTTTTACAACCTGTCTGGAAGATACAAAAAAGCTGGTTGCCCATGCGGATGAAAAGAAACTGGCAGTTTATGAAAATTATATGTTTATGCACCATAAGCAGATTGGAGCTATAAAAAACATGATTGCTTCTGGAGAGATTGGAAAGATTCGTCTTATCAGGGCATGCTTCGGGTTCCCCAAAAGGGCGGAAGGAGATTTCAGATATGATTCAAGGCTTGGCGGAGGTGCATTGCTTGATTGTGGCGGGTATACATTGAAGCTGGCATCAGCATTGCTGGGAGAAGAGGCTTATGTTTCAGAAGCAAGCCTGATTCAGGAAGAGTATCAGGTGGACTTATTTGGAGCAGCTGCTTTGAAGAATAAAGAAGGGCTGACAGCACAGGTTTCTTTTGGAATGGACAATGCCTATGTGTGTGATTTATCAGTTTGGGGAAGCAGGGGGATTTTGGAGGCGAAAAGAGTTTTTACGGCGCCTTCTGGTTTTCAGGCAAAGGTTTCTGTATTGCAGAATGGAGTTTCTGTTAAGGAACTGGAAATCGAGGATGACCATTTTCAACGTTCTATTGAATATTTTCAAAGCTGTATACATCAGGATGAGATAAGGAACAGGGAATATTCGGATATTTTGCGGCAGAGTAAATTAGTGGAGGATTGTAAGAAAGGAAATTTGGAAATATTTAAGAATTAACAGAACAGGTGATTTATGTTGAAAGAGAAAAAACAAATTCAGGAAAAAGATACAATTAAGGCGAGCTTTTGGTATCTGGTTAGCAATATGGTTTTAAAAGGGCTTGGTTTCCTTACTGTCCCTATTTTTTCCAGAATGCTGAGTAAGGTAGAATATGGCTATTATAATAATTTTACAGCATGGTTATCTATTTTAACTACAGTCGCCACACTAACATTGAGCACCTCGTTAATCAGGGCAAGATTTGATTTTAAGGAGGATTTGAATTGCTATGTTACTTCAAATCTGATTTTAGGCTCCTTAAGTGTTCTGATTTTTTTTATTATTTTCTGGTTAAACAGAAATCTGGTGGAAACAATTTTTGCTTTAGATTTTAAATATATTATCATTATGTTCCTGAGTATATTGTTTTTGCCTGCCTATAATATGTTTCAGCAGTTACAGAGATTCGACTATAAATATAAGATTGTTGTCGTATTGACATTGGGTGCTAGCGTGGGAAGCATACTGTTATCGTTGGTCTTGATAAAATATATGGATAGCGGGTTAGAGGCAAGGATTATAGGAGCACAGCTTCCGTTTTTTGTAATTTCCATTGTGTTGTATGGGTACTTTCTTTTAAAAAGCAGAAAGGTAAAGTTAAAATATTGGAAATATTCTCTTTTAATTTGTCTTCCGTTTTTGGTTCATTTATTGTCAGGCAATGTATTGACTTCTGTTGACCGTACTATGATTACGGCTATGTGCGGAGCTGAATCTACAGCTCTGTACGGAATGGCATATAATATTGCCATGGTGGTTACAGTTTTATGGGATTCCTTAAATTCAGCATATGCCCCATGGTTAGCTGAGCAGCTTAATAGTAAAAATTATGAAGGGATTCGGAAGTATTCTTACAGCTATATTTTGGTTTTTTGCGCATGTCTGATAGGAGTAATGCTGATTGCGCCAGAAACATTGTATATATTGGGAGACAAGCCATATGTAGCTGCAAAATATGTAATTCCGCCAGTAATGCTGGGTTACTTGTTTATGTTCTTATACAGCATGTATGCCAATGTAGAGCAATTTGAGAAGAAAACGGCAGGAATGGCAGTTGCAACAGTTATGGCGGCATTGCTAAATCTTGGACTGAATTATATTTTTATTCCCAGATTCGGTTATCTGGCGGCTGCTTATACAACTCTGGCGGGATATTTGTTTTTATTTATTTTCCATTATGTACTGGTAAGGAAGATGGGGTTCCATACAATCTATGATACCAGATTCATACTATTGATTAGCCTGACTTCAACTTTGGCAGCATTGCTGATTCTGGTTGTATATCAGTTTGATTTTATAAGATATATAGTGCTCTCTTTATATATTTTGCTCATGGGAATTTTAGGCTGGAAAAATAGAAAAATGATACTTGGCTTAATTAAGAAATAGTTGATTCCCAGTGGGGAAAGCCGGATATTAGAAAATATGCGGGCATAATGAAATCAATATAAATTAAATGTTTTCTACTGTTTTAAAATTAAAGGAATAATAAGCGATATGGCAAACGACAATAAAAATAAGAAAATAAAAACCTGTAATATATTGAAAGTGAATATTGCTGTAACAAATATGAAGGAAACAGTCCAATATATTACAAAACATATTCAGGAACTAAAGGGAAAGTACATATGTGTATCAAATGTACATACTACCGTTATGGCATATGAGGATGAGCATTATCGAACAGTGCAGAATGGGGCGGCGCTGGCTTTGCCGGATGGAAAGCCTCTTTCCGTAGTGAGTAGGAAAAGGGGCTTCAAAGAGGCTCAAAGAGTAACAGGACCAGATTTGATGCTGGAGCTATTTCAAAAGCCCTTTCGGCATTATTTTTATGGGGGCAAGGAAGAAACGCTTTCCATACTGGAGAAAAAGCTTCGGGAAAAATATCCGGATATTCAGATTGCCGGTATGTATTCACCGCCATTTCGCCCCTTAAGTAAGGAGGAGGACAGGGAAGCGGTGGATAATATAAATGCTTCTGGTGCAGATATACTTTGGGTAGGATTAGGGGCTCCTAAGCAGGAAAATTGGATGTATGACCATCAGAATCAGGTAAATGCCCTTATGATAGGAGTTGGGGCAGGATTTGATTATCATGCAGGAATTATTAAACGGGCGCCGGTATGGATGCAGAAATGCAGCCTTGAATGGCTGTATCGTCTGTTTCAAGATCCAAGGCGGCTGTGGAAAAGATATGTTTCCACGAATGGAAGATTTTTATGGCTGTTGCTTAGAAAAAAATAGCAGTTTTTCAATTGTTGTACTTATATATTTTATTGTTTCAATGAAGATAAGGCATTTTTGACTATTGGCTGCAATTCGAAAATAATTTGCGATTATAGTTTACGATACTGGCAAAGCAGCGGGGTGAAAATTTATATGGTGTTTGATACAATTGTTGAGAAAGTTATTGCAGAATTATCCGATCAGGTTACAGGCATATTAAAGGGGCAGCAGCTTCAGGCTTATATGAACGGCAAATTAGAAGAGATTCAGGCATCGTTTATAAAATGTTGTGGAATGGAGGATTACTTTCACGATCTGGATGCGGATATGGAGATAAGAGCCTTTTGGGATAATCTGCTGAGGAGATTTTTCAGTATTAGTAAAGGGGAAAGCACAGAACTGTATGTGAAAGACTTTTGTGAGGGGTTTTTGGCAGGGCACAAACAATATTCGCTTTATGGTAAGCGGATTGAGAAGGAACTATTAAACCTTTCAAACCGGTTGAAGGAAGCGGTTGCAGGCTGTAAATATTTGGATGGTGAAAGCAGGCTGATTTACTTTTTATGTGATTGGATGGATGAGACGAAGGAGCAGCTTGTACAGCTGCAGGAGGTTGAAAAAGGGACAAAGCAGGAGGTTCAGGAACTCCACCGATTATTGCAGACATATATCGAGGGGAAATCAGGATGTGGAGCAGGAACTCCTCAAAATGGAAAATTATCTGTCCAATATCAGGAATTGATTTCCATTAAGGATAATTCCGGTATGAGCGCTATGGAGAAGGAATGGAATTTTTGGAAATGGGCAGAAAAAACAGGGGATTTTAAGGAAGCGGCTATCTGGGTGGCGGATAATTGCCGGCGGACGGGCGAGCGGGAAAGGGCTTTGTTTTTATTCAAACGGATTGCGGATGGGAATAAGGAGGAATATCAGCTTTATAATGATGTAGGCTGTCTGCTAAATGAGATGGAAAGACACGGTGAGGCGTTGGATGCGTTTTGCAATGTATTAAAGGTGGATGAAAATAATATTGATGCGTTATACAATATGTCCACAACGCTTTATGATTTGGGAGACGGGGAGCAGTCGTATTGTTACATACAACGGGCATATCAGCTTTGGGGAGAGGATGCGGACGTGGCTAATTTTTATGGTCTGCAGCTTATGCTTCGGGGAAGGGATTTGTTGCCGGAGGCAGAGCGTATTATAAGCACTGCGTTAAAGAAGCATCCGGAAAATTTTTTTCTGCGCCTGAATTCTGGGATAGCCCTCATGGCTGGGAAAAAATTTGATGCCGCAATTTCACTTTTCCAAAAATTGTATGAGGAATATCCGGAGAATGCACTTGTAGCCGGAAGCCTCGGATTGGTTTACGGAATGCTGGGAGTGGAGAGGGTAGAGGATGCTGTCTGCATGTTTCAAAAAGCATATGAAATATCCGGTGAGACGGGGTATCTTCGTAATATTGAGTATATGAAGCATGGTCAGTTTTTAGATTCCTTTTTGTTTAACGGGATTCCTTATCCGGTTTATTCTGACGAGGAATTACTGGAAATGCAGGAAATAAAAGTAAATTCAATTTAATGCTTGTAAAATTATCAAAAATCAGTTAATATAAATTCATAGATGAGTTTTTCCTGTACTATGCAGGAGGAATCTATGAAGAAAACATTTCAGGAATTAAACCTAAGCAACGCATTTTTATTTTCAGC
>JAMPFB010000023.1 GCA_023664735.1 Robinsoniella sp. | reverse complement strand
CCTCTGTTGCGTCCGTTTAGCCACTACCTTCAAAAAAACAGGCTGAACTGTTACCAATAACGTGAGAGCTTTAGGAAATAAATTTCAAAATTTTGTATATTTTTCCTAAATTTTTACATTTTGATATTATTTTTTTCATTAAAAATGTTTACATGTATTATGTAATATGATAATATATATATTAGAATCGTTCAATATTTATTTTAATTTCTAATTTTATATGGACAAAATACCCATTTTATGAAATTGGGTTATGGGGTGTATAAATGCAAAAACAAATTTTAGACGGAGGATAAAAAATATGCGTAATATTTTAATTAGAGGAACAGGTATCTATGTTCCAAGTCACAAAGTTTATAATGATGAACTGAATGAACATTTTTCAAAAAGGGGGTTAGATGCGAGTCACTTGATGGAACATTTAGGAAGGAGGAAACGTTATTTTATTTCAGAAGGTGAAAATGCTATCAGCATGTGCCAAAATGCAATTGATAATTGCATAAAAAAGAACAAAATCAATATGGAGGATATAGAAATGCTGGTCTTTTGTTCTGATACACCAGAATATCTACTTCCTTCTAATGCATTAAAGTTGACAGGAATATATGGTGAGAAATTAAAAAATGTCAATATTGCATTTGATTTGAATTCTAATTGTACCAGTATGCTGCAAGGCATGAATGTAGTAAGCAAGTATATGCAGGGAACAGATATATCACATGCATTGGTTGTTGGATGTTTTTGCATATCGCCAATTGCATTGTGGGGAGATACTGTTGTCTATGCTAACTTTGCAGATGCTGCAGCATGTGTAGTTTTAAATGCAAAAGATGAAGAAGAGCAACGGGGCTTTTTAGATACAAAAGTATATATTAATGCTATGTTCCACCATTTAGTTACTTATCCGAAATGCGGCATGTCAAAAGTGCCCTTAAAAAAGATTGAACCAAATGAAAAAAGATTAGAGTGGCAGGCATTTTCTATGGATGATGTTCCTGAAAATATGTCTATTCTTATTAAAGAAGTATTGGAAAGAAACAAACTGACACCTAATGATATTAATTATTATATTTTTTCTCAGTTAAGTGATGCATATAATATGGAAACTTTAAAATTATTAGACGTTCCTGAAGAAAAGTATCATTTTGTAGGTGGCGAATATGGTTATACCGGAAATACCTGTCCAATCCTCTGTCTGAACAGAATGTGGGATTTATATGCTAAAAAGGGAAATAAGCTTATTATGTGCACGATGGGAGCTGGATTTTCTTTAATTGTACAGCTATACGAATTTTAAAAATTTTTTTAAAGAATAGGAGAATACTATGGAAAAAAAACTTTTAACTGCATTGGATGTTTATATCAATAAAGTGTATGTAATGGTTCTTCTTCTTATACCGGGAACCTGTATGCTTGCAGGAATGGGATATACGGCTAACAAACTGCAAGGGTTTTATGCTCAGGTAAGTTGGCCTGCATTGATTATTTTTGATCTTTCTTGTGTTCTTTATATGATAATTGGTTTTTATTTTATTAAAACAGGAAAGCAGGATGGGCTTGTAAAAAAATCCAAATTAAAACAAAGTAAGATTTTTTTAGTTATTATTATGTTCACACAGTTTAATTTTATTTCATATTTAGTACCTTGTACGGAATTTTGGGCATTTGCCTTTTTATTTACAATTATTACCGGTCTTCTTCTGGATACAAAAATGGTAGTTATTACAATTGCCGAAATTGTATTATCTTTGGCTGTTTCATGGATTGTAAGGGGAGAATACCTGCTTCCAATAAAAAATGAATTTTTCATTCCAAACTTGATAGGCAGGTGCGTATGTGTTGCATTGTCTATGTCCTATATTTTTCTATTTACCTATATGGTTGAACATTTTCTTTTAGATGCAAAAAAAGATGAATTGGAAAAAAACAATGAGCGGGTACAAAATGTATTAAATAAGGTAACATACATATCAAATAATTTAGGAGAAGCAAGTAATGCATTGGTTGAATCCTCACAAACTGAAAGCGCTTCCACACAAGAGCTTTCTGCTATTAGTGAAAGCCTATTGGAAACCAGCTCAGGCATGATGGACAAATCAGAGCAAAGTAAGGAAAATCTGTCACACCTTGAAAAGAGCAGCTATGATATGAAGGTAAAGATGGAAGATGTGGATCGTCTTTCTAAAGAGTTGGTTGAAATTTCCTCATCCAACGGACAGGCATTGAATCATTTATTAGGCATAAGTGAAGAAGTGAAAAATTCCACCAATAAAACAAGGGAAGTTACGGACAAGCTTTTAATGGAATCTGGTGAAATTGGAAAGACATTGGATATTATCAATGAAATTGTGGAATCCATTAACCTTTTATCTTTAAATGCTTCCATTGAAGCAGCACGTGCAGGTGAAGCAGGGCGGGGATTTGCCGTTGTCGCACAAGAAGTTGGACATTTAGCAGATAACACAAAGGCATCTTTGCAAAGCATAGATGATATCGTGACTCGTGTTCAAATAGGAACCAATGATGTGTCTAAGTTTATGAACCAAAATACAGAACAATTATTGAATCAAAATGATGTTATCATAGAAACAGTAGAAGGCATTCGGAAGATGATGGATATTTTAAAGAAATCCGTAGATGCTATTGAACAGGCAAATCAAATCCGAATGGAACAGAGCAAGGTCATTCAGGAAACCGTGGAAATCAATGAAAACATAGCTGAAAGGATTCATTCTGAAAATGAGGAATTTATCAATATTGCAAGTATGGTTCAAAGCAATAATGAAGAAGTCCTTGCAGTATCCGAGCAGATAGAAAATATTAATTCTATGATTAAAGAATTGGAAGAATTATTAGAAGCATAAAATCTGAAACTAAAATAAAAACAGTCGTTTACGGTAATAATTCAGCCCAAAGGTGCAAAGCGAATTTTTCTCAAAGCGCCTTTGCTTTGGGCTGAACTGTTACTGTAAGCGGCTGTTTTTATTGCATTTTTTCATTTTTATAAGGATTTCGATATTAACCAGATATTAGATACTGTACATTCAAAAAATACCATCCTTTTTCGGAAAAAGGTGCTCATTTCAAACGGAATACTCATTGTTTTTCTGAAAATCAAAGACGATACGAAGTGATTATTTATTATCTTATATCCTGATTTTTAAAGAAATAGTATCCTGCACCAAGGCTAAATACAATAATAAACAAAAATACATAGTTAAATGATAACACTGAATTGATATTTGAAAATTGACTACTATAAGTAGATTTTAAAATAATTTCCATAAAACCTGTTCCTTGTAACATTGACATTTCCCTATATATACATAATAAAATAACTGTTACTATAGATAAGGCAGAAAAAGATTTTATAAATATAGCAATTCCAATTAATCCTATAGTATGCTGCATTACAGCAATATACTGATTAACTACGATATAAAATTCTATATGGTTATTACTCAAAAACATTGCACAGAAATATATTATGAATATAATATGGATTGCTAAAATACATGATAAAACTTTTGTTATAAAAATTATTCTTCTATTTTTAACTGATATAATCATATCTTTCAATGTAGAACTATATTCATCAGAAATAATACTACCAACAACAAAATTTACTATAAATAAAAATAAAAAAGAAAAATAATAAATCCAGTCATTAAGTCTGTTTTCTTCTTCTATAGCACAATAACATACAATTGATACAAATAAAACCAAACAAATGTTAAAATATAAAAATTTATTGTATAATAGCTTATAAACCTCAGCTTTCATACATCCTTTCATACACGTACCTCTTGTCTTTCAAAAATTATTTTACTTATAAAACATGCTACTATATAAATTATAATAAAAAAGAAATCTAACCATATAATATTAGGCTTTTTCCATTCATACCCTGAAACAATAATATCATAAAAATATCCATCATTAATCGGTATAAAAGTATAAAGCATCCATGAAATAATGGTAAAACTACTAGCAATTGCTCGATTCCTTGTAATAATTCCTACAATAATTATGCTGCTGGAATGAAATAGTATTAATAAATATTGAGCAAAAAATCTTAAAAATAATGGTATTAGTAAATTTATTTGGAATGTTTTTGTTAAAGCTATTGCTAAAATACAAGTCGTAAAATACCATAAAAATAATAATAAAAATGAACCTATTAAATTTGTAAAGACTTTAGCAATAAAAACATCTTTTAGTCTTACATAAGGTAAAAAATTTTTATAGGTTTTATTAGAATAGTCAATTGTAAAAACTGTAGCGCCAACAATTCCAATCAAAAACAACATAAAAACACTATCCGTTGTTTTGCTCACAAGCAAACCCTCAAATGTAAAATCAACTGGTTTCTCTATACCCAGAAAAGAGTATAATAAATATAAAATAATAAAAACACCAACTGTTTCGAATTGTTTATCATAAAATAATTTATATATTTCCGCCTTTAATAAATTAATCATGCGAACTGCCTCCTTATGCCAAATTCATAATATGCTGTTCAATATTTTCAGTACTATTTTTTAATTCATCATATTTAATCTCTTGAACCATCTTTCCAGCTTTAATAATTCCCAATTTGCTTATTAAATGTGTAAGTTCCGCAATATGATGACTCGCAATTAAAAAGGTTGTTCCCTTGTTTTTATTTAAATCAAGAATTAAATTTCTTAATTCAATAATTCCTGCAGGATCCAATCCATTTGTAGGTTCATCCAAAATTATAAACTCTGCATTGGACACCAGAGCCTTTGCTATTCCAAGCCGTTGCCTCATTCCTAATGAATATGCTTTTACTTTTTTATGTGCTGCATCATCTATATTTACTTTTTTTAATATTTCCATCAATTTTTTTTTATCAACATTTTCATTAATTTCCATTTGATGAATTTTCAAATTTTGATATCCTGTTAAATGAGGATAAAATGCTGGCATTTCAATAATTGCACTTACTTTTTTACGATTTTCTATTGAAATGCTGCCATTTTTTTCTCCAAAAAGACTAAAACTTCCAGATGTTTCTTTTGCAAGACCCATTATGATACGCATTAATGTTGTTTTTCCTGCTCCATTATTACCTACCAGACCATATATTTCTCCTCTATTTATATTCATATTCAATCCATCCAAGGATATATTTTTTCCATATACTTTTCTTAGATTTTCTACTTTTAATAAGCTTTCCATTCATAAGCCTCCTATAAATTTATTTAACTATTATAATATATTATTTTTCTTTTTTATGATAAATCTTATGATATTTGAAATAATCAGTGTAATAAAAACTAAAAATATATTAATATTGTCTAATATAATTTTTCTATAAGTCTGACCTTCCATAAAGGCAAAAAAAATATTATTTAAAATAGGAAAAAATATAGTTATTATTGCAAATACTGAAAAAATTATAGTGCATATAAAATATGCTATATATATCCATGATGAAAAATAAAATTTACCTTTTTTAAATATGTTTTTAATATTTTCAAAAACATTTTTTCTTAAATTAGGCGCTTTGCTTATCGTAGATAAAATAAAATAACCATCAGATATATAAAAAGGAATTAGTGCGGATATAATTATAGAAATATTACATATAATAACCATAGTTAAAAATAAACGACCTTGTTCGCCCATAAAATCATACATAAAAATTGAAACTGCTATAAGGAAAAAATTCATAAAAATTCCTGCTAACCATATAATAATTCTTTTGATAGGTTTTAAAAAATATATTCCCGGCAATTTCACGTAACATGCAAAAGTCATATAAGTAAAAGTTGCAAAATGAACATTTTTTATAGGTAAGTCCAATTTTGAACCTGCAATTGCATGACATAATTCATGTAAAATTAAAGAAACTGTTGATATAATAACTGCATATATCAGGCTTCGTATATCTCCCACTACATAATTCCAACAAATGTGCTGGAAAATTTCACTTATTTTAAAAATGGATCCAATTATTATAATTGCCATTAAAATAATAACAAATGTATATACTTTTAAATCTATTTTTTTACACCACTTACTAAAAGAGGATATATTTAATTTAAATAAATCTTTATATGTAACTTTTACCTCATTAAATTCTTTTTCTTTATATGGAATATTCTTTATTAAATTACATCTTAAGCATACATCATATACTTTATCTATAACCTCACATGGAATGCCTGATTTTAACTGTTCTTTATTTTTTATATCTTCTAAAGTACAGCTGCCATCCATTTGCTTTATAATAGTCATATAAAATGTTACGGCATGTTCACCGACAAAAAAATATTTATCTTTTTCCATACTGCCTATACAATATACATTCTCTTTATTTTTATAGTCAAACATTAAGGAGCATGTTATATCTTCTATTATTTTTGGCATTATACACATAATTTATTTACCTTTTAGTTTTTTTGTTACAGCATTTATTAGTGTAGTTTCCAATCCTTTTTTTATCCATTCGCAATGAAAATCTGAAGATTTCATTGTATCTCCTGTCATACTGTAATTTACCCCCATACACCCAAAACATATTGTATTTGCAAAACAATCTTTACATTTTTCCGATTCATACCTGTTATATGAAATGTACTTATTTTGCATATTCCTTATATTTTGTTTTAACTGTTCATAATTATCAATAATCACATTTCCAATTATAAATTCAGGATTATTAACAAAATAAAAACAAGGATATATATTTCCTTTTCCATCTACTGCAATTGTACCAATACCGCCACCACAAATTATTTTACTTTTTGAATGCTTACTTAAGGGTTCAAGAAATCTATCTACATATGAATAATGTATTTGATTTTCAGAACCAATATATTTATAATAATCATTTATAGATTCAAAAAACCTTTCTGGCGTATCTAATTTATAATTTGGATCTTTTGTACATACTGGCGTAACATGTGCGGAAATATCAAAAACTAAATCCTTTTTTAAGGATTCTATCAGCCTATGTATTGAAATTCCTTGTTGATCATGCATTTTAGTATATGTAATCTCAACTTGATTTGGCTGTCCTGTTTTAAGATATAATTTGTTAATGTTATTCTTAATTATTTCATAAGTACCTTTTCCTGAATTAAAAGGACGCAAATTATCGTGTAATTCTTTGCAATCAATACTTACTGTTACATAAATTTGATTTTCAAATATACATTCTATTAATTCGTCTGTTAAATTTGTACCATTTGTTACCATAGTTATAGCTGTACTTTTTTTATTATGTTTTACATATCTGCATACATGATTTATTACTTCCATATTCAACGTTGGTTCACCACCAAAAAGTTGAATTATTTCAATATTTTCATAACATTTATAAAAAAATTCAAGTATTTTTTCCAAAATACTTGTGTTCATAAAGGATTCCTTATCGCCGTATGTCCCTCCACCAGCATAACAATATTTACATTTCATATTACAAACATTGCTAATATTTAAAACCAATCTTGATAATACATTCGTATCTTTAGATACTTCTTCATATTTTACTGTCTCTAAACAATAATTTTTTAAATTTTTAAAAGTTTCTTCTGAAAAATCATTATATTTAGAAGAAAAATATTCAAATGGCTTTTCATCAACTATATCTTTTAATACTTCTGTTGTATCATTATTTGTCTCAAAAAAGCGCAAAGAATCTGGGAAATATACAATATTCTTATTTTCATTTAATGGTATAACTTTTAATCTCATGGTATCGTTTTATTATTTAATATTTAAAAATACTAAATTAATTTCCTTTCGTTTATTCTATATAAAATAATAAATAATTACAAATTTATATTGATATTTTTAATCATTTGATGATTGTGTATCTCATATACTCAATTAAAAAATTATTTATGTATTTAAAGTTAATTTTTAAGTTTAAAATTCTTTAACCGCAGACTACTCCCCAGGATTTTACTGTACATGCTTTACCTGTACAAAATATTCCCCAGCCTGGAGCAACCGGATCTTCAAGAATATCCGCATCTACTTTATATTCTTTCATCTGAAATTCCATTGATTTCTTTGTTTCTTGATTATTATTCATTAAATCTACTTTTTTCATTAATAATTTCCTCCTAATTTAAATAAGATAACGTAACAGAGATATGAGATACACTTTTTAAATTACAATAATTATTATAAAAAACAATATATTATGCAAAAAAAAGCATTTAATTACAAAAAAAAACGGTAATAAATATTACAATAATTTAATTTAATTTAATTAATATTTTATTTTCTAGTAAAATATATTAAAAACAACTGTTTTTATAAATTCAGAACTAAAGAATCTATAAATACAGAGAAAATTACATTTTCATTGCATTTTTTTCATATTTATGTATAATAAAATTGATTTAAAAAACGCAGATTAAACCAGAAAACAAGGTGAAAATACATGAATTTAAACCATTTTAAGAGAGAACATTTCAAATCCACAATAAGCGATGGTATCAGACATTTTAAGAGTTTTTTAAAATGGACGGTACTTTCTTTATTTATAGGGGTAATTGTAGGCTCTTTCAGCTCTGTTTTTGGCGTGTGCATGGAATGGGCAAATGAAACGAGGACGAAATATGATTTTTTATTACTTTTTCTGCCCATTGGAGGACTTTTTATTATATGGATTTATCATTATTTTCATTTTGATAAGGATTCCGGGACTAACCGGATATTAGATACTGTACATTCAAAAAATACCATCCCTTTTCGGATGGCTCCTTTGATTTTTATTTCTACTGTGATTACTCATTTATTTGGAGGCTCTGCAGGGCGGGAAGGAGCAGCCCTTCAGATTGGAGGGAGCTTTGGAGATAAAATAGGAAGGGTTTTGAAGCTGGATGAAATGGATAGGAAGGTTATGGTCATGTGCGGCATGAGCGCTGCTTTTTCTGCTTTATTTGGCACGTCCATGGCAGCAGCAGTCTTTCCTTTAGAAGTAGTTACAGTAGGCGTCATGTATTATGTGGCGCTGCTTCCCTGTGTTATTTCTTCTCTGGTTGCTTCTTTTTTTGCCAATGAATTTGGAATTAGCCCGGAATCCTTTCACATTTTGAAGATTCCGGCAATATCCTTTGAAAGTATTTGGAAGATGGCGCTTCTTGCACTGATATGTGCCTTTGTAAGCTCTATATTTTGTACGCTCCTTCATACTATAGCAGATCTTTATGCAAAATATTTACCAAATCCATACATACGGGTTGCGGCTGCAGGCTGTCTCATAACGGCTTTGACTTTCCTTCTTGGTACAAGGGATTATAATGGCGCCGGAATTGATGTAATTGAACGTGCTTTTTTAGGAGATGTGGTTCCTTATGCCTTTTTACTTAAAATGATATTTACTGCCCTTACTCTTGGAGCCGGGTATCGAGGAGGGGAAATTGTGCCGTCCTTTTTTGTAGGCGCTACCTTGGGCTGTCTTTTCGGCAATATTTTTTCCATATCCCCTTCTTTTTGCGCAGCCATTGGTATGGCTTCGGTATTTTGCGGAGTTACAAATTGTCCCATTACTACATTGCTTATTTCCTTTGAGCTTTTTGGTTTCGCAGGAACCCGATATTTTATTCTTGCAATTGCAATTAGTTATATGCTTTCTGGTTATTCAGGGCTTTATCATGAGCAAAAGATTATGTATTCTAAATATAAGGCGAGGTTTATTAATATGAATACTAAGGATTTGATATAGATTTTAGTAGTAGTTTAAAGGTAGCGGCTAAACGGACGCCACAGAGGGATGTGAGTGGATTGGCTTCTGTGTTTTTGATGGCGCTTTTCCTAAACAGCCTTGGGGAAGTTGTGGAAGCCGAACGGGTCGTCATATAGCGCCCTCCATGGCGCAATATGACTAAAATTGCCGTCCATGGCAATTTTCCCCTAGGTACTGAAAAGGCTGTTAAGGAAAAGTGCCATCAAAAACAAGGAAGCCAATCCACTCACATCCCTCTGTTGCTGTTTTGTTGTAGGCTGTACTAGAAAAGGGGTTGCTTGTTTTTAAAATGTCTTTAACAATATTTCAAAACAGATTGATTTTGCTTTTATACATAATCATGTATAAGACTAAAACTTATATATAGAGCTTTCTCATGGATATGCATACATATGACTTAATATATAGAGTTTCCAAACCTAGAGCTTATCGATACACAGTGGGAGAAGGCAGCAAATAGGATAGTCTTCTAGACCTTGGCAAAGTCGCCGGCACTTATGCACCGTATTTTGGTGCATTAGTACCGCTGCGTCTTTGCAGAGCGAGAGCGTGTCTAGAAGACTATCCTATTTGCTGCCTTCTCCCACGTCCGTACTCCAAAGCCCTTATTCCCTTATCATCAGAAAAATACTTTTACATACGCTAATGTTTTCTCTAACAAATCTTTTGGCATCTTCTCCACAAACTGAATATTACGGCTGACAACGTCTAAACATTTCATATGCTCTGTCAAAATCACACCTGTTGTTTTTGTTCTCTCATCTAAAGGAATGTGCAATGGAAATTTATTACTTATATTTGTAATTGGACATACAATAGAAAATTTAGTCTTTACAAAGAATTGTTCATTACTAATAACCACTCCCGGTCTTCTTCCTGCCTGTTCATGTCCGGATTGTGGACTAAAATCCAAAAATACAATATCACCTTGCTTTGGATTGTACATTACCACACTTCCTTTCCAACAGGAGAACCCCAATCAAATTCCTCAACTACATATTCTCCATCATAATCTTTGAAAATATCATCCAAAGTAATTTCTTTTTCTTTTTTAACTTTCGTAATAACAATATTATCATCAACTCTATTAAGTTCTACAAGATCATTTTCCATCATGCCCAATGCTTCAAGAAATGCTTTGGGTATTCTTATTCCTTGTGAATTTCCCCATTTTTGAATTGTTGCTCGCATAAAATCATCTCCTTCCCTACAATTTTAGTATATACAATAGTATATACATTGTCAATGGCTTTATACTAAAAAGAAGAAGCTATTTTTTTATTTGCCTTGCAAAAAAATCATCCACAATCTTTTTAATCTGTTCCTCCGGCATCGTCTTTAAAAGATATCCTTCCGGTTTTAGCGCCATTACTTTTTTTACGCTTTCCCTGTCTCCTCTTCCGGTAAGAAAGATAACCGGAATATTTGCTATTACCTTTTCAGAACGAATCATTTCTAAGGTCTGCCTTCCATCACAGACAGGCATTTCATAATCTAATAGAACTAAATCCGGTCTGTTTACGGTAATGCTTTGAATAGCGGATATACTGGAATTGACTTCTGTTACTTCATAATCATTTTTGAAAAGGCTCACTATTTTACTGCGCACAAAATCAGAATCATCCACTACGAGGATTTTTTTCTTTTGATGTTTCCATTCTGCGTTTTCATTTACTAAATATTGATTTACTCTATCTATTGCATTTTCATGATTGATGTCAGATTCCATTTTACTGCGGATAAAATCTACCGAAGCTGCAGAAAATGCAAAGTATCCCTCTCCTGTATCAAACAACAGGCTGCAGGATGGTTGTACCCTGTCAAAAGAATCCAAAAGCTGCTCATGAGTCAGAAGGCTTTCTTTTTCCAATTGAAACAAGCTCAGGGATGGAAAGCTTTCTCTGATACGCTCCATAAATTGTTTTGCAATATATCTGCCTATGTTGATGACCATATCATCTACTTTTTTATATTGTGTATTGAATATATTTCCAACAATTTTTAATAAAAGCTGTTCTTCAAATACAAGAGTGATTTCCCACTTTTCTTTCTCTTCTCCGGAATAAATGAAACGGCAGCAGATAACTTTTCCAAAATTTTCGCCTACATACTGTTGGCTTATCATTTTTGCATTTAATTGAAACATGTCCTGAATGGATTGAGTAACAACCTGTTCCATGATTTCCTGCTCTTTTTCATGGGGAATATCCGTCCATTTGCTTTTTCTTTTTCCTAAAATTGCCAAATCCTCTGTTAATGTATGTGCCACTACCCATCCAATACAGACGCCAAGAAAATGCCTGATAGATTCTGTGGAATATTCCGATTCTTCCATTTCTTTTTCAAGCGCAGGCAGAGTTTTGTCGCGAAAATCGTTATGCAGACGTTTATGTATCTCATATTCACTATAATTTATGGATTTCATATAATCTTCTTCGTGCTCGAAATGCTCTATAGAGTGGTTTTTTAAATACTTCACTCCTTCTCTGCATACCCATTCACTTTTTTCTTCATTTTCACTAAGCCTTAAAAGCTTATCCATTGTTGATAAAAGTAATTTATGCTCTCTGTCAATAAAATCAACTCCAAGCTTATACCTATCATTCCATTTAATCTGCTTCACAATCCATCACCTCAATTTCATAAATGATTTTTTATGATTCTTCTTCTTCCTTTGGTAAAGTGATTTCTTCTTCTATATCATTTATTACTGGGTTTTTTTCTTCTTCCGAAATATCCTCAAGGGCATCTTCTACATTTTCAAATTCCTGATTGCCATCGGACACCTTTTCACGAACCTTTGCAATTTTTGCAACTGTTACATTGTCATCCAGATTAATCATCTTTACACCGGAGGTAATTCTTCCCAATGTGGATATATCTTCCATCCTTAACTGGATAATGATTCCTTCTGTGGTAATCATCATAATTTCATGATCATCATTGACTGCCTTTACGCCTACTACATAACCGGTTTTTTCTGTTATCTTATAACATTTAACTCCTTTACCGCCACGCTTTTGCACTGTAAATTCATCCAGATAAGTACGTTTTCCCATACCATTGCTGGAAACAATCAATAAAGAATCTCCCTGATGGTCAAGCTGCATACCAACCACTTCATCCTGATCGGACAAATTCATTCCTATTACGCCCATGGATGTTCTTCCGGTTGCCCTTACATCCGTCTCCTTAAAGCGAATACACATGCCATGCTTGGTAACAAGGAAAATTTCTGTTTCATTATCGGTAGTTTTTACTTCGATTAATTCATCATCTTCCCTTAAATTTATAGCAGCTAACCCATTTTTCCGTACATGGCTATATTCCATAATAGAGGTTTTCTTTACAATTCCATTCTTTGTAACCATGAATAAATTCTTGTTTTCTTCATAATCCTTAATAGGAATAATAGCAGAAATCTTTTCTCCCGGATTTAGCTGAATCAAGTTTATAATAGCAATGCCTCTTGCATTTCTTCCTGCTTCCGGAATTTCATATGCTTTCAGCCTATAAACCCTTCCATAATTAGTAAAGAACATAATATAATGATGGGTTGTAGTCATAAGAAGATCCTCAATATAATCATCCTCAATGGTCTGCATACCCTTAATTCCTTTACCGCCACGGTTCTGTGCTTTAAAGTTATCCACAGTCATACGTTTTATATAACCAAGGCTTGTCATGGCAATTACCGTATTGTCCTTTGGAATCAAATCCTCCATGGAAATATCATATGCATCAAATCCGATGCTGCTTCTTCGTTCATCACCGTATTTTTCAGCAATAATAAGGATTTCTTCTTTAATGACTCCAAGAAGCAGCTTCTTATCCGCCAAAATAGCTTTTAATTCTGAAATTCTAGCAAGTAATTCCTTGTGCTCATTTTCTATTTTTTCTCTTTCCAAACCGGTAAGAGCACGAAGGCGCATATCTACAATAGCCTGAGCCTGTACATCTGACAAACCAAAACGTTCTATCAAACGTTCCTTGGCAATTTGTGCATTCTGGCTGCTTCTTATAATCTGAATTACTTCATCAATATGGTCAAGGGCAATCAACAAGCCCTGTAAAATATGGTCTCTTTCTTCTGCTTTATTTAAATCATATTTAGTACGTCTTGTTACTACGTCTTCCTGATGGATTAAATAGCTTTTCAGCATATCCAAAAGGTTCATTACCTTTGGTTCATTATTTACAAGAGCAAGCATGATAATACCAAAAGTATCCTGCATTTGTGTATGCTTATAAAGCTGATTCATAATTACATTGGCATTGGCATCCCGGCGAAGCTCTATGACTACTCTCATACCTTCCCTGTCGGATTCATCCCGAAGATCTGTAATCCCGTCTATTTTCTTTGCCTTTACAAGCTCGGCAATTTTTAATATCAGGTTTGCCTTATTTACCATATAAGGAAGCTCTGTAACTACAATACGGCTTTTTCCATTTGGAAGAGTTTCAATATCCGTTACGGCACGTACACGTACCTTTCCCCTTCCAGTACGATATGCCTCTTCGCTTCCTCTTGTGCCAAGTATAATGCCGCCGGTTGGAAAATCAGGAGCTTTTACGATTTTTAACAGCTCATCAATTTCTGTATCCCTGTCTTCCTGCACCTTATTATCAATAATTTTAACTACTGCATTGATGACTTCCCTTAAATTATGGGGAGGAATATTTGTAGCCATACCTACTGCAATACCGGTAGTGCCATTTACTAAAAGATTTGGATAACGGCTTGGTAAAACTGCAGGCTCTTTTTCTGTTTCATCAAAGTTTGGTACAAAATCCACTGTATCTTTATTGATGTCAGCTAAAAGCTCCATGGATATTTTGGAAAGCCTTGCTTCCGTATAACGCATGGCAGCGGCGCCATCACCATCCACAGAACCAAAATTTCCATGTCCGTCTACCAATGGATAACGGGTAGACCAAGGCTGTGCCATATTTACCAAAGCGCCGTAAATAGAGCTGTCACCATGAGGGTGGTATTTACCCATTGTATCACCGACGATACGGGCGCTTTTCCTATGAGGCTTGTCCGGCCCGTTGTTTAATTCTATCATGGAATATAAAACCCTTCTCTGTACAGGCTTTAAACCGTCTCTTACATCAGGAAGTGCACGAGAAGCAATTACGCTCATGGCATAATCAATATAAGAATTTTCCATTGTTTTTTTCAGGTCTACTTCGTGAACCTTATCAAAAATATTATCTTCCATTCTTATCTATTCTCCATTCTGCTTAAACATCCAGATTTTTTACGAATCTGGCATTTTCTTCAATAAACTCACGTCTCGGCTCTACCTTATCACCCATAAGAGTCGTAAATGTAAGGTCAATTTCCGATTCTGTTTCTTCATCCATAGTAACACGAAGTAAAATTCTGTGTTCCGGATCCATTGTAGTTTCCCAAAGCTGCTCCGGATCCATCTCTCCAAGTCCTTTATAACGTTGAATCTTATTATTCTGATCCCTGCCTACTTCCTTTAATATATTATCAAGCTCTTCATCACTGTAGGCATACCAAACCTTTTTATTTTTCTCCAGCTTATAAAGAGGAGGCTGTGCCAGATAAACATAACCTTCCTTAATCAAATTCGGCATAAAGCGATAAAGAAATGTTAGCAACAGCGTACTGATATGTGCGCCATCCACATCCGCATCAGTCATAATGATGATTTTGTGATAGCGGAGCTTTGATATATCAAAATCTTCATGTATGCCTGTTCCAAATGCAGTAATCATTGCTTTTATTTCTGCATTGGCATATATTTTATCAAGCCTTGCTTTTTCCACATTTAAAATCTTTCCCCGAAGAGGTAAAATTGCCTGAGTTGCACGACTTCTTGCAGTTTTTGCAGAACCTCCCGCACTATCTCCCTCTACAATATAAATTTCACAGTTTTTCGGGTCTTTATCGGAACAGTCTGCAAGCTTTCCGGGAAGGCTCATTCCTTCCAATGCGGTTTTTCTTCTTGTTAAATCCCTTGCTTTTCTTGCAGCTTCTCTTGCCCTTTGTGCCAGAATGGATTTCTCACAAATAATCTTCGCAACTGTAGGATTCTGCTCCAAGAAATAAGTAAGCTGTTCGCTTACTACGCTGTCCACTGCGCCTCTTGCCTCTGAATTGCCAAGCTTCTGTTTTGTCTGTCCTTCAAACTGGGGATCCTCTATTTTGATGCTTACAATAGCAGTTAACCCTTCTCTAATGTCCTCACCGGTAAGATTTGTTTCACTGTCCTTTAATAATTTATTAGTTCTTGCATAATCATTAAAGGTCTTTGTAATAGCATTACGAAATCCTGCAAGATGAGTGCCTCCTTCCGGAGTATTGATATTATTTACAAAGCTGTAGGAGCTTTCTGTATAGGAATCGTTATGCTGCATGGCAACTTCCACATATACATTATCCCTGCTGCCTTCAAAATACATCACATCACTATAAAGCGCCGTCTTGCTTTTATTCAGATAAGTAACAAATTCCCTGATGCCGCCTTCATAGTGAAATTCTTTTACAAGCGGCTCCTCCAATCTTTCATCCTTTAAACGAATACGAAGGTTTTTCGTTAAAAATGCCATTTCACGAAGCCTTTGCTTTAACGTGTCAAATTCAAATACTGTTTCTTCAAAAATCGTATCATCTGGTAAAAAGGTTACCTTTGTACCTGTTTTTTCCGGCTCGCATTCTCCAACTACTTTTAATGGATAAATAACATGGCCTCTTTCATATCTCTGTCTGTAAACCTTGCCATCCTGAAAAATTTCTACTTCAAGCCAGTTAGAAAGAGCATTTACAACGGAAGCGCCTACGCCATGAAGTCCGCCGGAAACCTTATAGCCTCCGCCGCCAAATTTTCCTCCGGCATGTAAAACAGTAAATACTACCTCTACTGCCGGAATGCCTGCTTTATGATTGATTCCAATAGGGATTCCTCTGCCGTTGTCCACTACAGTAATGGAATTACCCTGATTGATAGAAACATCAATAGTATCACAAAAGCCTGCCAAGGCTTCATCTACTGAATTGTCTACAATTTCATATACTAAGTGATGCAACCCTCTTATTGATGTGCTTCCTATATACATACCCGGTCTTTTTCTTACCGCTTCAAGTCCTTCCAAAATCTGAATCTGGTCTGCTCCGTATTCAGTGCTCATTCTAAAACCTCCTAATATTTCTTTACCTGTCACTATCATTTTTAATTTTCAGACTGAATGATTCCATCTGTTACTTTAAATATTTTATCAATTTCAAATCGGTTATTGATAAATTCATCAAGTCCCGTACATGTAATGATCGTTTGAATATTGCCAATGCTGTTAAGCAGATAATTTTGCCTGTTGCTGTCAAGCTCTGACAATACATCATCTAAAAGTAAAACAGGAATATCATTTGTGATTTTCTTAACCAGTTCGATTTCAGAAAGCTTTAAAGAAAGGGCAGCCGTCCTCTGTTGTCCCTGAGAACCATATTTTCTGATATCCAGTCCTTTTCCTTCTTCCAAAGAAGGAGATTTTCTTTTCACAAGAAAAGAAAAATCATCTCTATGAGGTCCTACGGAAGTCAATTTAAAACGAATATCCCTTTCCTGATTGGCTGCCAGCTTCTGTTCAAAATTATTTACCGTTACATCCGGTTCATATTGTATGAAAAGCTCTTCCTTCCCGCCGGAAAGATTCTTATGTATTTCATAAATGATTTCATTTAACTGTTTTACAAAAGCTTCCCTTCGTTCAATAATCTTTTTTCCATAGGAAACAAGCTGACTGTCCCATATATGAATGGTATCTCTTAAATCCGGATTGTTATAAAAATCCTTTAGTAATTTATTTCTCTGGTTAATGATTTTATTGTATTGATTTAGATTGTAAAGATAGAACTTATCTAGCTGGCAAAGCTCCATATCCATAAACCTTCTTCTCTCAGAGGGACCATTTTTAATAATATTCAAATCCTCCGGGGAAAAAAATACCACATTCAACAATCCTAAAAGCTCTGCCGCCTTTTTTATTTTCTGCCCGTTTATGGCAATTCCCTTAGACTTACTTTTCCTTAAGTGCATGTCTACCTTATATTCCATGCCTTCTTTTTCCAAATAAGTGCGAATATGCGCTTCTTCCTTTTCAAAATTGATAATTTCCTTATCCTTGCTGCCTTTATGGGACTTGGTAGTGGAAGAAACATAAATTGCTTCTAATACATTAGTCTTTCCCTGAGCATTGTCACCATATAAAATATTAGTGCCTTTTTCAAAAATAAGGGAAAGGGTTTCATAATTTCTAAAATTTTCAAGTTCAATAGACTTAATTATCACGATTTCACCAATTCTTTATTTTATTCCGTAATACGAATGGTCTTCCCATCAAAGAAAACCTCATCACCGGCATAAAGCTTCTTTCCTCTTTGTGTTTCCACTTTTCCATTTACCTTTACAAGACCATCCTGAATGACGAATTTTGCATCCACTCCGGATTCCACCAGCCCTGCTGCCTTTAATGCCTGTCCTAATTTAATAAATTCATCTCTTAATTTTATCGTTTCCATACTATGCCACCGTAAAGTTTACAGGTAAAATCAAATAAATGTAACTTTCCTTCGCATCCTTTATAAAACAGGGAGCCTTTGGGTTTACCAGATAAATTTCTATTTCTTCTTCATCAATTACCCTTAAAGCATCTATCAGGAATTTTGGATTAAATCCAATCATCAAATCTTTTCCCTGCTTTTCTATGGAAATATCCTCATTCATGCTTCCGATGGAAGAGTTAATTTTCAGCTCCAGTTCTTCATCAGTAATATTGATGATAATGGGCTTTTTATCTCCTTCTTTTACTAAAAGGGTTGCCCTGTCTATACAATTTAAAAATTCCCTTTTGCTTATCTTCATTTTTGTTTCATAATCAGAAGATAGCATCTGGTCTATTTTAAAATATTCTCCTTCTATCAATCTTGACAGCACGATAGTATTGTCAAATTCAAATACAATGTGCTTATCTGTAAAGTAAATATTCACATCCTTATCAGCTTCCCCGGTTAGGATTTTGCTTATTTCATTTAATGTCTTTCCCGGTACTACTACCTTGATGTTATCGTAGCTATTCTTCAATTCAATCTTTCTTATGGAAATACGATGTCCATCTAAAGAAACTACCTTTAATTCATTTTCCTTTATTTCAAATAATTCACCTGTCATCAGTTTATTATTATCATTATCAGAAATAGAAAAAATAGTCTGCCTGATTACTTCCTTTAAGGTAAATTGAGAAATGACAACTGATTCATTTCTTTCAATGCTTGGAAGATAAGAAAAGTCTTCGCCTGACCTGCCGCTTATATTAAATTTGGACTTTTCACAGGTTATAATAATCTGATAATTTTCATCTGTTACGATTGTTACATCATTATCAGGAAGCTTTCTCATGATTTCGAGGAATATTTTCGCATCAATTGCTATAATGCCTTTTTCAAGAATTTCCCCTTCTATTGTTGTTTCAATGCCAAGCTCCATATCATTTGCAGTTAAAGTAATGACACCTCTTGAAGCATCTATTAAGATACATTCCAGTATCTGCATGGTTGTTTTTGAAGGAACTGCTTTGGAAACAATCTGCACGCCATTTAATAGATTTGCTTTTTTACAAATTAGCTTCATTGTGAATAACTCCCTTCCAAGAAAAAATGAAAAATTTTTATGTCAGATAAAACAATAAATAATATTTATTTTAGAAGTAATCTTAATAATAGCTGTGGAAATGTTCATAACCTCTTCCATTATACTATTTTTCGGATAAAAATGGAATGAAAAACTTGTGAAAAATCATATTTCTTATTATGGATAAGTTCTTATTTGTCCACATTGAAATTTATGAAAGCTAATGAAAGAAAATAATGGATAAAAATTATTCACAGCTTTCTCACAGTAAAATAACATTGGAATGTGAATAAAAAATTACGCAGGGTTTATTTTCTTTTTTATGATTTCTATTTTATTGCGCAATTCTTCATTTCCGTTTTCCAGCTCTTCTTTTATTTTATTTACTCCATGGATTACGGTTGTATGGTCTTTTTTGCCAAGCTCCTTGCCAATTGCCTGAAGGGAAGTGCCTATTAAATTTCTGCACAGATACATAATGACCTGCCTTGGCTGTACAAATTCTGAATTTCTCTTTTTGGAAATAATGTCATCAGGAGAAACATTATAATGTTCACATACCACATTGATAATAAGCTTTGGAGTTATCTCTTTTGGAGCATTGGGGTAAATAATATCCTTTAAGGCATCTTCTGCTAATTCCAGATTCAGCTCTGCTCCTGTATTTAGTTTATAAGAAGCAATTACCTTTTTAAAGGCGCCTTCCAGCTCACGAATATTGGATTTTACATTCGTTGCAATATATTTTAAGATTTCCTCATCCACTTCGCCATAATAGGTTTCTGCATTTTTCTTTAAAATAGCCATTCTTGTTTCGTAATCAGGAGCCTTAATATCTGCAATCAGACCCCATTCAAAACGGGAACGGAATCTTTCTTCTAAAGTAGCCATTTCCTTAGGAGGCTTGTCTGATGATAAAATAATCTGCTTTCCTGCTGTATGAAGGGCATTAAAGGTATGGAAAAACTCTTCCTGTGTGCTTTCTTTTCCTATTATAAATTGAACATCGTCCAGCAATAATACATCTACAGTACGGTACTTTTCACGAAGATTAGTCATTTCTGCAGCATTACCGCTTCTGATGGAGTTGATTACCTCATTGGTAAACTCTTCACTGTTTACATATAAAACCTTCATGGAAGGATTTTGTTCCAATATGAAATGTCCTATTGAGTGCATAAGGTGGGTTTTGCCAAGTCCTGCCCCTCCATATAAATAAAGCGGATTGTATGCTTCGCCGGGAGATTCTGCTACGGCTAAGGAAGCAGAATGGGCAAACTTATTATTGCTTCCAACCACAAAGGTATCAAATTTATATTTTGGATTTAAATTTGCCGTTTCTGAATTGATGTTATAAATCTTCTTTAATTCTTCATCCTTTTCACCCGACTTATTCACATCCTTTTCCAATATGAAAGAAACACTGTATTCATGGTCGAACATTTCGGAAATGGAAACTTGAAAATAACTTTTATATTTATTTGAAATATAATTTAGGGCATGAGCCTGATCAGAAGGAATTAGTATAATGACAACATCATTTTCTACATTATAAAAATTAAGGGGCTTTACCCAAGTGGAATAGGAAATATCGGATAAATCATATTCCATCTTGATTGTTTCTTTAATTTCTTCCCATCGTTCTCTTATTTCTTCCATATTTTTTCTCCTATTATAAAAAATGTACCTACTCTATAATAAACTAAAAAAAATAAAAATTCAAATGCTTCTATTTTCCACAAAGGAAATAAAAAAATGTGAAATAGTTTACATAGAAATTCTTATTATAAGAAAAAAATGTGCATAACTTCAAAAAAAAATTCACATCATACACATGCGGAAAATGGGAATTTTTTTCATCAATAATCACTATTTAAACAGTTTTGAATAAGTTTATCCACAAGATATGCACAATTTGTGGATAGAATTATGTAAAGTGAATAAAAATATGGATAAAATTTGAATATCTATATATTGTATATTGTCTTAATTGAAAACAACAATATATAGAAAAAAGTTTTTTTAAAATTTTTTTTATTTTTTATTTCCTTTCAGTTTATTTTCATTTTATGGAAAAATCCCTTTATTTTACTTGACTTGGAACATTCAATCTTATATAATTGTAACGATATTTTCCCACATAAGCAAAGGAGGTGTATCCATCTATGAAAATGACATATCAACCAAAAAAGAGACAAAGATCTAAGGTTCACGGATTCAGGGCAAGAATGAGTACTCCGGGCGGAAGAAAAGTATTAGCAGCAAGACGTGCAAAAGGAAGAAAGAGATTATCAGCATAAGCCGCAGTCATGTGGCTTATTTTTCTCTTGTAGAGGATTTCAGTTATGGAATTTACCGAATCCTTAAGGAAAAATCAGGATTTCAAGTTAGTTTATAGGAAAGGCAGATCCTATGCCAACAAATATCTAGTAATGTATGTGATGGAAAATACCGGTGAAAAAAACTATCTTGGAATATCTGTTAGTAAAAAAGTGGGTAACAGCGTAGTAAGGCACAGAGTAAAAAGGCTTATCCACGAAAGTTACAGACTACAGGAAAATATATTTAATAGTGGTTTAAATATAGTAGTCATTGCCAGAAACAGCGCTGCTTCTTTTTCATATAAGGAAGCGGAAAGCGCATTATTACATCTTTCAAGACTTCATGGCATCATAAGCCAGTGAAGGAAGATTTGATCATTGATATGAAGAAAATATTGATTGGTTTAATTAAATTTTATAGAAAATATATTTCTCCATTAAAAAGCACCAAGTGCCCGTATATTCCTACCTGCTCCCAATATGGATTGGAGGCAATTGAAAAATATGGGGCTTTGAAAGGAAGCTTATTAACCGCATGGAGAATATTAAGATGTAATCCTTTTTCAAAAGGCGGGTATGATCCTGTACCTTAAAACCGGAGGAAATGAAATTGACAGAAATGATATTAACAAAAAACGGCGGTATTCTTTCTCCTATTTATTATATATTAGGTTTGTTGATGAATGGAATATTTACCATTCTTGACAAAATAGGAATACCAAGCATAGGTTTATCTATTATTCTTTTTACATTGATTATTTATTTGTGTTTGCTGCCTCTTACTATTAAGCAGCAGAAATTTTCAAAGCTTTCATCAAAAATGAATCCTGAGCTTCAGGCAATTGCAAAGAAATATCAGGGAAAAAGAGATAATGATTCTGTAATGAAAATGAATGAGGAAACTAGAGCTGTTTATGATAAGTATGGAGTTTCCCAGACGGGAAGCTGCCTGAATTTATTTATCCAGCTTCCAATTATGTGGTGTCTTTATCGTATTATTTATAATATGCCTGCATATGTCCCTCATATTAAAGATGTTTTTACAGATTTGGTAACCAAGCTTTCCAATATGAGTGGAAGTGCAGAATTTTTGCAGACCTTTACAAATGCAAATTATTTTTCCAAGCAATTTAAAAGCGACCAGTTTATTGCCGGAAGCGAATATATGATGAATACCTTTATTGATGTTTTAAATAAAGCTTCTTCTGCAGAATGGATGTCATTAAAAGAAAAATTTAGTAGCTTATCTATAGAAATTACGACTGCTTACAATACTTTAAGTGAATATAATAATTTTTTAGGGCTTAATATTGCAAATTCCCCTAGCTTTACAATTAAGAATGCATCAGGAAATACTATGCTAATAGTAGGCGCAATCATGATTCCGGTGTTAGCTGCTTTGACACAGTGGGTTAATACAAAATTAATGCCGCAGCCGGAAACGGATAAAGGCGGAGAGCCAGATCCTATGATGGCTTCCATGAAGACAATGAATTATACAATGCCTATTTTTTCTGCTATTATGTGTTTTTCCCTTCCTGCAGGTATGGGTCTTTACTGGATATCAGGTTCTGTAATCCGAAGCATCCAGCAGGTTGTAATCAATAAGCACATTGATAAAATGGATATTGATGAAATGGTAAAGAAAAACATGGAAAAAGCAGAAGAAAAAGCAAAGTCCTATAATAAGAATGCAGTTGCTTCTTCTACTTTAACAAGTAAGGCGCATAAATCAACAAAAAACATAGCTTTTGATGAAAAGGAATATGCTGCGCCTGTGATAGAAAAGACGGAAGAAATAAGTAAGGCGGATAAGAAAAAGAAAGATGGACAGCCATCAGGAAGCATTGCTTCAAAAGCAAATAAAGTAAAAATGTTTAATGAGAAAAATTAAATTTATGTAAGATAGAGCAAAAAGGAGGAAATCAAATGGATTTTATGGAATTTTCTGCAAAAACAGTAAATGATGCTATTACAGAAGCATGTCAGAAGCTATCCGTAACAAGCGATAAGCTGGAATATGAAGTGATTGAAGAAGGATCTTCCGGATTTTTAGGAATTGGTTCCAAGGCTGCTGTAATCAAAGCAAGAATTAGAAAAGAAGAGGTAACTGTTGATGAAAAAGCAAAGGAATTTTTAAATGATTTATTTGCTGCCATGAAGCTAACAGTTGCTATTGATGTAAAATATGATGATTTGAGCAACAATATGAATATAGACCTTGCAGGAGATGAAATGGGTGTTTTAATCGGTAAAAGAGGACAAACTCTGGATTCCCTGCAGTATTTAACATCTTTAGTAGTAAATAAAGATACAGAAGATTACATTCGTGTAAAAGTCGATACAGAAAATTATCGCCAGCGTAGAAAAGAAACATTGGAAAATCTGGCAAAGAACATTGCTTTTAAGGTAAAGAGAACAAAAAGGCCGGTTTCTTTAGAGCCTATGAATCCTTATGAAAGACGTATTATACATTCTGCGTTACAGAATGATAGGTATGTTGTGACACATAGTGAGGGGGAAGAGCCTTTTAGGAGGGTTGTTGTTGCGTTGAAGAGATAAGGTTATTGGTTAATAGGACGCAAAAGAGGAAGGTGGTTGGATTCTCTGCTGTGTTTTTGATGAAGCTTTTACTAAACAGCCTGTTGGGAGGTTGTTGGCGGCGGACGGGTCGTCATATAGCGCCCTCCGTGGCGCGATATGACTAAAATTGCCGTCCATGGCAATTTTACCCTGTGTTTTGGCAGGCTGTTAAGTAAAAGCTTCATCAAAAACAATGCAGAGAATCCAACCACCTTCCTCTTTTGCTGTTTATTGGCAGAATTTTGTTTTTTTAATGCAAAAAGTGGGGATTTCGTTTGCTCTTCACGAATGAGAGAATTTATGGTAGACTTACAATGTTATTTAAAGTAAAATTTATGGTAAATTTACAATGTTATTTAAAAAAATAAAATTTATGGTAAATTTACAATGTTATTTTAAAAAATAAAATTTATGGTAGATTTACAATGTTATTTTAAAAAATAAAATTTATGGTAGATTTACAATATTATTTTAAAAAGTAGAATTTATGGAGATGGATTAGGAATAGTTTATGAAAACAGATACTATTGCTGCAATTGCTACTGGTATGACAAATTCGGGGATTGGGATTGTGCGTGTTAGTGGAGAGGATGCAATTTTTATTGTAAATAAAATATATCGTTCTAAAAATGGAAAGAAAAAATTGTCAGATGTTAAAAGCCATACGATACATTATGGCTTTATTTATGATGGGGATGAGTTGATTGATGAAGTGATGGTTTCTGTTATGAAGGCTCCAAATAGCTTTACGGCAGAGGATACGGTGGAAATCAATTGTCATGGCGGTGTTTTGGTCATGAATAAGATATTGGAAACTGTGATTAAGTATGGGGCAAGGACGGCGGAAACAGGAGAGTTTACGAAAAGAGCCTTTTTAAATGGAAGAATTGATTTGGCAAGGGCGGAAGCAGTGATGGATATTATCCATTCAAAAAGTGAATTTGCTTTAAAAAGTTCTGTAAATCAATTGAAAGGTTCCGTTTCCAATGAAATAAAAGATATACGGGAAAAGATTATTTATGAGATTGCTTTTATAGAATCTGCCTTAGATGATCCGGAGCATATTTCTTTAGAAGGATATCCGGAAAAATTAGGAGAAAAGACAGAACAATTATTAAAACAGATTGATAAGCTGCTGCAGTCCTCAGAAAATGGAAAAATATTAAAAGAAGGCATTCAGACAGTTATTTTAGGAAAACCCAATGCAGGAAAGTCTTCTTTGTTGAATCTGCTTGTTGGAGAAGAAAAGGCAATTGTTACAAATATTGCCGGGACTACAAGAGATATTTTAGAAGAGTCCATTTCTCTTCATGGAATTGTTTTAAATATGATTGATACTGCAGGCATTCGTTCTACGGATGACGTGGTGGAAAAAATTGGCGTGGAAAGAGCTGTAACCTATGCTTCTAATGCGGATTTGATTTTGTATGTGGTAGATTCCTCTGTTCCATTAGATGAATCCGATGAACAGATTATTTCTTTAATAAAGGAAAAAAATGCTATTATTTTACTAAATAAGACGGATTTAGATGCAGTTGTAACAGAAGAGATATTATTAGATAAAATAAAGAAAAGTATATGTTATGAAAATGAAGAAAAGGATGAGTTAGCAAAGACTAATCAAATAAAGATTATAAAGACTTCCACAAAGGACTATACAGGAATTGATTTATTTGAAAATGCAGTAAAGGAAATGTTTTTAAAAGGAGATATTTCTTTTAATGATGAAGTATTTATTACGAATATGCGCCATAAAGAAGCAATTATGGATGCAAAAAATTCCCTTCTTTTGGTAAAGAAAAGCTTAGAAGACCATATGCCGGAGGATTTTTATTCCATTGATTTGATGAGCGCTTATGCTTCTTTAGGTAGTATTATTGGAGAAGAGGTTTCAGATGATTTGGTAAATGAGATTTTTTCAAAGTTTTGTATGGGTAAATAGGAGAGTTAAAAATGAATAATGCAGAAGATAACAGAAAATTAACAGAAGCAGAAGAAAAACGAAAAAAAGAATATGAAAAAATAAAAGAAGAAATGTTAAAACAAGGATATGAAGAAAAAGATTTAACCATAGGTGTTGTTTATGCGAATGTTATGGCGTTTGTTATGGCAGCTCCTCTTATTGTTTTGTTTTTTATTTTATACTGCATAATGGGTTATGAATTTTACTATTTTGATGATTATTTTATGATATTTATATTTGCAGCCTGTTTTTTTGCTTCTATTGTAATTCATGAATTGATACATGGGCTTTTTTGGGGAATTTTTGCAGAAGCTCATTTTAAATCAATTGAATTTGGATTTATAGCTCAATATTTTACTCCTTATTGTACTTGTAAATCACCTTTAAGAAAACATCAGTATATTATAGGAAGTATTATGCCGACAGTTATTTTAGGGATACTTCCCTGTATTATTTCCTTATTTATTGGACAATCCGTTTTTCTTTATTTTGGTCTTATTATGATTTTATCCGGTGGTGCAGATTTGATTATAGTTTATAAAATATTATTTGATAGAAGTGAAGAAAAAGAAGTGTTATACTTAGACCATCCATATAAGTGTGGAACTATGAAATTTGAAAAATAAAATATGTAGTTATTTGTATTAAGAGAGATGTGTAGATATGTCAGAAAATAAAAATACTTTTGTGGAAAAAGTAGATGTATGTATAGTAGGAGCAGGTCATGCAGGCTGTGAAGCTGCTTTAGCCTGTGCAAGAATGGGGTTGGAAACTGTTATTTTTACAGTAAGCGTGGACAGCATTGCTCTTATGCCCTGCAATCCAAATGTAGGAGGCTCCAGTAAGGGACATTTGGTAAGGGAAGTAGATGCTCTTGGCGGTGAAATGGGCAAAAATATTGATAAGACTTTTATTCAGTCAAAGATGTTGAATGTTTCAAAGGGTCCTGCTGTCCATTCCCTTCGGGCTCAGGCGGATAAAGCGGATTATACAAGGGAAATGAGAAAGGTACTGGAAAATCAGGAGCATCTTACAATAAAGCAGGCAGAGGTATGTGAATTATTATGGGAAGAGTTAACAACTGCTAATCAAAATGTAAAAAAGAAAATAATAGGTGTAAGGACTTATACAGGCTCTGTTTATGAGGCAAAGGCTGTTGTTCTATGTACAGGAACATATTTAAAGGCAAGATGTTTGTGTGGCGAGGCAATTACCTATACGGGACCAAATGGGTTACAGGCTGCTAACTATTTGACAGATTCCTTGTTAGCAATGGGAATTGAAATGCGCCGTTTTAAGACAGGGACTCCTGCCAGAATGGATAAGCGTTCCATTGATTTTTCTAAAATGGAAGAGCAGCTTGGAGATAAAGAAGTGATTCCTTTTTCTTTTTCCACTAAGAAAGAGGATGTGCAAAAAGAACAAATTTCCTGCTGGCTGACTTATACAAATGAAAAGACTCATGAAATCATTCGGGGAAATCTGGACCGTTCTCCTATTTATGCTGGTGTTATTGAAGGTACTGGTCCTAGATACTGCCCTTCCATTGAAGATAAGGTAGTAAAATTTACGGAAAAGGACAGACATCAGGTTTTTATTGAACCGGAAGGATTACATACAAATGAAATGTATGTTGGAGGAATGTCTTCTTCCCTTCCTGAAGATGTGCAGCTTGCCATGTATCGGACTGTGCCGGGACTGGAGCATTGTAAAATTGTGAGAAATGCTTATGCCATTGAATATGATTGTATCAATCCAAATCAGCTTTATGCCACTTTAGCCTTTAAAGAAGTGGAAGGGCTTTTTGCAGGGGGGCAGTTTAATGGAAGCAGTGGATATGAGGAAGCGGCAGCTCAGGGATTGATTGCAGGAATCAATGCAGCTTTGTTTGTTCAGGGAAAAGAACAGATTACGATTGACCGTTCAGAAGGATATATAGGAGTATTGATTGATGACCTTGTAACAAAGGAAAATTTTGAACCATATCGTATGATGACCTCCAGAGCGGAATACAGGCTGCTTTTGAGACAGGACAATGCAGATTTGCGGCTTCGGAAAATTGGTTATCAGGTAGGTCTTATTACAAAAGAGCAGTATGAATATGTTTTAGAAAAGGAAAAGCTGATTGAAGAAGAGGTAAACAGACTTCAAAATACAAAAATAGGAGCTAATAAAGCAACTCAGGAATTTTTGGAAAGCCATAACAGCGCTTTGTTGAAAACAGGCACTACTTTAGCTGAAATCATGTGCCGTCCTGAATTATCCTATGAAATATTAGCAGATATAGACCCCGAAAGAAAACCTCTTTCAGATGATGTGATTGAACAGGTAAATATAAACATTAAATATGATGGATATATTAAAAGGCAGCAAAAACAGGTAGAGCAGTTTAAAAAAATTGAAAATAAAAAAATACCGGAAAATATTGATTATGAGGATGTTCCAAGTCTTAGAATTGAAGCAAGGCAGAAGCTGAAAAAATATAAGCCTTTATCTGTAGGACAGGCATCCCGTATTTCAGGTGTTTCTCCGGCTGATATTTCTGTTCTTCTTATTTATTTGGAACAGTTTTATAAAAAGATAAAATAGATTTTATGATTGAGTGGGAATATGGATAATAATAAAGATAGTAATGTAAATGGCAATATGAGTAATAATAATATTAACTATATAAATAATAATATAAATTATAATATAAGTGAATTTCAATCAAATCTGGAAGAATTGGGTATTTTTTTATCGGATAAGCAAATGGAACAATTTATAGCTTATTATGAGCTTTTGACAGAGTGGAATTCATTTATGAATTTAACTGCTATTACTGATTTTGATCAGGTTATAAAAAAGCATTTTTTAGACAGTTTATCTTTAGTGAAAGCATATGATTTGTCAAAAGAAATAAAAGTAATTGATATTGGAACTGGTGCAGGATTTCCCGGTATTCCTTTAAAAATTGCTTTTCCTCATTTAGAAGTAACTTTACTGGATTCTTTAAATAAAAGGGTAAAATTTTTAAATGAAGTAAAGGAAAGGTTAGCACTTACTAACTTAGAGATTCTTCATGGAAGGGCAGAGGATTTTGCAAAGCCTGAAAAGCTTCGGGAAAAATATGATTTATGTGTATCAAGAGCCGTTGCTAACTTGTCTACTTTGTCAGAATTATGCCTTCCATATGTGAAAGTAGGAGGAAGGTTTATATCCTATAAATCAGAAAAGATTAAGGAAGAAAGCATAGCAGCAAAAAAAGCAATTAAAATTCTTGGAGGGGAAGTAGAAAAACAGGTAGAATTTACTTTTTCTGATGAAAAGCTGTATCGGAATTTATTTGTAATTAAGAAAATAAACCCAACTCCGAAAATATATCCAAGAAGAGCAGGTCTTCCAGCCAAGGAACCAATATAAAAATGAGGCTGTTATTTTATGATTGATTTTTTCAATCAAATAAAATGACAACCTCATTTTTTATAATAAATATTATTCCATATACATTTTAATGTATTTAATGACTTCTTCCGGTTTTTCTAAATGTGGAAGATGTTTTGTTTCTTCTACATAGCTTACTTCAATTGCATTGTTATAATTTAAGTAGTTTTCTGCAATTTCTTCTGCTCCATTTTCTTCTTTTCCTTCAATAATAAACATGCTGTAATCAATTTCCTTCAGCGCATGAAGAATATTGATATTTGTGTATCTTCCGATATAGCTGGATATAGCATATTTGGAGTGGAAGTCCTTTGTATGAGCAGCTTCCGTATATGCTTCTATATCTCCGATTTTTACTAAGTCTTTATTATAAAAATAATCGTTGATAAATATTTTTGTAAGAAAAGTTTTACTTGTCAACAGGTTATATACAAAGGTTCCAAGAATGGGACATTCGATTAAAAGCTTTAATATTTTTGTTCCATTGGAAGGAATTTGATTCAGCTTTGTAATGTCCTGTGGGTTTATAAAAATCATTTTATTTACTAAATCAGGATTATTATGGCATGTCATTATGGCAATTGTAGAAGAATCACCGGAAGTAAGGATGTCTGTTTTCTTTCCGATTATATTTTTGATAAAATCACTGATTAACTGTACATACAGAAAATTGGTATAAGTAATGTTGACTTTATCCGATAAGCCGTAGCCTAGAAGGTCGATGGTAAATACTTGGTTAGTTGATGTTAATTCTTTGGATATTTTATGAAATTCATATCCACTGCTTCCGGGAGTTAAATCATGTATGAGTAAAATAGGCGTTCCTGCTCCAGCTACTGTATATTTAATTTTGCCAAATCTCCATTCATAATATTTATTTTCTTTTCCTTTTAATATTTCCTTTACAGTAGTCAAGGAAAAGCAGACCCGGTTGATTATATATAATGTAATTGTAACCAAAATGGATAGCATTCCTGCTTTTTTTAATTTAGATTTCATAAATTCCCTCCACACTTATTTTTTCCTTTTGTATATTATAATGCACAATTATGTATTTTACAAACAAAATTTGGAGGTGGTGGGTAAAAGGTATTGGCTAAGCGGACGCAACAGAGGGATGAGAGTGGATTGACTTCTCTGTTTTTGATGGCGATTTTCCTAAACAGCCTTGGAAGGTTGCTGGTACCGGACGGGTCGTCATATAGCGCCCTCCATGGCGCGATATGACTAAAATTGCC
>JAMPFB010000022.1 GCA_023664735.1 Robinsoniella sp. | reverse complement strand
CTCTATAAAAACGCAACAGTGCTAAGCTCGAAAATACCTCGCTAAGCGCTGGCGATTTTATAAGGGCTCCTTTAGAAAACGTGCTCTGTGTGGTTCTTCCTCTGTGCCTGTGGGCTGAACTGTTACGTGGTTACAGCTTCTCGGTCAGTTCCTGTACGGTTTTGAGTGGAAGTTTGGTTGCCTGAATAACTTTAGCAATGCTGAGTCCCATTTCCAGCAGGTTTTCCGCCACTTCTAATTTATTTTCCCATCTTCCTTCTTCTTTTCCTTCAAGTCTTCCCTCTTCTCTGATTTCATCCATAATCGCACACATTTCTGTCACTCCTTTCTTATCTTCCTTAAAATAACGTTTCCTTTTTGATGTAACAGGAAACAAAACATCATCATAGGCATCGCTTTCTGTAAAAATAGTCATAAGCTTTGAGGTATTTGAATCATCTTTGTTGGAGGCGTTCACATAGATTTCCTGCAAGCCGTTTTCTACGACAGTGCCGGTCTCCCGAATAATCCTGTCTATATGGTAGACGGTTTTCCCTTCTTTAAAAAAGTCCGACTTCGATATGTAAATAATACATAAATCCAGTATGTCCTTAAATTTAGAACCAGTATCGGTAATATTGGCTGTGATGCAGGAAGCATGGTAACGGACTCTGCGTTGATGGTCAACGTCATTTTCCTTTTGGACTTCTACATTGATGACTTTGCCACTGCCAGCTCTGCATAGGATATCCAAAATAACGGAGCGGCCCTGTAGGTTCTTAATGGTATGCTGGGAACTGCTTTCCAGTACCACTAAGTCTTCATCTTCTAAAATCGTCCGGATGACTTCCTGACAAAACAGGGTATCCTCTGCCATTTTCTTTAAAAAATCATCATCAATGGGATTTAAAAGTCTTGTCCTCTCGGCATAGGTCTGACTGTTCATTTGTTGCAATGCTCCTTTTCTGTCTGAAATATATGGATTTGTCAGAGCAGAAAAGGGATAACCAATAAATCTTCTTAACCATAGTATATGAAATATATGGGAAATTTGCAAGATAAAAATGTGCGTTATTGAAAATAGATGCTGACAGTTTTGAGTTATCCTGTTATCTGCTCAGATGTTAAACTTTCTTAGAAATAATAGTTTGAAATGTAAAGAATTTGCCACTAAGGTATAAGCATAAGAATTTCTCCGTTTTAAATGATAAAAAGCTGAATTAGTGACCGATACGGCCTGAAAATAGATTGAGAGAAATAAGTGACAGTTATTTCATCAATTTAAGGTTGTGATGAGTTTAACATAAATAAGGAAGAGCCGCAAGAGGTTTTGCAGAATGGGATTTAATTTTTTAGCAGCCAGAAAAAATTTGACATCCAAAACAATACCTTATATCATACCAATAACCCCATCATATTCTATCCGAAATCATATCACAGGAGGCAAAAGAAAAATGAGCTTACAATATAGAAAAGCCACGCCCGAAGAAGCAGACCGAGTATGCTACATAGTCCAAACCACCAAAGTAACAATCTATCCCCAATATTATACAAAAGAAGTAGTAGATTTCTTTGGAAGACTGCACAGCATAGAAAATATCAAATCCGACATAGCAGAAGGAAGAATTTATGTGCTAATAAAGGACGGAACAATTATAGGCACAGGAAGCCATACAGAAAACCACATAACAAGAGTCTATGTGCTGCCAGAATTTCAAGGACAAGGCCTTGGAAGCTACATTATGCAAAATCTGGAAAAAGAAATCTTTTCAAAATATGATTCCTGTGAACTGGACGCCTCATTACCAGCCTGCATATTTTATGAGAACCGGGGCTACCATACGGTAAAACACGTAAAATACCAAATCGAAGAAGGAATATTTATGATTTATGAAATCATGAAAAAACGAAAAGCTTCTGATAGTACCCAGTAGGAGCCGGCATTGTAGATAGAAGTATTCCGGACCTTGGCAAAGTCGCCAGCACTTATGCACCGTATTTTGGTGCATTAGTACTGCTGCGTCTTTGCAGAGCGAGAGCGTGTCCGGAAGACTTCTATCTACAATGCCGGCTCCTACGTCCTCCCTCCAAACCCCTTGTAATTTTAAAGAACAAATTAACGACTATAAGTTAACACAAACTCATTCATTTCTCCATAAATTGATATTTATGGAGAAATATGGTACAATAACTACTAATTATGCACGATACTATTCATACCAATCAGAGGAGAACCAACCACCATGACCTTATTTCTAAAGAAAATGTTTTCTCTGCCAGCAGAACTATGGCAGAACAGACAGCTTATATGGAAGCTGTCCAAAAACGATTTTAAAACCAGATATGCAGGCTCCTATTTAGGTATTATATGGGCATTTGTCCAGCCGGTTATAACCATTCTGGTATATTGGCTGGTGTTTGAAAAAGGCTTTTCTGCCAAAGGGGAAATCTTCAAATCAGGTGTGGAAGTGCCCTTTGTAGTATATCTGACAAGCGGTCTGGTGCCATGGTTCTTTTTTTCCGAGGCAATCAATAATGCCACCAATGCTTTGCTGGAATACAATTATCTGGTAAAAAAAGTGGTATTCAAAATCAGCATACTTCCATTGATTAAAATTATAGCGGCAAGCTTTATACACGTTTTCTTTATCGGAGTGCTGCTGATAATTTATTTCCTGTATGGCTATCGTTTTTCCCCCTATACCCTGCAGCTTCTATATTACAGCTTCTGCCTGTTTATTCTGGTGCTGGCATTAAGCTATACCTTTTGCTCGGTGGTTATTTTTTTCAGGGACTTGACTCAGATTGTGAACATAGCCTTGCAGATTGGTATGTGGGCGACTCCTATTATGTGGTCTTTTACCCGGGCGGAAGGAACCGGATTTGAATGGATATTCCGATTAAACCCGGTGTTTTATATTGTAACCGGCTACAGACAGGCATTGTTTGATGAAACATGGTTCTGGCAGCAGCCGGGACAGATGGCTTACTTTTGGATATTGACTATAGCGCTGTTTGCTTTGGGGACTTTTGTATTTAAGCGACTAAAGCCTCATTTTGCAGATGTATTGTAAACAGCAAAATTATTAGTAACAAAACTATAGCAAGCTATACAACAATACGGCTGCCACAACAGCCTTATAACACCCTTAATATAGAAAACAGGTGAACACATGAAAGCAGAAAATAAAACCAGATCCCAAAGTAAAACAAGGGAAAAGAAAGCAGCCTCTCAAAGTAAAATTGAAGAATGTAAAGAAAATCCATCTGAAGAAACAGGAAAGCTTCAGGCAGCTCCCAAGGCAATTCAGGTTATGGATATCAGCAAAATATATAAGCTATACAATAAGCCCTCTGACCGGCTAAAGGAATCCTTAGGGCTTACCCGAAAGAAAAATTATAAAGAGCACTATGCCCTTCGAGGCGTTTCCTTTGATGTGACGCAGGGAGAATCCGTAGGGATTATAGGCACTAACGGCTCAGGGAAATCCACCATTTTAAAAATTATTACCGGGGTTCTTAGCAAGACATCAGGGGAGCTTTTGGTAAACGGAAGGATTTCAGCATTGTTAGAGCTAGGTGCAGGCTTTAATATGGAGTATACAGGAATGGAAAATATCTACCTTCAGGGAACAATGATTGGATTTTCTGAAGAGGAAATTGATGAAAAGCTTTCCGAAATTCTGGAATTTGCGGATATAGGAGATTTTGTATACCAGCCGGTGAAAACCTATAGTTCCGGCATGTTCGTGCGCCTTGCTTTTGCAGTGGCAATCAACATCAATCCGGAAATCCTGATTGTAGACGAAGCCTTGTCTGTGGGAGATGTGTTTTTCCAGACAAAGTGCTTTCATAAATTTGAAGAGTTTAAAAAAATGGGAAAGACCATTTTATTTGTCAGCCACGATTTAAGCAGCATTGCTAAATATTGTGACAGGGTGATTCTGTTAAACAAGGGAGTGAAGCTGGCGGAAGGCTCTCCTAAGGATATGATAAATATGTACAAAAAGCTGCTGGTTCATCAACTGGACGAGGAAACGTTAGAGGATGTAAGCCAAAGGAGCAGCGTCATTGACGGGGAAGGCGGAGAAGATAGCTGGAGAAAGAATTTTACCGTAAATGAATCGGTTTCCGATTATGGGGAAAAACAGGCAGAAATTGTGGACTTTGCCATTATCGATCAATATGGTTCCATGAATAATCTCATTGAAAAAGGAACAAAATTTCAGGTAAAGGCAAAGCTTTATTTTCATGAGCAGGTCAAGAACCCTATATTTACCTTTACCATAAAAAATGCCCATGGAACTGATATTACCGGGACCAACACGATGTTTGAACGGGTGGAGACCGGAGTGGTTCCAAAAGGAGAGGCGAGGATTGTCACCTACGAACAGCAAATGGATTTACAAGGAGGAGATTACCTGATTTCCCTTGGCTGTACAGGATATGTGGGAGACGATTTTAAGGTATACCACAGGCTGTATGATTTAGTTAGCATCAGCGTCATATCAGAAAAAAATACCGTTGGCTTTTTTGATATGAATACAAAGATTACCGTGGAAAAAGGTTAATATAAATCAACAAGAAATATGAGGGAATCGTATGGAATGTACCAATCTGAACAATAACAATTTAATAAAATTTCTGCCTATCAAAAAGGAAGAACAGGTGCTTTTCTTAGATTCCATAGAAAAAATACCAGAGGATGGCAAAGCCTATGACTGGATTTTTGTGCTTCCCTATGAAGAAAAAGAGCAGGATGTGCCAAGGCTCAGGCGGCTTCTTGACATGCTTACAAAGCGGGGACGTTTGTACCTTGCAGCGGAAAATCCCTTCAGCCTTCACCGCATATCAGGAGAGGCGGAAGAGGATGGAAGCTTTTTTCAGGCATTTTTGCCGGAAGGCTTTGAAAAAAGTAAAGGAATGAGCCTGCCCTTTTTAACGGCTCAGGCAAAGGCGGCAATTAGGCAGTGCGGGCAGGAATATTCTTTGAAGGTATATTATCCATATCCGGATATTCACTTTCCTATAGCGGTATATACAGATGAATATTTGCCAAAGCCCGGAGAGTGTGATGAAAATTTCTACAATTTCCATCAGGTGCGCTTTGAATTTTTTGATGAAAGACAAGCCGTGGAGCAAATCGTAAAGGCTGGGGCATATGCTCAGTTTGCCAATGGATACCTGTTAGAGATAGCAAGGGAACACACCAATCTGCTGTATTGCCGTTATTCCGTGGAAAGAGCTGCGGACAAAAGAATCCTCACCAGTATTCTAAAGGAGGAAAACGGGGAAAAAATTGTGGAAAAGTCCGCATTTGAAGAGGCATCCAACGAGCATATTAAGAAGCTTTGCCATTTTGAAGAAAGACTTATGGACCAATTAGAAAAGGAAAGCTTTCTTGGCAGACCCATGAGCGTAAACAGGATTATAAAAAGCGGACAGGTAAATGGAAAAGAGCAGATCAGCTTCCCCTTTGTAAAGGGGAAAAGTCTGGAAAGCTGTCTGGATGATTATTTAAAAAAAGGAGAGTTTGAAAGCTGTAAGGAAACCCTTCTTGACTTTTGCAGGATGATTAGGGGGATAAAAGGGCAGATTCCCTTTACGGTTACGGAAGAATTTACGAAAGTGTTCGGGATGGTGGAGCTGGGAGCGGAACCGGAGGAAACCATTATGTCTCTGCCGGTTACGGATATTGATATGGTATGCCAGAATATTTTGCTGGGAGAACAGATTACTCTGATTGACTATGAATGGAGCTTTGCTTTTCCCATTCCTATAGACTATTTGATTTACCGGGTGCTGTTTTGTTACTTGGAGCAAAAGGACAGAAGAGCCAGCGAAAGCTTTGATAATAGCTTTGATTTTTATGGACAAGCAGGGATATCTCCTGCAAGAAAAAAAATCCTTGAACAGATGGAGACCCATTTCCAAAAATATGCGCAGGGAGATTGCAGGCTGCTTCGGGACTTGTACATGGAACATGGAAAACCGGTAGTTCCCATGTCTGCTTTAGAAAAAGAGCTGACAAAGGCGGAAGACAATAAGGTAACCATACAATATAATATGGGACAGGGCTTTTTGGAGGAAGGTTTTGAAAGGATTTTGAAACAGGAGGAAAATGGTGCCGGCTCCCTTGTGTTGGATTTGCCAAAAGAGGCTTCTGTTCAAGAGGTAAAAATCAGCTTTGGCGAAGAAAGCACCATGGTTCGGATAGGGCTGTTGCAGGAGGATGAGATTGGCTCAAAAGAAATTGCTTATGAAACTAATGGAATTTCTGTAAATCCCATTTTGTATTTTTATAAGGAAAAGCCTTGGATTTCCATAAGCGGGCTGAAGCCTCAGATAAGTCGCCTGTATATCAGCCTTCAAATAGTAAAGCTGCCTGAAGCATTTGTGGTGGAAGCAGTAAGCAGCCTTTCGGATATGAGGGAGATAATTGCCAATCGGGAAGAGCAGATTGCCAATTATGAAAATTCCACAAGCTGGAAGCTGACAAAGCCTCTCCGGATGTTTTTTGGAAAAAAGCCGGAAGGCTGATAAAGGGAATAAATGGACAGTTTTCAAAAAGAAAGGCATAAAAGGAAAGATGAAGCAGGAAGACATGAAAGAAGAAAAAAAGGATTTGGAAGAATATTATAAGGAGCTTTACGAAAGGGAAAAGCAAAAAAGTGAAAAGCTTGCCTATGAGCTGGCGGATAAAAAGAGGGAATGTGAAGACCTTGCCATGAAGCTAAGCCGCATTAAGGATTCTCCTTTCTGGGCAATGAGCAAGCCGTTCCGTGTGGTCATTCACTTTTTTATCAGGCAGAAGAACCGGATTTTATGTCATGGGAACCCAAAAGGAATTGCCAGAAAAATCGTAAATAAGTACCGGGAAAAGAGAGCCATAAAAATACACGGCACAGGCAGCTTCCCTACTGCAGCAAGGAGAAAGGAAGAGGAAGAGACCAAATTTCCAAAGGATATTAAAATCAGTATTTTGGTGCCTCTTTATAATACGCCGGAACGGTTCCTTCGGGAAATGATAGACAGTGTAGTGGCACAGACCTATAAAAACTGGGAGCTCTGTCTGGCAGACGGCTCTGATGGAGAGCATGGCATTGTAGGGGAAATCTGCAAAAGCTATTATGAGAAGGATAAAAGAATCGTATACAAGAAGCTTGAAAAAAATGAAGGAATATCCGGCAACACCAATGCCTGCTATGCTATGGCAACCGGGGAATACATCGGGCTTTTCGACCATGACGACCTGCTGCATCCCAGTGTTTTGTATGAATATATGAAGGTAATCTGTGAACAGGATGCAGATTATATATATTGTGATGAGGCTACCTTTAAGGGCAATAGCATCAACCATATGATTACCCTGCATTTCAAACCGGATTTTGCGCCGGATAATTTAAGGGCAAATAATTATATCTGTCATTTTAGCGTGTTTCAAAGAGAGCTGCTAGAAGGCACAGAGCTGTTCCGCAGCCAGTTTGACGGAAGTCAGGACCATGATATGATTTTAAGGCTTACCGGAAGGGCGAAGCGGATTGTCCATGTGCCTAAAATCCTGTATTACTGGCGTTCCCACAAGGGAAGCGTGGCTTCGGGAATCGGGGCAAAGACCTATGCTATTGCAGCGGCAAAAGGAGCCATTGCAGAGCATTTAAAGAGCAAGGGCTGCCATGATTTTTCCATTGAAAGCACAAGAGCCTTTGAAACCATATTCCGCATTAAGTATGATTTGACTGCCCGTCCCCTTGTTTCCATTATCATTGCCAATAAGGATCATGTGGAGGATTTAAGCCGTTGCGTGGAATCCATCATCAATAAATCCACTTATGAAAATTATGAAATTATCATAGTGGAAAATAACAGTGAAACAGAGCAGATTCGGGAATATTACCGGGAAATCACCAAGCATCCCAAGGTGCAGGTGGTTACCTATCAGGGCGTGTTCAATTATTCCAAAATAAATAATTACGGGGTGACTTTTGCAAAAGGGGAATATGTGCTATTATTAAACAATGACACAGAAATCATAACCGAAGGCTGGATTGAGGAAATGCTTATGTACGGGCAGCGGGAGGATGTTGGTGTGGTAGGCGCCAAGCTGTATTACGAAGATAAGACCATTCAGCATGCGGGAATCGTCATTGGGCTTGGAGCCCACCGGACGGCAGGGCATACCCATTACAAGGTGCCGGAAGCTAATGTGGGTTATATGGGAAAATTGTGCTATGCCCAGAATGTAACGGCAGTAACCGGAGCCTGTATGCTTGTTAAAAAATCCCTGTATGAGCAGTTAGGAGGGCTGGATGAAGAATATGCCGTTGCGTTAAATGATGTGGATTTCTGTTTAAGGGTCAGGAAGCTTGGGCTGTTAAATATTTTTACCCCCTTTGCAGAGCTGTATCATTACGAATCTAAGTCCAGAGGCTCTGATAATAAACGGGATGCCAATGCCATCCGCTATCAGGAGGAGTCGGACAAGTTTAAGGAACGGTGGAAGGTAGAGCTTTTAAATGGCGACCCGTATTACAATAAGAACTTTTCGCTGGATCATTCAGACTTTACTGTTAACTGGAAAAAGCAGCAAATTAGATAGGAGCAGGAAATAAATGGATAACGGATATAAACAAACATTTCAGTTTTGGTTAGAGGATGACTATTTTGACAAAGAAACGAAGGAAGAGCTGTTAGCCATCCGCAATGATGAAAAGGAAGTGGAGGACAGGTTCTACAAGGAGCTGGAGTTTGGCACCGGCGGTCTTCGGGGCGTAATCGGGGCAGGCACTAACCGGATGAACTTTTATACAGTCAGAAAGGCGACTCAGGGGCTTGCCAATTATATAAAAAAACAGGGCGGCTGTGAAAAGGGCGCTGCCATTGCCTATGATTCCAGAAGATATTCTCCGGAATTTGCCATGGAAGCGGCGCTTTGCCTTTGTGCCAACGGAATTAAGGCATATTTATTTGAAAGCTTAAGGCCTACGCCTGAGTTATCCTTTGCCGTAAGGAAATTAGGCTGCATCGCCGGAATTGTCGTTACTGCAAGCCATAATCCGCCGGAATATAACGGATATAAGGTATATTGGGAGGATGGCGCCCAGATAACCGCACCTAAGGACAAGGAGATTATCGGAGAGGTAAAGGCGGTGACGGATTATCATACCGTAAAGACCATGACAGAGGAAGAAGCAAAAGAAAAGGGACTTCTTACTATCATTGGAAAAGAAATTGACGATGCTTATATAGAGGAGCTGAAAAAGCAGATTATCCATCCGGATGTAATCGGGGAAATGGCAGAGAAAATCAAGATTGTATATACACCTCTTCATGGAACGGGCAATATTCCTGTCCGCCGGGTGCTTTCTGAGCTTGGCTTTCAAAAGGTATATGTGGTAAAGGAGCAGGAGCTGCCAGACAGTAATTTTTCAACCGTAAGCTATCCAAACCCGGAGGATCCGGCGGCTTTTGCATTGGCATTGAAGCTGGCAAAGGAAGTAAAGGCAGATGTGATTTTAGCAACCGATCCGGATGCAGACCGTCTTGGCATTTATGCCCTTGATCAAAAATCCGGAGAATACATTCCCTTTACGGGCAATATGTCAGGAATGCTTATTGCGGAATATATCCTGCGAGAACGGACAAAAACAAATACTATGCCACTGCGCCCGGCGCTTGTGAAAACAGTGGTAACCACCAATATGGCGGATGCGCTTGCCTCCCATTATCATGTGGAATTAAAGGAAGTGCTGACGGGCTTTAAATATATTGGTGAGCAGATTAAATGGTTTGAAGAAACCGGCTCCAATCAGTATGTATTCGGACTTGAGGAAAGCTATGGCTGTCTGGCAGGAACCCATGCAAGGGATAAGGATGCAGTAGTGGCGGTTATGTGCCTTTGCGAAGTGGCAGCTTATTGCAAGAAACAGGGCATAACCCTTTGGGAACAAATGCTTTCCCTTTATGAAACCTATGGATATTTTAAAGAAGGGCTGCACACCATTACCTTAAAGGGAGTTTCCGGTCAGGAGCAGATTGGAAAGATTATGGAATTTTTAAGAAGCAGTCAAATTGAGGCATTTGGCAGCTTCCGAACAGTGGCTGTGAAGGATTTTCTTACCGGAAAAGCTCTAAGCCTAAAGGATAAAGCTGTTTTTGAAGTGAAGCTTCCAAAGTCGGACGTAATTTACTTTGAACTGGAAAATGACGCATGGTGCTGTGTAAGACCTTCCGGAACAGAGCCTAAGATTAAATTTTATATGGGCGTGAAGGGGACAGATCTGCAGGATAGCGAAGAAAAGCTGGAAGCATTAAAAGCAGCCTTGCTTGAGAAGCTTCCTGATTTTACAAAATAAAACGGTTAGGAACAGGATATGAAAAAACTATTAGAACAGATTGTAAAATTCGGTGTTGTAGGCATCGTGTGCTTTGGCATTGATTTTGCCGTATTTTCTTTTTTGAATTATGTAGCAAATGTCCACTATGCATGGGCAGCTTTTTGGGGCTTTACCATATCGGTCATTATCAATTATATACTGAGCATGAAATTTGTATTCCAGCGTAAGGAGCAGATGGACAGAAAAGCGGAATTTGTGATTTTCGTCATATTAAGTGTCATTGGGCTAGGCTTGAATGAACTGATTATCTGGGGCTGTGTGGACGGCATTTATGTACAGTGGAAATGGCTGAATGAGCTGATTTCCACCGATTTGGCAGAAATTGGCGGGAAAATTGTAGCAACCGGAATCGTTATGGTTTATAATTTCATTACAAGAAAGATATTTTTGGAAAAGAAGGGAGAACCCAATGAGCAATAAAATGTTACTTTTTATTCCTGCCTATAATTGCGAAAAGCAGATAGAGCGGGTGCTTTTACAACTGGACAACAATGTGCTTTCTTATTTTCATAAGGTGCTGGTAGTAAATAACCGGAGCACAGACAATACGGAAGCAGTGGTGCTTGATTATATAGAGAAAAATCCGGATAAGCCTGTTAAGCTTATGCGGAATACAGATAATTACGGATTAGGCGGCTCCCAGAAGATGGCATTCCATTATGCGGTGGAGCATGGCTATGATTATGTATGTATGCTCCATGGGGACGATCAGGGGGATATTCATGATTTTATTCCTATGCTGCAAAAGGAAGTGCATGAGCGCTATGACTGCGTACTTGGGGCAAGATTTATGCGGGGCTCAAGGCTTACCGGATATTCCCGTTTCAGAACCTTTGGAAACGTAGTGTACAATTTCATTTTTGCATTTGTGACAAAGCAGCGGATCTTTGATCTTGGTTCCGGATTGAATTTATACAGCACAAAGATGCTAAAGGATGGTTTCTATGAGAAGTTTCCGGACAACCTGATGTTTAATTATGTGATGATTCTTGCCTCCCATTACTACAAGCATAAAATCGTATTTTATCCGGTTTCATGGAGGGAAGAGGATCAGGTTTCCAATGTAAAAATGATGAATCAGGCAATTACCGTTTTAAAGATGGCATTTACTTATTTGTTCCGGAAGGAGTCCATAAAGGACGAGTACCGGGAAGTCATCAGGGATGGGTATACCAGTGAAGAAATAACCAAGCTGGAAGAAAACTAGTTTTAGAAGCAGGGGTACAATTTTCCGTGATATCATATTAGAGAGGAGAAAGCCATGTTTTGGTTCGTTCTGGCAATTGAAGTCTGTTTTTTGGCAGTACATGCTGCTAAAATGATTAGGCTGTATCTGGTGCTTATGGAGCACAAAATCGGTTTTGGCAGGTTTCTTCTGCTGTACTGCAAAACAACCTTTGTGAATTTCATCATCCCCTTTAAATTAGGGGAAATCTACCGGATATTTGCAATTGGAAAGGACACTGGGGTATGGCAGGTTGGCATTTTAAGCGTGCTCATAGACCGTTTTTTTGACATTGCGGCATTGCTTTTGGTGCTTTTACCCTTAGACATTGTGTTTTTTGAAGAAATATCCCTGATTACATGGGTATTTCTGGCAGTAATCCTCATCATAGCTGGTATCTATCTGTCCATAGGGCCTACTTATCGTTATTTGAATAAGTATATTATAAAGGAAAAGAGCTCCGGACGTTCCATGGCGGTTTTAAAGGGGCTGGATGTGGTAAACGATTGGTATGAATTTACGAAAAATCTGGTACAGGGAAGATTTGCACTGATTTTCCTTTCGTCCTTTGCAGGCTGGATATTTGAAATACTTACGCTAAAGGCTTTGGCGGGACTTTTGGCAGTTCCCTTTGGAATCGGAAGCTTTTCTGAATATATAAAAAGCCTTTTTATGGCAGGGGAAAGTAGCATTGCAAAGAATTATACGGTGCTGGGAGCAGGAGTATTTCTTTTGTTTTCCATTGCAGGACAGATTGTTTCTATAGTAAGGAAAAGAAAGCGTTTATGAATTTCCATAGCAGGCTTTTGAGAAGGGGCTTTTGAGAAAGGATAAAGAACCATGAAAAGACTTTTGGTGGTATATGATGACAGCATAAAACCAAATAAGGAAGTAGGCGCCATTACAGGACACAATTCCTATGGGGATACGATTTTTAAGAGAATTACCCTGAAAAATCGTACAAAGGCTGAAATACTGAAAAATAAGGCGGTGGTGGATGTATTGTTTTATTCCGGCCCGGAGGATAAGGAACAGCTTTACAAAGCCTGCAAGAGCTTGGAAGAGCCGGTAAATCTGGTGCATTTGTATTCTAACTTTGCCTTAAAGGACACGAAGGAATTTTCCGTTCTTCTGACAAAAGCACAATATGCCAAGGAAAGCTTTGTAGCATTGTGTCAGGAAAAAACGGCAATGGCAATTATAAACGGTGGGGAGGAATATTTCAGTCATTTTGAGGATTTAGTAAGCAGAACCTTTGAGGGAGAGCATATCATAACAGATGCTTTTATGGATATTTCCAAACGCAGCAATTTTCTTACCTTTATTACAAGCGGCTTTGATGCAAGATTTTTTAATGCTTTGCTGGGAGACGAATACACAGTTACAAAGCGCTCCAACAAAAAAGAGAAAATTAAATCAGAATATAACTTTTATTATCTTTTGCCCGATAATATGAAAATGTGGTTTGTTATGCCTTTTGATTATAAGGAAGAACCGGAATTTGCCTCTTATACGATGGAGCGGTATCACATGACGGATATTGCCATACGGTTTGTTCATGGAGCGGTTTCTGTTGAAGAGTTATCTGACATATTGGAAAAGCTGTTTTATTTTATACGGCTTCGGGGAAAGAAGGAGGCTTCTGCAAAAGAGGTAAAGGCGGTTGCCAAAGAGCTTTATGTGGATAAGCTGAAAAGCCGGATGGAAGAACTGAAAAAGTATTCCCAATATGAGCAGTTTAACCATCTGCTTGCCATGGGTACCAAATATGAAAGCATAGAACAGGTGATGGAGACGTATTTTGGGCTCTATGAGAAAATAAAGCGGCAGGAAAAAGATAACGGCTGTTTGGTAATTGGACATGGAGATTTGTGCTTTTCTAATATTCTCTACAGCAGAGAAGCAGGTCTGCTAAAGCTCATTGATCCTAAGGGGGCGCTTAAAGAGGAAGAGCTGTATACGGATTTGTATTATGATCTGGCAAAGCTGTCCCATTCTATTTGTGGCTGTTATGACTTTTTTAACAGCGGGCTTTATGAGATTACCATGGATCGGGATATGAAGCTTTCTTTGACTATTGATACGGATAGAGAGCCTTATGTGGAGATATTTAAAAGCTATTTAAAGGAGAATGATTTTGATTACAGGCTGGTGCGGCTTTATGAGGCAAGCTTGTTTCTATCCATGCTTCCCTACCATATGGACCAGCCGGGCAAGGTCTTTGGATTTATATTAAATGCGATTAACATATTAGACGAGGTAGAAGAATGTATTCAGGAGTAAAGTTTTGTTTTGATATAGATGGTACCTTATGTCCCATTAAGAAAAAAGAAGAAAATTATCTGGATTTGGTTCCTTATCCGGAAATGATAGAAAAATTAAGGGAATATAAAGCAGGAGGGGCGACGATTACATTGTTTACCTCCAGAAATATGAACAGCTATGGTGGCAATATCGGGCTAATCAATGCAAATACGGCAAAGGTGCTTTTGGAATGGCTGGAGAAATGGGATATCCCTTATGATGAAATCATTTATGGAAAGCCATGGCCGGGACATAAAGGTTTCTATGTAGATGACAGGACGGTGCGTCCGGATGAATTTTTAAAATACAGTCTGGACGAGCTGGATGAAATCTGCAAAAAGAGCAGATTAGGCTGAGATGGAACCGTTTCATGCGATTTGCGGCTTAAGAATGTGCCAGATGGCGCATTTCGTGGGAACGTGATTTGGGAGTAAGAGGTATTGGGATTGTTTTTATGAAAAAATGGATCATGGCAGGAAGCCTGATGGCGCTTCTTTTCTTCGTGGTATGGGGAGTTTTTGAAAAGACCCGTCCCGCAATGGAAGTACAGGTGTTTCATCAGGAAAAACTGAATAAGCTGTTAGAACGGTCAAAGGAGAAAGAGGAGGCACAGGCTAAGCTGACATTTCAAGAACAAGTGTTACCTTATGACAGGGAAAGCCGCACCTTCTTCCTGCCTCTTAATATGGAAGAAACAGAATTTGAAGCCGGCAGCTTCGGAACTGACACAGAAGGAGCGGAAGCGGTTTTTTTAGAGGACTTTACAAAAAAACAAAAGCTTTCCTTAATGGCGGAAAATGAATCCATTCCCTTTTATCTGGTGGAAAAGGATGGCTACAGCCTTTGCTATCTTAAAATAACGGGTGTTTCGATTATGGACTTTACTTCCGGTGCATATACGTTAGAGGATGGGCAGCCATTATTTTTCTTACAGGTATATGACAATCTGGCAGCCGGTAAGGAAAGGTCTCAGGCAGAAAGTGAAAGAGAGGCTGGCGATTTTGTAACTACATGTTATACTACAAGCAGGCTGCGGGGAAACACCAGCTTGAATTATGAGAAAAAAAGCCTTCGGCTGAATTTGTATGAACAAAAGAAAAAGGACGGAAGCTTTCAAAAAACAAATGAGAGCTTTCTTGGTATGAGAAAAGATAATGACTGGATTTTAAACAGCCTTTATGCAGACGGCTCCAAGATTAAGGACAAGCTTGCCAATGATTTGTGGGAGCAGGCGGGAGCGGAGGAAAATCCCTATAAAAAAACATTTGGAACCCATATGGAATATGTGGAGGTCTTTATTAATGATAGCTATCAGGGATTATATGGCTTGATGTTCCCCATAGACAGAAAGCAGCTGGGGATGGCTTCTGTATCTTCCCAAGTGGAAGCAGGAGAAGAAGTCATTGAAAGAATCTATAAGAAAAAGTACACGGCTGAATGGAATGCCAAGGACTTTAAGGGAGCGCTTTTTGATGAAAACATGCCGGATTACCGGGGAGGCTTTTTCTTAAAGGGCGACCTGCTTTTACAAAATGAGGAAGAATGGGCGCCCTTATATGAACTGGCGGCCTGTATAGAAGGAACCGATGAACAATTTACAAGTAACATCACTTCCTTGGTTAATCAGGAAAACGTCCTTCACAACTGGCTGTTCTATCAGGCAATTGGCGGATTTGACAATTATGCAAAAAATTATTACTACGCAGTGCGAAACAGAGATGGCAGGCCACAGGGCTATTTTATCCCATGGGATTTGAACATATCCTTTGGGGATGTATACACGGACAATAAATACTATTGCAAAGCTGATTTCAGCGTAGTCCGGGAACTGATCCGCTGGCAGCCGGGTCAGAGGATGATTGACTTAAATGTAGAGGATTCCGTAGGCATTTTAAAACAGACATGGGAAAAGTGGCGAGATACCATATTTTCTGACAATGCCGTCACAAATAAAATAGAATATTTAGAGGCAGTGGTAAAGCATTCAGGCGCTTATGAACGGGAAAAGAAACGATGGCCGCAAGGCCGGTATGAAGAGGACTTTTCCGGGATGAAGGAGTTTGCGATGGAGAGGCTTGCCTATGTGGATGAGTATGTGGAAGGCTTGGGGGAGTGAAAGCGTAGGGGTTGTGAGGCTGTCCGGATGATAGGAAGTCATGGGGACACGCTCTCGCTCGGATGAACACGTAGCGGTACTAAGCCAGCAAAGGACGCTGGCTAAGTGCCGACGTGTTCATACGGTCCCCATGACTTCCTATCATCCGGACAGCCCGCCAAGGGTGCTGGCTATCACGGAGGGGGAGCAGCGCTTTCCACGTGAGGGAGCTTTTGAGTGTTTGCTTATAGTCAAAAGCATAGCTAAAGGGAAGCCCAGAAGCCATTCCATACAACTCCCTATTAAGGATAAACACACGCTCTTCTTCCCTTATCGGACTAAGCTTCCGTAGCGGGCTGAGAAGGAGCTGTCATGTGATAGGAGTTTGGCAGACCGTATGAACACGTCGGCACTTAGCCAGCGTCCTTTGCTGGCTTAGTACCGCTACGTGTTCATCCGAGCGAGAGCGTGTCAGCCAAACTCCTATCACATGACAGCTCCCCCACGCTCACCATCACCCTTATCCGCCCCTTCACAAAATCCATTGCCTCCCTAACAAGAAAGTGGTAATATGAATAAAACACAAAACCCAAACCAAAACCAAAACACCAGCCCTAACTTAGTATCCCCTCCAAAAAAATACCGCCACGAATTAAAATATCTATGTGGCGCTGCGGACATCCCTTTGTTGAAAGCAAGGTTAAAGGGGATTGCTGGACTGGATTCCCATGTGGGGGAAAAGGGGTACTATCATATTCGGAGCTTGTACTTTGATGACTACAATAACACCTGCTACAAAATGAATGAAGCGGGAGTGGATAATAGGATGAAGTACCGAATCAGAATTTATAATTATTCGGACAAGCAGATTACTTTGGAAAAGAAAATAAAGGTTCATGGTATGACTAGAAAGCTTTCAGCTCCTCTTACAAGGGAGCAGTGCAATCTGTTTCTTCAGGGGAAAAATCTTTCCATGGGGAAGGAGGCGCTGGAAGGTTATCCGAAGCTGCTGCAGGAATTTGTAGTATGGATGGCGGCTAAGCAGGGAAAGCCGAAGATTATCGTGGCATATGACAGGATTCCCTATGTATACAAACAGGGAAACGTGCGGATTACCATAGATGAAAATATACAGTCTTCCAAGGATTTTGCCCGCTTTTTTGAAAGGGATATGCAAAAAAGCCCTATTTTGCCTAAAGGTAAGGTGCTTGTGGAAGTAAAGTATGATGAGCTTCTGCCTTCCTTTTTAAAGGAAAGACTGGAAATTGGAAGGCTGCAGCAGACAACCTTTTCCAAATACTATTTGTGCCGCAGGTTTTTTGCAATGAGGCATTGAGAGAAAGCTTTATAAAGGGTAGAGTGGCAATGAAGCAAGAAAGAAATAAGATAATAAATAAGTTAAGAAATAAGAAAATAAATAAGTAAAGAAATAAGAAAATGAAGAAATATAGAAATATAGAAGTAAAAAAATAAGAAAATAAAGAAATATTGAAATATTATAAGCATTGTTCGTGGAAATAACAGATTACAGGAGGAAATTGTGAATACATTTTCAGATATTTTTAAAAAGTCATTTTTAGAAGGAATGAATGGAAGCAGCCTGACAACAGCTTCCATTCTAGTCACTTTATTTGTGACCTGTGCCCTTGCCATTTATATTTTTATTGTGTATTATCTGGCGGCAAGGAAAAGCTTTTATTCTAAAAGCTTTAATATTTCACTAGCATTGATTTCTGTTATTACGGCAAGCATCATTCTTGCCATGCAGTCCAATCTGGTGATTTCCCTTGGTATGGTGGGTGCACTTTCCATTGTTCGTTTCCGTACAGCAATTAAAGACCCTACCGATTTGATGTTTTTGTTCTGGTCTATCAGCATAGGCATTGTTTGTGGTGCAGGCATGTTCAAGATTGCCATTATTACTTCGCTGATTCTTACATTGGGATTGTTTTTGTTAGAGCTTACACCTATGGGAAGGGCTTCGGGCATATTAATTGTCAATGCGAATAAGCCGGAAAAAGAGAAAGAAGTATTGCAGAGTGTGAAAAGTTTTAGTAAAGTAGTAAAGGTAAAGTCTAGAAACCTGTCTAGGGAAGGGCTTGACATGATTATAGAATGCAAGCCAAAGGAAGAATCGGCTATGGTTCAGGCTGTGGCAAAGATTGAGGGCGTTTATGGAGTTTCCCTTATGGATCAGGATGGCGAAGTAACCTTATAATACAGCAGATAATGAACAGGTAATCGGAGACACCATATGATGGGTAACGAACAGCTAACATAACAAATCACATAACGGATAATGAGCAGATAATATAACAAACCACATAACGGATAACGAGCAGATAATATAACAGATCACTTAGCGGATAACGAACAGCTAACATAACAAATCACATAACAGATAATGAACAAGTAACATAACAAATCACATAACAGATAAATATAGCAGTTAACATAACAAATAACATAACAGATAACAGAGCAGGAGGATAAAAAACAGCATGACAATAGTGATTACTATGGCAGGACTTGGTTCACGGTTTAGAAAAGCAGGCTATACAGTGCCCAAATATATGATTGAGGCCCATGGAAAGACTTTGTTTGAATGGTCCATGGAAAGTTTGGCTGGTTTTGAAAGCGAAGAAAATGTATATATATTTATTGTGAGAAAAGAAGACAATGCTTCTGAATTTATAAATAACACATGCAATAAAATGGGAATTTATCAGGTAAAGGTAGTGGAAATCGATTATCTTACAGATGGACAGGCTACCACAGCTATGTTAGGCGCTCCCTATTGGGACAAGGACTCCAGTCTTTTAATTTATAACATTGATACGTTTGTAGAGGCAGGAGAGATGAATGAAAGCCAGATTGAAGGAGATGGGTTCATTCCCTGTTTTCACGCACCGGGAGAGCATTGGAGCTTTGTAAAGCTGGATGAAGCAGGAAAGGCAGTGGAGGTCAGGGAAAAACAGCGGATTTCTGATAACTGTACATTGGGAGCCTATTACTTCAAAAGCTGCGGGCTTTATGAAGAATTGTATGGGGAATATTATAGTCAGAATGATAAGCTGGAAAAAGGGGAAAAATATGTAGCGCCCCTTTACAATTATTTGATTGAAAAAGGCGGAGAAGTAAGGATTTCTACCGTGGACTATGAAAAGGTACATGTGCTGGGAACGCCAGAGGAATTAGAAATTTTTATAAACACATATAAATTGTAAGAAGCTATGGAATTATGCTATAACCGGAACGAAAGCAATAGAAACGGATTCCATGGAAACAGAGCCGGATAAATCAGAGCTGGATAAAACAGAGCCTGATAGAAGAAAAAAGAAGGAGCGGGTATGGGAAAGCGGATATGGGAAAAACTAAATAAACATCTAGTCTTGATTGCCTGTATCCACTTTTTTATCAGCTTTTTTACGGACAGGCTTATTTTCCACTATTCATTATGGGATTTTACGGATGGTACGGCTGCCATAAAAACCATATTTGCATGGGGAAGTAAGGCTGTTTTTTTATGCGTATTAATGGGGCTTTGGCATTTCTTGTTCTGGTTTTTTAAAAAGGCTGACAGAAGCCTTGTAAGATTTACCTGTATTTATTTTGTACTGATGCTTGTGCTGTTAGCGCTTACTTGGCCGGGCATCTTTAGAATGGATGAATTTGGCATTTTATTTGAAGCGCAAAATGCCTTTCCGGTATTTTGGCAGCATTATCTTACAAGCATATTTTATATTATGGCTCTTATGCTCTTTCCAGTTCCATCCGGTGTGATTCTTTTGCAGAATATCTGCATCTCCCTGATTGTAGGCTGGATTCTTTTCCGGTTCCAACAGCTCTTCCTTGCGGATAAAGCTTCTAAATACATTTATTTTGCTTATGTGCCGTTTTTGTTCCTGCCTGTGTTAGATTCCAATTTGTATCCCATGCGCATGAGCCTTTATGCCTATTTGGAGCTTTTGCTTTTGGCAGAATTTGTATTTCTTTCCATAGAAAAAAGAATTAGCAGTAAAAATGTAATAACGCTTGCTATGCTATCGGCCGTGATTATTAACTGGCGGTCAGAGGCAATTTATTATGCTTTAGCGCTGCCTATTTGTTTCCTTGTGCTGTTTTGGAACATTGGAGACAAAAAAATTAAATCAAGATTTATTATTTATACGCTTGTTGGAAGCCTGATACTGGCAGTGCCTCAAAAGGTTGGGGAGAATCAAAAGCAATATTATAAAAATTCCCATGAATATGAGTTGACCAGTATGCTTCTTCCGGTGGTGCCATTGATTGGACATATTTATATGGATGCCCTTCTTAGCTCCTATTATCCGGAATCGGAGGAAGCTGCTCTTCAAATTGTGGAGGATAAAGAAGCGCCTGTTATCCATAAGCAGATAAGCCGATTGTATTTAATGGATCGGGTTTTAGATATAAGAAAGGCAGCAAAGGCGGCAGAGGAAGGGAGAACCGGAATCAGCCTGTATTGGTCGGATAACGAATTTGTCAGGGATTATACAGATGAGCAGTATGCTGTATTTAAGAAGATTTACTGGCAGCTTGTTTTTGAATATCCGGAAGTTTTTATGAAGGAACGCCTACAGACGTTTTTTCAATCGCAAGATTTATTGGAAAATACCACTGAACTGTTTACAAAGGAAAATCTGCCAAACTACGACAAATTTAAAAAACTGCCTATGACGGCGCCTGTTTCCAATTATGTGCGAAACAAGGTTGTTTCTGCGCTGGAATTGCGGGATGGCAGCGATTATCATAAAAAGCTTCCCGGATATTCCATTGTATACAATGCACTGCCGGCAATGGTATTGGAGCTTGTGATACTTCTAATTCTTTTAGGGAAGCGAAAATGGGGATATTCTCTGCTGCTAGCAAGCCATATGGCAAAAATTCCCCTGATTTTCCTGACAGCCCCATCCAGATTGTTTATGTATTATTATCCGGTATACCTGACAGGGTATGCATTGGCAGCCTTTTTGCTGCTGCATTTGTGGGCAGGAAAGAAAGAAATCAAAGGGGGGAGCTTATGAGCAATTATTCCAAAACCATATCCTACTTAAAAAGAAATGGAATAAAAAACACTTGTTGCGAAATAGCGGAGCGGCTTGATAGAATACATCTGGAGGAAATCCAGAAAAAAGTGGCGGCTTATAAAGGAAGCAGGTATTTTTGTGAAGAAAAGGTACGGCTTATGTATGCTTCCAAAGCTGAGCCTAAGCACGTACAACCAGAGAAAATTACAGATAAACCGGAGTTTCACAAGGATTTTCTGTTTAGCATATTGGTTCCTGCCTATGAGACCAATCCAAAGCATTTGAGGGAAATGCTTGATTCCGTAGTGGCACAGGGCATATTTGCAAGGGTGGAGCTGATTATTGCAGATGCAGGCAAATCCAATCAGGTGGAGCAGATTGTAAAAGAATATCAGAAGCTGTCAGAAGAAGGAAAACTGGCGGCACAGACAGAAGCAGCGGAAAGCAGGAAAAAGGAAGAAAAGGATGAAGGCGGTCATGTGGTAATCAAATACATTCGCCTGAAAGAAAACAGAGGCATTTCAGATAATACCAATGCGGCTCTTGCACAGGCAAATGGTGACTATATCGGGCTTTTGGACCATGATGACGTGCTTGCTTCTGATGCGCTGTTTCATGTTAGGCAGAAGCTTGAGGAAAAGGATTATGAACTGCTTTATTCAGATGAGGATAAGTCGGATGGAAAGATGAAACGTTTTTTCCAGCCCCATTTCAAGCCGGATTTTAATTTGGATTATCTTCTTACCAACAATTATATATGCCATTTTCTTGTGATGAAGGCGGAGCTTATGAAAAAGCTTAAATTCCGATGGGAGCATGACGGAGCGCAGGATTATGACATTGTACTGCGTGCTGTGGGAGAGCTGCTTTTTCGGGGAGGTGGAAAAGAGCAGGGGAAGGAGAAAATTGCCCATATTCCCAAGGTGCTCTACCATTGGCGGTGTCATGAAAGCTCTACTGCCTCCAATCCGGAAAGCAAGCGTTATGCTTATGAAGCGGGGAAACATGCGTTAATTGATTTTATGCAGACTTACATGGGGCTGGACAGTGAACTGGCATCCATAAGCCATTCAAAGCATTTGGGATTTTATCAAATAACGTATCATCCCACTATCTTTCAGGTAAGGCCAGAGGTGGCAGCTATATGCGGCAGGGTGGTTCAAAAGGGCAAAGTGACAGAGGGACCGGCATGGAGCACGGAAGAAGGGGAGCTTTCTCTTTTTACAGGCTTGAGGGCATCCTATGGAGGCTATATGCATCGGGCGGAAACGGCCATGCAGGTAGATGTGATGCCAAAAGGCGCTATCTTCTGGAATAAAAAATATCAAGAGTTATTTAAAACCATGGAAAAAGAAGGAAAAAGGCTTTCTGTTCAGGAAAAGCAGAAAATTGCAAGAGAAAAAGGCGATATTTTCGTATATTTACCTGACTTTTGGGAGCAAGTGAACGGCAAATTAAATGAGGATTTAATATGACAAAAACAACGGTTGTGATACCAAATTATAATGGAATGGCATATTTGCAGGATTGTTTAGAATCCTTGTCAAAGCAGGCATACAGCTTTGATACGATTGTGGTGGATAATGGTTCGCAGGATGGAAGCTGTTCTTTTATAAAGGAACATTTTCCAAAGGTGGCTTTGATTTCCCTGCCGGAAAATCTGGGCTTTTGCAGGGCAGTCAATATTGGAATCAAAGCGACAAAAACGCCGTATGTGCTTTTGCTGAACAATGATGTGAAGGTAGAAGCGGATTTTGTGAAAAATTTAGAACATGCACTGGAAAAAAAGAAGGATTATTTTAGCATAGGGGCAAAGATGGTTTCCATGAAGGAGCCGGAGCAAATGGACGATGCCGGTGATTTTTATTGTGCCCTTGGCTGGGCATTTGCCAGAGGGAAGGGCAGGCCGGAAAAAGATTATCAAAAATCGGGGCAGGTATTTTCAGCATGTGCAGGCGCTGCCATATATAGGAGGCAGGTATTTCAGGAGATTGGATATTTTGATGAAAATCATTTTGCTTATCTGGAAGATGTAGATATTGGTTATCGGGCAAAAATCTTTGGCTATAAAAACGGATTTTGCCATAAGGCAGTAGTGCTTCATGCTGGAAGTGGATTTTCAGGCTCCCGTTATAATGAATTTAAAGTGACCTTATCTAGCAGGAACAGCATGTATGTGATTGGGAAAAATATGCCTTTCCTTCAGATTTTTTTAAATGCTCCCCTGCTTTTGGCGGGCATCTTCATAAAATGGATTTTTTTTACTAGGAAATCCATGGGAAAAATCTATATTCAGGGCATTATGAAAGGTATTTATGGTTATCTTACTAAGGTGAGGAAAGAAAAAAAAGTTCCTTTTCAGATGAAGCATTTCAAGAACTACTGTAGGATTCAGATGGAGCTATGGGGAAATCTGCTCATTTTCTTAAGAAATGCTTAAAGGGTTGCCCTTTTTGGAAAAATCATGTAAAATAACGGACAGTAGTAAGAAATAGGTGAGGTTCTTGATTAAAGATAATCAGAAGTATTTCAACAGGCTTCATGTCATATTGGATGCCGTTGTTATTATATTGGCATATATGTCTGCCTGGTTCATTCAATTTGAGAGCCGCTTAAAGCTTGTGGCGGAAGGTGCCGGTGTGCTGGATATGAAGACGTATTTCAGCGCATTGTTTCTTATTGTGCCGGGATATCTGATTTTAAATTATATCTTTAACTTATATAAGCCAAAACGAGTAACAAATTTAAAAAATGATGCTTTTGCGGTGATAAAGTCTAATACCACGGGGTTGATTTTATTTTTGGGTGTTTTATATGTAATCAACCAGCCGGACTTTTCCCGTTCCATGATTTTCATTTTCTATCTGTTAAGCAATGTGCTTCAGATAGCAACAAGGGTCTTGGCAAGAAAAACCCTCCGTTTTTTGCGAAAAAAAGGGTATAATGTAAAATATGTCCTGTTAGTGGGCTATTCTAGGGCTGCGGAGGAATATATCAACCGCATTATGGCAAATCCCCAGTGGGGCTATGTAGTCAGGGGCATACTGGATGACAGGATTCCACGGGGCACTATGTATCGAGGAGTCAAGGTGCTTGGCAGGATTGATAATCTTTTGGTGATTCTGCCGGAAAACAAATTAGATGAAATTGCCATTACGCTGGCGCTGGAAAATTATGACCGTCTTGAGGAAATTGTCAATCTTTGTGAAAAGTCCGGCGTGCACACCAAATTCATACCGGATTACAACAGCGTGATTCCCAGCAAGCCTTATACGGAAGACTTAAATGGCCTTCCAGTTATCAATATCCGGCATGTACCTCTTACCAATACGTTAAATTCCATTGCAAAAAGAGCGGTGGATATAGTGGGCGGAATGGCTGCCATTATTTTATTTTCACCGGTCATGCTTGTGAGCGCCATTTTAATCAAAGTAACAAGTCCCGGACCTATTATTTTTAAGCAGGAGAGGGTGGGACTCCACAATAAGCCCTTCCGGATGTACAAGTTCCGCACGATGGAAGTGCAGAAGCCAAAGACAGAGAAAAAGGAATGGACTACGAAGGATGACCCAAGGGTTACAAAGGTAGGAAAGGTATTAAGGAAAATCAGCATTGACGAGCTTCCACAGCTTTTTAATGTGCTTATGGGAGACATGAGTCTGGTAGGTCCAAGACCGGAAAGACCGTTTTTTGTGGAAAAATTCAAAGAAGAAGTACCCCGTTACATGATTAAGCATCAGGTGCGTCCGGGCATGACTGGATGGGCGCAGATCAATGGATACCGGGGCGATACTTCCATACGGAAGAGAATCGATTGTGACTTATATTATATTGAGAACTGGACAATGGGTCTTGACTTTAAAATTTTGTTTCTAACAATATTTAAAGGTTTTATCAATAAAAATGCATATTAGACAGAGGAAAATAAGGAGTTAGCTATGGCAACAACAAAAAAGACGAACACAAAGGGCAAAAAAAGAATGACAAAAAAGGAAAAGGCAAAAAAGAAGAGAAACAAGATTCTTCTGATTGCAGCAGAAGTTTTAGTGCTCTTTGTTATGGGTGCAGCTCTTTACCTGATTACGAAAACAGATAAGATGGAAGGCACCGAAATCAATGAAGAAGATATTGTAATCAATGAAGAAGTGGCAAATAAGGCCGGAGGCGGTCAGGCTGTTGAGGGATACCGGGTAATTGCCCTTTTTGGCGTGGATGCCAGAAATGGCGCTCTTGGAAAAGGCACAAGGAGCGATACAATCATGTTAGCGTCCATTAATGAAAGCACCAAAGAGGTTAAGCTTGTTTCCGTTTTCCGTGATACCTATATGAATTTGGGAACCGATAGCTATGGAAAGGCAAATGGCGCTTATGCAAAGGGAGGACCAAAGCAGGCAATCAGTATGCTGAATATGAATCTGGATTTACAGATTACCGATTATGTTACGGTAGGCTTTGCAGGGCTTGTGGATACGATTGATGCACTGGGTGGCGTTATGATTGATGTAGATGATGTGGAAATCGGTCATTTAAATAACTATCAGATTGGCACTTCTGAGGCTCTTGGAAGGCAGTATACAAAGCTGGCAAGCACCGGTTATCAAAATTTAAATGGAATGCAGGCCACCTCATATTGCCGTATTCGTTATACCGCAGGCGATGATTTTAAACGTGCGGAAAGACAGAGAGAAGTGATTCAGGCAATTGCAGATAAGGCAAAGGAAGCAAATGTTTCTACCTTGAACCAGATTGCAAACAGTACCTTTGAACAGGTTGCTACATCACTATCGTTGACGGAAATCCTTGATTTATTAGGAGATATCAATGAGTATAAGATTGTGGCAAGCGATGGCTTCCCATTTGAGCAGTATCGCACAACCGGCAATGTAGGAAAGGCAAGCTGTGTTATTCCTACAGATTTAGCAACCAATGTATCTGAGCTTCATAAGTTTTTATTTGGTGTGGAAAATTATGAACCATCCTCTAGCGTAAAGGAATACAGCCAGAGAGTTAGTCAGGATACAGGAAGGTAAAGGAGAGAAAATAACAGGACGGAGCTGTTTTTACAGCGCCGTCCCTTTGTGCAAAGGGAAAATTATGAATAAAGTTGATGTAATTATACCTACCTACAAACCGGATAAGGGTTTTTTTGCGTTATTGGATATGCTCATAAAACAGACGGTTCCTGTAGATAGGATTATATTGATGAATACAGAAGAGAGATACTTTGAACAGCTAATTTATGGAACTACTTTTAAGGAAAAGTATAGGAACGTAGTGGTTTATCATCATTCTAAGCGGGAATTTGATCATGGAAATACCAGAAACAAGGCGGTAAAGCATTCCGGGGCAGATGTGTTCATTATGATGACACAGGATGCCATACCGGCAGATGAGTTTCTTGTGGAAAAGCTGTTAGAGCCTTTAAAGAAGGAGGAAATTGCCATTTCCTATGCGAGACAGCTTCCGAAGCAGGATGCATCCGAAATAGAAAGCTTTGTACGTTCTTTTAATTATCCGCAGGATGATATGGTAAAGTCCAAAAAGGATTTGGAACGGCTTGGAGTGAAAACATATTTTTGTTCTAATGTATGCGCTGCTTATAAGAGAAGGATATTTGTGGAATTAGGAGGCTTTGTAAGGCATACCATTTTTAATGAGGATATGCTTTTTGCAGCAAAAGCAGTCAACGCAGGTTATTCCATTGCATATGCTGCTGGCGCAGCGGTGTATCATTCCCATAATTATACAAATAGAGAGCAGTTTAAGAGAAATTTTGATTTAGGTGTTTCGCAGGCGGATCATCCGGAGGTATTTGAAGGAATCCCTTCAGAATCAGAAGGGAAAAAGCTGGTAAAGCTTACAAGAGAGCGTTTCCGGAAAGAGAAGAAGCATAAGGAACTGATTAGCTTTTATGTAAACTGCGCCTTCCGACTAATGGGATATAAACTGGGGAAAAATTATAAAAAACTTCCAAAAGCATGGATTAAAAGGTTTACCATGAATAGGGATTACTGGCGCTATTATCAGATGAAGCGGGAGGTTTCCCGTATTGATGCCACAAAGGGATATGGAAAAAATGCAGATAAAGAAGGAGAATAACATATGTGCGGAATTGTAGGCTATATCGGAACACAGGCAGCAGCTCCCATTATTTTAGATGGTCTTGCAAAGCTGGAGTATAGAGGATATGATTCTACTGGAATGGCGGTGTTTGACGGCAGTAAAATCAATATTACAAAGGCGCCGGGCAGATTAAAGGTGCTAGAGGAGCTGACTCATGGCGGAGAAACCATGCCCGGTAATATAGGAGTAGGTCATACCCGCTGGGCTACCCATGGCGTTCCAAACATAACAAATGCCCATCCGCATTTTAATAAAGAGGGAACCATTGCGGTAGTTCATAACGGTATTATCGAAAATTATATAAAGCTTCGTCATATGCTGGAGGAAAAAGATTATCAATTTGTTTCTGAAACAGATACGGAAGTGGTTGTACAGCTTTTGGACTATTATTACAGAGGGAATCCCTTAGAAGCAATTACCAAGGTGCTTCACAGGGTGGAGGGCTCCTATGGGCTGGGTGTTATTTTTGCAGACCATCCGGACCAGCTTTTTGCGGTAAGGAAGGACAGCCCTTTAATTGTGGGACAGAATGATAATGGATGCTTTATTGCATCGGATGTACCGGCAATTTTAAAATATACAAGAAAAGTGTATTATGTGGAAAATCAGGAAATCGTAAGGCTTCGTCAGGACCACATGCACTTTTATACAGAGGATGAGGAAGAAATCACCAAGGAGCCGGTTTATATCGACTGGGATTCCAATGCGGCAGAAAAAGCGGGCTATGAGCATTTTATGCTGAAGGAAATGTATGAGCAGCCAAAGACCGTTACAGATACCCTGCTTCCAAGGCTGAAAGGAAATGATATTCATATAGAAGAGCTCCATATGAGCAATGAGGAGCTTGAGGCCGTAAAAAAGATTCATATTGTGGCATGTGGCTCCGCTTATCACACAGGAGTAACGGGAAAATATGTAATAGAAGGGCTTGCAAGAATACCGGTAGAGGTGGACCTTGCCTCTGAATTTCGTTACCGGAACCCCATTTTGGAAGAAGGCGCCATGGTTATCGTCATCAGTCAGTCCGGTGAAACGGCAGATACGCTAGCAGCTCTGCGGGAGTCTAAGAAAAGAGGCTTTAAGGTGCTTGGTATTGTAAATGTAGTAGGGAGCTCCATTGCAAGGGAAGCGGATAATGTGATGTATACATGGGCAGGGCCGGAAATAGCCGTTGCAACCACAAAAGCATATAGCGCACAGTTGATTGCATTGTATCTGCTTGCCATGAAAATGGCTCAGGCAAAAAAGACCATTTCCGATGAAGAGTTTGTGGAAATGATAGAGGATTTAAAGAAGATTCCGGATCAGATTGAGCTTTTGCTTGGCAATAAGGAAAAGATACAACGCTTTGCCAACCGTTACATTGGGGCAAAGGACATTTTCTTTATTGGAAGGGGGATTGATTATTCCATCTCCTTAGAGGGTTCTCTGAAATTAAAAGAGATATCCTATATTCATTCAGAAGCCTATGCAGCAGGTGAATTAAAGCATGGCACCATTTCCCTGATAGAAGAGGGGACTTTAGTTGCGGCAGTGGCTACCCAGCCGGCTCTTTATGCAAAGACCATCAGCAATATGATTGAAGTAAAGGCAAGAGGGGCATTTTTGCTGGCAGTAACCAACGAAGGGAATGATGAGATTGAGAAAGCGGCAGATTATGTAATTTATATTCCGAAAACCAATGATTATTTTACAAACTCGCTGGCAATTATTCCTTTACAGCTTTTTGGATATTATGTTGCAGTGGGCAAGGGCTGTGATGTGGATAAACCGAGAAATCTGGCTAAAAGCGTAACGGTAGAGTAAATCAGGCTCTATTTTCCGGCTTCTTAGTTCGATTGTAATAAACTTCATTTTTTGCACATTTTTTTATCACAAAAAGAACACAATTTCTACTTATACTTTGTTTATCTTATAAGAAAACAGGAAATGGTAACAAAGGAAAGCATTGGCAGAAAAGAGGTTTTTATTATGTATGAAGATAACAATAATCAATATCCAAACTATTATGGCTCATATTCGGATACTTCCAGCAATAGGGAGACGTCTTTTAAAACGTCAGCTCCCATTTTGCCGGAACCCGAAAAAAATAAAAAGAAAGGCGGCTTTTTCGGAAAGCTAGTTAAGATGGCTTTGTCAGGAGCCGTATTCGGACTATGCGCCGGCTGTGTCATGGTAATCATGCTTCATTTAGCTCCGTCTGATCTAAAGGAGGAACAAAGTGAGAGCATGTCCATTACGGACAATACCAATCATGCTGTTGTAGAGCAGAATCAGATTGAAGATACAAAAGAAATCAACACAGCGAACCTATCAGGCAATACAGTTGTCAGTGATGTAAGCAGTGTAGTGAAAAATACAATGCCTTCCGTAGTGTCTATTACGGGTATGTATAAGGTAGAAGAAAATAATTATTTTGGATTCCGTAATTTTATTACAGAATCCGAAGAACCGGGCAGCGGCTCCGGCATTATTGTAGGGCAAAATGATACAGAGCTGTTGATTGCCACCAACAATCATGTGGTAGAGGATGCAACCTCCCTGTCTGTCCAGTTCATTGACGATACAACAGCGGATGCAGTAGTGAAGGGAACCAATGCAGATGTGGATCTGGCAGTTATTGCCATTTCGCTGGACAACATTTCAGAGGAGACGAAAGGGGCAATCAAGGTAGCTTCTTTAGGAGATTCTGATGATCTTCAGGTAGGGGAGCCTGCCATTGCCATCGGTAATGCATTAGGTTACGGACAATCTGTTACTACCGGAGTTATCAGCGCAACCAATCGGGAATATACGATTGAAGAAAATACAGCAAGCCTTATCCAGACAGATGCAGCCATCAATCCGGGCAATTCAGGTGGAGCTTTACTGAATTCAAAAGGGGAAGTGGTTGGAATCAATTCCAGCAAAATAGGTGGAAGCGTCATTGAAGGTATGGGATATGCCATTCCGATTTCCACTGCAAAGCCTATTATTGAAGAGCTTATGAACAAAACAACGAGGGTAAAGGTTGAAGAAGCGCAAAAGGCATATCTGGGCATTGTGGGAATCACTGTTACCAATGAGGTGCAGGAGTCATACGGGCTTCCGGAAGGCGTTTATGTAACGCAAGTATTTGAAGGTACGGGCGCTGCTAATGCAGGTCTTGTAAAAGGCGATATTATCGTGGAATTTGACGGAGAAAAGATAAGCACCATGGATGAGCTGTCAGCCTTGCTGGAGTGCTATGAAAAAGGAAGCACCGTTGAAATAAAAATCATGCAGGGAAGTCCTTCGGGATATCAGGAAAAAACCATAACGGTAACGTTAGGGGGCCGTGTGGACTCTTAAGCAGTAAATTAAAAGGAGAATACTATGTCAAACTATTATGATGAAACAGACGAAATCTTTTTCAACGAGGAACTAGAGTCAGATGAAGAAGATGATTTCATGGAGGAGGAGATTTCGGAGAAGCTTCATAAAAGCGAAGAAGAAAAGGAGTTTGAAGAGGAAACATTAGAAATTTCAGAAGATGATTATGAGGAGGAAAAGGAATCGCCGGAATTAGAAGAGGATTCCAGCTTTAAGCAGGAAGTAGCCAAAACAGACGCAGAAGAGACGGAAGAAGAGGATGACAAGGAATATGAAGACGTATGCTTTGTCTGCCGACGTCCGGAAAGCAAGACAGGCAAGCAGTTTAAGCTTCCAAACAATATTTGTGTGTGCAATGACTGTATGCATAAGACTATGGATGCAGTAAGCCAGTTTGATTATCAGGGAATGTTGAATCCTAACATGATGGGACAGTTTGGGGAGATTGATCTGGATAAGATGCAGCAGCAATTCCCAAACATCAGCTTTGTGAATATCACAGACCTTCAGGGGGAAGGAGGCATTCCCAATAAACAAAAGCTGAAGAAAAAAAAGAAAAAAGAAAATGCAAAGCCGGCTCTTGATATTAAAAACATTCCGGCGCCCCATAAGATTAAGGCGCAGCTAGATGATTATATCGTAGGGCAGGATTATGCGAAAAAGGTAATTTCCGTTGCAGTATATAACCATTATAAAAGAGTGGCAACGGATACGATGGATGAAATTGAAATTGAAAAATCCAATATGCTCATGATCGGGCCTACGGGCTGCGGCAAGACATATCTTGTAAAAACGCTGGCAAGGCTTTTGGATGTACCGCTTGCCATTACGGACGCTACCTCCTTAACGGAGGCGGGATACATTGGGGACGACATTGAAAGCGTTGTTTCCAAGCTGTTAGCAGCAGCGGAAAATGATGTGGAAAAAGCAGAAAGAGGCATTATCTTTATTGATGAAATTGATAAGATTGCAAAAAAGAAAAATACCAACTCCAGAGATGTATCTGGTGAATCGGTGCAGCAGGGAATGTTAAAGCTGCTAGAAGGCGCAGATGTAGAAGTGCCGGTTGGCGCAAACAGTAAAAATGCAATGGTTCCTTTGACTACCATCAATACAAAAAACATTTTATTTATCTGCGGCGGCGCATTTCCGGATTTGGACGAAATCATCAAGCAAAGGTTAAATAAACAGACTTCTATCGGTTACAATGCAGATTTAAAGGATAAGTTCGACAAGGAGAAGAACATCCATAAAAACGTGGAAATCGAGGATTTGAAAAAATTCGGCATGATACCGGAGTTTATAGGTAGGCTTCCCATTATATTTACTTTGGATGCCCTGACGGAAGAAATGCTGATTCAAATTTTAAAGGAGCCCAAAAATGCTATTTTAAAACAGTACCAGAAGCTGCTTGATTTAGATGAAGTCAGGTTGGAATTTGATGATTCCGCATTAAAGGCGATTGCCAAGAAAGCAATGGAAAAAGATACAGGCGCAAGAGCGCTTCGCGCCATCATAGAGGAATTTATGCTGGATATTATGTATGAGATTCCAAAGGATCAAAATATTGGAAAGGTAACTATTACCGGAGATTATATCAATGGAACCGGCGGACCGGTTATTGAGATAAGAGGGTAAAAGACGGCAGGATATAGCAGAGGAAATTTTTTGAAGGTAACGGCTAAGCCGGACGCAACAGAGGGATGAGAGTGGCTTGGCTTCTATGTTTTTGATGGCGATTTTCCTAAACAGCCTTGGGAGGCTGCGAATACCGAACGGGTCGTCATATAGCGCCCTCCATGGCGCAATATGACTAAAATTGC
>JAMPFB010000021.1 GCA_023664735.1 Robinsoniella sp. | reverse complement strand
CACGGACGGCAATTTTAGTCATATTGCGCCATGGAGGGCGCTATATGACGACCCGGACGGCATCCAAAATCTTCTAAGGCTGTTTAGGAAAATCGCCATCAAAAACAGGAAAGCCACTCCCCTCTCATCCCTCTGTTGCGTCCCCCCTATCCATTACTTTCAAAAGCCCCATACCGTACTGTTACCAGTAATCAGAAAAAGAAAAATCTATGGGTTGCCAAAATTTCCGCTATGGCATATAGTGATAAGAGGAGTTGAAAAATATGAATATATTAGTTGGAGTTTTAATCCCCTTTATTGGGACTACACTTGGAGCCGCATGTGTTTTTATGATGCGAGGTGAAATAAAGCCGTTAGTGCAGAAGTCCCTGTTGGGCTTTGCCTCCGGAGTGATGGTGGCAGCTTCTGTATGGTCCTTGCTTATTCCGGCAATTGATATGGCTAAAGGCATGGGAAGACTTGCATTTATTCCGGCAGCAGCAGGCTTTGCGCTTGGTATTGGCTTTTTGCTGCTTATGGATGAATTTGTTCCCCATATTCACTTAGACAGTGAAAAACCGGAAGGGCTTCCTGCCCCTTTAAAAAAAACAACAATGCTTGTCCTTGCCGTAACCCTTCACAATATTCCTGAGGGAATGGCAGTTGGGGTTGTGTTTGCAGGACTGCTTTCTGGAAATGCGGACATTACCTTTGCAGGCGCCCTTGCGCTTGCCATTGGGATTGCCATTCAGAACTTTCCGGAAGGCGCAATTATTTCCCTCCCTCTAAGAAGTGAAGGCATGACAAAGGGAAAAGCCTTTGTATATGGAACCCTTTCCGGTGTGGTAGAGCCTATAGCAGCCGGCATTACCATTTTGCTAACTAGCATTTTGGAGCCGGTTCTTCCGTATCTGCTTGCCTTTGCAGCAGGAGCCATGATATATGTAGTAGTAGAGGAGCTTTTACCGGAAGCATCAGAGGGAGAGCACAGCAACATTGGAACCATCGGCTTTGCAGTTGGCTTTCTTGTTATGATGGTTCTGGATGTAGCCTTGGGATAACATAGAAAAATACCAGAACGGAGAAAGAACATGTATCAGAATTATATTTTTGACTTGTATGGGACACTGGTGGATATTCATACAAACGAAGAGAAGCCCTATCTCTATGAAAAAATGTCAGGAATATATTCGGCTATGGGAGCCACTTATACAAAAAAAGAATGGAAAGAAGCTTATAAGCAAGGCTGCAAACAGAAAAAGGAAGCCGAAAAAGAACCTTATTATGAAATCGAAATCCGGGGAGTGTTTGAAGAACTTTTTTTAAAAAAAGGAGTTCATCCGGAAAAAGGGCAGATAGAAGTCATCTGTCAAATATTCCGGGTATTGTCCAGAAGCTACTTAAAGCTTTATAAGGGAGTGGAGGAGTTTTTTGCCCTGTGCAAAGAAAAGGGCAAAAGGCTTTACTTATTAAGCAATGCCCAGACTGCTTTTACCATAGGGGAATTAAAAGAGCTGGGCTTATACGATAAATTTGACGGCATCGTGATTTCCTCTGAAGTAAAGGTATGTAAGCCGGATATAAGAATTATGGAGGAGCTTTTAGAAAAATACCATTTGAAAAAAGAGGAATCCATCATGATAGGAAATGACAGGAGAAGTGATGTGCTGGTAGCAAAAGACAGCGGAATGGATAGTCTGTATATCCACAGCAACATTTCACCGGAAAGCTATACGAAAGAGGAAGAGGAGATTCAGGCAGACTATGAAATCTTAGATGGGGATTTTAGAAAGGTGGCGAAGCTGATTATAAAGTAGGGAGCTGCCCCGATTTTTAATTGTCTTATAAAAATTAACTTAGAATTAACATACACGCACTTTTGGAATTAACGTTGGCATAGGTACAATGTACTTGTACAAAAAATATTTCAAAGGAGCGTGTTTATTTATGAAAAATATAATTGTATTTGCAGTTGTGCTGGCAGTGCTTATAGGAACAGTAACCGGATGCGGCACAGAGCGTTCAACTGGTGGGGGTAAGGTGGATGAAAAGAAAACAGATAGTTCCCAAACCGTATCAACAGATGGTTCCACCTCGATGGAAAAGGTAATCGGATTTCTGAGTGAGGCTTATATGGAAGAGCATGGGGACATAAAGGTTACCTATAATCCTACAGGCTCCAGCTCTGGTATTCAGGCAGTGTCTGAGGGAAGATGTGATATAGGGCTGGCAAGCCGTGATTTGAAAGAGGAGGAGCAGGCAGGCTTGACGGCTATAGTGGTTGCCATTGATGGGATTGCAATTATTGTAAATCCGGCTAACCCGATTACTGATTTGAACGTGGAACAGGTTGGAAAGATTTATACCGGTGAGATTGCGAACTGGAAAGAGGTTGGCGGCGAGGATGCGCCAATTGTCTGTATTGGACGTGAGGCAGCTTCCGGAACAAGGGATGGTTTTGAGGAGATTACAGGTACAAAAGATAACTGTAAGTATTCTCAGGAGCTTACCTCTACAGGAGACGTCGTACAAACAGTATCCGGCAATCCCAATGCCGTTGGCTATGCTTCCGTTGCCTCGGTAAATGACAGTGTCAAAGTAATCAGTATTGAAGGCGTAGTTCCGACAACGGATGCGATTCAGAACGGACAGTACAAAATCCAAAGAAACTTTGTACTTGTTACCAAAAAAGATGTCCCTCTTTCCAAAGCGGCACAGGATTTTTTTGATTTTGCCACAAGCGAACAGGCAGATGACCTGATTACGGAGGCAGGAGCAGTACCTGTAATCAGGTAAAATGGAGGTTGTCATGAAAAAAATAAAAAAGACGGCAAAGCTGATGGAAAAAGCCATGAATCTGATATTTCTGGCATGTGGAATCCTTACGATACTGTTTGTCATACTCATTACCATATTTCTTGTAATAAGCGGTATTCCGGCAATAAAGGAAATCGGGCTGTCTGATTTCCTGTTTGGGACCACTTGGGCTTCTACTGCTGTCGAAGCTTCTTATGGTATACTGCCTTTTATCCTGACTTCCCTATATGGAACATGTGGGGCGATTATCATAGGCGTGCCGGTTGGGCTTTTATGTGCTGTCTTTCTGGCGAAAATGTCTCCACGGGGAATAGGCAATACAGTAAGAAATATAGTTGATTTGCTTGCAGGAATACCTTCTGTGGTTTACGGGCTTGTGGGCATGATACTTATTGTGCCGTGTGTCCGCAAGGCATTTCTGCTTCCAGACGGTGCAACTCTGTTTTCAGCAATTCTTGTTCTTGCCATTATGATTCTGCCTTCGGTCATATCTGTTTCGGAAACAGCTATTAAGGCAGTGCCGAAAGAATACGAAGAGGCATCCCTTGCACTTGGCGCAACAAAGACGGAAACAGTATTTAAGGTAGTCGTCCCGGCAGCAAAGAGCGGTATTATAACCGCAGTTGTGCTTGGCATCGGCAGGGCAATTGGCGAGGCAATGGCAGTTATGATGGTTGCAGGAAATGTCTCTAACATGCCAAGGCTTTTTGGAAGCGTCCGCTTTCTGACAACGGCTGTGGCAAGTGAGATGTCTTATTCCTCCGGGCTGCAGCGGCAGGCGCTGTTTTCCATTGCACTTGTATTATTTTTGTTTATTATGGCCATCAATCTTATTTTAAATCTGATTGTGAAAGGGGATGGGCGAAATGACTGATACCATATCGACAGCAAGAAAAATCAAGGGATTGTTTTTAAACATGATGATGTATTTGGCGGCAGGGCTGATTTGTGTTCTTTTGTTCGGTTTGATTGGATATATCCTATATCGTGGAATCCCTTTTGTTTCATGGAAGCTTATTTCCACGAAATCCAGTCTTCTTAAAGGGACGGTTGGAATCCTGCCTAATATTTTGAATACGCTGTATATTATCATCCTGACGCTGATCCTTGTGCTGCCGCTGGGAGTAGGCGCAGCTATTTATCTTAACGAATATACAAAAAACAGAAAACTTGTGAAAATAATTGAATTGGCAACGGAAACGCTTGCAGGAATCCCTTCCATTATATACGGGCTGGTTGGGATGCTGGTGTTTGTACAGTTTTTTTCGCTGGGGACAAGTCTGCTGGCAGGAGCGCTTACTCTTGTTATTATGACGCTTCCGACAATTATCCGCACAACGGAAGAAAGCTTAAAAACGGTGCCGGCAGCATACCGTGAAGGAGCGTTGGGACTGGGAGCCGGAAAATGGTATATGATTCGTACAGTTGTCCTGCCCTGTGTCATTGATGGAATTGTAACGGGATGCATTCTGTCTGTGGGAAGAGTGGTAGGGGAAAGTGCAGCACTGCTTTTCACTGCTGGAATGGCGAATGAAATGTTAAATGCACTGGAGGCGGTACAGCCGGGGAATGCCGGTTCTTCTCTTACCGTTGCACTTTATATGTATGCAAAGGAGCGGGGGCAGTTTGATGTTGCCTTTGCTATTGCCTTAATACTGCTTGTACTGACATTCCTTATCAATATGTCAGCAAAGCTGACAGCAAAAAAACTGAAAAAGACATAAAATATGAGAACTGGAAGTTTATGAAAGGAGGTTAACATATGAATGATATAATAACCACAAAAAATTTGAATTTATGGTATGGAGCCCATCATGCCTTGAAAAATATCAATATATCTCTTTCTGAAAAGAAAATTACAGCGCTAATCGGACCTTCCGGCTGTGGAAAGTCTACATATTTAAAGACGCTGAACCGTATGAATGATTTGGTGGACAATTGTCGGATTGAGGGAGAAATCAGGTTATCTGATACGGATGTTTACAGGGATATGGATGTAAATATTCTAAGGAAGCGTGTGGGAATGGTGTTTCAGAAACCAAATCCCTTTCCTATGAGCATTTATGATAATATTGCATACGGACCAAGAATACATGGAATCAAATCGAGAGTGAAGCTGGATGAAATCGTAGAGCGTTCCCTGACGCAGGCTGCCATTTGGGATGAATGTAAGGATCGGCTAAAAAAGAGTGCGTTGGGAATGAGTGGGGGACAGCAGCAGCGGCTTTGTATTGCAAGGGCGCTTGCCGTGGAACCGGAAGTACTCCTTATGGATGAACCCACATCGGCGCTGGATCCGATTTCTACTTCCAAGATTGAAGATTTAGCAATGGAGCTGAAAGAGAAGTACACGATTATTATGGTAACGCACAATATGCAGCAGGCTGTGCGGATTGCGGATAAAACTGCATTTTTTCTTTTGGGAGAGGTGGTAGAATTTGATGATACTGAAAAAATGTTCTCAGCGCCTTCAGATAAGAGAACAGAGGATTACATTACAGGGAGGTTCGGATAATGCGTAATCAATTTAACCAGCAGTTAGCGCAGCTTAATTCAGAACTGATAACTATGGGAGCGCTATGTGAGGAAGCCATTACAAATGCTGTAAAATATCTTACAGCCGGCGATGAGGATAGTAAAAACGCCTGCCTTGCTGCGGATAGGCAGATTGATGAAAAGGAACGTGATATAGAGACGCTCTGCCTGAAACTGATTTTACAGCAGCAGCCGGTGGCAAAGGATTTACGGGTGGTTTCCGCAGCACTGAAAATGATTTCTGATATGGAGCGGATTGGCGATCAGGCATCCGACATTGTAGAAATAGCGCCTTATGTGGCGGAAAGTGGAATTGAGAGCAATACACATATCAGGGATATGGCAGATGCCACTATTAAAATGGTTTCGGAAAGCATTGAATCTTTTGTAAAGATGGACATGGATATTGCTTATCTGGTAATGGAACACGATAATCTGGTAGATGAATTGTTTGACAAGGTAAAGGGCGAGTTGATAAAATCAATAGCGGGAGGATACAGCAATGCAGAGGCGCTGATTGATTTGCTTATGATTGCAAAATATCTGGAACGCATTGGCGACCATGCGGAAAACATAGCCGGGTGGGTCGTATATTCGATAACAGGGAAACATCAGAATCAGTCCCGGCGTCAGGCTAAGGAGGAAAACCCATGATTTATCTGGTAGAAGATGACGATAATATCAGAAAACTTGTAAAATATGCCTTGACAAAGGAGGGATATGAAGTAACAGGCTTTCCTTCACCGAAAGAATTTTGGGAACATATGCATTCCATGATACCGGAGCTTGTTTTGCTGGATATTATGCTTCCGGAAGAAGATGGGTTATCTGTTTTGAAAAAATTGAAGGAACATGCAGAGACAGAGCATATTCCTGTGATTATGCTCACGGCTAAAAACAGCGAATTTGACAAAGTAACGGGTCTTGACATGGGGGCAGATGATTATGTCGCAAAGCCTTTTGGGACAATGGAACTCATTTCAAGAGTACGTGCGGTAATTCGGCGTTATGATAAAACTCACTCAAAGAAGATATTTCAAATGGGAGAATTGTATGTAGAGCCTGCAAAACATATTATCCTAGTGTCAGGAAAGGAAATACAGCTTTCCTATAAGGAATACCTGCTTCTGCTTGTTCTTCTGGAAGCAGAAGGCAATGTGGTATGGCGGGACACACTGCTTACTAAGGTGTGGGGTGAATACTATACCGAGTCAAGAACACTGGATGTCCATATTCGCAAGCTGCGGGTAAAGCTGGGCAATGCCGGCAGGATGATTCAGACAGTAAAAGGCATTGGCTATAAGATGGGCGGTGTGGAGAATGAATAGAAAAATATTCCGTTCTTCCTTTTTTACAGCGTTTCTTGTCCTGATTGCAACGCTTGCATTTATTATGGGGATTCTTTTTCATTTCTTTGAGATGCAAATACAGACAGAGCTTGAAAATGAGGCGAACTATCTTTCGTTTGCCATTGAGAAGGAAGGAATCCGTTTCTTTGACGGATTTGAAAAACAGAATAATCGGGTAACATTGATTGACTGCAATGGAAATGTGTTATTTGACAGTGAGGCAGATGCAGGGAAGCTTGATAACCATGCCGACAGGGAAGAAATTAATGAGGCAATGAAAGCGGGAAAAGGGAAGAGTATCCGGTATTCCCGCACTTTAACAGAAAAAACGGTGAATTATGCTGTAAGGCTTTCAGATGGCAGTATCCTGCGGATTTCCACGACACAGTATACGGTTATAACGGTTTTGCTTGGAATGCTCCAGCCGGTTTTTATTGTTATGCTGGCAGCATTGGTTTTGACAGTGCTTCTTTCCCAAAGGGTGTCAAGGGCGATTATAGAACCAATCAATGCACTTGATTTGAAACATCCGGAGAACAATGAAACGTATGAGGAGCTGACGCCGCTTTTGCGAAAGCTGGCGGAGCAGAACAGGACTATTGAAAAGCAGTTGGCAGATGCACATAAAAAGCAGGTTGAATTTAACCTGATTACAGAAAATATGAGTGAGGGTTTTCTTGTTATCGATAAAGAGGCAGACCTTTTGACATACAATTCATCTGTTTTGCGACTGTTTGACATTACTGCGCCCGCCGAAGGCAGTGTGCTTTCGTTCTGCCGGACAAAAGATTTCCGTGATACGGTATCAAAGGTTCTTTCCGGAGAAAAGGTGGAAAATATCATGATGCGGGATGTGCGCTGTTACAGCATGATGGCGAATCCAGTTTTTGAGGATAAAGAAGTGATTGGCGCTGTTATTATTATTCTTGATATTACCGAGAGGGAAAAGAGGGAAACACTCCGTCGTGAATTTACCGCCAATGTTTCCCATGAATTAAAAACTCCGCTTACCTCTATTTCCGGTTTTGCAGAGCTGATGAAGGAAGGAGATGTTTCTGAAGATACGATAATTGATTTTTCAGAGTCCATTTATGAGGAGGCGCAGCGACTGATTACGCTGGTAAACGACATTATAAAAATATCAGAGCTGGATGGGAAGAGTATTCCGTTTCCAAGTGAGCCCATTGATTTATATGAATTATCAAAAGAAATTATCAGCCGTCTTCAGCCGGCAGCTGTTAAAAGGAATATTACCCTCAATCTGATTGGCGGCAAAACGGAAATTACAGGTGTACGGAAAATTGTTGATGAAATGCTTTACAATCTCTGCGATAATGCAATCAAGTATAATAAAGAAAACGGGATGGTGGATTTCCTTATCAATGAGACAGAAAACAGTGTAAATGTTATGGTAAGGGATACAGGAATCGGCATTCCCGCCGCCCATCAGGACAGAGTGTTTGAGCGTTTTTATAGAGTAGATAAAAGTCACTCCAAAAAAATCGGCGGGACAGGGCTTGGACTTGCAATTGTAAAGCATGGTGCGATTTGTCATAATGCCAAAATTAGTCTGGAGAGTGTGGAGGGCAGGGGAACGACTGTAACGATTCATTTTAATAAAGCAGGCTGAATTGTTACAGATATCCAAAAATTATATCTAAAAATTATAGAGAAAATCAGTTGTAATATCTTTCGTTTTTGAGTATAATAATTATATCCTGAAATGTGCGATAACTCTTGTCATTTTGAACCTACATTTACTTTAAACGGGATTCTTATATTGGGGCATGGATGCCAAGCCTTCATTGCGCAGAGGAAGGCAGAAGTGTTTCCTGCGGTTGCCCACCTAGCTTTGCTAGGAGTCAAAATACAAGAACCGGCATTTCGGGCTACAAATGAAAAACAGTCCTTTCGGGCTGTTTTTTATATGATTAAGAAAAAATAAGGATAAGGGAAAAGCTGTGAATCGAAAAAAGAAACTTATTTGGCAGTTAGTGGGATTTATATTTTTAATTGGGATTATGATTGTTGGTACTGTTACAATTCTGAACCAGATATCAGGCAGACAGGTGGAAGGTACATATGTAAAAAAGAAGGAGGCGGCTGTGCTCATAAAGGAATTGGCAGATTCTTCTGCTTTAAAACAGCTAGAAGAACTGGAAGGGGAGGAAGAAAGCCTTACCTATGGGGAATATGAAAAGCTGATAGATGCGTGGATGAAAGAGGATGACAGACTTTCGGGAATTGGCAGAGAGTGGCTTGAGGGTCTTTCAGCCAAATATAAAAAAAGGCATTATCTGCTTTGGGAGGATTTTCTGGAATTTTATTTTTTGACGGCTGACCTGCTTGCGCCTCAGTTGGAAATCAAACAGGAAGAGCTGATTTTTCTGTCAGCAGGAGACAAGACTCTGGATTTAGAAAAAAATCCTTTAAAGCCGGAGCAGGTACTGGCAGCTTCAAAAGATTTATCGGATGTGCGTATTCTTAATTTACAGGAGCAGGGCTGGCAGCCTCAAAAGGAAGAAACAGACAGCGTCAGCCAGGTAACTGCCATTACCACGAAGGAAAAACTGGTGCTTTTGCTGGAAAAAAGCCCCGGAACCATTACCTTGAAAAAAGCATGGATAAGCAGCAACCTGCCGGAGACGGTTTCCATATTGTGGAAGGGATATGAGATGACACTGGATAAGGAAGGCTTGGCTTATGAGGAAAGACAGGTAATAGGTGATGTGGCATTTTCAGAGGGAAGGCTTTCCGATATTATACCGTATAATGAGAAAATAAACGGAAAATTGTTAAGCATTAAAGAAAATCAAATGGAAATCGAAGGCTATGGGAAGCTTTCTTATGGAGATGACATTCAGGTTTATAAGCTTTATGGAGAAAGCGAGGACTATCAGCTATCCGATTTGAAGATTGGATATGACTTTACGGATTTTGTGCTGGATGGGAAGGAAATCGTGGCTGCCCTTGTAACAAGGGAAGAAAATATGAAAAATATTCGGGTAGTAGTGAAAACAACGGGATTTTCCGGAGCATATCATGAGGAAATCGTATTTAGTGTGGATACTGCCTTTATGATAAAAGGAGAAGGCTATGAGAAGCGGTTTGAACCGGGAGAAAAGGTAACCGTTTCAAAAGAAAGTGAGTTGTTTACTTCTAACCGTATTTTCGTTCTGCCAGATGCCCTTACCTCCAAAACTACAGTCTATTCTATTGAAAGAGGACAGGGGACGCCTGCATATCGGGGGACTATGGAAATTGAAAAGACCGATCAGGGATTATTGCTGATTAATGAACTTTTGCTGGAAGAATATTTGTATTCAGTAGTCCCAAGTGAAATGCCGTCCTCCTATCCAAAGGAGGCATTAAAGGCGCAGGCAGTCAGCGCCAGAAGCTATGCCTATAAACATATGCAAAAATCCGGTCTGCAATCCTATGGGGCACATGTGGATGACAGCGCTGCTTTTCAGGTATATAATAATATAACGGAAAGTGATGCGGCGCTTAGTGCAGTACGCGAAACGGAAGGGCAGGTTGTGATGTCGAAGGGACAGGTAGCAGACACTTACTTTTATTCTACCTCCTGCGGCTATGGAACGGATATCCTTGCATGGAAAAGCAGTCAGGGAGAAGAAGAAGCGCACCTGACAGCCAAAAATATCGGCTCCGATTGTATAAAGTCTGCAGAAGACATGAAGCAGGAAGAAGAGTTTCGTGCATTTATCCAGTCAGTTGGAGAAGGGGATTTTGAAAAGGAAGAGGGCTGGTACCGCTGGAGCTATTCATCAAGGCTGGATCCGGATATTGTATTAAAGCAGCTAAAGGCAAGATATGCAGCAAAACCGGATCAGGTATTGACAAAATGCGAGGATGGTTCCTTTGTGTCAAAGGAAATCGGCAAGCTAGGAGATGTAAAGAGCATTTCTGTATTGGAAAGGAGCAGCGGTGGAGCCATACATGAGCTTTTGATTGAAGGAACAAAAGGAACCTATAAGGTACTTTCGGAACATAATGTACGTTACGTGCTTGCTAACGAAGGGACACAGGTACTTCGCAAGAGCGGAGATACGTCTAAGATTTCGGGTATGCTTCCAAGCGCTTTTGCCATTGTGATAACAGAAGGGGAAGAAAAGGTGGAAAGCTATGTGGTTATTGGAGGCGGCTTTGGACATGGAATCGGCATGAGCCAGAACGGAGCTAGGGCTATGGGCAATCTTGGCTATACATATGAAGAAATATTACAGTTTTTTTATGACAAAATTACGCTTTCCAAATTATAAATTATGGAGTGGCAACAGGGAAAGAAACTGATTGAAGTAGGAAAACGGACAGATAAAAACAGATTAGAAAAGTGGGGAGAAGATAAGAAAGCTATGTGGAAGAAATTATATATTCTGAGCAAGGAATTTGCAAAGCAGATTAATGATAATCATATTGGGGCTTATGCTTCCAGTGCAGCATTTTTTATGTTTTTATCCTTGATTCCCATTTTATTGCTGCTTTGTTCCATTATTCCATATACACCTATTACAAAGGCTACCTTGATGAATGCACTTGTAGATTTTATGCCTGACAGCATCGATCCGATTGCAGTCAGCGTGGTAAATGAAGTTTACGGAAAATCCACAACGCTTTTATCTGTTACAGCAATAGCAGCTATATGGGCTGGTGCAAGAGGAATATGGGCTTTGAACAGAGGTCTGAATGTAATCAATGATGTGGAAACAAAAGGGTACTTTGCACTTAAATTTCGTTCCTGTATTTATACTATCATACTGATTTGCTCCATTATGATGTCTTTGACTATTACGGTATATGGAGATACAGTAGTTGCATTTATCAGGACTTCCATCCCCCAGAGCAGGTATTTGATGGATTTTTTGTCAAGCCTTAAGCTTTTTATCGTATCCTTTTTGTTGTTTATTTTTCTTATGTTTTTATTTACATGGCTGCCCAATGAAAGGCAGAAATGGTATACCCAGATTCCGGGAGCTGTCTTTTCAAGTCTTGTGTGGGTAGTATATTCATGGGGATTTAGTATTTATCTGGAATATTTTGGCGGCTATACCATGTATGGAAGCCTTGCAACCATTATTATTTTAATGCTTTGGCTGTATATGTGCATGTATATTGTGCTGATGGGAGCAATGCTTAATAAATTTTTAATGCCGGCTAATTTGTTTATATGGAAAAAAAGGAGAGGGAGAAGTTCCACTTGATTTTTTTGAGGGGAAGAGGATGGTAAGGGGACGCAGCTTTTTATGGGTGATTTAAGTTTAACACATACAAAAAGGTTGAACTGTTACCGAGGAAGAAATCTTTAATGTGAATTTTATTGTAAATACAAACATTTTTCTGTATAATTAAGGTGTGATAGGAGTAATCTATACTATCTTTTGTCACAGATTTTAAGAAACCGGGGTGATAAGGTGCAGGACGATGTGAAACAAGCAGAAACAGAAGAAAACATTGCCAAATATACTATCAAAGATAGCGTATTTTCTGATTTATTTAAGATGAAAAAATATCTATTACAGTTATATAAGGCACTTCACCCAGAGGATACAGCAGCGACAGAGGACGAATTGACAGACATAACGATAAGGAATGTTTTGACGGACAATCTTTATAATGATTTAGGATTCAGTTTGGGAGAAAAAATTTTTATTCTCGTCGAAGCGCAATCCGTTTGGACGTTAAACATTATCATTCGGGCATTGTTATATTTGGCGCAGACATATCATGATTATTTTGAACGCACAAATCAAAATCTATACAAGAGCAAGAAAGCAAAAATGCCGAAACCGGAATTGTATGTGGTGTATGTAGGTAATCAAAAGAATATACCCGATACAATTTCCTTGTCAAAAGAGTTTTTTGGTGATGCTGATGATATTGCTATTGATGTAAAAGTCAAAGTTATTTGTGAGAGTGATACGGACAGCATTATCAATCAGTACATCATATTTTCAAAGGTGTATGATGAACAGAGAAAGAAATACGAAAGGACAAAGAAAGCCATTACAGAAACTATCCGCATATGCAAAGACAGGAATGTGTTACGAGAATATTTAGAGGACAGGGAAAAGGAGGTTGTTTCAATTATGATGAGTTTATATGACGAGGAAGAAGTCATGCGCTCTTATATCAAGAGTGAGCGTTATGAAGCTGAGCAGAACAAGGCAAAAAAGACAGCTATCCGCATGATAAGGGCTGGCAAAATGTCATTGGAGGATATAGCTGATTATACAGAGTTATCTCTTGACATAATTAAAGAGCTAGAAAGCCAATCAGTGCAGTTGGCATAAATCAGCCATAACAATTAAAATCAAATAGTAACAGTTCAGCCCACAGGCGCAGAGGAAGGATCATACAGAGCATGTTTTCTACGTCGCCACGCTCTCGCTCTATAAAAACGCAACAGTGCTAAGCTCGAAAGTACCTCGCTAAGCGCTGGCGTTTTTATAAGGGCTCCTTAAGAAAACATGCTCTGTATAGTCCTTCCTCTGCGCCTGTGGGCTGAACTGTTACGCAAAAAGGAAAAAGTAAGGTTTCTTACTTGACATTTTGGAAATGATTTCATAAAATAAATGATATGTAAATGAAAAATGCAGTGACGGTGTTAGTAAAGATACATGTTCTAGCAGAGAGAGGAAGCCATCGGCTGGAAGCTTCCTTAGTACAGATGTAAATTGAATTTCCCACCCGAGCAGTCTGGCTGAAATGATAGGGACATATAACTTACAAAGTATTGCTTCCCATAGTCGGAATAGGTTAGAACGTAAGTGCACGTTACGCAAAAATGAGAGCCTTTGGAATAGCCTTCCCATGTGAAGTGATTGGCATTTTCATGGGAAAATGGGTGGTACCGCGGATGGAGATTCGTCCCTTACAGCAGTTTGTTGTAGGGGCATTTTTTATTTCTGGGGCAGTGAGAGCTTAAAAGAATACGAATGCATTTATGTTTATGAATGTTTAGGCTGCTGCAAGGGTAAGAGCCCTGCTTTAGAGAGAAAAAAACAAGGAGAAAAGAGAAGATTATGAAAGAAAAACTGGAACAAATCAAGACAGAGGCAATCAAACAGATTCAGGATTCCGATGCCTTAGAAAAGCTCAATGATGTGCGGGTAGCTTTTCTTGGGAAGAAGGGCGAGCTTACGGCTGTTTTGAAAAGCATGAAGGATGTTGCGCCTGAGGACAGACCAAAGATCGGACAGCTGGTAAATGAGGCAAGAGCGCAGATTGAAACTGCTTTGGAAGAAGCAAAAGGAAAAATGGAAAAAATGGCAAGGGAGGCACAGATGAAGCGGGAAGTCATTGATGTGACGCTTCCTGCAAAGAAAAATAATGTGGGACACCGCCATCCAAATACCATTGCCATGGAAGAGGTGGAAAGAATCTTTATAGGAATGGGCTATGAGGTAGTGGAAGGACCGGAAGTGGAAACGGATTATTACAATTTTGAAGCGCTGAATATTCCAGCAGACCATCCGGCAAAGGATGAACAGGATACTTTTTATATCAATGGAGATATTCTGTTAAGAACCCAGACATCAGGCACTCAGGTCCATGAAATGGAAAAAGGAAAGCTTCCTATCCGCATGGTAGCGCCGGGAAGGGTATTCCGTTCCGATGAAGTGGATGCTACACATTCTCCATCCTTTCATCAGATAGAAGGGCTGGTGATTGACAAAAATATTACCTTTGCGGATTTGAAAGGCACTTTGGCGGAATTTGCAAAGGAATTGTTTGGAGAAGATACAAAGGTAAAATTCAGACCTCATCACTTTAATTTTACAGAGCCAAGTGCGGAAGTGGATGTTTCCTGCTTTAAGTGTGGGGGAAGCGGATGCCGTTTCTGTAAGGGCTCCGGCTGGATTGAAATTTTAGGCTGTGGCATGGTTCATCCAAACGTGCTGCGCATGAGTGGCATTGACCCGGAGGAATATTCCGGCTTTGCTTTTGGCATCGGTTTGGAACGAATTGCATTGTTGAAATATGAAATTGACGATATGCGTCTCTTGTATGAAAATGACATCCGGTTCTTACGTCAATTTTAATTAAAAATACCGTTATGAAAATGACAGTGAACCATCAACTATAACTTATAGGTAACAGTTCAACCCACAGGCGCAAGGCAGGTTTTATGCAGAGCACGTTTTCTAAAGGAGCCCTTATAAAAACGCCAGCGCTTAGCGAGGTATTTTCGAGCTTAGCACTGTTGCGTTTTTATAGAGCGAAAGCGTGGCGACGTAGAAAACGTGCTCTGCATAAAACCTGCTTTGTGCCTGTGGGCTGAACTGTTACACTTATAGAAATAACTCCAGAAAGGAATGAATAAAGAAAATGAATACAGCATTATCATGGATTAAGGCATATGTGCCGGAGCTTACCTGCACCGATCAGGAATATACAGATGCTATGACGCTAACAGGAACAAAGGTGGAAACCTTTCAGAGACTGGATAAAAATCTGGATAAGATTTATGTGGGGCAGATTGAAGCAATTGAAAAACATCCTGATGCGGATAAACTGATTATCTGTCAGGTAAATATCGGAAAGGAAACCCTGCAGATTGTAACGGGAGCGCCTAATGTAAAGGTAGGAGACAAGGTTCCTGTGGTAGTAGACGGAGGCAAGGTTGCCGGCGGACATGACGGAGGCCCACTGCCGGAAGATGGAATCATTATTAAAAACGGAAAACTAAGAGGGGTGGAATCCTTTGGTATGATGTGCTCCATTGAAGAGCTAGGCTCAAGTCGGGATATGTATCCGGAGGCGCCGGAGCTTGGCATTTACATTTTTCCGGAAGATGCAAAGGTAGGAGCCGATGCGATAGAAGAGCTGGGACTTCGGGATACGGTTTTTGAATATGAAATCACTTCCAACAGGGTGGACTGCTACAGCGTGCTTGGCATAGCAAGGGAAGCAGCAGTTACCTTTGGCAAACCATTTATTCCTCCAAAAGTGGAAGTAAAGGGAAACGGAAAAAAAATTGAAGATTATGTTTCTGTTGAAGTAAAGGATCAGGAGCTTTGCCCAAGATATTGTGCAAGGGTCTGCACCAATATCAAAATCGGACCGTCACCGAAATGGATGCAGAGAAGGCTGGCAGCAAGCGGTATCCGCCCGATTAACAATCTGGTTGATATTACCAATTATGTCATGGAAGAATATGGGCAGCCTATGCATGCTTTTGATTTATCCACGGTTGCAGGCAATAAGATTATAGTACGCAGGGCAAAGGACGGAGATGAATTCCAGACCTTGGACGGACAAATCAGAAAGCTGGATAAGGACATGCTGATGATTTGCGATGGAGAAAAGGAAATTGGTATTGCTGGAATAATGGGCGGTGAAAATTCTAAAATTACCGAACAGGTAAAAACCGTATTATTTGAAGCAGCCATTTTCCATGGAGCCAATATTCGCAAGTCTGCAAAACGGTTAGGGCTTCGTACCGAGGCTTCCGGTAAGTTTGAAAAGGGACTGGACCCTTATAATGCAGAGGCTGCCATTAACAGGGCATGTCAGTTGATTGAAGAATTAGGCTGCGGGGAAGTAGTGGACGGCATGATAGATGTAAAGGCGCCGTTAAAGGCACCTAACCGGATTCCTTTTAAGGCGGAAAGAGTCAACGGGTTGCTTGGCACAGATATTTCAGAGCAGGAAATGCTTGCTATTTTTGAACGTCTGGAATTAAAAGTGCTTACAGAAGAAAACGGTGATAAGGTTCTTGAAATTCCTTCCTTCCGTCAGGATTTAGAAGGAATTGCGGATATTGCAGAGGAAGTGGCAAGATTTTACGGCTATGATAAGATTCCAACTACCCTTCCAAGCGGGAAAGCTACCACAGGAAAGCTGCCCTTTAAGCTGCGGATTGAAGAAAAGGCAAGAGATATTGCTGAGTACTGTGGCTTTTCTCAGGGAATGTGTTATTCCTTTGAAAGTCCAAAGGTATTTGACAAATTGCTGCTGCCAAAGGAGGATGTGCTCAGAAAGGCAATCGTGATTGCCAATCCGTTAGGAGAGGATTTCTCCATTATGAGAACCCTTTCCTTAAACGGAATGCTTACTTCTTTAGCAACCAATTATAATAGAAGAAATAAGGATGTCCGCTTATATGAGCTGGGTAATATTTATCTTCCAAAGGAAGTGCCCCTTACAGAGCTTCCGGATGAAAGAATGGAATTTACCCTTGGCATGTATGGAGATGGGGATTTCTTTACTATGAAAGGCGTAGTAGAAGAATTTTTTGAGGCTGTGGGCATGGATAAAAAAGCAGTTTATGACCCCAATGCAGGAAAGCCCTTCTTACATCCCGGCAGACAGGCAGAGATTGTATATGATGGCGAAACAGTAGGCTACTTAGGCGAAGTTCATCCGGAAGTATGTGATAACTATGATATTGGAACAAAGGCTTATGTGGCAGTGCTGGACATACAGTCAGTCCTTCCTTTTGCAACCTTTAACAGAAAATATCGGGGAATTGCCAAGTATCCTGCTGTAAAACGCGATATTTCCATGGTAGTTCCAAAGAAAATACTGGCAGGTCAGATTGAAGCAATGCTTGCCCAAAGAGGCGGCAAAATCATGGAGCATTATGAGCTGTTTGACATTTATGAAGGAGAGCAGATTAAGGAAGGCTTTAAATCCATGGCATATTCCATTTATTTCCGTGCCAATGACAGAACCTTGGAGGAAGCAGATGTAAACAGCGCCATGAAGAAAATTTTAAACGGTCTGGAAGGGCTTGGCATTGAGCTTAGACAATAAAGGCTCTGACAGACAGTTACAAGAAATGAGAATAATATGAATAATATAAAAAAATCGGATTTTTATTTTGATTTGCCGGGGGAGCTGATTGCTCAGGACCCCTTGGAAGATAGAAGCAGCTCAAGGCTTCTGGCATTGAGGAAAGAGACCGGAGAGATTTCCCATCATACCTTTCGGGAAATCACCGGCTTCTTAAAACCGGGGGACTGTTTGGTCTTAAATGACACAAAGGTGCTGCCTGCAAGACTTATGGGCATGAAAGAAGACACAGGCGCTGGCATTGAGGTGCTATTGCTGAAAAGAAGGGAAAATGACTGCTGGGAAACACTTGTAAGGCCGGGAAAAAAGGCAAGACCGGGAACAAAGCTCGTTTTTGGAGATGGGCTGTTAAAGGCAGAGGTGCTAAAGGTGTTAGAAGAAGGAAACCGTCTGATTCGGTTTTCCTATGAGGGGATTTTTGAAGAAGTGCTGGACCAGCTTGGTGAAATGCCCCTTCCCCCTTATATTACCCATAAGCTGCAGGATAAGTCCAGATATCAGACTGTATATGCAAAATATGAAGGCTCTGCAGCAGCCCCTACAGCAGGACTGCATTTTACCAAGGAGCTTCTTGAAAAAATTGAAGAAATGGGAGTTGACATTGCCTATGTGACGTTACATGTAGGACTTGGAACCTTCCGCCCTGTAAAAGTGGATAATATTTTAGAGCATCATATGCATTCGGAATACTATCAAATATCAAAAGAAGCAGCAGACAAGATAAATCGGGCAAAGGCAGAGGGACACCGTGTCATTGCTGTGGGAACTACAAGCTGCCGTACACTGGAAAGTGCAGTGAAAGAGGATGGAACGATAGAGGAATGCTGTGATAATACGGAAATCTTTATTTATCCCGGTTATCAATTCCAAATGATTGACGGGCTGATTACGAATTTCCACCTGCCGGAATCTACGTTGATTATGCTTGTATCAGCATTGGCAGGCAGGGAGCATGTGCTCTCGGCATATGAAGAGGCTATTCGGGAGAAGTATCGCTTTTTCTCCTTTGGGGATGCTATGGTTATAATTTGATATGTAACGTAACAGTTTAGCTTGATTTCCCTCATGTCCGCTTATTCAAACCTACTACAAAATGCTGAGTTGTCACGGAGACTTGCTTTTTTACTGAAAGTAGTATAAAATAAATTTTGATGAAATACTATGGAGTATGAAATTTGCTCGAAAGGGGTTACATATGGAAGAAAAAAGAAGAAGCAGGAGAATGGAATTGGTTTCCAAATTGATTATTAAGCGGCTTAGCGGAGATGGAACGGATGCTGACAGCGAGGTTATTATTGATGTGCAGAACGTATCCAAGACAGGAGTGGGCTTTACCTGTGATACACCTTTGGGAATCGGTGCGGTATATGAAGCTTATCTGACGATTTGGACCAAGGAAGTCATTCATGCATTTGTAGAAATTGTCCGTATTGCAAAAGAGGAAAAGACATTTTCCTATGGCGGAATCTTTATTGGTATGCCGGAAATGGATGCAGCCAGAATTGAAGTGTATGATACCATTACGGCAAATACAAAATAGAATGAACATTAGAAAATGATATAAGGAAAAGAAACAGAAATGCCCTGCCCCTTGCGTGTATTTGCAAAGGCAGGGCGTTTCTATTATTTTGCCAGCCGTTCCAAATCCTGATAAAAAGCAGGATAGGAAATGTTCACGCATTGGCTTCCCTTTATTTCTGTAATGCCATCTGCACGTAAAGCGGCAATGGCAAAGCTCATGGCAATTCGATGATCCAGCTTGGAATCAATTATGGCGCCAGTCAAAGGCGATCCTCCATGAATGATCATGCCATCTGCTGTTGGGGTAATGTCACAGCCCATAGCAGATAAATTTTCCGCCATTACATCAATCCGATTGGATTCCTTTACCTTTAATTCGGCAGCATCCATAATCGTAGTGGTGCCTTTTGCAAAAGCAGCCATAATAGCAATAATGGGAAGCTCATCAATTAAAGTAGGAATGATTTCCCCTTTTATGGTGATGCCATGAAGAGAGCTGGATTTTACAAGAATATCGGCAACTGGTTCTCCATGTTCCTCATTGATGTTCAAAAGAGTAATGTTGCCGCCCATTTCCTTTGCTACCTTTAGGATGCCGTCTCTAGTAGGGTTGATTCCTACATTTTTGATAAGGATTTCACTGTTTGGAACAAGAAGTCCTGCAGCAATAAAGTAAGCGGCGGAAGAAATATCGCCGGGAACTTCTACTTTTTGCCCGGAAAGCTTTGGCTCTGGAAGTATGGAGGCAGTAGTGTCTTTTGTTGTAACAGCAGCGCCGAAATAGCGCAGCATAATTTCCGAATGGTTTCGGCTTATGTAAGGCTCCGTGACGGTTGTTTCCCCGTCTGCATAAAGCCCTGCCAGCAAAATAGCTGACTTGACTTGGGCGGAAGCTACATTGGAAGTGTAATGAATTGCTTTCAAGGGGCTTCCGGTAATGGAAAGAGGGGCACAGTCGTTTCCGTTTTTACTTTTTATGGATGCACCCATTTGCGTTAATGGGTCAATGATGCGTTTCATAGGACGCTTCTGAATTGATGCATCTCCCGTTAAGGTTACGGAAAAAGGCTGGGGAGCCAATATGCCTGAAATCAGGCGTACAGTAGTCCCGCTGTTGCCGGTATCTAGTTGTTCCAAAGGAGCGCTTAAGCCGTGAAGCCCCTTTCCGTGAATAAGAATTTTCTCCGGGGTATTTTCAATGGAAATGCCTAATTTCCGAAAGCAGGAGATGGTAGAGAGGCAGTCAGCTCCTTGCAGGAAATTAGTGACTTCCGTCAGCCCATTGGAAATAGAGCCGAACATAACAGCTCGGTGGGAAATGGATTTATCTCCGGGAATGGTTACCTCTCCTTTTAAGCCATGAACCTTTTTTAACTCCATCTATTTCAATTCCTTTCTTTTTATTTCCGACATTTGGAAAAAAACAACTGTCTGGTTAGTCAGCAGTGTATATCTTATAATTTTTTTCCCGTAACAATTGAATGGCAGCATGTTTGGCAGCTTCCTCATAAAATTCAATGCGCAAGGCGCCTTCCTCAAACTCCCGGTTGTGCATGATTCCGATATTTTTTATGCTTATGTGGTTTTCTGCCAAAATAACAGATGTTCTGGCAATAGAACCGGCTTCATCGGGAACCTCTAAATAAATATCATAAATTTTCTTAATAGGGCCGCTGGAAGCATTGGGAAAGGAATCCCGATAGCTTTTAGCGGTATCAAATAAGGAATAAATGGAATCCATGGACTCAGGAGCAGGCAAGGTATCAAGCATATCCCGTATATGGCTTAGGGAAGCAATATAATCATCTAATAAAAGCCGGATATTTTCCCTGTTAGCCATGCAGATTTGCTGCCACATAATGGGTGAGGAGGAGGCAATCCTTGTAATATCCTTAAAGCCTCCGGCAGCAATCAGCTTCATAAGCCCTTCTTTTGTATCGGAATCCTTTACTAGATTTACCAGACTAGAAGCAATGATATGAGGCAGGTGGCTGATTGCTGCAGTAATATAATCATGCTCCTTATAGTCCAAAATAAGGGGAATTGCTCCAAAGGATGCCACCAGCTCTTTATAGCTGTCCAAAAACTCTTCGGGTACACTTTCGGTTGGCGTCAAAACATAGTAGGCATTTTCTAAAAGAAGAGGATTGGAATTTGCATAGCCGGCCTTTTCGCTGCCAGCCATAGGATGTCCACCGATAAAGCAGGACGTTAGCCCTTCCTTTAAAATGACCTGATGGATGCCGGACTTTACGCTGCCTACATCTGTTAAAATGCAGTTCTTTGGAAGATATTCCTTTATATTCCTTAAGTTTTCATCATTTTTAGAAACCGGGGCACAAAGGAAAAAAATATCGCACTGAAAAAAATCCGGTTTCAGGGAAGGATAAGCCTTGTCTATCGTGCCTTCCTGTTGGGCAAGGAGCAGAGTTTGCTGATTAATGTCAAAGGCTTTGATTTGAATATGAGGTTTTGCTTTTTTTATTGCCTTTGCTATAGAGCCGCCAATCAAGCCAAGCCCCATAAAGGCACAGGTAGTTATGTCCATTTTTGCTTCTCCTGATTTTTTAGAAGGTACGGTTTACCAGCTTGGCAAATGGTCTTAAATCCTTGCATAATGCATCGAATTTTTTGAAGGTTAAGGATTGCGGACCGTCTGATAAGGCGTTTGCCGGGTCATTATGTACCTCTATCATAAGACCGTCACTGTCACAGGCAACGGCTGCCTTTGCCATAGGAGCAACATATTTGTAGGAGCCGGTAGAGTGTGAAGGGTCAACAATAACCGGTAAATGTGTCTTTGATTTTAATACGGGAACAGCACTGATGTCCAAGGTGTTTCTGGTAGCCGTCTCAAAGGTGCGGATACCCCGTTCACATAGGACTACATTGGGATTGCCTTCTGCAATAATGTATTCTGCCGCATTGAGCCATTCATCAATAGTAGCGCAAAGACCTCTTTTTAACAGTACAGGCATACCGGAACGGCCAGCTTCCTTTAACAGTATGAAGTTTTGCATGTTTCTGGCACCTATCTGAATCATATCTACATATTTTTCTGCTGCTTCAATTGCCTCCATACTAACTACTTCACATATAGTAGTAAGCCCGGTTTCCTTTTTTGCCTTCTGCATATATCTTAAGCCTTCTGCCTCAAGCCCCTGAAAAGAGTAGGGGGAGGTGCGGGGCTTATATGCGCCGCCTCTTAAAATAGTGGCGCCGGAAGCCTTTACCGCATGGGCGATTTCCAAAAGCTGTTTTTCCGTTTCCACGGCGCAGGGACCGGCCATAATTGTCAGGTTTCCCGGACCGATCGTAGTGTTTCCTACAGACACGGTAGTAGGCTCTGGATGCAGCTTAATATTGGAAAGCTTATAGCTTTCTGAAATAGGAACGATTTTTTCCACATCCTTAAAGCTTGTCAGATTTTCTGCTGGAAGCTTTGATTTATCCCCTACGATACCGATAATCGTCACTTCTTCGCCCTTTGATAAATGTACCTGAAGCTGAAAGCTTTCAATATATTCTTTGATAGACTGAATGCTGCTGTCGGCAGCATTTGGTTTCATTACTACAATCATTTTTCTAATCTCCATTTCTAGTTCTTATTTTTGTGTCTGCTTCCTTTGCCATTTCCAGTCATTACCTTTGGCAGATATGCCGGAAGTAATGAAAAGTACTTGAAAAAATAGGTGTTGGAAACACATGCAATATTGTAACGTTGGGAATATGAAATGTCAACACTTTATTACTTTAAAGCAGGGAAATCGGTAATAGTTTAGATTGTTTTTTTGAAGGTAACGGCTAAACCGGACGCAACAGAGGGAGGAGAGTGGATTGGCTTTTCGTGTTTTTGATGGCGCTTTTCCTAAACAGCCTTGGAAAGCTGTGGATACCGAACGGGTCGTCATATAGCGCCCTCCATGGCGCGATATGACTAAAATTGCCGTCCATGGCAATTTTCCCCTAGGTACCGAAAAGGCTGTTAAGGAAAAGCGCCATCAAAAACAAGAAAGCCAATCCACTCTCCTCCCTCTGTTGCTGTTTTGTGGCAGGCTGTACTAGAAAGGGGGTTGATTGTTTTGTTTCCAGAAGTGTCTTAGTTCCTGATGGATAAGTTCCTGATGGATAGAAGTGTGGAGCAAACAGGGACGTTACTTAATGTTGACCGCCCACTTTGCTAATTCTGATAAGATTGGCAGCAAGTTTTTTGCAGTGGGCATGTTTCTGTGCAGGGGCAAGTATGGCTGACTGGCATAGGTATTTTCTCCTTTTACTCATTTTTTTCTTACTTACTCATAAATAACTTTGTAATTGACACCTGATAGATGTAGCAATATAATTATATACGGTACGGAAATAAGAGTAAAGCATTTTTTGAGAGCATAAGAAAATTTATGCAGCCGTTCAGCCCGCAGACCGGAGGAAGGGACACACAGAGCATGTTTTCTACGTCGCCACGCTCTCGCTCTATAAAAACGCAGCAGTGCTAAGCTCGAAAATACCTCGCTAAGCGCTGGCGTTTTTATAAGGGCTCCTTAAGAAAACATGCTCTGTGTGTCCCTTCCTCCGGTCTGTGGGCTGAACGGTTACAAATTTATTGCCGTGTATTCAAAAAAACAATTTGGAAAGATAGAAAGAAGAGGTGCGCTTATGAATGTTGCAGTGAGATATTACACGAGATCAGGAAACACAAAAAAACTTGCAGAAGCGGTTGCGGATGCAGTGGGTGTGACGGCGGAAACAACCGAAAAGGCACTTACAGAGGATGTGGATATCCTTTTTCTGTGCAGTTCGGTCTATGCATATGGGGTAGATGAAAGTGTCAAAAGGTTTATTTCAGGCATCCATGTAAAGGTCGGGAAGGTTGTCAATGTCAGTACGGCTGCACTAGTAAAGTCCACTTATAAGCAGGTGGGAAAGCTGCTGACAGAAAAAGGGATTCCGCAGGCAAAAGAGGAATTTTACTGTAAAGGTTCATTTGGACCAATGCATAAGGGAAAGCCGGATGGAAACGACTGCAAAGCGGCGGCTGCGTTTGCAAAGAAAATTATAGAAAAGAAAGAGAGATAGATAGTCATGCAGGCAATCATGGAAACACTGTTTGATATTGTATATTTGACATTGGTTATAACAGTTGGGATTAGGATGGTGCGCAGGAGCCGTGGGGAAAAACAATATTTCCTGTTTGGAATGATGGCGGTTATTCTTGGTACAGGTGATGCATTCCATCTTCTTCCTCGTGCTTACGCTTTATGCACCACAGGGCTGGAAAATTTTACGGCGGCGCTTGGCATAGGCAAGTTAGTCACTTCGATTACCATGACTGTATTTTACGTTCTGCTCTATTTTATATGGCGAATCCGTTACGGCGTGCAGAAAGGAAATATACTGACTACTTGTGTCTGCCTGTTAGCGGCGGCAAGGACTATTCTGTGCCTTTTCCCACAAAATAGATGGACATTTGAGGATGCGCCGCTTGTATGGGGAATTTATAGAAATATTCCGTTTGTGGCGCTTGGACTGCTTATCATTGTCCTTTTTTTCAAAAAGGCATCCGAAACAAAAGACAGGGGATTTCGGTTTATGTGGCTGGCAATCGTACTGAGTTTTGGATTTTATATTCCGGTAGTCCTTTTTGCGGATGCGGTTCCTATGATCGGAATGCTCATGATACCAAAGACCTGCGCTTATGTGTGGATGGTGCTGATGGGATACTATGATATGAAAAGGAAGCCATGCAACTCAGGATTCTGAACCAATGAACCAGCTTACAAGTGAGGAATGGCAGGGGGTCACCTTCCGCAACAGTGCAAAGCTTTAAAATACCACGCAAAGCACTGGTGTTTTTATAAGGGCTTCTTAAGAAAACATGCTCTGCATAAAGCCTGCTTTGCACCTATGGGTTGAACTGTTACAAAATAATTCCAATGGAGACGGAGGTATAGCATGAAAAAATATATTTTTATGGCAATGCTCTTGTTGGACATACTATATCTATCAGCTTGTGGAAAATCTGAGCAGGAGAATGCTGGGAAAGATACTATAGATGAACTGTCTACAGAGCAGGAAGAAAAAATACGGGACGGGAGTGCACGAGAAATGAAAATAGAAACGGAAAATACGACAGTTGAAAAAACTTCAGGGAATACTTTGCTTCCTTATGATGGCATCTATCCGGAGCATGAGCCTTATGGAAAAGGGGTAGGCGCTATGCCGGGGCGGGTAGTATGGGCATATGACCCGTCTGCCGTATCATGGGATGGTAAAGGCTACTGGTGGGAAACCGGGCATTTTGATGAAGAGGTAGTACAGCGGATGTTTGATGAGAGCATTGCTTCTCTTGGTGGTCAGGATGATGTAAAAGCCGGATGGGAAGCATTGTTTCAGGCTCATAATGGAGGAGCTGCTTACCAAGCGGGGGAAAAAATAGCAATCAAGGCGAATATTAACGGTTCCGGAGTATTTGATGATGATACGTCCGGGAAAACGAATATGAGTTACACGAATCCGGTGTTGCTGAAGGCGCTGCTGGTTTCTCTGATAAGGTCGGCAGAAGTGGAGCCGGAAGATATTACTGTGTATGACGTATCACGTCTGTTTCCTGACTATATGGTGGAAATGTGCAGTACAGGGGAATTGCAGGGGATTCATTTTGTTGGGAGGAATAATGGCGTGGCAGACGAAAATGCACCAATCAATTGGTCCTATTCCTTTAAAGGTGCTGTAAACTATCTGCCTACCTGTGTGACGGAAAGCACTTATGTGATTAATCTTGCCAATTTGAAAGGGCATAGTTATGGGATTACCCTTTGTGGCAAGAATCATTTTGGCTCCTTTATCAATGGGAATGCCATGCGTCCGCCGGAAGGGGCGAATCTACATCAGTGGCTTACGAAAAGCGAAATGGGGATTTACAGCCCTCTTGTAGACCTTATGGGGAATCAACAGCTTGGAGGAAAAACGATTCTGTATATGCTGGATGCTTTGATTTGTGCACCCTCAGAAGGGGCATCCATTACAAAGGAAAATTCCACATGGCAACAGCCGCCATTCAACGGTGCGTATACTTCCAGCATATTTGTTTCACAAGATCCCGTAGCAATTGATTCTGTTGGGGCGGATTTTTTGGCAAATGAGCCGACTGTTGCTCAGAATAATGGCGCTGTAAGGGATTCCAATAATGAAAACTATTTACATGAAGCAGGCCTTGTGGAAAATGCAGCCTCAGGGAATGTCTACTATGATGGCAATGGAGAAGCGCTTAGTAATTTAGGCGTACATGAGCATTGGAATAATTCCACAGACAAGCAGTATAGCCGGAATCTTGGGAAAGAGGAAGGGATTGAGCTGATCCGTCTTTACTAGAAAAGGCTGAACTATTACTTGGAATTGCAAGAAAATGGCCGCTTGATATTGACAATTATCAGACAAATTTTTAAAATGTATATATAGGACAAAAGTACGGGCAGTCAAAAGAAAGCAGGTGATTTTATGTTCCAGTCCAAGGAAGAAAAAATAGCAAGAGTAAAACAGATGATTTATAACTCACAAAATATTGTATGTTTGCTTGGAATCGGTGTTGCCATGGAATGCGGCGGCGTGAATTTTCTTCATGAAAGGGAAAGCTACCGGATTGAAGATAAATATCATTACAGCCCGGAGGAAATATTCTCAACAGGCTTTTACAGTGCAAGGAAGGAAAAGTTTTTTGAATTTTATAAACAGGAGCTGCTTTCGTTGGAGCTGACGGTAGGACAAAGCTTATATGCCATAAAGGAGCTGGATAATTGGGGAAAGCTAAAAGGCTGCGTTACAAGAAATATGTACGGGCTTGCTGAACGGGCAGGCATTTCCAATGTAATCAATTTGTACGGAAATATACATGAAAACTGGTGTACCAAATGCGGCAGGCATTTTGATGCGGAGTATTTAAAGAACAGCCCCGGAGTGCCGGTTTGTGATGCATGTGGAAGCACCATCAGGCCGGGAGTACGGCTTTACGGGGAGTTGGTGCGCAATGATGTGATGACCAGATGCGCAAATGTATGCCAGTATGCAGATGTTTTACTTGTGCTTGGAACGAACCTTTATGACAGCATGGTAAAGAATGCATTAAAATACTATAATGGCAATAAGCTGGTGCTAATTACAAAGCATGAGCATTTTACGGATAAAAGAGCGGATATCGTTATACATGATGAAGTAAATAAGGTGCTGCCGAAGATTGTGTGGTAGGGAAAATTATGATATACTGTTTACTGTGGCATGGAAAAGCCAATACGTTATGTCATTTTGCAAAACGTAGTGTCGCCTATGAATAAAAGCGGGAGAATTGGAACGTGGTAAATTACAGGATAAAAACAGGGCAGCCATACCCTCTTGGGGTAACTCCATATGCGGATGGGTTTAATGTTGCGATTTCCATTCAGGCAAGGAAAGAGTGTGGTATGCTGCTTTACGGAGAAAGCCAGAATGCGATTCAGATTCCCTTTTCCAAAAAATATTTGGTAGGGGATTTGTATACTATATTCGTAGAAGGAATTGATATTAGAAAATATGTCTACCAGTTTTACAAGGATGAGGAAAGACAGCCTGATCCTTATGGAAAATGGATTTTAGGCAGGGAAGTATGGGGAGATTGTCAGAAAAGCCAGAAGGAATTGTATTATCGAACCTTGCAGGAGGAATTTTGCTGGCAGGGGGACAAGCCTTTGAATATTCCTTATTGTGATAGTATTTTATACAGCCTTCATGTGAGAGGCTTTACAAAGCATGGCTCTTCTAAGGTAAAGGGAAAGGGCACGTTTACCGGGCTTATGGAAAAGATTCCCTACCTAAAGGAGCTTGGGATTACGGGGATTGAGCTGATGCCCATTTATGAATTTGACGAGATTATTAGAAATGCCGGCTACACCCATATGGATGAGATGCTGATTCCTTACATGGATAAGGCACATGCAACATGGGAATACAAAATCAATTACTGGGGCTTTACAAAGGGGGACTATTTTGCGCCAAAGGCATCCTATGCCTATACGGATGATCCTATAAAGGAATGCAAGACCATGATCCGGGAGCTTCATAAAAACGGAATAGAAGTTTTGATGCAGATTTATTTTCCAGATTCTGTTTCATGGAGCCATATGTATGAGGTGCTGAAATTCTGGGTAAGGGAATATCATATAGATGGATTTCATTTAATGGGGCAGGATATACCCATGAAGCTTTTGGCAAAAGATCCTTTGCTTGGAAAGACCAAGCTGATAGGGGAGCGAATGGACTTATCCGGTTTATATCGGGATGAGGAAAAACCAGAGTTTAAAAATACTGCTTTGTTTCACGAAGAATTTATGTATGAAACAAGGAAATATTTAAAAGGTGACGGGGATATGCTTTCTAAAATGGCAGAGCTGTTTCGGAAAAACCCGGCAAAAACCTCTGTTGTCAATTTCCTTACCTGTTATCAGGGATTTACATTAAATGATTTGGTTAGCTACGATAAAAAGCACAATGAGGATAATGGGGAAAATAATAAGGATGGAAGCGATTATAATTATAGCTGGAATTGTGGCGTAGAAGGAAAAAGCAGAAAAAAACAGGTACTGGAGCTTAGAAAGAAACAGATACGGAATGCTTGGCTCATGCTTTTCTTTGCGCAGGGGACTCCCATGCTTTTAAGCGGAGATGAATTTTTAAACAGTGGGGAAGGAAATAATAATCCCTATTGTCAGGACAATCGTATTAACTGGCTGAACTGGAAGCAGGCGGAAACCAATAAGGAAATGATAGAGTTTGTGAAGTTCCTCATACAGACAAGGAAAAACCATCCTATCCTGCATAAAGAAGAGCAGTTTAGGATTATGGATTATATTTCATGCGGCTATCCGGATTTATCCTATCATGGAAATATGGCATGGTATCCACAATTTGAAAATTATAACAGGCATTTGGGCATTATGCTGTGCGGAAAGTATGCGAAGGTGAAAAAAAGAAGGGATGATGATTTTTTTTATGTGGCATACAATATGCATTGGACGGAGCATGAATTTGCCCTGCCAAAGCTTCCTTCCGGCTTTAAATGGTATATTCTGACAGAATCTGAAAAGGGAGAATATTTTCCAGAAGCCCATATGCCTTCCAGAAAGCAGACCAAAATCATGGTTCCGGAAAGAAGCATCATTATACTAATCGGAAAGCGGGCAGTTTAGCATGAAAATTAAAAATATCATAGGACATTTCAAGACCATTACCACTCATAAAAGAACCGTAAGGAAGGGCTGCTTTCGGGTAGGCTTGTACAGGCAGGGGATACTTCATGATTTATCCAAGTTTTCCCCAACAGAATTTTTAGTGGGAGCAAAGTATTATCAGGGAGACAGAAGTCCCAATAATGCGGAAAGGGAGGCAATCGGCTACTCTAGCGCATGGCTTCATCACAAGGGCAGGAATAAGCATCATTATGAATACTGGATCGATTACAGCACAAAAGCAATAGAGGGCGGAATGGCGCCGGCGCCCATGCCTAAAAAATACGTAGTGGAAATGTTTATGGACCGGGTTGCCGCCTCTAAAACCTATAATAAAGAGAAATATACGGATTCCCATCCCCTTATGTATTTTAAGAGTGGAAAAGGGGAGCCTATGATGCATCCGGAGACAAAAAAGCTTTTGTTAAAGCTTTTGACTATGCTTTCTAAAAAAGGGGAAGATTATACCTTTGCTTATATTAAAAAAGTAGTATTAAAAAAGAAAAAAAGAAAGAAAACCGCCATATTTTTTGTAATATAAAATCAAACAGGCACCAATTCCTTTTTTGCTCCATATGTTATGGTATAAAGGAGTTGAAAATATGAATTGTTTATGGATTTTAGTATTGCTTTGCCTGTGCAACAATGGAAGCGGCAATAACGGATGCGACAGAGAGGATGATCGTGACTGTGGCTGCGGACGTGACAGGTCAAACTCATCAAATGATGATTGCGGATGCGGTTCCACAAGACGATTTACCGAAGACAATGGAATATTTGATATGCCAAGGGGCGGGGAAGCAGGAAGGGTTCCTTCCAATTTCCAAAGGGGCACCTGCGGCTGTGAAATACCAGAGCAATAAAACATTGCTTTGAAAAGCCTGTAACAGTTCAGCCCACAGGCACAGAGGAAGGGTCACATAAAGCATGTTTTCTTAAGGAGTCCTTATAAAAACGCCAGCGCTTAGCGAGGTATTTTCGAGCTTAGCGCTGCTGCGTTTTTATAGAGCGAGAGCGTGGCGACGTAGAAAACATGCTTTATGTGGCTCTTCCTCTGTGCCTGTGGGCTGAATTTTCTTGACGAACAGATATGAATTTGATACACTTTCCCTAATGACTTGAAAGGACGAAAAGAACATGATCAATGATAAAAAAGTACTTTTTAGCGGAATGCAGGCAACAGGGAACCTGACACTGGGCAATTATCTTGGAGCCTTAAAGAACTGGGTAACTCTGTCAGATGAATATGAATGCTTTTATTCGGTAGTGGATTTACATTCCATTACGATTCGGCAGGACCCGGCAGAGCTTCGGAAAAGGGCGAGGAATCTGCTGACTCTTTATATTGCAGCAGGCTTAGACCCAAAAAAGAACTGCATTTATTATCAGTCCCATGTATCGGGACATGCAGAGCTTGCATGGATACTAAATTGTTTTACTTATATGGGCGAATTAAACCGCATGACTCAGTTTAAGGATAAGGCGGCAAAGCATGCGGATAATATCAATGCAGGGCTTTATACATACCCTGTTTTGATGGCGGCGGATATTCTTCTGTTTCAGTCGGATGTGGTTCCGGTAGGAAAGGATCAGTTGCAGCATTTAGAGATTACCAGAGACATTGCAGGGAGATTCAATGGCATTTATGGAGATGTGTTTACTATGCCAGAGCCATATGTAGGAAAGCAGGGGGCAAAAATCATGTCCCTGCAGGACCCGGCGAAAAAAATGTCCAAGTCGGATGAAAATCCAAATGGAAGCATTTATTTGATGGACGATCCTGATACGATTATGCGCAAATGCAAACGTGCGGTAACAGATTCGGAAGCCGCTGTCCGCTATAGGGATGAACAGCCGGGAGTAAAAAATCTGATCGATATTTACAGCGCCTGCACCAATAAGACGCCGGAAGAGGTGGAAAAGGAATTTGACGGGAAAGGCTATGGAGACTTCAAGATGGCTGTAGGAGAGTCTGTGGTTAGTGTCTTAAAGCCTATTCAGGACCGTTTTGCACAGCTTTTGGAAGATAAGGCATATATTGATGGTATCATAAAAGAAAACAGTGAAAAGGCAAACTATTATGCGTTAAAGACATTGCGCAAGGTGCAGAAAAAAGTGGGCTTTCCGGAAAGAATCAGATAAGCCTTTTCATATCCGGAGGAACCGGAGCGGTAAAGGTCATTGCCTCTTTCGTAATAGGATGCTTGAAAGACAGCTTATAGGAGTGCAGAGCTTGTCTTGTGATAAGCTCCGGATTGCCATGATAAAGGGAATCCCCTAAAAGCGGATGTCCCAGATAACTCATATGTACACGGATTTGATGGGTGCGTCCTGTTTCCAGATGTAAGGAAATCAGGTCGTATCCATTTTTTTCTTTCAGCTTCCTGTAATGGGTAACGGCTTTTTCGCCCTTTTGAAAATCCACACATCTGGTAATGAGGGAGTCTGAGCAGCGGGCAATGGGTGCATCGATAGTTCCTTCACAGGGAAGCGGCTTCTTTCCCTGTGAAACAAGCGCCAGATATTCCCTTTTGATGTCCCGCCTTGCAATCATAGTGGATAAAATTCCGGCAGCCACCATATGCTTGGAAAGCAAAATCACCCCGGAGGTATCCTTGTCTAAGCGGTTGGTGCAGCGGAATACATAAGGAATCCCCTGCCTTTCATAATAATAAGCTACTCCATTGGCAAGAGTCCCTTCATAGTGGTTCAGAGAAGGATGGACAGGCATATGGGCAGGTTTATTGATAATTAAAATATCTGCATCCTCATAAAGAATATCCAAAGGAATCTGACAGGGGACAATATTTGCAGAAGCTTCTGTTTCTATAAGGTGGACGGTCAAACAGTCACCGGCAGAAAGCTTTTCGTTTACATAACACCATTTCCCGTTAACAAGAATGCTTTCCGGGATTTTCTTTAAGGCAATGATGGACTGTCTGGAAAAGCTTTTAGAGCGCAGGTAATCGTATATAGTGGAAGCATGGTGGGATGTTTCGATTTGGAAGGTGAAGGTTCGGTGCATGGCTTTTAAGTCCTTTTTTTGTTTTTGGGGTTATTATAGCATGGGAGGTTGGTGGAGTGAAGAGGTTATGATAAAAATGGATTTTGTAACAGTATGTGGCTAAACGGACGCAACAGTGGGATGAGAGTGGATTGGCTTTCCTGTTTTTGATGGCGATTTTCCTAAACAGCCTTGGGAGGTTGTGGAGGCCGGACGGGTCGTCATATAGCGCCCTCCATGGCGCAATATGACTAAA
>JAMPFB010000020.1 GCA_023664735.1 Robinsoniella sp. | reverse complement strand
CGTTTTTATAGAGCGAGAGCGTGGCGACGTAGAAAACATGCTCTGTGTGCTCCTTTCTCTGTGCCTGTGGGCTGAACTGTTATATCACGTGCTTTGCAGCCCACGTTTCTATTTGTGCACAGCCAACTCAATTGCTTCCTTTCCAGTCATATGTTCAATCTGTAATGCTAATATGCATACAGAATTGTAATCCTTAAGGATGGCTTTCTGCCGGTTTGCTTCTTCATCAGCTGGGGCATATTTAAGAGCCAACTGTTCCAGTGCATGGCGCTTTTGGTTTTCGTCCTCTAATATACAAATTTTTCCAAAGACGATGACGCTTCTAAAATAAGAGGTATATTTCTCCGGAACGATTTGATCTTGGTCAATGACGCAAAAGGATGACTTGCAGTTTCTTTTGATTGCATCCAGCTTGTGCCCGTTTTTGGCACAGTGAAAACAGAGTCTGGAATTTTCAGCGTCATATACAAAGCTTAACGGCACTGCATAAGGATAGTCGTTGTCGCCTGCAACGGCAAGAACACCGGAGGTTCCCCGTTCTAATATTTGTCTGTTTTCTTCTAAAGATAAAGCCTGTTTGAATCTGCGCATATTTCTAAACATAAACAGTCTCCTTTCTTTTTAATGATAAATAAGTAATCAGTCCCAGCAGGCATACAATTCCTTCTGTAATGGGAAAGGCAAGCCAGACACCGGTAGCCGCTGCCAGATAAGATAATAAAAATGCCATTGGTATAATCAGTATAAATCCTCTTAACAGAGAAAGCAAATGAGAGGGAAGCGCTTTTTCCGTAGAGGTAAAAAAAGAGGAAAGCACAATATTAAAGCCAACAAAAGGAGAGGCTGTAAAATACAGCTTTATTCCGGATATGGCAATTGCTTGTAATTGAGGATTCCCTTCGCTGTTAAATATACCTGCAATGGGAGCAGCAAACAGGAATAATAGGATATAAATCATGCCAGACAGGATAAGTGTTGTGAAAATCCCATAGCGTAACGTCTGTCTCATATTTTTGAAATTGCCTTTTCCATATGCATTGCTGATAATCGGCTGTATTCCTTGGGCGATTCCGGTATAAATGGAAGTGACTACAAGAGAGAGGTTGGCAATGATGCCATAAGCAGCAATGCCTACATTTCCGGCAAGGGTCATAAGAATCCAGTTAAAGACAATGATGACGATACCGGATGACATTTCTACAATAAATGAGGGAAATCCAAGGGAAACCACAGTGCCCATTGTCAAAAGACTGGGCTTTGCCTTTTTCCAGTGAAACCCGTTTTGTTTTTTCAGGCGGTGCCTTGACAGGATAAGCATACTTAGGGCAGGTGCAGTTCCCGTTGCCAGTACGGCTCCAAATATACCCATGTGGAAAGGAAAAATAAAAATATAATCCAAAATAATATTGGCAATGCTGCCAAAAAGCATTGCGGCCATGGATAAGCGTGGATTGCCGTCATTTCTTACGAAGCAGACAAAAATATCATTGAGCAGGAAGGCTGGCGCAAACAGTAAAAGCACCTTCAGATAAATTCTTGTCATGGCAGCAGCATTTTCATCAGCTCTTAAAAGAATGGCTAATTCCTCGGAAAAGAAAAGACCAGTCAGCATAAATAGGACAGACAAAAGGGCTGCCAGATAAATCGTGTTTGTAAACACCATATCTGAATTTTCAGAGGATTTCTGTACCTTTAAAATAGAATATTTTGTTGCACCGCCGATTCCAAGCATCAAGCCGCTTCCATGAATAAGGCTGTAAACGGGAATTGCCAGATTAAGCGCTGCCAGTCCATTTGTTCCAAGCCCCTTTGAAACAAAAAAGGTATCGGCAAGTATGTAGCACGACAGCCCCAGCATACCAAGTACATTCAAAAAAGCATATTTCGCAAATTCCGTAAAGCAGAATTGTTTGTCCATAACGATTCCTCCCAAAATAAAACGCCAGCGCTTCTATCTTCAAAGACCTAACGATAGAAAGCCTGACGCTTCAATTTCATTACCCGGTGGCAAAGAAACAGCCTTATATCCAACAGCCTGATGGCAGATGGATGAAAAAATATTTTATATCTAATAAAAGACTATAGCACAGTAGGCAATGTAAGTAAAGTGAAAAGAAAGCCAATCCACGCTCATCCCTCTGTTGCTGTTTTTTGGCGGGCTGTACTAGAAAGGACTGAACTGTTACAAATTTCATGGAATTGCAAGTGCACTTGTGGTAAAATAATAGTGCTGCACAATTTATATTTATGTAAATACGAGAAATACAGTTATTAAAAACCGGAGAACAACTATGAGGCACAAAAAAGAGAAATATACTATATTATCTGAAAATGAAGAATTAGAATTAACCCCGAATGGCGATTTTGTAATTAAAAAAGATTTAGTTGAAAATTATGAAATTATTGATTTCCATTGTCATATATATGAAGGACTTTGCCAATTATTTCCACCATTTTTACAAAAGGAGAAAACGAATTATGATAAATCGTTAATGGATTTAAGCTGTTTTCCGTTTTCGATTAATTTATTTGACATGAATAAAGTCTATTTTTCAGATTGTCCTACAAAGTTATTAAGCCTTAATGGATTAAAAACAAAGATAAAACTGTATACAGGCGCACTCGTTTTGAATTATGCTACAACTGAAAGGCTGTTAATAGATATGGATAATAATGGTATTAGTAAAGCCGTTATCCAACAAATAAATCCCCCTAATAAAAATAGCGCAGACATTATGGAAGAAATCGTTACCCAAAATGAACGGCTATATACTTTTGGAGCAGTGCATCCGTTTGATAAAGACATTGACGGCAAAATAAAGTATTATATGGATTTACATATAAAGGGGTGGAAGATAAATCCTCATGTATGCGGCTTTTCGATTGATTGCAAAGAATCATTAGCGCTCATAGAAAAATTAGCTAAAACTGATTTGCCAATCTTATGCTGTAGTGGATTGGGTTTACCTCAAGATGTGCTTTCGACCAATATACCATCTAAGCAGACAAAGAAAGATGTACAGAATCAAAGATTGGATAAGTATGAAATAGTATTGAATACTTTTCCTGATACTACATTTATCTTAGCCCATAGTGGATGCTTTGAATTTGAAAATATGGTACATTTACTAAAAAATCATCAAAATGCATATACGGATATTAGCATTCAGCCTGCAGGACATATAAAAACACTCATAGAGAAAATAGGACATGAAAGGATATTGTTTGGAACAGATTATCCATTTGTGACACAGGCATTTTCTGTTTTGTCAGTATTAAGGGCAACTAAAGATGAGGACGAAAGAATGTCTATTTTTTCCAAAAATGCAAAGAAATTATTAAATTTTTAAATTAACTTTCTGCTTATAGAGCTAAAAGGATAAAATCAAAAGAAAAGATATGAAAAGGCTGAACTGTTAAGGATCCGGGAGAAAAACAAGCGCTAAAAGTTGCTGTTTTATATAAAGCCCAGTATAATGGAAACAATCAGACGGAAATTGCAAAAAATATATCGCAACACCCCTCTTTTTACGGACTCAAAAATGAAAATAAAAAAGGAGCAGAAAACATTATGATAATTGATTCTCACGTACACATAGGAAACATGCTGAAATTCCAAATGCCGGAGGAAATGGTTATAAATTCCATGAAGAAATACGGTATAGATTATTCCCTTGTCTCCAATATAGATTCCACAGAACTGGATTTTGACCAGAAGGAAATTCCCAAAAAGCTGCAGGTGGATCAAGTGGCTTCTTTAGAAAGGAGCATCCGGTTTGCAAGAAAATATCCCGATAAAATAGGTGTCCTTGCATGGGTGAAGCCGTATGGGGAAACGGTAACGCCGGAGCTTGTGGATATGCTGGAAAAAAACAGGGACATTATTTTTGGGCTGAAGTTTCATCCTTTTCATTCCAAAACGGCAATGGATGATCCGAAGGTAACGCCATATCTGGAGCTTGCAAGAAAATTCCATTTTCCAGTGGCGGCACATACGGGAGGCTGTGAAGAGGCAGAACCAATCCATATGTGGAATGCGGCAAAGAAATATCCGGACATAGATTTTATCATGGTGCATATGGGTTTGGGAACGGATAATCAGGAAGCAATCCGCCTTTTGGCAGATTTGCCGAATTTATATGGAGATACTACGTGGGTTCCAATGGCAAGCGCCATTCAGGCAGTAGAGACCGCTGGCAGTGAAAAAATGCTGTTTGGAAGCGACAACCCTATAGACGGGCTGGATACCTATCACAATAACCCGAAAGGCGATATTTCTGTTTATCAGAGTTATTTTAAAGAGCTGGAGAGTAGAATCGGCACAGAAAGCTATGAGAATCTTATGTACCGTAACGCAGTCCGCTTGTTTCATTTGCCCCTTTAGAGCGAGCAAAGTACAAGCAATACAGGAAAGCCGTAAAGATGAATTATGACTGTTTAATGGAAGAAAGAAAAATATGCAGCCCGTATATGACAATGAAATGCCCGTTTAAAGCGGCAATAAATTTTCTATCCCATCTTTGCCGATATATACAGTAACCTATACGGAAGGAGGGGAAAACATGCTGTCCATAGCAGTGTGCGACGACGATATCAGGGAATGTTCCAGTATCGCAGCAAAAATCAAGGAGATTTTAAGGGAAATTAATGTGCCTTTTATTTTATGCCAGTTTCATAGTGGAAAAGAATTGCTGAAAGCACAGGAAAGCTTTGACATTCTTTTTCTGGATATTATCATGGACGGGCTGGATGGAATGAAAACAGCAGAATTGTTGCGCAAAAAAGCGGTTGACAAGCTGCTGATTTTTATTTCATCCAGCAGGAAATACGTATTTGAAACATATGATGTAGAGGCCTTCTGGTATTTGGTAAAGCCTATTGAGGATAAAAAACTGAAAAAAGCATTGCAAAAAGCTGTCCAAAAGCTGGAAAAAAGCCCCAAAAGCTTTCTGTTAGTCAATAAGGAAAGGCAGCAGAAAAAGCTGTTTTTAGATGATATTTATTACTTTGAAATAAAGGGAAGAATGATTTATGTACATGGAACGGACGATACTTTTAATTACTATGAACAGATTGGCAGGCTGGAGGGGCGGCTTATGGGAGAGGGCTTTTTTCGATGCCATAAAAGCTATCTGATTAATTTAAAATATGTTGCCGCATACAACAGGCAGGAGGCTGTTCTTGATAACGGTGAGAAAATTATGATTGCCAAAAGAAGATATGAGGAATTTTGCAGAGAAATACTTGCCTATATGAGAGCAAACGGAGGAATTTTATGAATTGGGAAACGGTTCCCTTGGGCATATTGTTATCAGCATTATGCAATCTGGCATATACAATTGCAGTAAGCAGATTTTACAGGAAATATCTGGAAACCTCAAAGAGAAAAGAAAAGCTGTTTATTTGTATTTATTTTGGTGGAATCATGACGCTCATGACTTTATATGAACAGTACGGATTCTCATATATTGTCTATGCATTATCAGAGCATTTCTTTTTTCTGGGAATGACAGTGTGGCTGTTTCAGGATAAGAGGGAGAAGAAAATATTGACAGCTTCCCTATTGATTACGGTCAGGACACTGGTGTGGGAATTTTGCCAGTCTTTTTTTTTCGGTCTTACATTGGTATTTTTGCATATCGTGAACGGGGGAATGGAACCTGTTATTGATATTTGGGGAGAATATTTGATTCTCTGTTTTACCTTTGCAATAGGCATTTGGGTAATCCGGTTTCTGGAAAAGCAGTTAAAACCTGTTCTTAACGGAAAGATAGGAAAATGGTACACTCTGCTAACTGCACCATTATTCGTCATTGTCCTGATTGTTGACATTTCGGGCTGGGGCGCCACACATGGAATACTGGTCAGAGGCAGGGATGAATGGAATTTATATTATAACCAGATTTTCAGCTATTTGGGAAGCTGTGTCTTTACGGCGCTGTCCATGGCTGCCGTAGGATTTTATATATACGGAATGGATAAAATCTATGTGGAGCAGCAAAAAATGATGCAGTATCAATCCCAAATCGAAGCTTATAAAATGCTGGAAAAGCAGTACAGCCGAATGGAACGGTTGAGACATGATATGAAAAATCACATCATAGCGCTTAAGAGCATGCTTGCAAATGGGGATATAGACAAAATGGAACAGTATTTAATGCAAATGCAGAAAGCCGGGGACATGGAACCGGGCGAAGAGGCTACAGGAAATAAAGTAGTAGACGCATTGCTGCATCAGAACCGGAAGCTGGCAGAAGAAAAAAAGATTTCATGGGAATGTCATGTGCAGATTCCCCAAAACGGTTCGATTGACGAACTGGATTTGTGCGTGCTGTTTGGCAATCTTCTGGACAATGCCATGGAAGCATGTGAAAGGCTGCCGGAGTATAAAAAACGATTTGTAAAAGTGCAGGCGCAGATGGTAAAAAAGTGCTTTTTGCTGGAAGTGAAAAACAGTACGGATTTATCACGGGCAATGGAAATCGGGGCTACCAGAAAGGAGAATACGAAAGCTCATGGCATAGGTCTTGTGAATGTGAATGATGTAGTACAAAAATATGATGGCGTCATGAATACAGAAGTGGAAGAAAATGTATTTGTGATTTCTATCCTGCTGCCCTTAAAGTATGCCGCATATGACAGGAAACAGACTGTTTAAGACAAAAAACTAACAAAGGCTGCTTCTGCCGTCGAAGAAATGATGGAAAGAAACTTCAGGACAATTAAGGATAAGGAGATGGCAAAGGCGTATGATGGGCATAAAAACAATGGAAGGGTTAGCAGGAGCAAGAACTAACATGAATATGACAAAGGTTCCCCTGAGGGTATATAAAGAAGCTGAGCGCAGGGGAGATATGGGAACAATGGAAAGAGCCATGGGATATGTCAGTGAATTTTCCAGTCAGGCGCAGGAGTACAAGGAAGAAGCCTATGAAGGAATGAAGGAGGACGGAAAGGAAGCAAGAGAAAGAGAAGAAGCAGTGCGCCAAGAGGCTGCTGCAAGGCTGAAAGAGGAACGTGAAAATTCAGAGGAAAGAACAGCGGAGAGCAGGAAAGATAGTGAGGAAGCGCTGAAAATCAGCCGGGAAGGAAAAGCCTTGTGGGAAAATGCCACAAAGCAGGAAGCTGATAATCAGGAGATTGGAAAACCTGTTGTGAGAAAAGAAAATGTCATATACACAAAAACCGGAGAAGTTAGCAAAGAGCAACCGGATTCGGATACATCCATTTTTGTGTAAAAGATGTAAGAGAAAAAGAAATAGCAGGAGGTAGGAAATGAATATTCAAGGAATTTGCAACAATAGCCTGCAGTTACCAATCCAGCGTGCCGATTCAGGCAGGGAGAAAAAAAGCTGCACAGGCAATACCAATCAGGTAGACCGGGAAATTGAAAGGCTGAAGCAGCAAAAGGCACAATTAGAGCAGCAGCGAAGCTCTGCCAGAGATGAAAAGGAAAAAGCGGAGCTGGAGCAAAAGCTGGTACAGGTGGAAAATGAGTTAAGGCAAAAGGATAATGATGCATACAGACGTCAGCATACGGTGTTTTATGAAGTGTGATGAGAAGGGGCTGCTGCATCAAGAAAAATCATGGATATGAAATGGTCCATACGATGGATGGCATCAATGAGAAGGACTGTTGCATCAAGAAAAACATCACAAAATATAGTAAAAATTGCATTGATTAACATTATATTTTGCATATTTGGTGTTTGGTGCGACAGCCCTGTTTTTGTTTATGGAACTATTAAGCCAGCCATATAGGTTCAGAACATATATGGAGTGTGTGAAGAAAAAAGCTGTATAGAAAAAACAAAAAAGAGGAGATGGCTTTGTGTTAAGGATATGATATGATTCTGCAAGAATGATTTGCCGGGAAATACTATAATAGAGACGGTTGATTACAAAGCGCATGTCCTGATGCCTTGTAAAAAACATAAGATACAAATACCGGAGGTGCAAGATGAAAGCAGAGGGCAGCAGCCAGAGGGAACTATTCAGCAATAACAGTGAAAAAGTTTTTGTAGATGGTAAAAGCTATGAAAAAATAAGACTATTAGGCCATGGAAAGGGAGGCTACTCATATCTGGCATGGGATGGCGAAAGAAACTGTGTATTGAAGCAGATTCATCACGAGCCATGCAGCTATTATCAATTTGACGATAAAATTCAGGCGGAGCAGGATGATTATAAAAGGCTTGTGGAAACCGGAATCCGGATTCCAAAGATGCTTGCCATAGAGAAAGAAAAGGAAATCATCATTAAGGAATACATTGAAGGACCTACTATTTATGAGCTGGTGCTTTCAGAACGTATGAAGGAAGAGTATTTGCTGCAGGTAAGGGAAATGAGCAAGAGAGTGTATTCCTTTGGACTGAATATAGACTATTTTCCTACTAACTTTGTTGTGCAGGAGGGGAAAATCTATTATGTGGATTATGAATGCAATGAGTATATGGAGCAGTGGGACTTTGAAAACTGGGGAGTGAAGTATTGGTCTAAGACACGGGAATTTATGGAGTATGTGGAGTCTCCTTGCAGGTGATAGTAATTCATTAGACAAAACGTGGAGCAGTAAAGCAGCAGTTTGAAGAAGAAGGCATTTATAAAAATCTGCTTCTTTATAATTTTCTTGATAACCATGATGTAAATCGTATCGGCAGTCTTTTGACGGTAGATGTTAATATAAAAAATACTTATACACTTTTATTTATGATGCCGGGGTGCCTTCTATATATTATGGGAGTGAGTGGGGAATCAAGGGAGAAAAATGAAATGGAGTCAAAGCAGACGAACCAGTCCGCCCGGCATTAGAGTTAAAGCAATTTGCAGGAACTAACCCTGAACTGATAGAGCATATAAAAAAGCTGGTACAGCTTAGAAAGGCTTTGGAGGCAGTCAGATGTGACGATTATAAAAAAATACTGGTAAAAAATGAACAGCTTGTATTTGCAAGAGAAACAGGAAAAATAATGTCATAGTCTGCCTAAATCTTGCTCTCAAGCGGGAAACCCCAAGCGGGAAATGGTGCGCTTTCAATACAAAGCATACCCTAAAAAGTGCAAATTATACCAAATATATTTTTTTGACGACAAATACCGGATATATGTGATATGATAAGATGGCATACGGATGTGTCATGCAAAAGAAAGGCATAAAACATAAGGCAGACCGGTATTTTGGGAATCTTGGGAATCGGGCTGCCGCAGCCTTAAAAAAACAAATGGAGGCAAGTGAAGGCATGTTAGGTGGTTCTCTGTATATAGCATTGATTCGGTTTGCAATAAGTCTGGCAGGGACAATCCTGTTGTTTTCCCTGATGAGTGAATCGAAGTTTGACAAGAAAAAAACGGCGCTCTGTTACGGAGGCTTTGGCATAGTTTTAATTATGGCTGCATGTGTCTGGTATGTGGTTGATTGGGAAAGCTGCGTAAAAATGGTGGCTTTTGTGATGTATATATGTTTTGCTGTTTTTTCTATCTGCATAAGCAGAGACCCGGTTTTTCTGTCGATTTATAAGCTGGCGCTTACCTTCTATCTGCTTGCAGTATTTCTTATTGCTGGAATTGAAATTGCGGTTGTTTTTTTTGACAGGAATGTTTGGGCGGATATCATGACACGCATTCTGCTGATTTTGCTGATGGCAGGCTTTATAGACAAAAAGATAAAAGAACCCATCCGGCAATTTGGCAATTATGTAGAAAATGAACTGGATCGGTTTAGCGCTGCGGTTATGACAATCAGCATTCTTTTTGGGATTGGATTTATTTTAAATCCAAATGTGAAAGATCAGACTCCTTACCGGCTTTTTCAGATTGCCATGAATTTTTTCCTGACAGGCGCCCTGCAGCTACTGGTATTCCGGCTGTATCTGCATATTGGCAGGGAAAAGGAGTATCAGAAGGAAAACCAGCTAATGGAAATGAATCAAAGGCTGCTTGAGAGACAGATGGAGCTTTTAGAGGAATCTGTAGAGTCCGGCAGAAAAATCCGCCATGATGTAAGGCATCATACTGCTGTAATAGCGGAATATACCAGAAGAGGGCAAAATGAAGAATTACTGGAATATTTAAAAGAATATGAAAAAGAGACAGAGGAAAGCATGGCAGAAGCCATTTGCGCCAATACTGCAGTCAATAATATCCTTTCCGCATATACCAGAAAGGCTAGGAAAGAGCAGATAAAAGTTACGCTGGATGTGGATCTTGGACGAAATTTCCCCATACCGAATATTGATTTGGTAACCATATTGGCCAATGCTTATGAAAATGCCATTTATGGCTGTATGGAAGTGAAAAAGCAGTCAGGCGAAAGGGAATGCTTTATTCACCTGATGCTCAAGAAAAAAAAGAGTAAACTGGTCATATGCTGCAGCAATACGTGCAGGATGGAAACCGAGTTGAAAAATGGACGTCCCAAGCCGGAAGCTACAGGGGGGATTGGTGTATTGAGCATCATAAAAACAGCAGATAAATTTGAGGGAGAATATGATTTTAAAAATGATAATGGAGTATTCGTCTTTCGGCTGATTATGAATATTCCTGCAGTGCCCGCCCTTTGATTAGAAGCGGAAGATAAGCTATAATGAAAATCAAGAAGAAAGGCGGGCAGTTTATGTATACGATAGCGCTTTGTGATGATGAGGCGGGAGAATTAAGTAAAACAGAACAAATGTTGAGCAGCTATGAAAAAAAGCATTCGGAAATGGAGTTTATGATAGAATGTTTTGAAAATGCAGATGAACTGCTCTATAGAATCAGGGAAAAAAATTATATGCCGGATTTGATTTTCATGGATATTTATATGCCGGGAAAAATGGGAATCGATGCAGCAAAGGAGCTGCGTGATATGGGAAATGAAGGCAGGATTATTTTCCTTACCACCTCCAGAGAACACGCTCTGGAGGCTTTTGGCGTGAATGCGGATCAATATCTGGTAAAACCGGTATTGGAACAGAGGCTGTTTTCCATACTGGACAAATTTTTAAGGGATGTTGAGGAGGAACGCAGGAAATACCTTCTTTTGCGGATTGAAGGCAGGACTCAGCGTGTGGCATTAAAGGATATCGTATGCTGCGAGGCACAGGGAAAGACCCAATGCCTGTACCTTATGGATAACACCCAGTGTTTGCTGCGTCTAACCATGACAGAGACCTATGAGATGCTTTCCGGCTATCAGGAATTTGTAAGGGTTGGGGTTGCCTATATTGTGAATCTGGAGCATGTGGAAAGCCTGAACGCCAGAGAGCTGCAAATGGATAACGGCAAGAAAATTTACCTGCCTAGAGGTTCCTATCGGCCTTTGAGGGAGAGGTATTTTGAATATTATTGTGGGGAAGAGGAGGAATGTGAATAGTAGGAGGGATAGAGAGTTTTGGTGACAGTTCAGCCCACAGGCGCAGGGCGGGTTTCACACAGAGTGTATTTTCTGCGACTGTGGGTTGAACTGTTATGTTTTTTTGGGGAGGGGGTGGCGAAGGGACGCAACAGCGGGATGAGAGTGGAGTTGCTTCGGTGTTTTTGATGGCGCTTTTCCTAAACAGCCTTAGAAGGTTGTGGATGCCGTTCGGGTCGTCATATAGCGCCTTCCATGGCGCGATATGACTAAAATTGCCGTCCATGGCAATTTTACCCTAGGTTAAGGAAAGGCTGTTAAGGAAAAGCGCCATCAAAAACAATGAAGCAACTCCACTCTCATCCCGCTGTTGCTGTTTTTCGCAGGCTTTACCTTTTAAAAAGAGAATGTTTATTTTCAATAGTCTTTAAAGGCAGCCTGATATAGCCATTTCAAATATGGGACGTTCAAATGTAAAACTTTCTAATATATAGAGCTTTTCAATATGAAACATTCTAATATATAGAGCTTTCAAATATGAAACGTTCTACTGCATAAAGCTTTCGATACACAGTGGGAGATGGCAGGGCATAGGATAGTCTTCCGGGCCTTGGCAAAGTCGCCGGCACTTATGCACCGTATTTTGGTGCATTAGTACCGCTGCGTCTTTGCAGAGCGAGAGCGTGCCCAGAAGACTATCCTATGCCCTGCCATCTCCCACGTCCGTAATCCAATCCCCTATGCCTATAGGCTGAACTGTTACACAATTTCCATAAGAAGTGCAAACAAAGAATTGCCTAAAAAGCCCTTTATATAGTATAATTATAAAATCCATTATTGCAGAAAATAGGAAAAGCACTATCTGCCCAAAATCATAAGAAAAGAGGCATAGTAAATATGGAAGCAAGGGAAATCTTAGAAAAAGTAAAAGCCGGAAAGCTCAGTGTGGAGGAGGCGGAACGGTATTTTAAAAAGCAGCCTTTTGAGGAATTAGGCTATGCAAAGCTGGATTCCCATAGAGAAGTCCGCTCCGGTTTTCCAGAGGTGATTTTTTGCAGTGGTAAGCCGGATGAATATCTGGTGTCTATTTATAAGAAGATGTATGAAGCAAATGGGGAAGCATTTGGAACAAGGGCAAATGCCCATCAGTTTCAGGTGGTAAAGGAAGCGCTGCCTCAAATCACCTATGATGAGATATCCCATATCCTTAAGGTTGAAAAAAAGGGCAAGGAGAGAAGTGGGAAAATTGCTGTCTGCACTGCTGGCACAGCAGATATACCGGTAGCAGAGGAGGCGGCACAGACAGCAGAGTTTTTTGGAGCCTGTGTGGAACGGATTTATGATGTGGGTGTAAGCGGTATTCACAGGCTGTTTCATCGGCTGGACGTTATACAGGAAGCGAACTGCGTCGTGGCGGCTGCCGGTATGGAAGGAGCCCTTGCCAGTGTTTTGGGAGGACTAGTGGAAAACCCTGTTATAGCAGTTCCCACCTCTATAGGCTATGGTGCCAGCTTCAATGGGCTGTCGGCATTGCTGACTATGATTAATTCCTGTGCCAATGGAATTGCAGTAGTAAATATTGATAACGGATATGGTGCGGGTTATCTGGCAACACAGATTAACAGACTGGCTGTAAAGGGTAAGAATTGATATGAGTTCATATGAAGAAAAATGTAGCAGGCTTCGTGCCATGATGAAAGAATACGCAAAGCAAAATGTGGCAGTTGCCTTTTCCGGAGGAGTGGACAGCAGCCTTTTGTTAAAAATGGCTGTGGCATATGCAAAGGAACAGGGAACTATGGTTTATGGAATTACGGCTGATACAGAGCTTCATCCTTCCGGTGATATGGAAATTGCAGAAAAAGTAGCAAAAGAGACAGGGGCAGAGCATATTCTGCTAAGGATAAAGGAACTAAAGCAGGTAGATATTCTTCAAAATCCCATTGACCGCTGTTACCGCTGCAAGAAATATCTCTTTGGAGAAATGAAGAAAAAAGCCGGGCAGTCAGGAGCTGTGAATTTGCTGGAAGGAACAAATGCAGACGACCTTCTTTCCTACCGTCCGGGGATTCGGGCTATTGAGGAGCTGGGAGTCAAAAGTCCTTTAAAGGAGGCAGGATTAACTAAAATGGAAGTGCGGAAGCTGGCTTCCGAATATGGAATATCTGTAGCAGACAGGCCTTCAGCCCCATGCCTCGCCACCCGTTTCCCTTATGGAGAAACGCTGACTTCTTTGAAGCTTAAACATGTGGAACAGGGAGAAGCGTTTTTAAAGACGCTTGGATTCTATAATGTCAGGCTTCGGGTACATGGGGAAATCGCCCGTATAGAGGTGGACGAAGCTTATATGCCAGAGCTTTTAGAAAGGAAAAGAGAAGTGGCGGCATATTTGAAGGAGCTGGGATATTCCTATATCACGCTGGATTTGGAAGGATTTCGTTCCGGAAGCATGGATATAGGATTGGAAGCTTCCAATGAGAAATAAGAGATGGGAAAAAGGAGGAAATATGGGAAATACACTATATTTGGAATGCACCGCCGGAATCAGCGGCGACATGACAGTAGCGGCGCTGCTGGATTTGGGGGCTGACAGGGATGTACTTATGAAGGTATTGAACAGTATTCCGGTAAAGGGCTTTTCCATAGAAACAGGCAGGGTAAAAAAAGCTGGGATAGATTGCTGTGATTTTCGTGTGATTCTGGACGAGCGCCACGAGAATCATGATCACGATATGGAATATCTGCATGGACATCATGAGTCTGGGCATCATCATGGTGGAGAGGTGCAGACAGAGCACCATCATGGCGGAGAGATGCAGACAGAGCATCACCATGGCGGCGAGCGGCAGTCAGCCTGCCAGCATGAAGTAGGAATACAGGTGGACTGTCAACAACAAAAAGAAGGACAGCAGGAGGAACAAGGAAAGAATGCTCTAGAAGCACAGGACCATGACCATATTCATGACCATGCTCATCACCATCACCACGAACATAGGGGCATTCAGGAAATCAGGCAGATTCTTGCACAATGCACCATGACAAAAAACGCAGGAAATCTTGCAGACAGAATTTTTCAAATATTGGCGGAAGCGGAAGCAAAGGCACATAATGTACCAATAGAGCAGGTACATTTCCATGAAGTGGGAGCAATTGATTCCATTGTGGATATTGTGGCTGTGGCAGTATGCCTTGATAATTTAGCCATTGAAAATGTCATTGTGCCCAAATTGTGCGAGGGAACAGGTACAGTCAGGTGCCAGCATGGAATCCTTCCGGTGCCGGTTCCGGCAGTTGCCAATATTTTAAAGGCTCATGCCCTGAAGGTGGAAATCATGGATGTGCAGGGAGAATTTGTGACTCCTACCGGGGCGGCAATTGTTGCAGCAATCAAAACCGGGGACACGCTTCCAAAGGGATTTTCCATAAAAGAAATCGGAATTGGCGCCGGAAAACGAAATTATGAACGTCCAAGTATATTAAGAGCCATGTTGATTGAAGAGGAATCTGAGGATAAGGATACAGTTTATAAGCTGGAAAGCAATGTGGACGATTGCACCGGGGAAGCTTTAGGCTATGTAATGGAGCGATTGTTTGAAGCAGGAGCAAGGGACGTGCATTATATACCTGTTTTTATGAAGAAGAACAGACCGGCATGGCAGCTAAATGTAATCTGTAAAAAAGAAGATATCCGGAAGCTGGAACAAATCATCTTTCAGGAAACAACCACAATCGGAATCAGAAGGATGGAGCTGGAACGGACCGTGCTGCAAAGAGAGCTGCAGCGGGTAGAGACTCCTTACGGGCAGGCGGTAGTCAAGAAATGCCAAATAGGGGAGCAAATAAGGCTTTATCCGGAATATGGCAGTGTGACGGCAATCTGCAAAAAGAGCGGGCTGTCCTTTCAGGAAGTATATCAAATGATTGTGGAGCAGTGTAAGGAATAGTATTAAAATTGATGGGAGGAATCAAATATGCATATGGCAGATGCTTTAATTGCCCCGGCTGTGGCAGGAACCATGTATCTTTGTTCCGGTACGGCAATGGGATATTCCATAAAAAAAGTGAGACAACTAGGTGAACCGGAAAAGATACCGGTTATGGGGGTTATGGGCGCCTTTGTATTTGCTGCCCAGATGATAAATTTTACTATACCGGGAACCGGATCTTCCGGGCATTTGTGCGGCGGAATGCTTCTATCTGCCATTTTAGGGCCGGAGGCGGGATTTCTGACGATGATAGGGGTGCTTCTTATACAATCTCTTTTGTTTGCAGACGGAGGAGTGCTGGCTCTTGGAGCCAATATATGGAATATGGCGTTTTATGGGTGCTTTCTAGGCGGCGGGCTTATTTGGAAATGGATGATGAAAAAAGGAATGTCCAAGAAAAAGATTGCCGCTGCCTCTGTGATAGGCTGTATACTGACCTTGCAGCTTGGAGCATTTTCCGTAACTTTGGAAACACTATTTTCAGGGATTACCAGCCTGCCATTTTTTGTATTTTTGGCAGCCATGCAGCCGATTCACCTTGCGATTGGCCTAGTAGAAGGAGTAATAACGGCGGCAGTCCTTGTATTCATTTATGAGGTAAGACCGGAAATGCTGTGGGGATATGCAAAAGACAGCGAAAGTGGAAAGCTGTCACGAAAAAAGACGTTAGCGGTACTGGCTTTTTTGGCATTGGTTATTGGAGGGGCGCTTTCTTTGGCAGCTTCTGCCTATCCGGATGGCTTGGAATGGTCCATGGAAAAAATAGCAGGAACTGCCGAGCTTGAAGCAACAGGAAAAATTTATGACAGGGCTGAGGGATTGCAGGAGACTGTGGCGCTATTGCCGGATTATCAATTCCGGGGCAATGAGTCTGCAGCAGGAACCTCTTTTTCCGGGATTATTGGAGGCTTGACAGTTACAGCGGTCTGCATGTTGGGCTGCTATGCTTTGAAGCTGTTTGGAAAAAGGAAAGCAGTAGATATAAAACCGGAAAAAGGAAAGGATGGACATGGATAAGCTGCAACGGGCTGTTGCCATGCTCCATGAGGTAGACAGTGAAGCAGGAAAAGGGAGCAGCAAAAGCCGGATACATCCTGCTTCCAGACTGATTGTGTGCATCCTGTTTATCCTAATTACAGTTTCCTTTCCCAAATATAATATAATGGGTCTGCTCAGTATGTGGCTTTATCTGTTCATAACCGGAATATGGGAAGAGCTTTCCTTTTGGAAGGGGCTGAAAAGAATCCGCTATATCCTGTTGCTGATAGTGCTTCTGGGATTAGCCAATCTGTTTTTTGACAGAGCTGTCATATTCCGACTTGGAAGCATAAATGTTACAAGCGGCATGGTTTCCATGGCAACCTTATTGATAAAAGGTATAATGACCGTATATGCGGCATATTTTTTGCTGATGGAAACTGGAATAGAAGGGATTTGCGCCGCATTTCGTACCTTTGGCGTACCAAAGGGCGGCGTGACGGTAATTTTACTGATTTACCGCTATCTCATTCTTTTACTGAAGGAAGTGCAGAGGATGTCACAGGCTTATCAGCTAAGGGCGCCGGGACAAAAAGGGATACATATACGGACATGGGGTTCCTTTGTGGGACTGCTGTTATTAAGAACTATGGAGCGTGCAGGTGACATTTATGACAGTATGCTTCTTAGAGGCTATCATGGCGAATACATGCAAAAGGAAGCTTTAAATGGAAGAATAAACAGGGGGCTTAGCTGTATTTATGTAGCTGCATGGGCTGTGGTATTGGCATTTTTAAGAGTTTTTCCGGTTTTTCAAATGGTGGGAAATCTACTTGGATAAAGGAAAACAGAAAGGAAATGGAGGTTAAATATGGCAGAAATCAAAGTAAGCCATCTTACATTTTCCTATGATGGAAAGAGGGAAGTGCTTTCCAATATGAGCTTTCAACTTGGAGAAGGAGAGACGGTAGGGCTGATTGGAGCCAATGGAACAGGCAAGTCAACGATTTTAAGGCTTCTTGTAGGATTATTGTCCGGGCATCAGGGAAGCATTTTGGTAGACGGAGTGGAGGTGGAGAAAAAAAGTCTGGAAGAAGTCAGAAGAAAAATCGGATATGTGTTTCAGGATTCCGACAGCCAGTTGTTTCTTTCCACCGTATATGAGGATGTGGCATTTGGCCCCCGTAACTACGGGTATTCCAAAGAGGAAGTGGAAAAAAGGGTTTTAGGGGCGCTTGAGCAGGTGCATATGGAAGAATGGAAAGACAGGCAGATTTACCGGCTTTCCGGAGGGCAGAAGAAACTGGCAGCCATTGCTACGATTCTTTCCATGGAACCGGAAATACTTCTGTTTGATGAACCGTCCATAGCGTTAGACCCAAGGAACCGGAAGAACCTAATACATATCATAAAAGAAATGAAAGGGACAAAGCTCATTGCTTCCCATGATTTGGATTTGATTCTGGACACCTGCCCAAGAACAATCCTGATTGCCCACAGCCGGATTATTTTTGATGGAAAAACAAAGGATATACTTACGAACCAAAAGCTTTTATGTGAAAACGGTCTGGAGCTTCCATTGTCCATGGGGCATATGCGGACATTGATAAAACCGGAAATCATATAGGTATAGAAACAAAAAATCATAATAAAAAAACATAAAAAAGAAAGGAAAGGAATCAAGTATGAAAACAGTATCAACAAAAACGTACAGCAACAACACGGAGACAGCAAAGGTATATATGACAAACAGCATAAGTGCAGAGGGGCTTATGAAAGTATATGAAGCATTGGGGAAAAAAGCTTCTGGGAAAACAGCGGTTAAGATTTCCAGTGGAGAGCCGGGCGGTCATCATTTTTTATCCACCCAGCTTATTGCCCCGCTTGTAAAGGAAGTGGAAGGTACTATTGTAGAATGTAATACCGCATATGACGGAAGGCGCAGGGACACGGAATCTCACAAGAAGGTCATGGAGGAACACGGCTTTGCAGCTATAGCGCCTGTTGACATTATGGATGAAGATGGGGACATGAGCTTAAAGGTGGAAGGCGGCATTCATCTGCAGGAAAATTATGTTGGCGCCCATCTTGCCAATTATGACTTCATTGTGAATCTTGCTCATTTTAAAGGTCATGCCATGGGTGGCTTTGGCGGCGTGTTAAAAAATATGTCCATTGGTATCGCTTCCGCTATGGGCAAAAGCTGGATTCACAGCGCAGGAAAAGAAAAAACAGGCTTTGGGCCAGATACGCCTCAGAATGATTTTTTAGAGTCCATGGCAGAAGCATCAAAGTCCGTTGCAGAGTATATAGGTGACAATATTATTTATATCAATGTAATGAATAATCTTTCGGTAGATTGTGACTGCGATTCCCACCCGGCAAAACCGGAAATGGAGGATATCGGTATTTTTGCTTCTTTAGACCCGGTAGCATTGGATCAGGCATGTGTGGATCAGGTATATGCAGCACCGGACGGCAAAGCATTGATTGAACGGATGGAATCGAGAAACGGAATCCACACAGTGGAGCATGCAGAGAAAATCGGCATGGGAACAAGGAATTATGAGCTGATTTCAGTGGATGAATAAAGAGAAGGGAAAGCAAATGAGAAAAAAAGCTGTCAATATTTATTTGGTGGCCTTATTAGTGGGGCTTTGCTGCTTCCAAACCGGCTGTGCTTCCAATCCATATTTATCAATTGGTTCGGAGAAGGAAATTTTCAATCAGACAGTGGATGATTTTTTTCAGGCGCTTGATGAAAGGGATAAAGAAGCAATCAAGGATATGTTCGCTCCGTCTGTCAGAAAAAAAGACAAGACATTTGAGGAAAGCATTGATAAATTGCTGGAATGTTACAGTGGCCCAACTGACATCTGCAAGAGAGATGGCGGAATGGTAGCAGGTTCGTACAGTAATGACCATGGAATAGGAAGCGCAGAAGTGGATTCGGGGTTTCCGGTAGTTTCAAATGGCAATTATTATTGGTGTGACTTTACATTGATGTATCGAAATGATGAGGATAAGGATGAGATTGGCATAAAGAAGGTTCGTCTTGTTTCAGCAGAATATGAGTGTGCAGCAAGGTATGCCTATGCTGCAGAGAGCAGAGCCGGGATGATGGATAAGGGTGGCGAGGACAGGGATGAAAGCGCTCTTGTGGTTTTTACAGAACGTGACGTAGATTATGAGGTTCGGTTTATAGGCGGATATCCGGAAAAATTTACCCCTGTTGACAGGGAGCTTTCACAAACGCAGGTAGAAGCGTTCTTTCAAACATCCTACAGTTACTCAGAATTTGTGAAGGAATTTGGAGAGCCAAATGTCCAAGGGGGCTTTACGGGCGGTTCGTATGTCTATGAGCTTTCTGATGAAGGTGATGAGCCACGTTATCTGGATATAACCCTTGATAATCATGGCGATACGATTTATAGCGCTTGGGTGGTGAATGATTTGGATGTTGCGGGGGTTTCTAAGGTATGGAGTATAAAAGACATGGAAAAAGAGTGAAGCACAGAAAGAGTAACAGTTCAGCCTGTTTTTTTGAAGGTAGTGGCTAAACGGACGCAACAGAGGGAGGAGAGTGGATTGGCTTTTCGTGTTTTTGATGGTGCTTTTCCCCTACGTATCGAAAAGGCTGTTAAGGAAAAGCGCCATCAAAAACAAGGAAGCCAATCCTATGCGCTGCCCTCTCCCACGTCCGTCTCCCAAAACCCCTATGCCGCATCCGTTTATCCATCTTTATTAGAAAAGGCTGGAAAAATACAGGAAGAAAATCGGTTGGAAAGGAGAAAATATGCATTTTGTGGATGCTAAGGGAATCCTGTCTGCAAATAATGGGATGAACCTTTACAGAGGCTGTACACATGGCTGCATTTATTGTGACAGCAGAAGTAAATGTTATGGTTTTTCCCATGAATTTGAGGATATTGAAGTAAAGCAGAATGGACCGCAGCTTTTGGAGGCAGCCCTGCGCTCAAAAAGAAAAAAGTGCATGATTGGAACGGGAGCAATGTGCGATCCATATATGCATTGTGAAGAGGAGCTTCAATTAACGAGAAGATGTCTGGAAATCATAGAACGTTATGAATTTGGACTGGCAATTCAGACAAAATCAAATAGAATTTTAAGAGATCTGGATTTGCTGAAGAGCATCCATAAGAAGGCGAAATGCGTGGTACAGATGACATTGACTACCTATGATGAAGCATTATGCAAAATACTGGAGCCAAATGTATGTACTACAAAAGAAAGAGTTGAAGCTTTGAAAATTTTTCATGAAAACGGAATCCCCACCATAGTCTGGCTGTCACCCATTCTGCCTTTTATCAATGACACGCAGGAAAATATAGAAGGGATTTTAGAGGCATGTATTTGGGCAAAGGTATATGGAATTATCTGTTTTGACATGGGTACTACCTTGCGGGAAGGCAGCAGGGAATATTTTTATAACGCACTGGAGAAGCACTTTCCGGGTATGAAAGAAAAGTATAAGCGGAAATATGGATATTCCTATGAAATACCAAGTGAAAGAAATCGGGAATTGATGCAGCTTTTTTATGAGAAATGCGGCGAAAATCATATTGTATGTGATAGAGATGTCTGTTTTCGGTATTTGCATGAATTTCCTGAAAAGTATGAACAGTTAACGCTGTTTTATAGGTAGAAGAACCATCCATCCATCCATTCGCTCGTCAAGGTTCAGCAAAGCTTAAAAATCAAATATATAAAGGCAACAGAAAAAATAACATGAATCGAATCTATTGGAATACGCTCATTTTGGGAGGAAAATAATGACGAGGAACGTAGATAAGATACGGCGCAGAAAACATGCTCTGTCTGCGATTCGTTCTGGTGCATGTGGAAGGGGAGGCGTTGATTGAAAATTGATTTCCAAGGATATTTTGATTCCCTCATTGTTTGTAAAAAAGGATTGTGATACAATCAGAACAGAGTGAAATTTTTTACAAGATTTTCAGAGCCTCATACGAAATTGCCCTGATTGGAATCAGGGCTTTGTTTGAGGATGATTTAAAACAAGGGAGAAGGTATTTTATGAGTACGACCAAAAAAACGTGGCAAAATGTATTGTACATATTGATTTTACTGGCAGCGATTTTTTTGCTGTTCCGATGGTATTCTGTTTCAAACAAACGCCAGATTGAAGAACGTAATCTGAATTATGCCACAGACTCCGCCCGTCAGACCGCTCAGGGAATTAGTAATGAGTTTGCCAATGCTGAGCGGCGGGTACGCAACTATGCTTATTTTTTAAGTGTAGGGCTGAACTCGGCGGAAGTTGATGCATCTATGCTGAGGGAACTGGAAAGTAACGTGGATTTTGATTCCATTCGATTTATCAATTCGCAGGGTGTCAACCTGACTTCTGATGGAACGCTTTCCGACAGTGCGGATAGGGATTACTTTGAGGCTGGAATGCAGGGCGAGAGCGGATGTACCATGGTGCTGAATTCCCGGGTTACCGGAATGACTACCATGGTCTTTTATGCCCCTGTACGGGAAGATGATAAGGTTGTAGGAGTGCTGCTGGGCTTGTATCTTGCTGAAGACTACCTTCAGGAGATACTGGAGACCAGTTACTTCGGGGAGGCGGCAGATGTTTATTTGTGTACCCGCAATGGGGAAGTCATCGCTTCCTCCAATGGGGAAAAGTATGATAAGCTGTTGCCGGATGCGCTGCGTGATGCCGGAGTGATTGACGCAGAGACGGCTGAGAATGTCTGGACGGTGTTCCGGGGAGCAGAGGCTGAGAAGGGATTTGTCTGCAGCGCAGGCAGTCTGACGGACAACCTGTGTGCCCTGTGTGTTCCGGATACGGATTATATTCTGATTCAGGCTTTTCCAAAGAATGTTACCCAGATGATGGTTCAGGAAGCCAACCGTACCGGAATGATTCTGCAGGTTATTTTGATTGCCTTGTTTGTTGCTTACATTTTGATTCTGTTGATTCGCAGTCGTGCATCACGCCAGCGGTTAGAGAAGGAAAACCGGGAGATGGGATACATTATTAGCGGCGTAAGCACCCTTTTTACCCGCTTCATGATGGCGGATTTGGAGGAAGGCTCTTATCAGTATCTGGCAGGGACGATGCCGGAGAAGAGCAAACTGGCTGCAACTGGTTCTTATGAGAAATTTGTCACCTATTTGTGTTCATTTTTGACAGATGAGGAAGAACGTCAGAAATTTTCAGAACAGTTGGAGCGGGATGTAGTGGCTCGTGAGCTTGGTAATGGCGGTGCGATTCAGTATGAATTTCAGTCCCAGAAGGATGGCAAGAAGGCATGGGAGCATACTAACATTATCTGTCTTGAGCAGAAAGATGGCAGAGCAGGTAAGGTGCTTTTCCTTCGGCAGGATGTAACTGCACTAAAAGAGAAAGAACTGAAGGTACAGGCGGCTATAAATAAAGCAAACCGAAAAGAGCGGCAGTATCGTATTGCAATTACCTCTGCTGCCTTTAGTACATTTGAATTTAACCTTACACGGAATTTGATTGAACAGGATATCGTCCGTACGATGGATGGAAGCAAAATCTCCCTGCTGGAGAAGGTTGGTCTATCCGAGCCCTGTCCTGCTTCGGTATGTTTTGAAAAGTGGAAAGAGTTCGTTTTAGAAGAGTCTATGGAAGAGTACGAAGCAGCGGTTAATCTGGAGAGTCTGAAGCAGCGCTTTGAACAGGGAGAATCCGAAGTTACGGTGGATTACTGGGGCGGAGTAGCAGATGGGCAGCAAATGTGCGTCCGTCAATCCTTTATCATGACCAGAGACGAGCAGACAGGGGATATTATGGTTATGGTAGTGTCCAAAGACATTACGGCGCAGGTACAGAAACAGCGGGAACAGACACAGGCGCTTCAGGATGCCTTGATGCAGGCACAACACGCAAACAGTGCCAAGACCACATTCCTGTCCAATATGTCCCACGATATTCGTACTCCTATGAATGCCATTATTGGCTTTACCACGATTGCAGTCAGCCACATTGATAATAAGTCTCAGGTGCAGGATTGCCTGCAGAAAGTGCTGGCATCCAGCAACCATCTGCTCAGCCTTATTAACGATATTCTTGATATGAGCCGTATTGAGAGCGGAAAGCTTCAGATTAAGGAGCAGGAATGTAACATTTCTGAATTGACTCACAATCTGGTCAATATCATCCAGCCTCAGGTAAAGGCAAAGCAGCTAGAGCTGTTTATTGATACCTTTGATGTTGCAAATGAGGATGTAATTGCGGATTCCCTGAAGCTGAGCCAGATTTTTGTGAATCTGTTGAGCAATGCAGTAAAATATACTCCGGCAGGAGGCTCGGTAAGCTTCCGCATCCAGCAGCATACCACTTTCCACCGGGGATATGGGGACTATGTATTTATTGTTAAGGATAACGGTATCGGTATGACACCCAAGTTTGTAGAACATATCTTTGAACCATTTGAGAGGGAAGACAGTACTACGAGAACAGGGATTGAGGGAACCGGACTGGGCATGGCTATTACCAAAAATATAGTAGAGATGATGGGAGGCACCATTACTGTCCAAAGTGAAAAAGGCAAGGGCAGTGAGTTTAAGGTGGAACTGAGCCTGAAGCTTCAGGACAAGGAGAAGAATGCGGCTGAAATCAAGGAATTGGAAGGGCTTAGGGCTCTTGTAGTGGATGATGACTGTGATAGCTGTGAGAGTGTTACCCGGATGCTAAGGCAGATTGGGATGCGTTCAGAGTGGACTATTTCCGGCAGGGAGGCGGTCTATCGGGCAAAAAGCGCCCACAATGATGGAGATTCCTATCACACTTACATTATTGACTGGCAGATGCCGGAAATGAGCGGTATTGAGACCACCCGGCGCATACGTGCTGCTGTGGGCTCAGAAAGCCCCATTATTATCCTTACTGCCTATGATTGGACGGATATTGAGGAAGAAGCAATGCAGGCAGGTGTTACTGCTTTTTGTGCAAAGCCGCTGTTTATGTCAGACTTAAAGACGGTTCTTTTGTCTGCCAATAATCTGGTTGAAAAGGAAGAAGCCGTTCCATGGACAAAGGTTGATTTTGGCGGCAAACGCATTTTGCTGGTGGAGGATATCGAACTCAACAGGGAAATTGCACAGGTTATCCTTGAAGAAAGTGGTTTTGTGGTAGAAACAGCGCCGGATGGCAGCGATGCGGTAGAGATGGTCAGCAGGTCAGAGGAGGGCTACTATGATGCCATTTTAATGGATGTACAGATGCCTATTATGGATGGCTACGAGGCTACGCGTACCATACGTGCCATGAAGCGGAAGGATGTGGAGACCCTTCCAATCATTGCCATGACAGCTAATGCCATGGAGGAAGATAAGGAGACTGCCTTAAAGAGCGGTATGAATGCTCACATTGCCAAGCCTCTTGACATGGATTTGTTTTTGAGTATTTTAGGGAAATATTTGTCCTGATGGAAATGGTTATGGTAAGATGGTAACAGTTCAGCCTGTTTTTTTGAAGGTAACGGCTAAGCCGGACGCAACAGAGGGAGGAGAGTGGATTGGCTTTTCGTGTTTTTGATGGCGCTTTTCCTAAACAGCCTTGGAAGGTAGTGGCTACCGAACGGGTCGTCATATAGCGCCCTCCATGGCGCAATATGACTAAAATTGCCGTCCGTGGCAATTTTCCCCTAGGTACCGAAAAGGCTGTTAAGGAAAAGTGCCATCAAAAACAAGAAAGCCAATCCACTCTCCTCCCTCTGTTGCTGTTTTGTTGCAGACTGTACTAGAAAGGGCTGCACTGTTACATAAGATGAAATTTAAAGATAAAATTTAAAAAAAATAGCAGTTGACAACAAGCAAATAATGTGATAGCTTATAAAAGTACGCAAGATACAAAACCGTATCTTACAGGAAAACAAAGCAGAGTATCCACTCTCACCCTATGGCAATCGGGCTTATAGGTGTTTATATTTACGGAACCTCATTTATGCGTTGGTATATCCTAATAGTGTAAATTCTAATAGTATATACCATATGTATATGCAGAAGCAGCTGTGAATTTATGCGTGGATAGTCTGACTATCCACTTTTTTTATGTATCAAACGTTGAATATTTTATGGAGGTGTACTACTATTAGCGATTTAATGATTAATGAACAAATTAGAGACAAAGAGGTTCGGCTTATTGGAGAAAATGGAGAGCAGTTAGGCATCATGTCGTCCAGAGAAGCCATGAGACTTGCGGAAGAGGCAGGACTTGATTTGGTTAAGATAGCTCCCACGGCAAAACCGCCTGTTTGTAAAATCGTTGATTATGGAAAGTTCAAATATGAACAGACCAGAAAAGAAAAAGAAGCAAAAAAGAAACAAAAGACGATTGAAATCAAAGAAATCCGTTTGTCACCAAACATTGATACCAATGATTTGAATACAAAAATGAATGCGGCAAGGAAGTTCTTAGGAAAAGGAGACCGGGTAAAGGTAACCCTGCGTTTCCGGGGACGTGAAATGGCTCATATGGCAAACAGCAAGCATATTTTAGATGATTTTGCAGAAAATCTTTCAGATATTGCAACCATAGAAAAAGAGCCTAAGGTAGAAGGCAGAAGCATGACTATGTTTCTTGCTGAAAAGAAATAGCGGTAAGGGATTCGTTTTTAACTGATATTTTTACCAGTTAGAATAGATGTGGCGAAAGTCACAGAAGTGGACAAGGATATAGGAGGGAATAAATATGCCAAAAATTAAAACAAACAGATCAGCAGCAAAACGTTTCAAAGTAACGGGAACAGGAAAATTAAAAAGAAATAAAGCTTATAAACGCCATATCTTAACAAAGAAGTCTGCTAAGACTAAGAGAAATCTTAGAAAAGCTACTATGACGGATGCCAGCAACGTTAAGAATATGAAGAAGATTACACCATATTTATAAATCGTAAGGAGGAATTAAGAAATGGCTAGAATCAAAGGCGGAATGAACGCAAAGAAAAAACATAATCGGGTATTAAAGCTTGCAAAAGGCTACAGAGGAGCAAGATCCAAACAATACAGAGTAGCAAAACAGTCTGTTATGAGAGCATTGGCTTCTTCTTATGCAGGACGTAAGGAAAGAAAGCGCCAGTTCAGACAATTATGGATTGCACGTATCAATGCAGCAGCAAGAATGAACGGAATCAGCTATAGCCAGTTCATGCATGGTTTAAAGCTGGCTGAAATTGATATTAACAGAAAGATGTTAGCAGAAATGGCAGTAAACGATGCAGAAGGCTTCAAGGCTTTGGCAGAGCTTGCTAAGAGCAAGGTGGCATAAATACACATTATGCAAACCGACCCGCAGCTATTCATGTAAAGGTGAAAGCTGTGGGTTTATTTAAATCCAATTTTTTTACAATAGAAAAATGAAATAGCAACGATAGCAACATTTTTTTCCAAAAATGTATAAATCATGTTGACTTTGGAAAACATCATGAATATAATGATACTGTATTCCTCGATAGCTCAATGGTAGAGCACACGGCTGTTAACCGTGGGGTTGTAGGTTCGAGCCCTACTCGGGGAGCTAAGGAAAGGAGCTGTACACTAATCAATTAGTGCGACAGCCCTTTATTTTTTGTATAGTCTAATTGAAAGTAAGAGATAAATATAACATAAATATAACATAGAAATGTATTATGCTATCTTAAAAAAAACACACATTGTCGCAAGGGACATTTCACGGTATAATACAAATAATGGAAAAATAAGAATGCGGATGTTCGCTGGCAGGGAGTATAAAAATCCCAAATCCGCACAAAACAAATAGAGAATATTGGAAAGAGAAGCCTGTCTCAAAGAAAGGAGCCTATGTTTATGTTAGAGCAATTAGAACCAAAAGCCGTTTTTTCCTATTTTGAAAAAATCTGTTCCATTCCCCATGGTTCGGGAAATATACAGAGGATTAGCAATTATTTGGTGGAGTTTGCAAAGGAAAGAAATTTAGAATATATACAGGACGATGTATATAATGTGATTATAAAAAAAGATGCTTCAAAGGGCTATGAAGAAAAGGAGCCCGTTATTCTTCAGGGGCACATGGACATGGTAGCAGTAAAGAAACCGGACTGCAATAAAGACTTATTAACGGATCCCTTAGATGTAAGAATAGAAGGGGATTTTGTTTATGCCAAGGGAACCAGCCTTGGCGGGGATGACGGCATTGCAGTAGCATATGCTCTTGCGTTGCTGGATTCTGAGGAGATTCCTCATCCCCCTTTAGAGGTAGTCATTACGGTAGAGGAAGAAGTGGGAATGGAAGGCGCTCTTGCCATTGACTTGTCTTCCTTAAAAGGGAAAAGGCTGTTGAATATTGACTCCGAAAAGGAAGGGGAGCTTACAGTAAGCTGCGCAGGAGGAATGCGGATTAACGGTCTTCTTCCGGTGCAGTGGAAGGATATTCAGGAGGATTTTCTTGGAATGGAAATCATTCTTACCGGCTTAGTAGGCGGACATTCCGGAGTGGAAATTCATAAGAACAGGGGAAATGCCAATATATTGATGGGAACGCTTTTACAGAAGCTTTCGGAGAAGGCGGACATTGCATTGGCGGCTTTAGAAGGTGGAACAAAAGACAATGCCATACCAAGAGAAGCAAAAGCTGTAGTGTTTTTCCGGCAGGAGCAACAAGAAAGCTGTGAAGGGGCTTTACGGGAAATTGAAAAAGAGCTGAAGGAAGCTTATGGGGAAACGGACAGAGAGCTTCATATCATTTTTCAAGAGGTAAAAAAACAGCCGGAGCAGAAGGCTTTGGAAGCAGCATCCATGGAAAAGCTCATCAAGCTGCTTTGTACAGTGCCTAACGGTGTTCAGGCAATGAGCCAGAAGCTTGAAGGACTGGTGGAAACTTCCCTGAATCTGGGCATTATGCTATTGAATGAAGAGAAATTTTCCACTGCCTTTTCCTTGAGAAGCTCGGTTGTTTCCAAAAAAGAAGCATTGCGTGAACAAATCACGGATATTTTAGATTCCCTAGGAGCCACATATAGCTTTTCTGGGGATTATCCGGCATGGGAATACAAGGAGGACTCTCCCCTTCGGGATGCTTTTATAGAAGTATATGAGAATATGTATGGAGAAAAGCCGACGGTGCTTTCTGTTCATGCAGGTCTTGAGTGCGGTATTCTTGCCGGGAAAATCAAGGATTTAGATAGTGTATCCTTTGGACCTGACATGGAGAATATCCATACTACCGAAGAAAAGCTGTCGATATCTTCCACGAAACGAGTGTGGGAATTTCTTCTTGCTCTTCTAAAGGCTTTGTAGATTTAACAGAAATATAAAAATAAAAACTTGTGCTAATTTAGCCGAAAGGCTGAAGTGTTATAAAAATATATTTATACAATGAAGAAAAAAAGTGACAAATCAGAAAAAAGTGTGTATGATATTGGAAAGAGGTTTGGAAAGTGAAGAATATTGTTTTAATAGGTATGCCGGGTTCGGGAAAAAGTACGGTAGGGGTCGTGCTTGCCAAAAACATCGGGTATGATTTTTTGGATTCTGATTTGGAAATTCAGGCAAGGGAAGGCAAGAAGCTTCATGAGATTATTTCCCAAAAGGGTTTGGAGGATTTTTTGAAAATAGAGGAAGCGGTCAATGCTTCCTTTCAGGTAAAGCATACTGTGATTGCTACCGGAGGCAGCGCTGTTTATGGCAGGCCGGCTATGGAGCATTTAAAAAGCATCGGAAGCATTGTTTATCTAAAGCTTCCTTATGAAGAAATCGAGCACCGTCTGGGGGACTTGAACCAACGGGGAGTTGCCATGAGGAAAGACCAGACATTGCGAGAGCTATACGAAGAAAGAGTTCCATTGTATGAAAGGTATGCAGATATGACAATGGAATGTTTTCACAAAGAAATCAGGGAAATCGTTGCCGAAATAGGCAGCCTTGCTGATTTGACAGAAGAGAAGTAAATCCTGTGCTCTGCCTGTAAAATTTCAGGGAAGAAGAAGCACAGCAGGGGGATAGAAGATGAAGGAAGAAAAAGTATATAACATTGGCGTTCTAATTGGAAACGCCCATACAGCCCATCCAAAGGAACTGATACAGGGAATTTGTCAGGGCGCAAAGGAATTTACTTGTAATCTGCTGTTTTTTTTAGGAACTCAAAGCAGCGTATTTTCACAGGACATTTACGGATATAAGATGGGCGAGGACTATGATTACCAGTTTAATGTCATTTATGACTATGCCCTTTTGGGAAATCTGGATGCCCTTATTATATCCTATGGAACCTTATGTATTTTTTTGGAAAATCAGGACAGGGATGACTTTTTCCGCCGTTTCCAGCAATTACCATGTATTGTACTGGAAGAAAAAGGGCTTGGAGATGACGGTAACTATATTATAAGCGGTAATTATTCGGGAATGACCGATATTATGGAGCATTTGGTTGCTGATCACGGATATAAGAATATTGTTTATTTAAGCGGTCCCAAAAATAATACGGATGCCTTTGAAAGAAGAAAGGCATATTTGGATGTTATGAAAAAATATCAGATTCCGGTTGTGGATTCCATGGTAGAGTATGGGGATTACTCGGAGTTTGTGGAGGAGCAGGTAGAAAAGCTTTTGGATTCCAATCCCAAGACGGAGGCAATTGTATGCGCCAATGATGAAATGGCATTGGCAGCCTATAAGGTTTGTAAAAAGCGGGGACTGGTAGTAGGCAGGGACATTGCAATAACCGGATATGATGATTTTTCCAAGGCACAGACTATGGATCCGCCGCTTACGACTGCAGAGCAGAACGGGTATGATATGGGATATCGCGCTTTGATGGAGGCAATTAATCTTTGCAGGGGTGGCAGCAAGATTCAGATTAGGCAGCCTGCAAAGTTGAAAAAAAGGTGTTCCTGCGGATGTGATTATAGAAAAACAGCCGAAAAGATTGATTTTCAAAATAAAGAAGAAGCATATTATTACGCAGAAAGAAAAATTGAAGAATTAATCAAAAGCTGTATTCTGCATCCGGAGAACGGAAGCCTGACGGAATATGTCAGGAGCCATGCAAAAAATTTAGTGCTTTATGTGATGAATTATTTCCTTTTTTCTGGCACCGTGCGAAATCTGGAATATGATAAAAAAGGCGCTATAGGGATTTTGGATATGATTATCAATGGACCCTATAAGGATTTTATTTCTCCCTTCGCCCTGTTAAATGCAATTGATGCCTTTTTAAAGGAATTGGTTGAATATGCGGAGGATACTACGAAGAAAATAAACGTACTCGAATTGAATACCGCTATTCAGAATAGTATTTATTATCGTTTCTGCCAGCGAAAAGAAGATGAATATATAGTTTTCAAAAGAAAATCCCTTATGGAGTCCTTATTTGAACGTGCCATATTGGAGTGCATTGATGATGAGAAGGAAGTATATTATCAGACGGTGTTGCAATTACAGAAGAGAAATGTGCCAAGGGCTTATTTGTATGTATTTGACCAGCCTGTAGTGCATAGAAAGGAAGATGAATGGAAGCTTCCGGCAAGAATGTATCTTGCATCTTATTGTGAGGAGGATAATGCAATAAGCTTTTTGCAAAGCGAAAGGCCGGTTGTAGATACGGAAAAGGGATTTTGCGATTATCTGCCAAAGGAAGCAGGACATATATTATTATCCTTTATTTTATATTCAGAAGAAAAACAATATGGGCTGCTCATGTGTGAAAGTGAATATCAGGAGATTTCTTCCCTGTATGTCACCAGTCTTCAGATTGGAAATATCATGCGCTTTCTGGAAATGAATAAAAAAGAAAGGAAAGTCCAAAAAGAACTGGCAGCAAAGGTCAAGATTATTGAAGAAAAGAATGAAGTCCTGAACTTTATTTCAGAATATGACCAGCTTACCGGCATTTTGAACCGGAGAGGATTTGGAGAAAATGCTCTTCGTCTCAATAAAAGGAATAAGGATAAAAGGGCATACTTTATCTTTGCAGATTTGGATCATTTAAAAGAAATCAATGACTGCTTTGGCCATTCAGAAGGAGATTATGCAATTAGTAAGGCAGCGCTTTTACTAAAGGATAGCCTTGGCTCAGAGGGGGCAGCAGGACGATTGGGTGGAGATGAGTTCGTTGCCATGATAGTCAGTGATGAGCATGATTTTGTAAAGCATTACAGGCAGCGTATGAGGAATGCCATGGAAGAGCTTAACAATGGCTCTGGCAAGCCTTATTATGTAGAGTTCTCGATTGGAATAATCGAATTTATCTGCAGCGATAACTTTGAGCTTTCCCATATGCTAAAGGAAGCTGATGCAGCTTTATATGAGGCAAAAAGAGAAAGAAGGCTTTCCATAAAAAAATAAAAGAATAGGGAACAGGCATTACACATCTTTTGTAATGTCTGTTCTTTTTGCTTTATTGATGCCTCCGGACATGTGCTCTGCCTGTCCTTCCAAAAAGCGGGCTCTCTTTATGGAATCTTCGCCATATCTATTTCGTATTTGGTCTATGGCAGAATTGAGCTTTTCATACTTTTCATCCATTTTTGTATCAAACAGGTTATATTGGACAAACTGCTCCTTGGTTGCCTTGGAGGTGGAAACTCCAAGCAGGCGGATAGGTTCGCCTTTCCAAAGCTGGTCAAATAACTGACAGGCACAGTGGAAAATCTTTTCCGTAATATTGGTGGCAGAAGGCAAAGTGGTCTGTTTGGAAGAGTGGTGAAAAGAGGAATCCACGATAGAAACGGAAATCGTCTTAATAAAGGAATGGTCGCTTCTAAGCCTTGCCCCTACTGTCTCGCAAAGGGAAAGCAGATATATTCTTGCCGTATCCCGGTCTTCTACATCATAGGGAAGCGTAATGGAATTTCCATAGCCTTTGTTTTCCGGCTGGGAAGCAGATATTTCAGGAACATCTATGCCGTTGGCAAATTTCCAGATGGTTTCCCCATGTTTGTTTAGATGGGACACTAAAATATTCTTGTCATAGTGTGCCAGATCGCCAATTGTATAAATGCCAAGGTTATGGAGCTTTTGATAGCTGGAGCGGCCAACATAAAACAATTCTTCCACAGGCAGAGGCCACATTTTGGAAGGAAGCTCCTTAGCAAAGAGCGTGTGTACTTTATCCGGTTTTTCAAAGTCGGATGCCATTTTCGCAAGTATTTTGTTGTGGGAAATGCCAATATTTACGGTAAAGCCCAATTCAGAATGAATTATATCCTTTAGGGTGTGTGCAAAAGCAATCAGGTCCCCATAGAGGCATTCCGTACCAGTCATGTTGCAATATGCCTCGTCAATGCTGAGCTGCTCCACCTCAGGCGCATAGCGGTGCAGCAGGGACATGAGGGCTTTGGAATTTTGCACATATATATCATAATGGGGAGGGAAAATTTGAAGATGGGGACATTTTCGCTTTGCCTGTGCCAGAGGCTCCCCGGTTCTAATGCCAAAGGCTTTAGCAGAAGAGGATTTAGCAAGTACAATGCCGTGGCGTTCAGCCTGACTGCCGCCAATAACCGAGGGAAAGCTGCGGATGTCTTCTTGTGCTCCGTTTTTCAAAAGAGAGCAAGCTTCCCAAGATAAAAAGGCAGAATTCACATCTACATGGAAAATAATCGGTTCCGGCATAAGTAAGGCTCCTTTCGGCAATGTTAATGTATTCAGGGCTTCAGCAGTATAAGCGAAATAAAAATCCCCAAAGCTTTTAAGTAACATTATACAGGAACAGGTGTTCTGAATCAAGAATCTTTTAGAAAGTAATGGAGAAAAGGATGCAGGGAATTTTTTCCGTTAATAAATAATCTTTCTGGGTGCCATTGGAGCCCAAGGACAGGCAGATGCATGTGGGCTATAGTTTCGGGAACATAATCTAAGCTGTATTGAAGAGTCGTAAGTTCCTGTCCTAAATGGTCGATGCATTGATGATGTGCGCTATTTACCAGCATTTTCCTGAGGGAGAAAGGAAAGCTGAATTTGGATGGAGCGTGTGACAGGGTATTAAAGAAAATAAGGTGATAGCTGTCTGCATCCTGATAAGAATGAATGGCTAACCGGTCTGCATCCATATCCTGCAGGATGTTCCCGCCAAAATAGATGTTAATAAGCTGCATCCCCTTACAGATTCCAAGGACGGGTTTGCCAGCATTTATGAACATATCAAGGAGTTTGAACTGGGCACAATCCAATTCATAATCAAGACTTCGGGAGGCGGTATTGGTCTGGTTGAAAAAGGATGGATGGATATCGCCGCCGCCGGGAAGAATAAGCAGTTCATAGTCTTCAATAGAGGTTTCTGAAATGGAAACTACAGGGGCTGCGCCATAAGAAGCAACGGCAGTTTCGTAATTTTTTGTAAGCTCCGGTCTGCCCGGAATGAGAATTTTCTTTGTCATGGCATTTGAATCCTGAGTCGTTAAAACAATATATGTAAAAAGAAAGGAATTAGTACGATATTTATTTAAAACCTTGTTACAAAATCATAGAGAAAATCATGTAACAGTTCAGCCCTTTCTAGTGAAGATGGATAAACGGATGCGGCATAGGGGCTTTGGGAGACCGGACGTGGGAAATGGCAGAGCATACGTTGGTACTATGTCAAGAAAAAGTACAAGTTAAACGTGAACTTTTCTATATAACA
>JAMPFB010000001.1:516843-562337 GCA_023664735.1 Robinsoniella sp. | reverse complement strand
GCGTTTTTATAAGGGCTCCTTAAGAAACATTTCTGTCCAAGACCCGTTCTGGCGCCTGCAGGAAGAGAGCGTCTACTAAAAATTGATTTCCGTGCCAAAAACCTCTTGACACAATCAGCATGATAAAAGCTATCGAGGATTTAGCTTAAAGTTACTTATGCTTTATGCCATTTCCTCCACTTTCTCTTCAATTTTCCCTTCCTCCTCTTCTTTTACTGCTTCCATATCCTTATAATTTCGGAAAATAAACAAGAACATTCCCAATGCCATAAACAGAGAAGCAATATCTGCTACAGGCTGGGCATAAATCAGTCCGTTTAGCCCTACAAAATGATTAGCAATAACTAACACCGGTAAAAATACAAGCCCTTGCCTGCTTAATGATAAAACCAGAGATGGAATTGCTTTTCCCATTGCCTGAAAGCTGAAATTAAAAATAAACATCACTCCAATCACAGGACCTGAAATCATCAAAGCACGAAGCATCACAATGCCGGATTCCACCACTGCCTTATCATCAATAAACACATTGACAATCTGCTTTGAAAAGAATACATAGAAAAGCGTCAGCAGGCTTCCCATTATCACATTGCAAACCATGGAGAACTTCATTGTTTTTTTCATCTTCTTTATATTTCCTGCGCCATAGCAGTATCCAATCAAAGGCTGTATACCCATGCCAAGCCCCAACTGCAGCATGACTACAAGCATATTCGCTTTCATGGCAACCCCCATTGCCGCAACCGGAATGTCCCCATAGGAAGCAAGGAAATTATTTAATATAATATTTGCCGTACTCATAAGCACGTTATTGATTGATGCAGGCAGCCCAATAGAAAATACATCCTGAAAAATCTTTTCCCCCATAGAGAAGTTCCGGACAGAGATAGAAAGAATAGTCTTTTTCCCAGTCAGATAAATCACATAATAAACAGTAGAGCATATGTTTCCTATAATAGTTGCAATAGCGGCGCCTGCCACTCCCATATGCATTCCTAAAATCATAATCGGGTCTAATACAATATTCACGATTGTTCCAAGCATCATGCCAAACATGGAAGCCTTTGCTGCCCCTTCGCCACGAACCACATTTCCAAATGCATTGGAAAGCACCACAAAAACCGCTCCGTAGCCAATATACCTTAAATAATTTTCCGCAAACAGCTCTGTATTTTCGCTACAGCCGATAACAGACAAAATCAAAGGCATACACGTAAGAAACAAAACTGTCATAATCAGTCCTGCTGCAATACAGCCATAAAAACAAAAACTGCTGACCTTTTTTACCTTTTCTGTTTTTCCTTCCCCTAGCAGTCTGGAAATCAGTGTACTGCCACCGATACCAAAAATATTTCCCACAGCCATTAAAAGCAAAAACACTGGCGTTGCCAGCGAAACTGCCGCCACCTGATTGGCATCCTTTGTCCATCCAACAAACAAAGTATCCGCCATATTATAAAATATGGTAACCAACATGCTTAACATCGTAGGAAGCGCCAATGTAGCAACTGCCCTCTTAATTGAATACTTTTCAAATACGTCCTGATTCATATTTCACTCCTCCTATCTTCCTGTGGAAAGCTATGCAATACCTTGCTTAAAAGTATACGAAGCTCTTCTTCCTCTTCCTTTGTCAATTTCGACACAAGCCTTTTCTCCATTTCTTCCCTATGCCGATACATTTCCTCCAGACTGTCCACTGCCTTCTTTGTCAAAAGGACATTCCGGTATCTTTTATTTTCCTGATCCACAATGCACTGCACCATTTCTTTTGCTTCTAAACGCTTCAATATGCCAATGACCGTAGAGTGCTTTAGCTGCAGCGCCTGAGAAATATCCTTTTGGGTAACCTTTCCTTCTCTGTGCTTTCCCAGATAGTCTAGGACAATAAATTGAGAAAAAGTCAGGTTCATATTTTCCAGATTTGCATTAAAATGCTTTTTAAATTTTTCCTGAATCAGCTTGAACTGATATCCAAGAGGATATTCTTTCTCCATCAATGGCTCCATTCCTTTTTTAGTCGTTTTTCAGACTGCTTTCAGTCTTTTTTTCCTTTTCCGGCTAGTTTTCATGTAGCACGCTACATGCCATTATAGGAACTTCTTATATTTATGTCAAGACCTTATGTGACACAATACAATTTTCAGCACAATACAATTTCTTGTAACAGTTCAACCTGTTTTTTTAGGTAGTGGCTAAGCGAACACATCAAAGAAATGAAAGTGGATTGGCTGCAAGACTGATTTTATAGCTAATTGTGAAATTCAATTTGATGAGATTGAAAAAAAGAATGAGGGCGGATTCCATACATTATTTTTGATGGAATCCACCCTCCTATCTTAAAGACAGACTAACCAGTTTTTCCTTTCTCCTACTGCGGATATCTAGTCAATACATATGTCCCTGTACTGCGAATGGCAGAAAAGCTTATCTGTCTCCCCCAGTGGACAGAGCTGTTATAATTTCCTTCTGCAACAACTACTCCGTTCTCCTTAACCTCCAATACAATCACAGAATGGGTATCGTTATTCATACGGACAATATCTCCTACCCGTATGCTGGAAAAATCCGTATGCTTGCGTGCCGGTAAATCGCCAAAAGCGGCATCGCTGATTGCAAAGGCAAATCCGGCACAGCCATAGCCGCCACTGTAAATGCCGCCTTTCCATGCATAATAATTAGCATTCGTCCATTTCATGCCTTCCGGATATTTAGATTTCATTGCAATCATGTCTGCATAAACCTGTTTCTCCGTTAATGCAGAGCTGCTGCTTTCTTCAACTGTTACCTTGCACTTGTATGCCTTCCCATTCTTTCCCTTACAGGTAATCGTAGCTTTTCCAGCATTCTTTGCTGTTACTTTTCCCTTACTGCTTACAGAAGCAACTGATTCGTCATTGCTGCTCCATGACTCTGCCGATGTACCAGTAATTTTCAACTGATAGGTTTTTCCTTTGGAAAGAGTCAGGCTCTTACTGTTAAGGTAGGGGTTTTTAACCGTAACCTTACATTGATATGTTTTTTTATTTACTTTTGCTGTAATAGTTGCCTTACCTGCTTTTTTAGCCGTTACCTTTCCATTTTGGTTTACAGTGGCAACAGATTTTTTATTGCTGCTCCATTTTACCTTTCCGGAAGCTCCTTTTACCTTTAAAGTCTTGCTGCTGCCTGCGTAAATCGTCATTTTGGTTTTATTCAGCTTGACTGCTGCTGCCTCTCCCTGCATTGGAAGCATACCGGTTATCAGGATTACTGCAAGAAACATTACCAATATTTTTTTTAATTGTTTTCTAAACAAACTCATATTTCATTCTCCTTTCTGCCTGCTTTGCGCCTATGGGCTGAACTGTTACAAATTTTTTCATATATCAAAATGTATCATATCGGATTTAAAGGCAGAATACAACCAATTTTTCATTTTATCCTAAAATTTACATCAGAAAACATCCTCTTATCCATCCGCTTCCTCCACCACAAGCAGCAACACTCCGTCCTTCACGCAAACCTCGCTTTCCACTCCCAAAAACTCATTGCTAACTCCTACCGGATAATCCATGCCCAGCACAGCATCTGTAAGAGGGTACTTTAAATTCTTCAAAGTAACTCCTCTCGCCTCACCATCAAAGGCAAACACGGAAAGATATCCCTTTTTCTCTTTTCCAAATGAAATGCTTCCATTTTGCACTGCTGTAATCATCACATTTTTATGGAACAAAAATCCTTTTGCTCCTCTTTTCAAAAGCCATACAAGGCATTGGAAATTGGCTATGGTATGGGAAATCCTTCCGCCCATGCCGCCATAAATGTAAAAGGTTCTGTAACCAAGCCCCATTCCCTGCCGCATGGCTGCCAGCATATCCGTATCATCCTTTTCCGGTGCAAGCCGTATCGTATTGGGGTGCAGGGGATTTTGTCTTATAGAATCAAAATCCCCCAGCACCAGATTTGGCATCAGCTTCATACTGTTTAAATATTCGCATCCCCCGTCCACGCCAATTACATAATCGGTTTCCTTAGGCGCTAACTTTGGATAGTCAAATTCCCCTGCTCCTACAATATAACAAATACCTTCTTCCATTTTCATATCCTTTCCGCTGTTGACATTTTCCTCTGCTGCTCACACTCTATAATCATTACCCGGCTGCTTCCTCCAACACGACCACCTGACAAGGCTTTAAAACAAGCTTTCCTTCTGAAACCTGTGCCACATCCACACCCATATTGAAAAGAATCACTTTACAGTTACCATCTGCCAACTCCAGTTTGGCACTACTTTCACCAAAGTTAGCTGCAATTAACACCCTTTTCCCATTCAGGCACCGGTAATAGGCATATATTTTTTCCAAAGCCACATAAGCCGGCTCAAAGCTGCCATAGGTAAACAGCTCCCTATATTCCTCTGATTTCCTAAAAGCAATCAATTTTTTATAATAATTCAGCACAGATTCCTGATCCGTAAGCTCATCCTCCACATTTACCTGTCTGTAATTGGGATTTACCTTCAGCCATGGCTTGCCTGTAGTAAAGCCTGCCTGCTCTTTGCTGCTCCACTGCATAGGCGTCCTTGCATTATCTCTGCTGTGTTTATAACATACCTCCAATGCTTCTTCTTTGGAGCAGCCTGCCTCTAAAGCAGTCCTGTATTGATTTTTCGTATCAATATCATCATATTCCTCAATGCTTTCCATCCTGCAGTTCTGCATCCCGATTTCCTGTCCCTGATAGATAAAGGGAATTCCTCTTAGCAGTATGTTTACCGTGGCAAGCATTTTAAATCCATCTATATTTTGGGCATAAGATGGAAGATACGTGTTAACCCCTCTCGGTTCGTCATGATTTTCAATAATATTTGCCAAAAATCCAATTCCCTGACATCTTTTTTGAGACTCAAAGGTAATGTCCCTCCATGCATCAAACTCTACTTCTTTTGCATCATACCAGCCATGCTCACCAAACGTCAGCAAGTGTGCCGAAAAATCAAACATAGTGGAAAAGTGACCATTTTCTCCTATAAATTCTTTCAGTTCTTCTTCCTTCATATTAAACACTTCTGCCACGGTAAAAGCCTGATATTTTTCAAAGGTAGCTTCTTTTAACTCTTCTAACAGCTCCCCTACTCCATCCACTTCTTCTACCATTTTCGTAGCCCTAACCAGCCCATCCGGACCGTCCGGCTCATAAGAAGGAAAGTTTAAATCCTTCTTAATATTGATGATGGCATCAATCCTAAAGCCTGCCAGCCCTTTCTCCAGCCACCAGTTAATCATCTGAAACAATTCCTGCTTCATCTTTGGATTGTTCCAGTTCAAGTCCGGTTGTTCCTTTGCAAAAAAGTGAAGATAATAAAGCTCTGTCCCTTCTACCTTCTCCCATGCGCTTCCTCCAAAATAAGAGCGGTAATTGCTGGGGGGATTTCCATCCTTTCCTTTCCGGAAATAGAAATAATCTCCATACTCCCCTTCCGGCTCTGCCAATGCTTTTTGAAACCATTCATGCTTGTCAGAACAATGATTGATTACTAAATCCATCACAATTCCCATATCCCGCTTTTTTGCTTCCAAAAGCAGCTCGTCAAACTCTTCCATGGTACCGAACCTTGGATCGATTTCATAATAATCCGAAATATCATAGCCCTGATCCACAAATGGAGACTTATAAATAGGGGAAATCCATATAATATCAATTCCCAAATCCTTTAAATAATCCAGCTTTTCCATGATTCCCCGAATGTCTCCGATTCCGTCCCCATTTGTGTCATAAAAGCTCTTTGGATAAATCTGATAAGCTACCTTTCCATGCCACCATTTTTTTGTCATAATAATCTCCTTTCCAATGCCTTCTGTTTTTCTTCCTTTATTCATGCTTCTTCCCTACTTTCCTGTTCATTCCTTCCACTGCACCTATCATCACAAGCAGGATAAATCCCAGATAAAAGGGAAACAGCTTATAGCTCACATGCTTTGCCAGAAATCCCAAAAGCGGCGGCATAAAGGTGGTGCCCACATAGGCACTTGCCATTTGAATCCCCATGATTCCCTGAGAATACTTGCTTCCGAAATTGTCCGGTGTGGCATGGAGCATGGAGGGATAAATAGGAGCACAGCCCAGCCCTACGCAAAAAAGCCCTAAAAGCTGCATTATCATTCCAAAGGGAAGCAGCAAAAATACTATTCCCATACCGGCAACTCCCTGTCCCAGACGCACCATCTGCTTATTAGAAAGCTTTATCGTAAGGAATCCGGACAAGAATCTTCCAAAAGTAATTCCAAAATAAAATAAAGCAATCCATTTTGCTGCCTGCTCAGCAGAAACTCCCTTTTCCATAACCAGATAACTGCTGCCCCACAGCCCTGTGGTAGCTTCCAAAGCACAATAACAGAAAAATCCCACTAATGCCTGCTTCGCCCCCTTTAGCTTCATCATTCCTAAAATACCCGGATTTACGTTTTCTTCCGTTTGATTTTTTCCCGCTTCACCCTCTTTTACCTGTTCTTCCTTCTCTTCCGTTCCCTCCACTCTTTTCCATAAAGAGATAGAACAAAATAAACATACTACCAGACAAATTTGAATCAGGCTGATTACTCCATATCCGGACTGCCAGTTTCCTCCATCCTTAAGACAGAAGGAAAGAATCACCGGACCGGTAGTTGCGCCGATTCCCCAAAAGCAATGGAGCCAGCTCATATGCCTTGCTTTATAATGAAGCGCCACAAAATTATTTAGTGCCGCATCCACGCTTCCTGCACCTAACCCTAAAGGAATTGCCAAAAGGCAAAGCATCCAATATTCCCTGCTTACGGAAAATCCCCAAAGGGCAGCGGCTGTCATAAACACGCTGATTCCGGTAGTCCATCCCGTTCCCAGCTTTTTTATAATCTTCGTACTAAACAGGCTGGAAACAATCGTCCCTCCTGAAATAATCATGGAAATAATTCCTCCGTAGGAAATGGGGACATTCATTTCCTGATAAATAGAAGGCCACGCAGAGCCTAAAAGAGAATCCGGCAGTCCCAGACTGATAAATGCCAGATAAATAATAATAAGTAAAACCGTTAAATACATTCCTCTCCCTCTTTCCTGATTTGTTTTTCCAAATCATCCAAAGCAAGCTTTATCATTCCCTGCTCAAAATCCTTTTCCAGATCATCCGAGAAAACCAGCTTTGCCTGAAACTGCCCTTCCAGTGAATTTTCCACTGCTTCCTTCAGTCCGTTTTTAATTTCCTCCGTCCAGAAATCTCCATATAGTACGAAAAAGTCCGGCGCCAATACACAACTGCAGATTACAAGAAGCTGTCCCACAGACTTGGTTACCTGACATGCGTTAGCATAATCTAACTCCTTCCATGGGTAAGCAACAGGTATCTGGGAAAGCTCTCCTGCAAAGTTATGGACTCCTCTATAGATTTCTCCACCTATAATGATTCCTGCTCCGGGGTCATAAATTCTCGGAAAATAGATACCCACCATATGCTCCGCCTCCCAAGAAAGCCCATAGGAATAATATCCAATTACTGCTGCATTGATGTCATTTTCAAAAATTACCGGCACGCCATATGTGCTTCGGTAATGCTCCATAAACTCCCTTCCTACAATATCCGGATAATCATTGATGGTAATCCTGCCATCTAATTCCTCTCCCGGCAGTCCAAAGGCAATCAGCCCTGCTTTTTTCCCATATTTTTCAAATATTTCCAAAAGCCATGAGTCAAAGCTGTCCACTTCCACTCTGGCAAAATATTTCTCTTTCCGCTCCACACACTGTCCTAACAGGTTGATAACCAAAAGCCGTATTAGATTTTGGTCTTTCTTCTGATGTCCGTATATGATGACTGCATACCGGTAATCCTCATTAAAAATATATTGCAGCGAAGGACGGCCTCCGTTAGAAGGAATGCTCTCGCCTTTTTTGATTTCCCCATTCCTTACCAGCTCTTCTAGCAGGGAATTTACCGTAACCACGCTAAGCCCTGTTCGGGCTGCAAGCTCTGGCTTGGTCGCTTTTCCCATAAGCTTTAGCTGCTTTCTTACGTTGTTTTTATTGATTTCTTTCATGAGCAGGGTGTCTGCTTTTATGCTTTTCATCCTTAAACCTCCTTTCATGCTTTTTATTGCTTTTGATTTATTATAGCTTATGTTTTTTGCTTTGTAAAGATACTTTGTAAAGTTTCTTTTATAAGTTGCGGCAGTACAACCTTTTTAGATACAGTCTGCTGCGTCCTCTTAAACACAACCTCCCCCAAAATCAAGCTGAACTGTTACCGTGAAAGGATATATTTATTCAATTAATGTTGCTTTTATTCGCCATTACGTATATACTTTTCATTATAACAAGACAGGAGAATATTATGGATTACATATCAGTAAAAGAGGCAGCAATAAAATTTCAACTTTCTGAAAGACGAATTCAAAAGCTGTGTGAAACAAAAAGAATAAAAGGTTGTCAAATGGTAAGCGGAATATGGCTCATTCCCATAGATGCAAAAAAGCCTTCTGATGAACGAATTTCTGTCCTTCCGAAAGACAACAGTTGTTTATCTCTTAAAGAACTTTGTGAAGAGCTTTCCATTTCAACTGCCACGGGACGCAATTGGATAAAGCTCGGTAAACTCACACCGGAATATACAGAAAAGAAAACACCATATTTTTCCACTACTTATGCTACATTATTAAAAAGTGAGATTAAATCCGGGAAAAATAAAGCTTTAAAAAGCAGAAGGAACAAAAAATATGTTTCTGGAAACGCATTGTATCATTCTTATGTTTCCGAAGAATGTAAAAATGTTGCGCTTTTTGAAAAAATGCTAAGCATAATCCAGAAAGAAGAAATTGTTCTGAGCATGGATGTTATCCAGTATATTGTTGCAGACTGCGCACTACATTTATTTGCCGAGAAAATGCACTTAAATTGGAAAGGAGAAACTGCATTACTTGTCAAATATTTGAACCGTGAAATATTACTCGAAAGTCATTCTCCTTTAATAGATGCCCTTATTGCAGATAGGAAATCCGCTCTTGATTTTTGCCAAAAATATAACCTTCTTTTCGAGTTCAACTATACTTACGAGCCAAACGAAGATATTCTTGGACTCATTTATATATCATGCAAAAATATTGGAAACCGAAAGGCTACGGGCTCCTACTATACCCCCACAAAGGTTGTCAAAAATCTTATTTCAAAATTAAATATTAAAAATACCCACAAAATATTAGATCCTTGCTGCGGCACCGGAAACTTTCTCTTACAGCTTCCGCAAAATACTCTTTTGGAAAATGTATATGGGAATGATATTGATGTGGTAAGTGTTAAAATCACACGATTAAACATGGCGCTTAAATACTCCAATGCCAGTATAGAGACTATTTGCAGCCATATAACCGAGCACAACTACTTAACAGATTACACTGAAAATGAATTTGACTATGTCATTGGAAATCCACCATGGGGCTACGAATTTTCCGCTGAAGAAAAGGAAGAACTGAAAAAAAAATACAAATCAGCAACTGGTAAAAACATAGAATCTTATGATGTATTTATCGAATGCGCTTTATCTACTCTTGCTGTTGGTGGACAACTATCATATGTATTGCCAGAAGCTGTTTTAAACGTCAAGGCACATACAAATATCAGAAACATTATTTTGCAAGCCAGTTCTATAAAATATCTTGAATTTTTAGGCAATGCTTTTGACGGTGTACAATGTCCTTGCATCATTCTTCAAATTGTGAATACAGATGCCCCGCTTTCTACTGCCGGTATTTTGGTTAACGATGGGAAACAAACATTTGAAATACTTACAAAACGTACCATTTCACCTGAACGCTTCAGTTTTATTGCTACTGATGAAGAATATAAGATACTACAAAAAATTAAAACCTTAAAAGAGGTCGCCTTTCTGGCCGGAAATGCTGATTTCGCATTAGGAATTGTAACCGGAAATAACAAAGACTATATATCTTCCCGGAAAACTGAAGATAATGAGATGGTTTTAAAAGGTGCAGATATTAGTAAATATCATATAAACTCATCGGAAAACTATATTCTTTTCAAACCAGAAAGCTTCCAGCAGGTTGCTCCTACCGAAATGTATAGGGCATCTGAGAAATTATTGTATCGTTTTATATGCAGCCAATTGGTTTTTGCATATGACGATAAGCAAACCCTCTCATTAAATAGTTGTAATATTGTCATTCCCAGATTGAAAGGAATTAGAATAAAGTACATCCTTGCCCTGCTCAATTCAAGGGTTGCACAATTTATTTATAAAAAGGAATTTAACTCCGTTAAGGTGTTGCGTTCCCATATTGAAAATATACCCATTCCAATAGTTCCTACAGAAATTCAGGATAAAATCATTTCAACTACCGACCTTTTAATTCAAGGACAGAACATTAAGAAAGCTACTGAACTTTACGATAAATTAGATGACATGATTTTTGAGCTATTTCACCTTTCAGATGAAGAGCGAAACATAATTAAAGAAGTCGTAGATGTTGAAAACAAATTTTTAGTCTAAAAACATGAGCCAGTGAAGAAAACAGCTCTATACCTGTGGGCTGAACGGTTTACCCATCTCTCCATTGGCTCAATTTTTTATTTACCTTTTCTCTTAACAGCATTTAAAATATCTCTTTCTTCTACCAGAAAAGGCATCAGCTCTTCTTCTGTCATAAACACCTGTCCTTCAAAAACATCCGCTCCTGCAACACCTGTATTCTCATTTCGGTGCTGTGAACCAAGTTTTCCAGTCTTCTGCAATTCCTCACTGGTCAATACCCAATAAATCAACTCATCTCTACATACGCCTATCCAAATAAATACATCACAACAAGAGGGTTTTAACTGCTGATAATGATATTTAAAAGAATTTGCCTTAGCTTCACTATGTAAATATGCACGACTAGCTAAACTGCCTCCCGCTTTTGTGCTGTTAGCTCTACAAGCCTTTACCTCCACTCTGATTCCATCTAACCATAAATCAAATTCTCCATCAAACTCCGGATAAAGTAAAGATACATTTTCCTTCGTTGTTTTCATAAACTCCGGAAATAATTGCAAAATGTGTTTTTCACCCCAAGTCTCACCAAAAGTCCGTGGTGCCATATCAAATAAGTCAAAGATACTGATTTCTATCTGCATAATCTCTATTTAATTCAAGATATTGTTCATATGAAATTGTCTTCGTTGCAAGCAGATATGCCATCATATGCCCTTCTGCACTGAAAGGAAAAATTGACTTCTCCTCAAACTCAATCGTATTCTTATCTCCTCACGCTTTTTCCATTAGCAAATCCAGTTTATATCGTAATTCTTTCATTTACTAATTTCTCCTTTACGCATTTCTCTATCTTCTTTCTTTGTAAAACAAACAATCCTATTTGCCTCTTCAAAACCCATGTTTAAATAAAAGCGCAAGCTTGACTCATTTCCTATTTCACAATCACTTGCAAATCCAATCACTTTGCTATCCCATATTGCACTCCCTTTGCAGGATAAAAAAGCTGACATTTTATCCATCAGACCATAACCCTGTCAAAACTTCCTCCGCATGGCAAGCAGCGCTTTTATCTGTTCCTCCGTCAAAAGATTCTGCTTTCCCAGAATCTTGTCTGTAATTAGCAGGATATTGGCATAATATTCCATGGATTCTAATCGGTAATAAGCCTTGTATGCATCACTCCCCCACGTAACTGCCCCATGATTTGCAAGCAGAATGCCATTGTGGGTATGAAGATATGGGGCGATTGCCTCTGGCACTTCTTTACTGCCAAGCTCAGCATAAGGAGCCACCGGCACATCTCCCAAGGTAATAATTGCTTCCGCCAGAACTGGCACATTCAGCGGTATTCCTGCAACGGCAAAGCAGGTACAAATAGGCGGATGGGCATGACATACAGATAGAATGTCCGGATTGTCCTGATAGGCTCGCAAATGCATCTTTAGCTCCGAAGAAGGGCGGTTGCTTCCCTCTAACACGTTGCCATCCAAATCTACCTTTACCAGCATTTTTTTCTTCATAAAGCCCTTTGATACACCCGTAGGCGTCGCCCACACTTCATTCTCTCCTGTCCTGATGGAAATGTTTCCATCGTTAGCAGCCACAAACCCCCGCACATACATACGCTGCCCAATATCAATTATTGCTTTCTTTGCCTGCTTCTCTGTCATATAGTCCATGCTGATTCATCCCTTCTCCTGCTTTTTACGAAAAATCTCTTTCAACGACTCCCTATAAGGCGCTCTGGCAATCCCGTATTCCGTGACAATACCTGAAATCAAATCATGATCCGTCACATCAAAGGCGGGATTATACACCTTGATTCCTTCCGGCGCCATCCTCTTTTCATACCACATATCCGTCACCTCATGGGGCGGACGCTGTTCAATTGTAATTTCTGCTCCGGTAGGCGTCTCCATATCAATTGTGGAGGTAGGCGCACAAATATAGACCGGCACATGATAACGGGCTGCCACAGCCGCTACCACCGAAGTACCGATTTTATTGGCAGTGTCGCCATTTGCTGCCACCCGGTCACAGCCTACGAACACTGCATTTACCCATCCGTTTCTCATAACTGCCCCGGACATGTTATCACAAATCAAAGTCACATCCACGCCGGAAGCTGACAGTTCATAAGCCGTCAGCCTTGCGCCCTGCAGAAGCGGCCTTGTCTCATCTGCAAAAACACGAAACTCATATCCCCTCTCCTGCCCCAGATAAATAGGCGCTGTGGCTGTCCCATATTTACAGGTAGCAAGCTGTCCTGCATTGCAATGGGTCAAAATACCGTCCCCCTTCTTTACTAAGGTCAGCCCGTACTCCCCAATTGCCCTGCACACACGAATATCCTCTTCCTTCATGGCAACGGCTTCTTTTTTTAATGCTTCTTTAATCTGCGCAACGGATTTTTTGGCATTTTCCACGCAAACCTGTTCCATCCTGTTTAATGCCCATGACAAATTAACTGCCGTAGGCCTTGCCGAATTCAAGTATTCCTTCTGGCGGCAAAATTCCTCATAAAAAGCATTATAGTCCTCTGTATCTATTCGCTTGGCAAGCAGATAAATCCCAAATGCGGCTGCAATACCAATGGCCGGCGCTCCCCGAACCTTTAACAGATAAATGGCATCCCATATTTCCTCTCCTGTCTGTAAAGATATAATTTCTGCCTTTTCCGGAAGCTTTGTCTGGTCAAGCAGCTTCAAAGCACTGTTTTCGTCATCCAATTCTACTGTTTCGTATTCCATAATGCTTTTATTGCTCATGCTATTCTCCTTCTCTTCACTCATACACTATTGCGCCCTCTTCCATAACCTCCCGATACCGGAAACAGCTCTCCTGATGGTCATTGATAATCCCACAAGCCTGCAGGTGGGAATACACGGTAACGGAACCAAGATATTTGAATCCCCTCTTTTTTAAATCACTGCTTATCCTGTCCGAAAGTTCATTCTTTGCCGGAATGTTCCCGTTTTGGTGTCCCTTGTACAAAATTGTTTTTCCCCCTGTAAATCCCCACAAATAATCACTGAATGTACCAAATTCCTCCCGTACATCCAAAAAACACCTTGCATTATGGATAACCGCCTCAATTTTCCTCCGTGACCGGATCATCCCTTCTGTTTCCATTATCCGTAAAATATCCTCTTCCGTATATGCCGCAACCTTCTGATAATCAAATCCATCAAAGCATTTTTGGAATATCTCCCTTTTCTGAATCATCATATTCCAGTTCAAACCGCATTGCATAACTTCCATCATCAAAAATTCAAACTGTTTCCCATCCTCATGCAAAGGGCTGCCCCATTCCTCATCATGATATTTTATCATTTTTTCATTACATAGGCACCATGCACACCTTTCCATTTTCAACCTCCCTGCAGCAATTTCCAGATATAAATAGCGTATCGTTCTTAATTCCCCGTGTCAAGCAGATTTAACACATTGTTAAAGACGTGGGAGCTTGCCGGGCATAGGATAGTCTGCTGGACCTTGGCAAAGTCGCCGGCACTTATGCACCGTATTTTGGTGCATTAGTACCGCTGCGTCTTTGCAGAGCGAGAGCGTGTCCATCAGACTATCCTATGCCCGGCAAGCTCCCACGTCCAGCCTTCCTTTTACCCCATCATATAAATATACGCATCTTCCAGCCCAGCCTCTGCTAAGACACAAGACACTTCCGGCTTTTTCTCGCTAATAATTTTAAGCTGCAGCCCCTTTTCCGTATAAATCCTCGAAGATACCCGATACTCCTTCATAAGCCCCTCTGCCTCTTCTTCACAAAGCCCATCACAAAGCCACACATGCCCCTTTGCTTTTTCTATGAGCTTTCTCAGCTCTCCCTCATAAACCATTTTCCCCTTTTTCATAATGGCAAGCTGATTGCAGGTTGCTGCCAAATCCTCCACCACATGGGTGGAAAACAACACAATTCTTTCTCTGGAAAAATCCACTAATAGATTTCGTATCCGGATTCTCTCCTCCGGATCCAGCCCGGTAGTGGGTTCATCAATGATAAGCGCCTGTGGATCGTGTAAAAGCGCTTGTATCAATCCTACACGCCTTTTCATTCCTCCGGAAAGCTGCCTGTTTTTTTTGTTCTGGTGCTCACTAAGGCTGGTTTTTTCCAAATAATAATCCACCCATTCCTTGCACCAAACTTTCGACATACCTGCAAGACCTCCCATATATTCCAGCGTTTCCCTGACTGTCAGGTTTGGATAAAGCCCAAGCTCCTGAGGCAGATATCCTATTTTCCTGCGAATCCTCTCATAGCTTTCTTCCTTATATTCCACACCATTTAGCAATACCGTTCCTTCCTGTGGCTTTATTAAGGTGGTAAGCACCCTCATCAGCGTGGTTTTTCCGGCGCCGTTTTCTCCAAGCAGCCCATAAATGCCTTTTTCGATTTGAAAGCTTACATGCTCCACTGCCCTCGTTCCGTTTTTGAATGTTACCGTAATATCTTTTCCTTCCAATGCCATATATCTATCACCTTGCTTTCTACTATATTGTTTCTACTATATTATTTCTACTGTATTATATTTTCAGTTAATGCTCTCATAATGAGCAGGGAATGATTCATCTTGTTACTGCTTTTTGTGGATTTCTGCCCCAAATATTTTCTGTTTTCGATTCTGGTTCCAATTGTTTTTGAATTTCTGATTCCCCGTATTGGTCTATATGTTTTTTTGTCTCCCGTTATATTCACTTTGGAACCCATACCGCCTTTTTGACCTTCCTTTCTCCAAGAAACAACAAAAGGCAACCAAGAACCACCGCACTAAGCTTCCCCCAAATCCATTTTTCATTGCTGTCGTCAAAAAATCTGGTTCCCTTACCACCATAAGCAAACACATAAAGCACATCCGGCAGCTTTTGTCCTGTGGTGGAATTTAAAAGGCTCCAGCAAATTGCCGAAATTCCAAGACCTGCCCACAGATTGTTACAAAGATTTACTACTGTAAAGCTCAAGGCCCCAAAAAAGAATATGCTTCCTATTACCGCAAAGCCAAACCAAAGCCATAAATCAAGCTCGGAAGTTACTCCATTCCTTCCCGGTCTCTGCCAGTAAAAAACAAAGTAACCTACCATGGCAACGATGGTAAGCCAGATTACCTGCAGAAAAAAACGCTGCAGCAGAGTCTGCCATTTTCTTTTTGAAGGACATAGCCAGAATACTTCCCATCTACCTTTAGAAAACTCCTGATAATAGCCATCTGCACAAAACACCATGGCTAACAGCGCCATATTAGCATCCATTGCCGCTCCTATTTCTCTCACATCAGAAACTCCTCTGACAAAGGCCAAAACAATCACGAACAAAATGGAGTATACTGTTTTATAAAAAGGAATTGCTATTTTTACATTGTATTTCACAAAACCTTCCTCCTTTTCCATAAAAGAATGCAAATCCCTGTCAGTAAAACGGAAAACAACAAAAGCGCTGTCTGATTGGCTGCTGCCATAGGAGGCGGCGCAATTTCTAAAAAGCTTCCCGGAAAACGCACCATAATGGCAAGAGGCCTTCCATAATACCCATAAACCCCTTCCGCATTCCTGCTTCCCATGTTGGAATAAACTGCGTATAAAATCAATGCCGGCACAGCCGGAAGAGGGCTTTTAAATAGCAGGGAAACTCCACCGTATATGCATACGATTACTAAAAGATTCGGAAGATTATAAATGCATACGGCTTTCCATATATCAAGGGCATTTACCGGAAATCCCTCTGTTTTTCCCCACTCAAGGCTCAACTGCCAGAATATGACAGTTATGACAACTGTAACCGCCAGCATAGCCGTCATGCCACCGCAGAGCTTCCCAAGCACATAGCTTACCGGGCTTATGGGCTTTGTATGAAGCAGTTCATAAGTATCTTTCTTCATATCCTCCCAAAAAAGAAATGCCAGCAGAATCATAGCGTAAAATACCATATAAACCCCGAAAAAATCTGCATACTTCCCTGCAAAATAGTGGGTATAAGGAGCCTCCTCCATTTTTTCCTCTATATAATGGTTTACTTCTTCCAAGGTTCCTTTTTTCATGTCAAAATAGGAAAAATAAGCTTCACTGATAATATAGGAGCACCGCTGCTCCAAGTAAGCAATAGCTTCCTTTTCAGACATATGTTCCATGGAAGCAACCACCATTTCCGCCTCTTTTTTGCTCATTCCAAAAAACGGTTCTTGAAGATCCTGTTCAATCTGCTCTAATGCCACGCCATACCGTTCTTCCCGGCTTGCGGGAATATATCCGCTTACCACCTCCCATTTTTCATACTGTTCCCCTGCCTGCTCAAGCTCCTTTTCATCCACAAAATAGTGCAACTGTAAATAAGGCTTAAGCTGCATATATACCCCTATGAATACAAGGAAAGCTCCTATATAAAACAGGGGATTTTTCAAATAATTCCTGCATTCTCTTTTTACAATGCTCCACATACTCTGCCTCCTTTCCAAAAAAAAATTGTTTTTCCCTGCTCCTATATGGTAGCAAAGGAAAAACAATAAAATCACAACCACAGAAAAAGGCTGCACCTTATTTTATGGAAAAATAGGCTTTGGCATATGCGCCCCCTTTTTCATTATTTCCAAGCTTCAATTTTCCTCCATGGGCTTCACAAAAAATCCTGCACAAATAAAGTCCCAGCCCGAAATGTGTCAAAGAATCCGCAGCATTTCCGCAATAGTAAGACTTAGTAAGTGTTTCAAAGGATTCCGAAAATCCTTCTCCATCGTCAACCACCTCTATGACAAAAAAAGGCTGCTCCATGCACAAGGTAATCTGGATTTCCTCTTTGGCATATCGTACTGCATTTGCAAGCATATTTTCCACTACCTCCAATATAATGGAATCATCCACATAGATTTCATTTATCGTTGTCCGCTCCTTAAGCTTCCATTTAAGCCCCTTTTCCTTACATAAGGCACGAACCGTAAAAATCATCCTTTTTTTCAGTTCTTTATAAGATACCGCTTTGTATTTTGGCTTTCTCTCCTCCAGCTTGCACATTGTCCGGGTAATGTCTAAAAAATCGCTGAGCCGTTTTGTCTGCTTTATTTCCTCTTCAAGCATTTCCCGTATACTTTCTTTCTCCAGCTCTTCCTCGCACACAAGCTCCAAAAGCATTTCTTCATATCCCTTCAAAACCGCAAGAGGCGCCCGCATATCATGGGAAATGGCTGCTCTTAAATTCCTTTCGTTTTCCACCATCTGCCACATTCTTTGATTATTTTCCAATAACTGTGTCCGCATTTTTTCAAAGGAATCACATACCTGCCCCATTTCATCTTTATTTTTATATTCTATGGTAAAATCCAGTGTACTTTCTCTGATTTTTTCTGAGCTATCTACCAGAATCTTTAAAGGTATCCTTAATTTGTTTCGGTAAAACAAAAACATGGCTGTGACACAGCCTGCAACCGAAAGAATGAGCACATCCCACGTAGTGATAAAATCACATGCTTCCACAATTGCATTATCCCTATCTGTCATAATATAACTGCTGACCCTGCTTACCTCAACCTCCAAATCCGGCATCTGCTCTTCCATTTCTATCTGTTTTAAAACCGCTCCCTCCTCTATATATTGACCCCATATTCTTTTTTGAGTTCTTTCCGCAGCATAGGTAAGCAAAACAGAAAGAAAAAAACTGGTTAACAGGGCAATGCACAAATAAAGAACCATTGTTTTTTTTAAGGAGAGATTTCTTATTTTTTCCATTTGTAACCGCACCCCCAGACCGTTTCTATCCATTCCCTGTCGGAATACTTAGAAAGCTTATTCCGAATACGCCGTATCAGCTCCGTCACTACCCTGCTGTCTCCATCGCCTTCATAGGCGCAGACTCTTTCATAAATGGTTTCCTTATCATAGACATATCCTGCATTTCCTGCAAGAAATTCTATAATCTCATATTCCATTTTTGTAAACTCAATTTCTTTCTCTCCCCATGTGACAGTCCTTCCGGCAAAGTCAATGCCAAGCTCTCCAAAGAAGCGTATTTTGGCTTTTTGCCCGTGACGCTCTTCTCTCTTTAAATGGGCGATAATCCTTGCTTCTAATTCCTTTAGGCTAAAGGGCTTTACAATGTAGTCATCTCCGCCAGAAAGCAATCCGTTAATCCGATCCTGCTCCTCAATTTTGGCAGTTAAAAAAAGAATGGGGCAGTTTACTTTGTTCCGGATAAGCTTACATAAGGAAAGCCCGTCCAGCCTAGGCATATTGATGTCCAATAAAATAATGTCTGGTTCAATTTCGATTTTCTTTAAGGCTTCCATTCCGTTTTCTGCCTGATAAACCAGATAGCCTTTTTTGTTGAAATATAGCTTTAGCATTTTTAGAAGAGCTTGGTCGTCGTCTACTAGTAGGATTTTGTATGGGGTCATTTGGGTGCCTCCTGTTGTTTTTTGAAAAAGTGGGGGAGAAGGGATTTTGTATGGGGTGTATGGGTTATGGCTGGAGAAGGGGTAAGGGGTAAGTGGTAAACCGGACGCAAAAGAGGGATGTGGGCGGATTTCAGGCGGTGTTTTTGATGGCGCTTTTCCTAAACAGCCTGAGGGGTGTTATGGGAACCGTTCGGGGCGGCATATAGCGCCGTCCATGGCGCAATATGCCTAAAATTGCCATCCGTGGCAATTTTTCCCTAGGTGGTGGGCAGGCTGTTAAGGAAAAGCGCCATCAAAAACAATGTCTGGAATCCGCCCACATCCCTCTTTTGCTGTTTTGTTTCTGCTTGTACTCTTTGAGTGGGGTGTTGCTGGTATTTAATGTGTAATATTTAATTTATAATATTTAATGTAATGGTAGAGGTACAGGTACAGGTAGAGTTTTTCAAAAGATTTTAAACATAATATAACGATTGCTTTTTATCTTTTTAAAAAAACTAGATTACTTATAATATAAAATATCGTATGTTTTTATTATAAATTGTATTGAATATGGTTTTCATTCAAGCTCAAATTATTTCACATATTACTTTAATGTCACATCATATTATTTTTATTTTATATTTTATTCCATGCGTTATCTTATATTTAATTTTATATGTTATTTTATGTATTATTTCTATTAATATTTTTTATATCATTTTAAATATCATTTGTTTTTTATTTTGCAAAGGATTTTAGCGCACTGACATATTGATATAAATATTAATATTAATATTGATATTAATATTTATATATTCTTTTTGATGATTGCTATCGTTTTTACCGGAAAAAACAGCAATAATCACCAGAAACAGTTGTATAAATATCACTTGTTTTTAAATCCTTTAAATTACATGCTTTGCTTTTTAGTTTTCTGCCCTGTCTTGGAAAAGTCTGTTGGATAGTTGGAATGTGTGCCATAGATGACTTCACATTTTGCGAATGGTTGTAGTCGATTGTCTCGTCATAAGCTTACTCCCCGCTTCCACCTGTTCAAAATTATAGCACGAAAATCCCAACAAAAAAACAACCGCTTTCTGCTACTTCAATAAATATATGAAATATGCCTATCATTTTAATATATGTTTTTTCATGGCGCAGTGCTCTTTTTCGGAACAAAAAATGTGTCCTTATATGCCTTTTCCATTTTCAGCAGGGCAATCTTTTTGTCAATGCCCCCTGCGTATCCGGTAAGGCTTCCATTACTACCCACTACTCTATGACAGGGTACAATAATAGATATTTTATTGCGTGCCACTGCACCACCAACCGCCTGCGCTGACATTCTTGCAAGCCCTTTTTCCCTCGCAAGCTGTTTAGCAATAGCTCCATAGGTTGTTGTCTGCCCGTAAGGAATTTGGTAAAGAATTTCCCATACCTCCTTTTGAAAGGCGCTTCCCGTAAAATGAAGCGGCAGCTTAATATTCGGCTCATTTCCCGAAAAATATAAATCAAGCCACTTTCTTGTCTGTTCAAATACAGGCAGTTCTTTTTCCTCATTTTCTTTATCAAGATAGAGAGCAAAGTATTTCTGCCCCTCAAACCATAATCCCGTCAGACCGATTTCATCTGCTGCCAGTATAATACCGCCAAGCGGTGATTCATATTTACTCGTATATTGCATTTTTGCTCCTTTCCATTTGAGTTTCCTCATTTTTTCTGTATGATAAAAAATGCAAAAACAGCCCCAACATGCTATATGTAAATCGCCACAAAATAACCAAACAAGAGAGTATTTTTGCATGATTAATTATAGCAGATTAGGATATGAAATTAAAGTAACAGTTCAGCCCATAGGTACAGAACGGTTTTCCCATAGAGCATATTTTCTACGTCACCACGCTTTCGCTCTATAAAAACGCAACAGTGCTAAGCTAGAAAATACCTCACTAAGTGCTGGCGTTTTTATAAGGGCTTCTTTAGAAAACATGCTCTATGGAAAAACCGCTCTGCGCCTGTGGGCTAAACTGTTACAAATTACATATTACATATGCTCCTCTTCACTTTCCCCTTGCCTCTTCCTCCCCTCTGTGCTATAATAACCATGCTTTACAAGTACATAAGACAGTTCGTGACCATCCTGTCTCTAAACAAAACTAGGGATTTTAAGAAAGCTTTGTGCCAAAAGTGCATAAGCTATTTCTTTTGCATGAAGATGGACACGTGAAAACGTGTCCTTTTTATTTATACTGTTAATTCCAACAAACATGTTCAATTCTTTGGAAATCCCGAAATAGTAACAGTTCTGCGCCTGTGAGATGAACCGTTATAAAAAAGAACTTACAGAAAAGAATTTGCAGAAAAGAATTTACAGAAAGGAACTTATGAAAATGGATTTTGAACCAAACCGCTATTCTGTTATTGAGGAAAAAAATCCAAGGGAAATTGTCATGCTTCGGGGAAAAGGGTGCGCATGGAGGCGCTGCCGTTTTTGTGATTATCACTTGGATTCTTCCCCAGATGAAGCCGCTAATTTTGCCCTGAATCGGAAACAGCTTTTAAAAGTCAGCGGCATCTACCATAAGCTGGAGGTCATCAATTCTGGCAGCTTTGTGGATTTAGATGAGGCTACCCTTGCCCTGATTGAAGAGGTCTGCCAAACTCATGGGATTGTGGAGGTGCATTTTGAGTGCCACTGGCGCCACAGGGAGGAAATCCCTGCCTTTCGCACACGTTTTGCCCAAAAGGGAATTACACTAAAAATAAAAATCGGAGTAGAAACCTTTGATTCCCTCTTTCGGGAAAGCTATCTGGACAAAGGCATTGATACAGACAAGCCGGAAGAAATTGCCAATTATTTTGATGAGGTATGTCTTCTTCAGGGCATTCCCGGACAAACCGTAAAAAGCATGGAAAAAGACATCCAAACAGGTCTTGCTTATTTTGAGCGGGTATGCATCAATATCATGCAGGAAAATAAAAAGCCCATCAAACCAGACCCGGAGGTCATTGCTGTCTTTACAAGGGAGCTTTATCCCAAATACGAGCCGGACAGCCGAATTGATATTTTAATGGAAAACACCGCTTTTGGTGTAGGAGGAGTTGTAGAACATGCGTAATGAAATATTGTTGATTGTGTCTTTATTGATTACTTTTTCCGCCGTCATTGTCTTACTTAAATTATTTAAAGAACAAGGCTTATATTTATGGACTGTAATTGCTACGATTGCCGCCAACATTGAAGTGCTTATTGTAGTAAATGCTTTTGGCATGGAAATGACACTGGGAAACATTCTATTTGCGTCTACTTTTTTAGTGACGGATATTCTCAGTGAGTTATATGGAAAAAAAGCTGCTCAGACTGCCGTGTGGCTTGGGATTGCCACCTCTATTGCCTTTATTGTAATCAGCCAGTCATGGCTTTTGTACATACCAAATGAAAACGACTTTGCCATGCCCTCTATTCGTGCTATTTTTTCCAACACTCCAAGACTGATGCTGGTAGGCATTATAGTATATGTCATCGTCCAGCTTTTTGACGTGTGGGCTTATCATAAATGGTGGGCATTTACAAGCCGGAAATTTGGTGACAAAAAAAAGTTTCTATGGCTTAGAAACAATGGCTCCACTTTAGTTTCCCAGCTTTTAAATACCGTCCTGTTTACATGGGGCGCCTTCCTTGGAACCCATAATACCACTACTTTGATTTCCATTGCTGTTTCCAGCTATGTAATTTTCATTGCTACCAGCCTTTTAGATACCCCTTTTATCTATCTTGCCCGGTATATTTTTGAAAAGGAAGCGGCATAAAAATGCTTTTGCCATGTAAAAAAAGAACCTTGACTTGCTCAAGGTTCTTTTATCCTTTAAATAGTTTTATACTCATAGGTACATATTTACTTTAAATCTACTTGCTGCACCATGATACTCATCAGTCATAATCGCTCGGAATGTACTCATTTACTTTTTTAATGGATACTTTTCAGCTACTGCCTTACATGAACGCATTCTTTCATCAGATACAACCTCTTCATAAAAACATCACCCCATAAATAGTATGAATCTTTATAAAAAAATTATTCTTACATGCAAAGTTTCTTATATCTATCATTATTTTAATACATAATTGCCATTTCTTCAACCACTACATCTAGTAGAAAATGGATTAAAAAGCAAAATTCACGACTATTTTCTATATCTTGTGCCAGCTCGTTCATACTCCCAACCTCAACCTTCCACCTTACTCTATAAACGACACCACCCATTGCAAATCCTTATTTTGAGCTACTTCCATTTCTGCTCCGAGCAAGGGCTCAATAAATTTATCCTCATCCTTTTTTGCTCCCTCCTTCTTTAGTTCCTCTTCTGTCTTATAAAATGTATACTTCTTTTCTTCTTCGTCCAACGCATAAAATCTCTTTATCTCAATATCATATTTCATATGATATACCATTCCATCCTCCATCTGAAAATAATAATGTATAATCCCTGCTTCCCCCTTGGGTATTTCCTTTCCACTTTTATCCGTCCTATATCGGCAACTGCTGCTTACAATCTCTATATCTGAACTTAAAATATCCGTAAGAAGCGCTTTTGCTTTTTGGTAGTTAGCGGAACATATCTGTTCAAACTCCTGATTTATTTCAACTGCATTCTCCATGCCAAGCTCATTATGGTACTCACGAACCCATTCAAGCTTTCCTGTTCCCATGCTAACCATTGCTTCATACAGAATACTCCCGGATTTTTCTCTAAAGCTCACTATATAGGATGCTGCCCCGTTATATAATGCCTCCTTGTCCATGGATAAAGTAACAATGTTAAACATTTTCTCTATCGCAGAACCTGCTATTTCCATCGCTTCATCCTCTTCCACCTTATGAGGTGAAGTCTCGGCAGCCTTAGCCAGCTCCTTACACCTTTGCATCGTGGCATCCGACAGCTTATATTCAAAATCTATCATCCGTAACATATCCTCATCCGTCAATGTTCTCTCCGGCAGAAAATATTCATGATTCCAGATTTCAAAAACAGGATATTCCACTTCTCTGTCAGTATCTTCCAGCTTATCAACAATATCTATTTCCTCTTTTGGAGCCATTTCCCCCTCCTTATATCTATCCTGCAAATTCCGATAACGCACCCCTTCTTCCTCTGACATTTCTCTAGAATAGCATACTGCTTCCGTTATGTGTTCTGTCGTTATCTTATCCGGATCAATCACTTCCAAATATCGCTCATAACTGTTCTTATTCTCTCTGCTATCCAGACTTCCTTCTACTTCTTCTTTTCCTTCACTGCTATATTTTTTTACCGCATTGCAGGCTGAAAAAACAGCCACTGCAAACATCATGCAGAGAAATATCCCCACAAAAAGAAGCATGCTCTTATTCCTTTCTTTTTTCTTTATCCCACCGGCTTTCTCCTGCTTCATAAAAGCTTTCTCCTCCTGCCTTTTTGTCCCTTATCTGTAGCATTGTTATATACTGCAAATCAGATTTTTTCCTTTTATGTAAGACTATATTCATCGTTTTATAAGATGTTTCACAGATGCCTAAAACAATACAGACAGCGCCATAGCTGTTTTCCACTATGGCACTGCCGGCATTTTCCAGTTATTTATGGTAAATTCAGTAACAGTTCATCCACATACTCTATAGGAACCCTGTTCTGCGCCTGTGGATTGAACTGTTATCAAATCCACTATCTCTTAATCCCCATACTATTTTAACTGCTTTTTAACAGTTTCATAATTTATGACGCCTTTTTCCCGAAGCTCTTGAACTGCCTCCGTATTTTTTTGGTACTCCTCATAGCTTTCTGCCTTATACAGCTCTAGCGCTCCGCCTGCGCAGTCCAATGAAACTATATGAACGGTATTATCCTCCATAATAAATTGAAAAGTCATCATATTATTGCTGACTGTATTGTCTTCACTGTTATACGCATAATATATCTCCCTACAATCTCCCGCAATGCCAAATACATCCCTTAAATATTTCTCTGCCACTCTACTTAACTCCTCTGCTTTTGCCTCACCATCAACTGTAGACATTTCTTCGGCAAGAAATTCCTGACCGGAATACAACACCTCTATCAGACTTCCATTTGCAGCATCAACAGTTAATGTATACGTATCTACATCCGCAAAGGAAAAATGAATCTCATAAGCGGGGGATTCCTTTGTACCGAGCCCATCAGTGTCCATATAGCATGACACTTCCATGCCCTCTGCTGTTTTTCCATATACCTTATCCAGCCATTCCTGTGCTTTTGCCACTGCCTCTTCTTCCGTAATTCCTCCTTCTGCTTCAACCTGCGCTTTTGCTTCTTCTTCCACTGCCTTTTGTGCTTCTACCTCATCTGCATACTCTTCCTCATATCTCTCATTTAAAGCATAATTGGTTTTATTACGATAATCAATCATCTGCAAAAGCTCCTCATCGGTAAGCGCTCTCCCCGGAAGATAGAAATAGGCTGTCTCAGGTGCAAAGCAAAGCATATCCTCATCCACTTCGCTTTCATTCTCTACCCTTACAAGCTCCCCTTCCGGAAACCTTCCTTCCTGATGATAAGCAATGCTCAGTTCTCTTTCCCGTTCCTTTTCTTCCTGTGTGAGTTCTCTGGAAAACGAGGCTGCCACTACCTGACTGGAATCCACTTCCTCTACATATTTTGTCTTTTCTTCCTGTGACATGCTTTCCATACGGGCTTTTACCAGAGAGTCCACTACTGCATGAACTGTAAAGCCTCCAACTCCCACTACTGTTAGTGCAAGCGCCGCTGCCACTGCTTTTTTCTGCCATCCATACCTTTTTCGTCCATAATGCTCCTTCTGCTCTATATTTTTTTCCGCATTTTCAAAATCTCTCAAATCCGTTTCCTCCTTTGGGTTATAAACCATTGTTTCCATTCCTTCTTCATTGCCTGCTGCTTCCACAGTTTCTTTCATATTTTCCCTGACTGACTGCAGCACCTTTTTTGTAAATGAATCCGGCGTCTGCGGAAACCTCCATTTATCATACATAAGACTCCTCCTCCCTTAAAAATGATTTTAACTGATTTCTGGCTCTGCCCAGCCTGCTTTTCACAGTTCCCTGTGTTATCCCTAAGATTGTCGCAATCTCCTTGATGGAATATCCCTCGTAATAAAAGAGAGTAATCACAAGCCTTTGATTTTCCTTTAACTGTTCCATTGCCTCATATAAATCATAATAGCTTTCAACATCCATATAACATTTGTTTCCTTCATGCCCCTCATAATTCCAAACAGCTTCACTATCATCAGAAACTAATGTTATCCTGCTTTGTTGTTTTCGTATATGATAACATTCATGTATCAGTATCCGGGTCAACCATGTCTTGGCATATTCGTCTTTTTTTAAGGAAGACAGCTTTTGAAATGCAATCGTAATGGCTTCGCCCACCGCATCCTCACAATCAGAATCATTTCTTAAAATAGATTTGCTGACACGGTACAGACTATCCGTGGAATCAATTACCAGTCTGGCAAAGGTTTCTTTATTCAAGACATATCTTCTCCCTTCATCAGTAAATTTACAACCATAGTACACAACAACCAGTCATGCAAAAATATGATTTGAAGTGTTGCAACAACTTCCTGCTAAATATGTACATAATACACTATCATGCAATTTATTTAGCTTTCTATTTATTAGAGGAACCAACAATTAAAAAGGTTCCCTCAAACCATAGATTTTTTACCTGCTGCAAATGCATTGTAACATTTCAGCCTGTCTGAGCGGGAGTGTTACAATACACCGCCTTCCACGAAAAAAAGAACCCTGATTTTTTCAAGATTCCTTTTTCCTGCCTGTCACATATCCTGTTTGCATTGCTTACCGTCAGGATAACCATTTCCCTGCTGGTCTGCAGAAACGGAAGCGGTATTGTTTTTCTCCTTATCACGAACCGGTCTGCTGCTTTCCCATACACCTTTTGGAATGGTATCAATAGGTTTCTTTTTCTCTGTAATCTTCATAAGGACCTCCAATGTTTTTATTAGTATTGGAATATTGGAGAGGAAATATTCGGTTCTTCTCTCTTTGCACGTCCTTGTTCCAAAGCACTGCAAAATTTAATTTATGTCAACTACATAGCATTCCTTTTCTGTAATCTTATGCTCACTGGCAACTACATCATTATCTTTTAGGAATAGCAGGCTCTGCACATCCTTCGGATCGATTACCTGCGATATACCTACTTTCGCAATATATGTGGAAGCGTCCCCATTTTCATAGCCATAAGTGCCACCATCCAAAATTCTGGTATACACTGTTCCATCTTTCATTTTCAATCCGACAAATCTGGGGGGTTCTGCAAAATCTGCAGATTCTATCGTATTACCATTTTCATCTACACCACTATCCATCGTTTCCCTTTTTGCAAAATCATAATACACATGAATGGAAATTGGCGATACTTTTACAGCCGTGACGGTTGCTCCTGAATTTCCTAATGTTTCGTTTAATTTTACTTCTACTGTTGTGTCCGCACCTCCTAAAGTCCATTTCAGTGTCCATGTTCCTGCATGCTCTCCAAAGTTTTGCAGGAAAACCGTAATCTCCCGTCCGTTAAGAGCAGAAATACTTTTTCCATTTTCATCCACCGGAGACATATTCAAGTCAATTTCCATCTTTCCATTCGCAGTCTGGTAATTAGGAATAATTTCTCCTTTTGCATTTTCCTGCACAGGGGAACCATCTGCCATAACGGGTTCTCTGTTATCCGTCCAATCTATTCCCGAATAAAATTCCCAATCGTAGTTATATATCGGCTTGCCATCCAGCAGAATATTAAGATACTCCAGCTCCGGCTCCATGCTGTTGTCCAGCCCATATCCATCCACATAAAATGCTAGTCGGATATTATTTTCATCTAATAAGCACTGTGCTACGGAAACGGTAATATCCCCCTGAGTATCAGATACCTCTGGGAAACTCAATGGAGTATCCGCCTCTGTAATACCCTCCGGCAGCTCTTCCATACATACCATTCTCTGATTTGCTCTTATGATTTCATAACACCTGTTGATTAAAATTCTTGTCATCCATGTCCGGAAATATTTATCTTCCTTTAAATCCTTCAGCTTTTCCCAGCAAGCAAGAATCGTTTCCTGAATGGCATCCGCTGAATCCTCATCATTCATCAGAATTGCCCTTGCAGTCCGATACATGTTCTGCATTTGTGACTGCATCAATTCCGTAAACGCATCCGGATCTTTTTTCTTTGCCCGTTTTATTAAAGTTTCCATATCTTCCTCAACCCAAAGGGTCTCCTTTCCTTGTGCGCACAATTGTTTTAAGGCTGATAGGCTATCCTTTTTGCCTTTCATACATTAGATGGGAAAATGGAAGAAAATGTTTCAAATGATTCTTTTGTCCTATCAACACAAGAAGAAAAGCCCCATAAACACTAAGTTTACAGGACTTATCTATATCAAACATTATCTTTCCTTTTTGGAAACCGTTACAGCGGCTGTAAATCATCCGCTATACTGGCTATTACACAATCCCCTGAGCAGTCATAGCATCCACAACCTTCAAGAATCCGGCAATGTTAGCTCCAACTACATAATTTCCTTCCTTGCCATACTTCTTTGCAGCATCGTCCATGTTATGGAAGATATTTACCATGATTCCCTTTAACTTGCTGTCAACCTCTTCAAAGGTCCATGAAAGCCTTTCACTGTTCTGGCTCATTTCCAAAGCGGAGGTAGCAACACCACCTGCGTTAGCAGCCTTGCCGGGAGCAAATAATACGCCGTTCTCCAGTAAGTATTCGGTTGCTTCTAATGTAGTAGGCATGTTAGCGCCTTCTGCCACTGCAATAACGCCGTTTGCAACCAAAGCCTTGGCATCCTCTAATTGAAGCTCATTCTGAGTTGCACATGGAAGAGCAATATCCACCTTTATTGTCCATACGCCTTTTCCTTCGTGATATTCAGCGCTTGGTCTGTTTGCTGCATATTCGGTGAGTCTTGCGCGTTTTACTTCCTTTACTTCTTTTAATAATGCTACATCAATTCCTTCCGGATCATAAATCCAGCCTGTGGAATCAGAAACAGTCACAACCTTTGCACCAAGCTGCTGTGCCTTCTGAGTTGCATAAATCGCTACATTTCCGGAACCGGATACTGCTACTGTCTTGCCAGCAATATCATGTCCATTGCACTTTAACATTTCTTCTGTTAAGTATAATAAACCATAACCGGTTGCTTCTGTTCTTGCTAAAGAACCGCCATAGGATAAACCTTTTCCGGTAAGCACGCCTTCGTATACGCCACGGATTCTCTTATACTGTCCGAACATATAACCGATTTCTCTTGCACCTGTTCCGATATCGCCTGCAGGTACGTCTGTGTCAGCGCCAATGTATTTGTTAAGCTCTGTCATAAAGCTCTGGCAGAATGCCATAACTTCTCTGTCTGATTTGCCCTTAGGATCAAAATCAGAGCCACCCTTGCCGCCGCCAATTGGAAGTCCGGTCAGGGAGTTTTTGAAAATCTGCTCAAATCCCAAGAACTTGATAATACCAAGATTTACGGATGGATGTAATCTTAAACCGCCCTTGTATGGTCCGATAGCGCTGTTGAACTGTACACGGAATGCATTGTTCACATGAACCTGTCCCTTGTCATCTACCCATGGAACTCTGAACAACAACTGTCTTTCCGGAGTAACCAGTCTTTCCAGCAAAGCATCCTTTCTGTATGCTTCTTCATTTTCTTCAATTACGACACGAAGAGAATCCAATACTTCCTTTACTGCCTGGTGGAACTCTGGCTGTGCAGGGTTTTTCTCTACCACCATATCAAATACTTCATCAACATATGACATTTTTCATGTCCTCCTTTAGTTAGTATAAACAGACCCCATTGCCCAAGCAACATTATATAACGTGACATCAAAAAGCACAAGTATTTTATCGCATTAACGCATTAAAAAACCTATAAAAATTATTAGTGCGCCGGATACTGTAGTGAACAATTACCAAATTTTCTCTATAGTTTTAGGTAAATATGACGGACAATCCTATTTTTCAAAGGGATACTTTATTTTACATATATTCCGGATCTGCTCCATCTGCTTCATCATCCAGAGCGTTTCCTCATGAGGCATCTGCGGACAGGAAAGCTGCTTTCTGGAAAGCGCCGTTCTGCAGGCTTCCACTTCGTACTCATAACCCGATATCTGCTTGGGACGTTTTTTTACGGATACTTTCTTATGGTCACTATCATAAACAGTAAAGCTTTCAAAATTATTGATGTTCTCCACCACCATATAGCCCTTGTCCCCCTGTATGATGCCCAGCCTGTCGCTAACCGCTACCATGGAGCTGTTTAATACTGCCATCCTGCCATCCTTGTAAGTCAGGGTAATGCCGTCATTTGCATCCACTCCTGTTTCCGTAAAGGTACATACAGCCTCAGTTCTTGCTATGTCATGTCCAAAAACCATTGCCGCAAAGTTCAACGGATAGATTCCCACATCCAAAAGGGCGCCGCCTGCTAACTCCGGCGATGTGAGTCTTGCTTTACTCATCATGGCATATCCCAGATTTGCCGTAAGCAGCTTTGGCTCTCCAATCACCCCTGCTGTCAGGGCATTCCTTATTTCCTCCCCCATGGGCATATATCTGGTCCAGATAGCTTCCGTAATAAAAACCTGTCTTTCTTTTGCATAGGCAAGCAATTCTTCCGCATCCTTTACTGTAACGCAAAAGGGCTTTTCCACCAAAACCGGCTTTCCATAATTGATACACATCCTTGCCTGCTCATAATGAAACGTATGAGGCGTTGCAATATACACAAGGTCTACCTTTTTGTCCTTTAACAGTTCTTCATAGCTGCCGTATGCACATTTCACCCCATGGACTTTAGCAAACTGCTCCGCTTTTTTGAAATCCCTTGATGCCACTGCATAGGCTTCTGCCCTTGCCATCCTGCAAAGAGTATCTGCCATGACTCCTGCAATCGCCCCGGCTCCAATAATACCTACCTTCATTTTCAACATTATCATTACCTCCTGCCTTTGTAAAAAAGGGGCTGTGATTCCTCACTGCCCCTTAGACGCTTACTCTAAATATTCTGATTTGATATATGCTGTCTGTCCTTTATATTTTATTTTTGTCCAGCCGTCTGCCTGTTTCATAACAAGCTCAAAAGTTTCGCCCATATAGACAGTTCCCAATATTTCCCCGTCTGTGCTGGCTGATTTACGGACTCTTACTGTTTCCTTTACAGTTACCTTCTCGCCACTGGCACTGCTGTTGTCTGTGGATTGTTCTGTCTGAGATGGCTCTGAAGCGGCAGCGCTGCCATCGTCCACCTTCAGGTATTCGCTCTTTACATAAGCCTCCTGACCATTATAATCAACCCGGCTCCAGCCGTTTTCCTTAGTCTCATATCTGGTTACCTTTGTGCCCATTTCCAGCTTGCCCAGCTTATCCGCATTTTCACTGTCAGAGCTTCTGACATTTACTGTATCTGTAGCCACTACTGTTTCTGTTTTCTGACTGGATGATTCTGCCGGCTGCTGTTCGCCGTTCTCTTCTGTTGTGCCTTCTGCCTGCTCCTGTCTCTGTGCCATTTCAGCCTTTACTTCTGCTTCTAATCTATCGGAAAGCCCATCCATAAATGTTTTCAGCTCTCCATCCTGATCCAAGGCTTCATTGTATTTTACTTTTACCTTATCAAACAAAGCTACGATTTCATCCGTTACTGCCAGTTCTTTAATATAATCAATTACCGATTCATCCAGTTGCTCGTCTAACTGCCCGTCATAAATATAAAGGTTTCCATCTTCCCCAGTGCTCATATAAAGGGTAATCAAGCCCGGCGCCGGCGTATTTAAGTCCTTAAACTTAATCTCATAATAAACAAATGCAACATAAGAATTGTCTACAGGACCCGGCTTTGTATATACATTTGCATTTTCAAAGTTTTCAATATAAGCGCTTCTTTTTTGTATTTTCAGTAATTCTTCTTCTTCGCTATGGTTCTTTATCGCCTTAATGGTTTCGATATCGCCGGCTGCTAAAGAATTAAGATACGTCTCCACCAGATTATTCACAATATCCATAGGATTGGAAGGCTCTGCTGCCGCCTCTGCCGCTCCCGCTTCACCGGAAGAGGAAACAGTTGTATCCACCATCCCGTTTTCACTTACTGCATTTCCGGAAACAGCTCCTTCTTCGTCCGGTTCATCCTTTTTCTTTCCGGTAAATACAAAAATCAATACAATAATAACAATAACTGCTAAAATACTCCCGCCTACGATTGCAGCAAATTTTTTATCGTCTCTTAAGCGGTCTGCAAAATCATTGACAGCCGACTGATTCTTTTTGGAAGCCTCGGCATTTCCCTGCTTACTCTGGTTCTGTTTATTTTGATTTTGCCTATTCTGATTTTGCCTATTTTGATTTTGTCTATTCTGGTTCTGCCTGTTCTGGTTTTGTTTATTCTCGCTCATAACGTTCCTTTCTAATATCCTTCCAACAGTACCTTAAAAAATTTAAGCGGATATTCTGTTCCTATCCGCCTTTCCCTGTACCGAAGCCGGTCTATACACCTGCCTCAAAAACGTACCCGAGAGGAATCGAACCCCCATCGGCTGAACCGGAATCAGCTGTTCTATCCGTTAAACTACGGGTACATAGATGTTACAAATTTGTTACATCCTTGTCATCATAGCACACTTTTTCCAACATATCAAGTAAACTTTTTCTTTTTCTTCATAACAGTTCAGCCGCAGGCACAGAAAAAAGGGGCACACAGAGTATATTTTCTTAAGGAGCCCTTATAAAAACGCCAGCGCTTAGCGAGGTATTTTCGAGCTTAGCACTGCTGCGTTTTTATAGAGCGAGAGCGTGGCGACGTAGAAAACATGCTCTGTGTGCCCCTTTTTCTGTGCCTGTGGCTGAACTGTTACTTTTCTTCTATTTTAGCTCATTGGCAGTCATATAGTACTGGTAATATATTCCTTTTTGGGAAAGAAGGGATTCATGGTTTCCTTCTTCTGCGATTCCATCATCCGTCAATACTAAAATCCTGTCAGAATTTTTAATGCTGGAAAGCCTGTGGGCAATGGTCAGAGTAGTTCTCCCTTCCGAAAGGGCGGCTAATGACCTTGCCACCTCAAATTCACTTTCGTTGTCTAAAGCGCTGGTTGCTTCATCTAAGATAATAACAGGCGGATTTTTCAAAAATACCCTTGCAATGCTGATTCTCTGTTTCTGTCCTCCAGAAAGCTTGACTCCCCGCTCTCCCACATAAGTGTCATATCCATCCTTAAGCGCTCTGATAAATCCATCCGCTCCGGCTCTCTTTGCTGCCTCTTCCACCTGTTCTCTTGTGGCATTCTTTTTTCCATAGGCAATGTTTTCAAAAACCGTACCGGAAAACAAATACACATCCTGCTGTACCATGCCGATATTTTCCCTAAGGCTTTTTAAGGTATAGCCCTTTATATCCTTTCCGTCTAGCGTAATCCTGCCGGAAGTCACATCATAAAACCGTGGGATTAAATTGCAGAGCGTTGTTTTCCCGCCACCGGAAGGGCCTACGATGGCTACCTTTTCCCCTGCCTTTATGGACAGGTTCAAATGGGTAAATACCTGATTATGATCATCCGGATATTCAAAGGTAACCTCTTCAAACCGAATATCCCCTTTTGGAGCCTTTAACTCCTTCGCATCCTCTTCATCAAAGATTTCAATATCCGCATCCATGATTTCGAGAAATCTGGCAATTCCCGTCATCCCCCGCTGAAACTGTTCCGTAAATTCAATGATTTTCCGTATGGTTGCAATCAGCGTAGTCACATAAAGCATGTAAGCTACCAAATCTCCCGGATCTATCAGCCCCTTTATCATGAACAGCCCTCCTGCCACTAGGACGGCAAGATACATAATTCCGTCAAACAGTCTGGTAGATGTCTGGAAAGCAGCCATATAGCGGTAGCCTTCCTTTTTGGTTTCTAAAAAAATCTGATTGTCCTTTTGAAACTTTTCTTTTTCCAGCTCTTCATTGGCAAATGCCTTCACAACCTTTTGTCCCAAAAGGCTGTCTTCGATTCTGGCATTCAGCTCCCCAATCTGCTGTCTCTGTTTTGCAAATGCTGTTTTCATGCCCTTGCGCAGTGTAAGGCTCACAAGCAGCATGACTGGCACAATGGCAAATATGATGATTGTCAGCAGCAGATTGATTCTTGCTAAAATGACAAATCCGATAATTGTTTTTATACCCGCAATAAAAAATTCCTCCGGACAATGATGGGAAAATTCCGTCACATCAAACAAATCGTTTGTAATGCGCCCCATAATCTGCCCTACTTTTGTATTGTTGTAATAAGTATTGGACAACTGCTGCAGATGATTGTATGCCTCCCTGCGCATATCCGTTTCCAGCCTTGCCCCCATCACGTGTCCCATATCCGCCATATAATAATTGGCAATGCAGTCCACCACCCTAAGCCCTAAGTAAATCAGCCCCAAAATCAGTATTGTTCTGACGGAAAGCGCCGCTATATTTTTGATTCCTTCATTTGTAATGTACCGCATAAGAAGCGGCAGGATCAATTCGCAAAGGGTGGTAAGCGCCGCACAGAACAAATCCAGACACAGTGTCTTTTTATATGGTTTGTAATAAGGCAGGAACCTTTTGAATAATTCTTTTGTTGTGTATTCTTCTTTCACTTGCTTTTCCATATCTTCTCCTACTAACCTTTTACCATAATGTGAAAAGTATATCATAAAATTCCCTGCCGCACAAAGCGGCGGCAGAGAATCTTGAAAATAAAATTTTTATTCCATAAGCACCATTTCTTCCTCCCTGTCATAATAGTATGCGTGGTCAGAAAGGACTTCTTCTCTGGCAACCTCCAATTCATTGATTTCTTTTACCATCTTAGACATACCTTCCAAATCTCTGCTGTCATATTCCGGTACCAGAATCACTTCATGGACGCTGCTTGGCAGAATGTAGAAATCCCTGCCGCATGCGATAGCAAAATTCTTTAATAAATTAGGATACAAGATTGCTGCTGCTCCATATAATTTTTCCTGATTGGACAGTACATACATGGAAATCTGTTCCGATGCCGGATTTACCATATCCATCATTTCCCGTACATGCCCCTTTGCATGGGGAGGCGCTTTTTTCTCAATTCTTTCAAACTGCTCTTCCATAATCTCTTCCACCGGTTTTATAAAATAAGGCAAAAGAACAGGGGTATTTTTAGAGGCACATTCATAAAGCTCCTCTTTTGTCACATTCCACATCCGCATATGTTCATGATGAATCAAAATGGTGGCATTGCCATATTCCTGCCTGAACACAATACAGTAAAATACAATAGCAAGATCCAGATATGGAATATGCGGTACATCCTGAAGCAGTTCCTGATTCCGCTCCCTGTGGATCAGCTTATATACTACCCGGTTCTTTACCTGCTCATAATCCGTGAAAAAATCCGCATCCTCTAATGGATGGTTTTTGCAGCTTTGGTATATGGTGTATATTTCTTTTACTACGTCCTTCATTTCCATTCCCTGAAGAAAACGTTCATAAAAACAGTTCAAATAAATGGTAGGGGCAATCCTTTCTCCGTTTTCCCGGATAATCAGCCCTTCCATTTTTACACCGTTATTCTTTTGTACGGTGCTTGTATGAATTTCCACTTCTCCATTCATATAAGCACGCATTTCTTTTTCTATTTCCTTTTTAAATTCATAAAAACTCATAAAGGTTCCTCTTTTCTTTTAAACTTTTACCGATTGCTTGTGAAACTGGCGAGAGAGTGCCTTATTCGGCAAGGTTTTTGAAAAAAGAAAAGACAATAGAAGCATGTCCTATTGTCTTGCAGCCTTTTTGATATGAAATGCTGTCCGGAGCTTTAAACTCTGGATAAGTATTCTCCGGTTCTTGTATCAATCTTAATTACATCATTCTGCTCTACGAATAACGGAACATAAACGGTTGCACCGGTTTCAACAACTGCCGGCTTTGTAGCTCCCGTAGCCGTGTCTCCTTTGAAGCCCGGCTCTGTTTCCGTAATTTCCAGCTCTACAAAGAGAGGCGGCTCAATGGCAAATACGCTTCCGTTGTGGGAACATACTTTTACCATTTCATTTTCTTTTACGAACTTTAAGGCATCGCCAATTGTCTCTTTATTCAGTGCAATCTGCTCAAAGCTTTCCGTGTCCATAAAATTAAATAAATCGCCATCAGAATATAAATATTGCATTTCTTTTCTATCAATACGCGCCTGTGGACATTTTTCTGTCGGTCTGAAGGTCTTTTCCACTACACCGCCGCTTTTGATGTTTTTTAGCTTTGTACGGACGAATGCAGCACCTTTACCCGGTTTTACATGTTGAAATTCAATGATTTGGAAAATATTGCCATCATATTCGATGGTAATGCCATTTCTGAAATCACCTGCTGAAATCATAATCTATTCCTCCTAATATTCCTCGTTATAATTCTTTACTAGTTTATAATAAAAATAAGCAATTTTCAACTATTTTTTTATCAAATAGTCGATGGCATGTAAATATCCTTCCAAGCCCATGCCGTAAATCTGATAATCACAGGCATCTTTTGTTACAGAATTCTTCCGAAATTCCTCTCTTTTAGTTATATCTGAAATATGGACTTCCACCTTTGGAACAGCCGTTATGCTGGCAAGAGCATCCCGGATGGCATAGCTGTAATGGGTAAACGCCCCCGGATTGATTACGATTCCTTCCGTACCATCAAAATAGGCATCCTGCAGCCTGTCAATAATGGCGCCCTCATGGTTGCTTTGAAATACTTCGATTTGACACTGCTCCTCTTCCCCTTTTTTTGCAATCATGGCAAGAAGCCCTTCATAATTGGTGTCGCCATAGATTCCTTTTTCACGGATTCCTAAAAAATTCAAGTTAGGACCATTGATAACTAATATCTTCATGAAAGCTTTTCTCCTATCTCCTTTAAGATTTCTTCAAATTCTTTCCCATCCACATCCACTACAAACCGGGCAGCATCCTCATATATATCCGAACGCTGCGCCATCATAGTTCTTATTTTTTCCTGTGGATTTTCTCCTTGAAGAAGCGGTCTTGTATTGTCCTTTTTTAACCTTTCATAAATAGTGTCAGCAGTTGCCCGCAAATAAACTACTTCTCCCAGCTTCGCTAACAGCCTCCTATTTTCTTCCCGGAGTACAAGACCGCCCCCTACTGCTATGACATATTCTCCACTATCCTCCATCAGCTCTTTTATGCAGGCAGTTTCCATATCCCTAAAATATCCTTCCCCTTTTCTGTCAAAAAGCTCCGATATGGTCATATCCTCTTTTCTTTCTATCATCTTATCTGTATCTAGAAAAGGCTTCCTGAGCACATAGGAAAGCCTTTTTCCAATTGTGCTTTTACCGCATCCCATAAAACCAATTAAAATTACGTTACTCATGAATGTTCAATTCTTCCTTCATCTTTTTCAGTATTTTTTCCGCCATTTCCTCTGAAACGGTTACGTTATTCCACAATTCGTAAGCAATGATTCCCTGAAACAAAAGCATCTTAAGCCCGTTCATTGCCCTGCCGCCATGTGCTTTTACCATGGACATGAATTTTGTCTCATAAGGATTATAAATCAAATCCACCGCCGCTTCTATTTTATCATAAAACGCTTCCTCTGAAATGACTACATCCTCCACATTGGGATAAAGCCCCACACTGGTTGCCTGAATTGCCAGATACTTTTTGTCAGGCAGCTTTCCATAATCAGATAATACCATAGGAATTATTTTATTTTCCTGATAAATTCCATTTACTTCTTTTGCTACTGCCATTGCCTTTTCTATGGAACGGTTCAGTAAAAATATTTCTTTTGCTCCCTGCTCCATACAAAGCATGGCAACTGCCCTTGCTGCTCCCCCTGCCCCAAGCAGGATTATCGACTCTCCCTTTATGGTATAGTTTTCCGTTTCCATTGCCCGAAGCAGTCCCGGCATATCGGTATTGTAGCCTTTATAGCCATTTTCTGTTTTTACAAGGGTATTCACAGCCCCGATATTTTCAGCAAGCCTGTCAATTTCCTTTAAATAAGGAATGACTGCGCTCTTATGGGGAACTGTCACATTCAGCCCATGTATATGCAGGGCATTGGCACCTTCCACCGCTTCTCTTATTCTGTCCTGCTCCACGAGAAATGGCACATAGACCAGATTTCTGTTTTCCCACTCTGCCAGATGGTTATGTATGACCGGCGACAATGTGTGCTCCACCGGATTGCCTATTAAACCACAGGTTTGTGTCTTTCCGTTGATTTTCATTTTAGTCCGCCTTTCTCTTTTCCTTCTTTTTCACAAGGCTCCTTTTATAAAAGTAAAGCACAATCCATTCCAGCCTCCGCTTCAGCACAATCTGGATTTCCTCCTTTGGATGGATTGGTTTTACCAGATAGGTTGTGATGCCTGCCTTTTTTGCACCCCATATGTCCGTAAAAAGCTGGTCGCCTACAAACAGAGTAGTTTCCTTTCCTGTGCCCATAAGCTCCATTGCTTTTTCATAATTTTTGACGGAAGGCTTTCCTGCCTTATAAATATAACTGGTGTCCACTTGCACTGCAAAGGGTTTGACTCTCGGTTCTTTATTGTTAGACAACAGCATGGTCTGTATTCCAAGCTTATGAAGCCGCTGAAACAGCGCTATACTTCTTTTATCTGCAGGAGCACCATGGGGGACCAATGTGTTGTCTATGTCAAATATGACTCCTTTTATTCCCTGTCCTTTTAACTGTTCAAAATTAATCTGATATGTGGATTCTATATAATTGTCAGGATAAAATTGGTTTAAAATGCTCATGGTTCTAGTATAAAAAACACCTTGCTGAATTGCAAGGTGTTTTTTATAATTCTGTTCTGGGTTTGTTGCATTATTTATTCATTAGTTCTGCGCCACTATGCCATGCCTGCCCCACCTTTTCCCCGACTGCATAATACCCGTTCTGCATTTGGTCAAATGCAAAAGCATTTAACTTAGCAGCATCAATCTTTCCAGCATCATTCAGAACCTTTTCGTCTGCAATCACATTAACAATTCTGCCAAGAACACGCAGTCCATAGGGTTGGCTCTGCATCTCCACTACCTCACATTCAAGCGTAATGGGATATTCTGTAATAACCGGCGCATCAACACGCTCACTCTTTACAGCATGAAGTCCAGTACGTTCAAATTTATCTGCCATTTTGTTTGCTGTTGCAATTCCCAAAAAATCGGATTCTTTCAGTGTATCCGTTCCCGGTACAGCAAGGGTAAAGGCTTTTCGTGTTTCAATATTGGTAACGGTTTTATGCTCCGCTTCAAGGTTGAGCGCAACCATATCTTCGGCACAGATGCCACCCCACGCCATCATCATCACATCAATAGTGTTGTCCTCGTTGTAGGTTCCTATCATATAAGTTGGCATAGGAAACAGATACGGTTTTACTCCTAAATCTTTCTTCATAGCAATCTCTCCTTTACAAAATCTGCGGAATTGACTTTTTCCGCTTGTGATATTACAATCATAACAAGAATTATCCAAAAAACAAGTACGCACCTTCAAGTGCGATACTTACATTAAGGTTATATACTTACCTAAAGGAGAGTGTAATATGAGTATAGAATGCATCAAAGACGCTAATTTAGAAGAAACAGGATTTAGTTACACCATGGCACTGATACAGGGCAAATATAAGATGTTTATTCTGTATGCGTTGATGGGATTTGAGGTTGTTCGTTTCAATGAATTAAAAAAATACATCAAAACCATTTCCTATAAAACCTTGAGCGCTACTCTAAAGGAATTGGAAGCGGATAATCTGATTCATCGTGAGGAATATCCCCAAATTCCCCCAAAAGTCGAATACAGTTTAACAGAGCGTGGCAAATCGTTAATTCCCATTCTGGATCAAATGTGTGAATGGGGAGAAAAAAACCGCCTTTGAAATTTATAGAAATTATTCATGATTCCCTACATCAACAATGCCCGTCAATTCTAATTTTGAACGGGCATTGTCAATTTCGTATTATTAATTGCTTATCTGTCAAGAACACTTTTAAGCTCATCCATAAAAGTATTGATATCCTTAAATTCACGATAAACAGAAGCAAATCTTACATAAGCAACTGCTTCCAAATCCTTTAATTTATTCATAACCAGTTCACCAATAACCGCACTGGAAATTTCTTTTTCTTCCATGTTAAAGATTTCCGTTTCCACCTCATCTATCAATTGATTAATTTGATTGGCACTGATTGGACGTTTATGGCAAGCTCTTAATACCCCTGCCTCAATCTTGGAACGGTCATAGGTTTCTCTATTATTATCCTTCTTAATAATAATAAGAGGTATAGTCTCCACCTTTTCATATGTCGTAAATCTCTTATCGCATTCATCGCAGATTCGACGCCTTCTAATGGAATTATTTTCTTCGGCAGGTCTTGAGTCGATTACCCTTGTATTCCCATGACCACAAAACGGACACTTCATATGTGTTCCCCCCTGTTCTATTCTCTATGGAGCCAAATACTCTGTATTCTACACGCAAATATCGGAGTTTCTCACCACAAGTATAAATCCATTATAAAGGATAAATTATTTTATGTCAACTATTTACTGGAAACTTTTTTACGTATTTATAACTGTTCAGCCTTTTCTAGTAAAGATGGATAAACGGATGCGGCATAGGGGCTTTGGGAGACGGACGTGAGAGAGGGAGGAGCGTCCGGCTTAGCCGTTGCTTTCAAAAAAATTCCTCTATTACATCCGTTTAGTCACTACCTCCCCAACCAATATTTCTATATATTCACCAAAATAATATCCGGACCAATCTGCTTAATATCTTTAAACGGAATCACTATTTCATCATTTCCACTAAAAAAGCCGCAAAAACAAAAAGCCTGTTTTACTATAATCTTGCAGATACAACCATTACAGGAATCAAATTCCAAATCCTTTACATGCCCCAGCTTTCTGCAATCTCGTACGCTGATTACTTCCTTCTCACATAGTTCACTAAAGCGCATAAGCATAAAATCACCTGACCGCTTTTTTTTATTTTATGCTGTTTTTGGGCTTTGGTTCCTTTTCTGATAGTAGGTTAGCATTTTACCATTTTCATTCTAAGGCAACCTCATAAAACCGTTCCAGAAAACGCTTTTCCACGGCGGAAAATTCTTCTGTAATAAATTCCGGACTGCTTTTTAATTCGGGTTTTTTCTCAAATAATGCCTCATCCATATAGTGAAAAAATTCATGATACAATAAATCATCATCCACGCTTTTTACCTGTTCTGTCTCTTCCTCCGTCAAAGGGGTATGCAAATATTTTTCATATATGACTCCCTGCAGGCCGGCTTCTATTTCCAGATAATCCGGCAGGTGCTTTTTAATGGGACGGATAATATCCGCCATATATGCCTCGCTGCCGTCATGAAGCAGACATGCGAGCTGCACTCTTTTACTAAATCCCCTTGCCCTTGCTTCTTCCATGCAGTGAATGCTATGCTGTCCTACCGAATAAAACTCCGGGAACTGCCCGTTTGCCCTTGTCATAAAAGACAACGCATGGGCAATGTCCTCTATTTGAATCTGTTCTTTTTTTGGTGCGAGGGGAGTCAGATGTATCTTACTTCCTGTTGTCAAATAATCCTCCATAATAAACAAAGCTCTCCTTTTCTAATATATGAATGTTTCGGCTTCTCCACTTTCATTCCTGCTCGTCTAAAGCCCAGTGATAGGATTGTCTTACTGCCTTCTTCCATCCGCTAAGCTTTCTTTCCCTGTCGGCTTCCGTTATCTTGGGCAAAAAAGACTTATCAAGCTTCCAGTTATTTTCTATTTCTTCCATGCTCTCATAATATCCCACAGCCAATCCAGCCAAATATGCCGCTCCCATTGCAGTTGTTTCCACATGCCCCGGCCTTTTTACCTTAACATTTAAAATATCTGCCTGCGTCTCCATAAGAAAATCATTGGCGCTTGCTCCTCCATCCACCTTCAAAGCCGTCAGCACAATGCCGCTGTCAGCCTCCATTGCCTTTACTACATCATAAACCTGATAAGCTATGGATTCTAGCGCCGCTCTGGTAATATGATTTTTATTGACTCCTCTTGTAAGTCCTACAATGGTTCCTCTTGCATACTGATCCCAATGAGGTGCACCAAGTCCGGTAAATGCCGGCACCACATAACAGCCTCCGGCATCCTCTTCCATCCGGGCCAACGCTTCCGACTCCTCCGCCTTATCAAAAAAGCGCAGTTCATCCCGAAGCCATTGAATAACCGCTCCGCCTACAAATATAGACCCTTCCAGTGCATAATTTACCTGACCATCCAGTCCCCATGCAATAGTAGTAACCAGTCCATTTTTAGAATACACCGGTTTGTCCCCTGTATTCATCAACAAAAAGCAGCCTGTTCCATATGTATTTTTTCCTTCTCCCTTGTGAAAACACGCCTGACCGAACAATGCCGCCTGCTGGTCTCCTGCCGCACCGCCAATGGGAATAGCTCCGCCAAAATAGCTGCTGTCCGTTTCGCCATAAACAAAACTGGAAGGCTTTACATCAGGCAGCATCACTTTTGGAATATCAAGTTCCTTTAATATATCATCATCCCATGCAAGTGTCTGAATATTAAATAACATCGTTCTGGATGCATTGGAATAGTCTGTCACATGTACCCTTCCCTTTGTCAATTTCCAAATCAGCCATGTTTCTACTGTACCAAACAGCAGCTCTCCTTTCCTCGCACGCTCTCTTGCACCTTCCACATTGTCCAATATCCATTTCAGCTTCGTACCAGAAAAATAGGCGTCAATCATCAGCCCTGTTTTTTCCCGATAGCTTTCAGTAAGTCCCTTTTCCTTCAGGCTGTCACAATATTGAGAGGTTCGCCTGCACTGCCAGACAATGGCATGGTACACAGGCTCCCCCGTTTCCTTATCCCATACAATGGTGGTTTCCCTCTGATTGGTAATGCCAATGGCTCCTATGTCCTCTGCTACCGCTCCAATTTTAGACATGGCTTCCACTGCGACCCCAAGCTGAGTAGACCAAATTTCACCTGCATCATGCTCTACCCAGCCCGGTCTTGGAAAATACTGGGTAAACTCCTTTTGTGCCATACTGCATATTTCACCCTTTTTATTAAATAGGATGCAGCGGTTACTTGTAGTCCCTGAATCCAATGCCATAATATATTTTGCCATACCTATCCCACCTTTTTATCTTCCTTGAAAATCCCATACCTATAGGATATACTTTCCTTATTTTGCTCCTGCTTGGCTGCCACAGCTCTGCCCTCTTACATTTGCTGTTTCATCATTTCCTTTGCCAGCTCCCTGTTGCTTTTTTGAGGATTGCTTTTTACCAGTTCTATCATACGTTCGGTATCCTCCTCCGGCCTATCTAAAAACTTTGCTATATCAAGAGCCTCTAATCCCTTTTCTGCCATTGTACGGGTAATTCTAAGTAACTCTTCCATCTGTCCTTCTGCTCTGCCATCTGCTATCAAAGCATTTAACGCTTGACACATATCTACCTTACCTCCCTTTTCATGAAACCTTTTCACATCCATCAGTTCTTTTGCTCCTGTAAAAACTGCTGCGGCTTCATAAGCATCCTCTTCCATTTCCATATACGCCTGATCCTGTTCCACAAGCTCTCTTAGCTTCTGTTTGTCATTAGAATAGCGCATGAAGCTAAATACCTGTTTCAAATCAGTCCGAAAAACTTCCATATCCGTCAGCTTGCGAATCTCAAAAAGAAAAATCCGGTAATCATTTACCATGGTTTGTAATTCTTCTGGCATATCACGAAAATCCAGAATGTCGTGAAGCCTCTTGCTCCCATCCCAATTTTCCCCATAAAAAAGTACCAGTGTTATACATGGCTTTAACCTGTCCTTCTTTGTAAAGCCTGAGAGAAATTCGGCTTTGCTGATTCCTTTTTGCTTTCTAACTATTTTTCGTTGTTTTTCCGCCTGATGCTCATATTCCCCGATATCATAGGACATAACTCGCAATGGCATAAGATAATCCACTTCTGTCTGGTTTTCTATGCCAAATACTGCAAAATTAACCCCAAAAGCAGCCTTTCGTATTAAATCCCGGTATTTTTGCCTTCCTTTTCTATATTTCACAGAAAAACCGGGTATTCTCCAAAATCCAGTCTGGGTATCCAATTCTGATAGCTGCTTGGCTGAAACTACCTGTTTCCCCGCAAATAGAAATCCATTAATCAAGTCCGCATACCGCTCATTATCCGATAGGTAACGCTTCTGCAATAAATCCTTTTCCATATTCTTTTCCTTCCCGCAGGAAGCTTCATTCCTGAAAATCCCTGCCCTTATTCATAATTTGTGGATGAAAGCATAGATTTTCTGAAATGACTTAGAATCATAGAATGTTCATTTAACATTGAGATATATGCTTTGAACATATGGTAGCATATGTTTTTTCGATTTGCAAGTATAAAATTTACGGAATAAAGTTATGAGATAACAGTTTAGCCGATAGACAGCTAGTCCGATTTCATATTAGCAAAAACAGTCGCTAAAGTTTCTCATAAATGCTTTTTCAGCAAGAAGCTCCATCGTACAAATCAAATCAGCAACCTGAAAGAGTTTGTAATCTACAGGTTTTACCTTTCGGAACTCTACATGGGCGTAAAGTGTATTAAAAACGGATGTCAATATTTTAGTAAGTTCAATCTGTCCATTATCATAATAAATGATAATTTTGTTGAATTTCTCCCAATAATCCTGATGGAACCTAAGTATCTCCGCAATTGATTTTGATATCCGTGCCGTCAGAGCAATAACATCCGGACATTCATCCTTCCTAATTTTGGCACAAACATAATGAAAGTCTAACTTTCTCGTAAAATTAAATAAGGCATTAAAAAGCCGTTTACGGTCTTCCATAAGGTCATTAGAATAAACTGATTCCCGGCGAATCAGTGGACCCGTATGAATGGCGTGTTGTTTATATCCGAGATTTGATAAATGGTTCTCAAGATCATCTATATTTTTTGTGATATTGATATCCTGATTATGTAGAACCATTGCAACCAAATAAAACGGTGCATGGGAATCATATGATCCGAAATCACCTGATTCATCTATAAAAACACTCAATATTTTTTCTGCCATAAATTCCGCTTACCTTTCCCAAATTTCAATAACAAAAATAGCGGGGAAATTCCCCGCCGTTCGGTGGACCAGGGTCTTTCGACCAGCCCAATCAGTGATACCACTGATTTATTCATATGTCAATATTAACGAAAATATACTTCGCTGTCAATGCAATTCAGAGAAAAATTTAGATATTTGTAACAGTTCAGCCATAGGCACAGAGAAAGGGGAACACAGAGCATGTTTTCTACGTCGCCACGCTCTCGCTCTATAAAAACACCCCAAAAAACCAGCAATAGCTCAGATTTTTGGGATGTTTCGGTTATGGGGTATAGATTATGGCATTGTATCATTAGCACCCATTACTGTAATAAAGATAATACTCCCTGATTTGCCTGATTAGACTGTGCTAACATAGCCTGACCTGCCT
>JAMPFB010000001.1:510022-516743 GCA_023664735.1 Robinsoniella sp. | reverse complement strand
AACCTGCACGGTCTCCCACCAGAACCTAAATCTGGCGCGTCTGCCAATTCCGCCACACCCGCAAATATACATTCATGTCCATGGTGCCTTTCTAAATCCTACCATAAAACACAACATTGCAATTGTATATTATCTTTCACAGGCTGTCAATGAGTTTCGTGGAATTTTTCCAGAAAAGTGTAACCGTTCAGCCCACCCTCGCCCTTACCAGTTTTCCACATCATCATTATAATAGGTTATCAGCCGAGGCCTAAACATCTCATTAACCCCCACCTTTTCCGCTGCCGCTGTTTCATCCTTTCCGAAAACAAAAAGACTTTCTATATTTTCTTCTGTCAGGAATTTTGTCTCAACTGTTAAAGGCTTCCGTTCCTTTTCCCCTTCAAAGGCAAGGTTAAATCCCCATTCACCAAATGCCGGCACCTGCACATGATAGGGCAGCACATGCTCAAACTGAGTAGAAATGGTTTTGTGGATGCACCAGAAGGAATCGGAGGCATAATAAGGGCTGGTAGACTGTACCGCCGCCACTCCACCCGGACTCAGGTTTGCTTTTACATAATTATAAAACACATTCGTATACAGCTTATTCAGAGACTCATTATTAGGGTCTGGAAAATCCACAATAATAATATCAAAGGGCTCCTGATTTTCAGCCACAAAACGATAGCCGTCTTCATTTAGTACAGTGACTTTTTCATTGCTGAGGGAATTTTCATTTAAAGCGGTAATCTGCGGATCACTGCTGCACAATCCAGTCATTCCGGGATCGATATCCACCAAGACGATTTCCTCCACTTCCTTATGCTTTAACACCTCTCTTGCCGCCAGTCCATCACCGCCGCCTAAAATCAACACCCTCTTTTGATTTTTGGCATACAAAAAGGGAACCTGCACAAGCGCCTCATGGTACCGGTATTCATCCTTGGAAGAAAACTGTACGTTTCCATCCAAAAACAGCCTCAAATCATCCTTATGCTTTGTCATAATGATTTTTTGGTACAAGGTCTGTTCTGAATAAATCACATCATCCCGATACAAGCCTTTTTCTATGGAAGCAGTCAGCTTTCCTCCCATAATAAGGAAAAAGACCAGCAGACAAAATACAATGCCTGTAAAACCCAAGACCCTTCCGCTGTTCTTTATGTATGCATGATATCGGAACAAAATCAGCAACGCTGCACATATATTGATAGTTCCAACTAAGAAAGCAGTTGTGACAAAGCCCAGCTTTGGAAATAGAAACAGGGGGAATGCCAAAGATCCAACTAGTCCTCCAATATAATCAAAGGTAAAAATATTAGCAAGATTTACCCTTATATTGCTGTCATTTTCTTCTATGATTCTTGTAAGAATGGGAATTTCCAGACCTACCAATATACCAATTGCCAAAACAATCAGATACATGATTAAATCGTAGATATTCGTATAAATATTTACCATGAATAAAAGAAAAGTGGAAAATCCTCCCAGTATTCCGGTAAACAGCTCCACCCCGATGAACTTCAGAAACAAGTCCTTTTTGGCAAACTTAGACAGATAAGAGCCGATTCCCATGGCACTCATATAAAGACCAATGGTAATGGAAAACTGCTTGATGCTGTCTCCATTTAAATAGGTGCTGATACTGCTTATCATCAGCTCATAAATAATGGAGCAGATGGAAATAAACAGCGTGGTAACCAGCAATAACCGTCCGTCAAATTCATCCTTTTTCATTTTTTCTTCCATTTCTTTTACAGAGTTCCGCTCATGATAATGGCTATGGCGATAAACAATCCTGCCACCATGATGCCTGCCGCTTTGTTATGGTTGTCAATTTCGTAGTTCAAGTCATAATTTTTATTTGCTGCCAGAATCTTATATCCAATCAGGCAGAATACGATTCCTACTGCCACGTATAAAACCGCTTCAAAAATGTGAAATAATATTGTCTGCATACCCGCTCTCCTTTAAATAATCACTGTTCTGATAATAAGTGCAATGGAAATAAAAATCCCTGCAATCATGTAGCCTGCCGCTGTATTTTTTTCTTTGATTTCCTTTGGAAAATCGTATGGTACAAATAAATCAATGATGAATTTCCCTAAAAACAGCATAACCATTCCAAATACGCCGTAAATAATCGTTTCTAACAGTTCAATCCACATATCTGTTTTCCTCTCTTTCTTTTTTTATTTTCCATAGCTGGTTCCGCCACCAGAGGAGGTTCTGGAATTTACGCTGCTCTGTCTTGCAGAATTTAAATAGTTTGTATAAGTTGTATTGGTATTGCCATAGCTTCCCGCATAATAAGTCCGGTAATACCGACGCCTGTGATAGCGGCTCCCATAAGCTTCCGTGCTGGAAGTCACATAATTTTTACTGGAAACCTGAACATATGTAGAACCTTCCTCTGATAGATATACAAAAGCATATTCCTTGGATGTGTTAAGCCCTACGCTGTCATCTCCTTCCTCTCCCTCTTCCTTTGCCACCTCCGAAACTGAACTTATCTGTTCCGGTACGTTATCGATAATTTTTTTAACTGCCTCCTCAATGGTTAAATCCGTTTTATAAACCTTTGCCTTTTTGTTGTTTTCAGAATTGGTAACAGAAGTAACATAAGTAAAGTAGCCGCTTGACTCCAGATAGGATTGAATATGGTTAGACTTGAGTCCAGACATCACTCCGGAAAGTATGGGCGTTGCAAATATCACAATAGCTGCCAGCACAATGAACTTCTCTGTAAAAGTGCTGTTGCTTCTACGGCTTCCGCCCTCAAAGCTCATGCCGCTTCCGCCTCCAAAACTCGATCCACCAAAGTCTCCCCCAAGGCTCATATTTCCATATCCAATGTTAGAAACCGCCCGCCTTTCATCCGTTATCCGAACCTGTTCCTCCTTTAACAGAACACCTGTGGATTTTTCTAATTCCCCATCCCAATCCTCGTAGGAAACGAATTTATCCCTCCCAGCATTTACATATTCGGTATATTTGCATTTTTCCCATTTATCTACATCCACCTGTCCGAAATAACCCGTAACAATAGATGCCCCTTTTTCCTCCATTTCATAGGTTTCGCCATCCACCACAATCTCCATTCCCGGATATTGGGGAATGTCATACCGATCCAGATACAGGGAATAAACCGGACGTCCATCCTCCATTTCTATGCTCAGCCACTGGCACCATCCGTTGTTCGCAACGATTTTATATTCTTCCCATTCCCAGCTGTCTTCCTGAAAAGCAATCATTCCCTTGACCACATATTCCATATCGTCTATGAAAATGACCTGCCCAAGTTCTAAACGCATGTCTCACCTCGCTTCTCCCCATACAATCCGGGGATATTACTTTTACTCTATTTTATCTTTATCTTCGCCATCGGAACATACCTGCCGATACTGCATTCAATCGTATCATTCCATTTTTCAATGGTAAATAGTTCCTTCTTATTTTTTATGTTCATATATTCATAATAAGAAACCATTTCCCATTGGTATACATCCGCATACCCATAACATTCGTCCACTTTTGCTTTTCCTTTTTGGAACAGTTCATACCACTTCCGTCCATATTTTAAGGACAAATCCGGCACAAGCTGTTCCGAAACCCTCTGATGGAGCGCCGCCTTTCCAATCGGTTCTATATCCAGATAATACAAATCGTCAGCCTTTTCAGGCTTTAATATGTACTCAAGCCAGTACGAGCTTCCTTCCATAAATTTTATCATGCCCTGTACTGCATATGTCTTTCCTTCAATTTTGAGCATCTGGTCTTGCTTTAAATGCAGCAATTCATCTGGCATCCTTTACCCCTTCCTTTCAGTAAAATTTCAATGCCGCTTTTAAGAATTGTAAAATGGCAGAAAAGGAAAAATAAGAAGAGCCGATAAAAACAGGAGAAAGATGAAAAGAAGAAACCAAATCAGCCACATGCCCTCAAACAGATTCGGATCCTCTTTCATTTCACCTGTCTCTATATCCCGATAGAGAGTCGCTCTTTTTCCTTTCAAGAGGAATATAGGAGTAATGGAAATGGCACGACGCACATAACGAGGTTCTCCTTTATAAATTTTATATTCGCCATTTTCCGTATATTGATATACCTTGCAATAATACCTGCTTAGCAGCCAGCCGAAGCGTTTGCTATAAGGAGGATAATATTCTATATCCACAATGGTGGCCAGCAGTTCAATATAATCACCTTTTCTCTTTTTTGTATAAAATCGAATAATTCCATATAGCCATATAGCTCCTATGACTATTCCTATTGCAAAAATAGTGTTTCTATCCAATTCACTTCCCCCCTAAAACTTCCTAAATCTGATAGTTCTCTTCCCTATAGTATACTAATCATTCAAGGTATCTGTCCATGTTGTTTTCTGCACGTTAACAGCATTTTTTAGCTGTCTTTTTGCACGTTACTGTTCCTTTTGTCCATCAGCCCCTATATGTTTAATTACAGTCTTATAAATCCTCACGAGAAAAACGGTAGAGGCCACCAGAGACATCAGCTCTGCAATGGGAAATGCCAGCCATACCTGCTCAAGCCCGAACCATTTCCCAAACAGATATGCCACCGGCAATAACACTACCATCTGACGAAGCACCGACACTAGCAGGCTGTACATCCCATTACCAAGAGCCTGAAACACGCTTCCCGCTACGATACAATAGCCCGCAAACACAAAGGAATAACTGATTGTCCGAAGAGCCGTCACTCCCATATCCAGCATATTATCCGAAGCATCAAACAGCTTAAGCAGCGGCACAGGGAAAATCTGCAATACTGCAAACCCTGCCAACATAATGACAACCGCATACAGGACGCTTAGCTTGATGGTCTTGATAAGCCGTTCCTTTTTCCCGGCTCCATAGTTGAAGGCAATAATAGGAACCATGCCATTGTTCAAACCAAACACAGGCATAAACACAAAACTCTGCAGCTTAAAGTACACACCAAAAACTGCCGCTGCAGTAGAGGAAAATACCATTAAAATCTTATTCATGCCAAATACCATGACCGAACCGATTGCCTGCATGATAATGGAAGGGATTCCAACAGAATACACTTTTTTGATAATGGAAAAGTCCGGTCGAAAGCCTTTTAAGGAAATATGAATTTCTTTGTTGAACAAAATGTGAAGAATGATTCCCATTATGGCAGCTACTATCTGCCCTGCCACCGTTGCAACTGCAGCTCCTGCCGCTTCCATTCTTGGGAAACCAAGTAATCCAAATATAAGAATCGGGTCTAACAATATATTAACTATGGCGCCAGCTAACTGGGTACACATGGACAACACCGTTTTTCCTGTAGACTGCAATAATCTTTCAAAAGTCATCTGCACCAGTACGCCTGCAGAGCACACACAGCAAATCGTCAAATAATCCACTCCATAACAGTAAATTTCCTGTCTGGTTGCATCATTCATTGTTCCTCCCGCCAACTGAAAAGTGTAAAAGGGCTTTACCGCCAAAATGCCTACCAACACAAACAATATATAACCGATTACAGCCAGAAATACTCCGTTAACGGCAGTTTTATTTGCCCGCTCTACATTTTTCTCGCCTAATGCTTTGGACAGCACCGCATTCATACCAACTCCCGTACCTGCTCCTACTGCAATTAAAAGGCTTTGTATAGGAAAAGCAAGGGAAACGGCTGTCAGGGCGCTTTCACTGACCCGTGCCACAAAAATGCTGTCTACCACATTATAGGCGGCCTGCACCAGCATGGATACCATCATAGGCAGTGACATGGACAGAAGCAGTCTGTTGACCGGCATAATGCCCATTTTGTTTTCATTCACTTTGCCTTCATTCGCTTTGCCTTCATTCTTTTCCTCCGGATTCATTTCTTCCTTCTGATTCACATATTCCTTACTCATAAGCTCTTTATCCTTTTCCTTATAATTTTATTTTTACTTTGACTGCTCTTAATTGGACGTGCTTCCATTTCCTATGTGCTTCCATACAACAAAAAAATGCCACCTGCGGGAGCATGTCCACGCAAACGACATTTCATGAGCCACCGGGGACTCGAACCCCGGACAACTTGATTAAAAGTCAAGTGCTCTACCACCTGAGCTAGTGGCCCAAAACCTGGGCTAGCAAGATTCGAACTTGCGAATGCAGGAGTCAAAGTCCTGTGCCTTACCGCTTGGCGATAGCCCAATATCATCTTTCCTGCTATATTTTATACCCATTATACAAAATATATACAAAAGGTGGATAAAGGGATTCGAACCCTTGACCTCCAGAGCCACAATCTGGCGCGCTAACCAGCTGCGCTATACCCACCATATTGGGCAAGTTCTTACCCGAAACGTGCTCGAAGGGATTCGAACCCCCGACCCACGGCTTAGAAGGCCGTTGCTCTATCCAGCTGAGCTACGAACACACAAAGCGGGTGATGGGAATCGAACCCACGTATCTAGCTTGGAAGGCTAGTGTTCTACCATTGAACTACACCCGCATAATAAATATGAATTTTCTTGTCACCACTCGGGGTGACAGGATTCGAACCTGCGACCTCCTGGTCCCAAACCAGGCGCTCTAGCCAAGCTGAGCCACACCCCGTCGTTCAGCCTTTCGCCGTGACGCAAGACATATTATATAACAGGGATTGGGACTTGTCAACACATTTTTTGCAACTTTTCACAACTTTTCCACAACTTTTGTAACAGTTCAGCCTTTTCTAGTAAAGATGGATAAACGGATGCGGCATAGGGGCT
>JAMPFB010000001.1:479051-509922 GCA_023664735.1 Robinsoniella sp. | reverse complement strand
ATGCGTTGCTTAGGTTTAATTCCTGAAATGTTTTCTTCATAGGTTCCTCCTGTGAAGGGTACAGGAAAAAACTTATCTATGAAGTATATTATAGGCGGTTTTTGGATTATTTTCAAGTGTAATTTTGCACAAATCAACAATTCGACCACGAAAAGTAACAGTTCAGCCCACAGGCGCAGAGGAAGGACCCCACAGAGCATGTTTTCTACGTCGCCACGCTCTCGCTCTATAAAAACGCAACAGTGCTAAGCTCGAAAATACCTCGCTAAGCGCTGGCGTTTTTATAAGGGCTCCTTTAGAAAACATGCTCTGTGGGGTCCTTCCTCTGCGCCTGTGGGCTGAACTGTTACCACGGAAATCTTATGAAATCCCACTGCCATAGAAAATTTTATATTACTGTGCTATAATTTCCTTATAAAATTTTGCATTTGAGGGCAGATTTATGAAAAGAGTATGTACAAAATCAGAAAAGCTATTATTGTACAAAAACAGGAAACAAATGCTGGAAGGCATTTACCAGACATCATCAAAAAGTCGATTAAGCCAGACTTTTATTGAACTATTTTTATCTGTTATCGCTATATTTGCATGGATATTTGGGAATTCTTATTTTTTTCACACTCCAGTGCTTGTATCGGTTATCGGAATGTTTATTTGTTTTACGGCTTCTCGTTCCATTGTCTCCATGGTATTAAATAATTGGAGAATAAAAAAGGCGAAAAAGTCATTTTTAAGAAAAGAAACGCTTATGATAAATGGAGCCACGCTGATTCGGATAGAAGATAACGGCCAATTTTTATACATAGAGGATGATTTTCTTGATGACAATGGAAAACCGATTATACTGGAATATCCTTCACGGCTTTTGGAAATCTCACAGGAGGATTTGGGGAAACGATTCCTTATTGTATATGATGAGGATTGCAATTTTCAACTGGTAAGACTAAATGATGAATTGAATGGCATGATTCCTGATTCTTCCCCTTTTTATCCTTTGGCAGATAAGCTTAACGAATATTCCTCTCTATCACATCCAAATATGAAAAATATAGAAAGAGATGGGCAAAAACTTTCCGAACAGGAAAAGGAAAAATTTGCAGATTTATATGTAAATACAGTACAAAATATGATTTCTAAATTTATAAAAATCATGAACATCCTCATAGCTGTTTTGTTTGCCATTTTTTCTGCTCTTTTATATGTTGAAGAAGATGGAGTTCCACTGGGCAAAACCCTTCTAATTGGAGTATTTATGATTATTGGATTGAACTTGATTTTATTGATTAGTAAGGTGGTTGGAAAGGGAACCCTCAGACGACAGGGAATGCAATTTACTCATGTAAAGAAAGTTGTTTTTCATTCTTATGTTATTGATGCCACTGAATTTTCAATAAAAGTATATGAATGGTATAATGGACAGGTACGGCTGCGTAAATATCCTGCTGGTAACAGCGTTGCAGCCAATACAGCGTATGGAAGTGTTTTGTACATGCTTATTAAATCGGATGGGACTTGTGCCTTATTAAACACAAGTCCCACAGAAACGCAAGGGAACCAACCGACAGAAGCTTCGTTTTCATAACCATTTCAACCCACAGATGCAGAGCAGCTTTTCCCACTTCCATAAGCAGCCTGCTTTTTCTTTTTTAACTTTCTGGCGATAAACAAACCTATAAAAATTAATATCGAATTTGCCAATACATTTCCTATCACATCTGATGAAGAGATATCCTTTGGAATCTCATCCGGAATTTTCCCTTTTGATTCCAAAGCTTGAAAGTCCAAAAGTCTTATGATAAAAAAGGAGAATGCACATGCTTGCCGTAAATCTTCCTATAATCTCTGCCACTCCCTCTTCCACGGAAAAATATACAAGCAAATCACTGGTTGCACTACATATGACAACGCTTATCAGAATCGCTGTTATGCAAAATACTCCTGTACAAATCCCGTTTTTCAGTATTATCTTTTTCAGCTTTATTTCCATCTCTTTATGGAATCTAAAAACTGCCCTCTGCTACTCCTGCGTAGCCTCCCTTAACTTCTCCGCCTCATCTGAAAGCTGCTTTGCCGTATTCTCACTGCTTTGCGAGATTTCAAAATTCCTTTCAATAACCTCTGAAATTACCGTGAGCTTTTCTAAAACCGCCTGTACGGAAGCCACCTGTTCACCTGCCATTGAAGTGATTTTCTCCATATCCTTTCCGGATTCCTCTATTTTGGTTACCGTATCCATAAACTCGCCCACTACCTGATAAGCTATTTCTTTTCCACGCTCCACAGCCTGCATGGACGCACTGATCAACTGGCTGGTTTCTTTCGCTGCCCGGGTGCTCCTTGTCGCCAGTTCGCCAACCTGACCTGCAACTACTGCAAATCCTCTTCCGCTCTCGCCTGCTCTTGCAGCTTCAATCGAGGCATTTAAGGATAGCATATTCGTCTGAGTGGCTATAGAATCAATCTCATCAATAATTTTTTCAATTTCAGCAGACTTTTGTGCAATTTCTGAAATGGAATCCGATAAATCATTCATTTTATTGCTCGTGCCCTTAATATTGTCTATAGAGGAAACCGTATGCTCGGATACTTCTTTTGAAACCTTTTCATTTTCACCAATCTGACTTACCAATCCATCCATTACCATACGCAGCTCTGAAATAACCTGATTTTGTTCTTCTCCACCTTTTAAGAGCATTTGCGCATTATCCAGCGTTTCACTTGATACACTATGAATATTTTCACATATATTATGTACATTCGTGATAAGATTTTTATTTAACTGCATTTCTTCCTTTTGCTCTAAAATCAGTTGACTGTTCTTCTCCAATGTACCTTTTATGTTAGCAACCATCGTATTTATATTTTGAGAAAGTGTCTGAAACTCCGGATTATCGTTTTCCTGAATTTTAATATCTAGGTTGCCGTTTGCTATCTCAGTAAGACCTGAAGCAATATTGGTAATTCCTTTTACGATTTTCTTTGAAACCATGGAATTAATCATAATCATTAAAATGCAGAAAATAAACAAAATACAGATTGTCACTACCACAGTCTGGCTCCATCTTGTTTCGTAATATTCTGTATTAGGGATAAAGGTTCCTATCAGCATATCTTCGTAATCCTTTGCTACATAATGTCCCTTGGAACCATCAATGGTAAGTGTTCCCTTTCCTGCCTTCATATCCAGCGGAAAACCAGCCTTATCTGCCTGCTCACCTATAAGCGTTTCGTTCTTCAATGCCAGTATCTGATTGGTGGATTTATCAATGGCAAACACATATCCTGTTTTTCCAATTACATAATCCTTTAATACCACATCCGTAGCCGTAGCTGCCAACAGTTCTTCCAAAACCTCAGCCCTTACACCAATCTGCACAAGGCCTTTGGCATCCTGCCTTGCCACTCCTATGTATTGTACCAGCTTTCCTTCCGCTGCATTTGCCTGAGGTTCCTGTACGATTTCAATGCTAGGGTCTTTATTGATTACAAGAAATGCAGCTGACTGCTCACCGCTGCCCATATCAAATCCAATATAAGCGTCTACCGTACTGTGAGTGATAATACCATTTTCATCAATTACATGCAGTTCATCTACCAGCAGCCTTTCCATAATCTGAGTAAGTCGTCCTTCTTCCTGCAAAATCCCCGGATCCAATTTTAACATTTCTGCAAAAGCTCTTGTCTTTGCCAGCGCATTCCCACCAAGGCTTTCCGTAAGAGTAGCAATCTGCTGTTTGTTATCCGCTATTTTTTTCTCCACCATATCCAGCTTCTCATAGCTTGATGTGGTATTGTCACGATTGCTCACATAAGTTTGATAGCCAAATACACAAACAATCGTCAGAAGCAGAGCCATCAACATATAAACTGCCAGTGTTTTCGTAAAGTTTTTCTTCATCTGTTTTCCTCCATCTACTTTCCGTTTTTCCTGCTATATTATTGGTTGCATTTTAAGTTATCATGCCTAGAGCTTACTTCTGTCCCAAATACTCTTCAATCCCATCCGCCATGCCTTTTGCCAGCTTGTCCTGATAATCTGAAGATGCCATTAGCAAATCTTCATTGGGATTCGTCATATATCCCATTTCAATAATAGTGGTAGGCACTGCTGCCCAATTGATGCCGCTCATAGTATCTGTTTCCCATACATACTGCTTTTTAGCCCCGGTAGCTGCCACAGTGCAATCCAGCACCTTTTCCGACAGGCTCTTACTTTGTTCATACAGGCTTCCGTTATAAGGATTGGAAGCAGTCTGACAGATGGTCATCATTCCGTTTACACTGGAATCCTCCGAACCGTTGGCATGAATCCGAATAAACACATCCGCATTGGCTTCATTGGCAACCATTGCCCTTTCGCTGTTGCTCATATTCACATCATTCGTGGTCCGAACCATCTGCACCTGATATCCCCGTTTTTCCAGTTCTGCCTGCAGCTTGAGCGCCACCTGCAAAGTCAGCTCATATTCCTTTAAGCCGCTGGCATCTCCGTGGGTTCCTCCTGCAACCTTTGCCTTTTGCTCTGATGCACCGGGACCAATTGGCTCCTTTTCGCTATTGCCCTTTTGCTGGTGTCCTGCATCAATTACAATCAAATACCCTTTTTCTTCTGCCTTACTCATCTCCTCTGCAGCCTCGGCACTATTCCCGTCTTCTTGCGTATCTCCCGGCCACAGTTCGTCATCTGAAATCATTTCTCTATGAACTCCGCTATTTTCGCTGACAGATATATCCTCCTGCTCCTTATGCTCCATTTCCTGTGAGACAGGGTCAGCCACAATATTCCCATTCTCATCAACCCATTGATTTAGAATTTCTTCTTCTACCTCTTCCACTTCCTGATTGATTTCTTCTTTTTCTGCTTCCGCCTGTTCTTTTTCACAGCCTGCAACGCCTGCTGCCAGCAAAAGCAGCCACATGCCAATGATTGTGATTTTCCTTTTCATTTCGCTTTCCTCTGCTTCTAATCTTTCTCTATTTCTTCAGTCTGTCTAAATCTTTATATACATATTTCTTGAAATACCACCAGACACTCCATGCTACTATGGTTCCAATTATGGCTCCTGCCAGCACGTCCGTGGGAAAATGCGCTCCTACATACAGACGCGAAAAGCCAATCAAAAATGCCAGTGTCAGTGCAGGAATCCCTACATATTTAGGAAGTCCCTTAAACAATATGACTGCCGTGGCAAAGGAAGCGCTTGTATGCCCTGACGGAAAAGAAGAATCCTTAGGCAGTCTGGTAATCAATGAAAGCCCTTCTTCCAGCATAAAAGGTCTGATACGCATAATTTGTGTTTTTAGTATAACATTTACGATAAGCGCATTCAATGCCAAAGCCACTGCTGCCATGATTCCTATTCTTCTTGTTTTCTTAAATGCCACAAGCAAAATACAGAGTAATATCCAAAAAAAGCCTTTATCTCCCAAGGAAGTAATAAACTGCATAATCGGATTCAGAAAAGAAAACCTTAAATTTTCCTGAATCCATAAAAGAATACCTATTTCCAATTCTGATAAGCCATTTTGCATAGCAGCTCCCATTCCATAAATACATATTTTTTCTTTCATTCCTGCTCTCTTAATTCTTCCCACTTAAAGATTCCATCTTTATCCCGAAAATATGCATTTTTATAGGGTGAATGCAGAAAGCCCATAATATCTTCATCATAATTGCAAATCGTATTCAAAGCATAAATGCCGGAGTTTTCCGGATTATTCATATATTCATCGCTTTCATCTCCTGCCATGAATCGCCAGCCGCTGTCCCAACTATTTTCAGCTTCAGGCTCTTCCCTGTACATATATCCCACTTTACATCCGTCTACCACAATCCGGTCTGTAGCAATACAACCTTCTGGTCCTTCCCAATTCCTTAAAATATTTTTTATCTCTTCCATATTTTTTGCAAACTTCTTTTTGGGATAATGGAACCATTCATTTCTTTCCCATGCGCCCTGCTCCCTTAACAAATGGCTGACCAAATTCCTGTTGATTTCATAAAAAGATCGGCAGGCTTCTTCTTTCATGGCACTTTGGCAAAACATAAAATATATTGCCCCACACAAACAGCTCATGGCATATTCTGCCCACGAATCATATCTGCATTCCGCTTCCCTTGCCAAAGGGACAGTAAGCTGCCAGAATTCATCCTCCTCCAACATCCCACAGGCATAAGCAGCTCTGCATAATCCAATCCTTTCGTTACAGTCCCATGCAAAAAAACCGCCTTCCTTTACCAGTGGTTCAAACAGCTTTGCATAGTCCCTGCAGGTTTCAAAGGTTTCCCTTCCCTGTGGGTTCAGTCTCTTTATATCAAATACAGGCTTTCCCTTCCAAAAGCTTTCAAACTGTACATAATCCTCATCCGAAGAAAACAGCCTTCTGCAAGTATGCAAAATCCCCTCTTTATCCCTGATTCCATACATCCTGTCCAAATGGTCTGCTACTGCTGCAGCATCTTCCTGCCTTTCGCACACATACAAGCTCTCGTATCCCATATGCCCTAAAATACCGGGGATTTTCCTACATGCGGAAATACCTCCTAACAGCAGGATAAACTGCTTCTCGTCAATTTCAAGACCTTTTTCCCGACTTTTTTCCTTTTGAATCCCATCAAACAGCTTACGAATCTCCGAAACCATCCTGCGGGTTTCCGGATTTCCTTCCGGACTGCCCATTCCGTTTTTCTTTTCTAATATACTCAACTTTATTCTCCTGTCATTTGCTTTCAATATATAGGTAACAGTTCAGCCCACCAAAAGACTTCTTTATTGTAGCAATACCATCATTAGTTGTCAATTACATCAGCAGATGGCTGCCACAAAACAGGCTGAACTGTTGCACAAAACAACGGCTGCCACACACCATGCAGCAGCCGTCTATTTCTTTATTCTTCCAGCCTCTCAAAAGCCGATTTGGGAAGTCCGCACACCGGACAAAGCCAGTCATCCGATATCTCTTCCCATTTTGTTCCGGGAGCAATACCGTTTTCCGGATCTCCCTTTTTCTCATCATATACATACTGACAAGGACATACATATTTCTTATTTCCGTCGCTCATTCTTTTTCCTTCCTTTCTATCTTGTTGTTTTTCCTACACCTCTAAATTCATAAGCTTTTCCAATAGCTTCAGTCTTTCATATTTTACTTCTGCATATCTGGCTGCTTCCTCCAAATATTCTTTTGCTGCCTCTGCATTGTTCTCCGTCATCTTCTTAAAACGCAGCTCTCTCTTTACAAATTCCTCATAGGATTCCTTTGGCTTTTTGCTATCCAGTACAAAAGGTCCTTTTCCTTCCTCAAGCCGCCTTGGGTCATAGCGGAACAGATGAAAATATCCGGTATCCACCGCTAACCTTTCCGTTGCCTGTGCATTGGACATTCCTCCCATGATGCCGTGGCTGATACAGGGCGCATAAGCAATAATAATAGAAGGTCCCGGATAGCTTTCCGCTTCCAGCAGCACTTTAATACAATGCTGCCTGTCGGCTCCCTGTGCCACCTGAGCAATATATACATTTTCATATTGCATAAGCATCATTGCCAAATCCTTTTTCTTTTTCCGCTTTCCTTCCAACGAAAACTTGGCAGTGGCTCCAAAGGGAGTAGCTTTGGACTGCTGCCCTCCCGTGTTAGAATACACTTCTGTATCGAAAATCAGAATATTGATATCCATGCCGCTGGCCGCCACATGGTCAAGGCCTCCAAAACCAATATCATAGGCCCAGCCGTCACCGCCGAATATCCAGTGGGAAATCTTGTCGTCCCCTTCCTTTCGCAGAATATCCTCAGCCATAGTAATTCCATATCCAAATTCTGCATTATCCTCAAACAGCGAGCTTGCCCATGCCGGTCCTTTTCCTTCTTTGCTTACCGTATAAGGCGCTGAGGGCACGCTTCCTCCCCATATGGAGGAACAGCCCGTTGCATTTGCCACTACCATACGCTCTCCGAATAATTGTGTTACCAGCTTTGCATATGGAGTCTCCCCGCAGCCCGGACATGCTCCCGAAAATTCCAACAGGGGCTTTTTAAACTGGCTTCCTTTTACAGTAGTTTCCGGAAACTTCTCAAGCACTTCTTCCTTTGGTGACAGTACCTGCCCATAGGCGAAATAATCCTGTTTTTTTCCTGCTCTTTCCTTTTCAAGAGGACTATATTCCAATGCCTTCTTTCCCATTTTTCCGGGACAGTTTTCGATACAGGCGCCGCAGCCGGTACAATCCATAACGGATACGGTAATACCAAAGGAGTAATCCGGCATCCCTGTCATGGCAAGAAGCTCCATGCCTTTTGGTGCACTCTCTGCCTCCTCCTGATTGCATACGGCCGGACGGATGACACTATGAGGACATACATAAGAACAGATATTGCACTGAATGCAGTTTTCCGGTATCCATTTTGCCACCTCATCTGCAATTCCTCTTTTTTCATAGGCGGCGGTTCCAAGAGGCAGGGTTCCGTCTGCAATATCCAGAAATGCCGATACAGGAAGCTCATTTCCCTTTCCTGCATTTAGCGGCTCTAAAATATCATTTACGAACTCTATCGTATCAGCACGCTTTTCTCCCTGCAGATCCTTCTGTCCTGCTGATTCCTTTTTCCAGCGGCTTTCCGCCTTTAAATCCTTTTCTCCTGCTTCCTTCCAATGCTCCGGTATGCTGATTCTTTTTACCTTCTCAAAGCCTAGCCGGATTCCCTGTACATTTTTTTCTACTACCTCTTCCCCTTTTTTTCCAAAGGATTTTTTTACCGCTTCCTGCATGGCCTCTTCTGCTTTCTCTCTTGGCAAAAGCCCGGAGGCTTGAAAAAATGCCGCCTGCAAAATCGTGCTTGTCTTTCCCCGCAATCCAATTTCCCGACTAAGGGCGCCGGCATCGATAATCCAAAAGCTGATATTTTTTTCTGCCAGCAGCTTCTTTACTTTACCGGGTAGCTTTTCCTCCAACTGCTCCTCTTCATAAGGGCAATTTAAAAGAAAAGCACCGCCTTCCCTGATTTCCTCTACCATATCATATTTTTCCAGATAAGACACGTTATGGCAGGCAGCAAAATCCGGTTCATAAATCAAATAGGAGGAACGGATTTTCTCTTTGGAAAAACGCAGATGGGAAATGGTTAGCCCGCCTGATTTCTTAGAATCGTATTCAAAGTATGCCTGTACCTGTCCATCAGACAGGCTGCTCATAAGCTTTACTGTATTTTTATTGGCACCTACCGTTCCGTCTGAGCCATATCCCCAGAATTTACAGGAGAACTGTTCTTTTTTCTCTCCCTTTTTTGCCTTGCCTTTGGTTCCTTCCCCGGAAAGCAATACCGGCTCCAGCGAAAGATTCGTTACATCATCCCGGATGCCTATGGTAAATTTCTTTTTCTGCTCATTGGCATATACGGCTCGAATCTGGCTGGGGGTGGTGTCCTTTGAGCTTAATCCGTAACGTCCGCCATAAAGGGGGACTGTCTCAAAATCGGTTCCCTTTAATGCTGCCGCAATTTCCAAATAAAGGGGCTCTCCTATAGCACCCGGCTCCTTTGTCCGATCCAGCACGCTGATTTTTTTTACCGTTTTGGGAATTTGCTCTAAAAAGCTTTCTTTGCAAAAGGGACGGAACAGTCGAACCTTAATCAGCCCTACCTTTTCCTCCATGCTGTCTATGACTTCCTCAATCGTATTGCAGACAGAGCCCATGGCAATGATAATCTGCTTGGCATCCTTTGCGCCATAATATTCAAACAGATGGTAATCCGTCTTTCTCCTTTTGTTGATCTCCTGTAAATAGTGCTCCACAACCTTTGGAAATGCATCATAATAGGAATTGGAAGCTTCCCTTACCTGAAAGAAAATATCCGGGTTCTGGGCGCTGCCCCGAAGTATAGGATTGTTCGGATTAACTCCTCTGCTTCTAAATTCTTTTGCTTCCTTTTGTGGAAACATTTCCTTTAATTCTTCGTATTTCCATTCCTCCACCTTCTGCAGTTCATGGGATGTACGAAATCCATCAAAGAAATGCAGCACCGGAACTCTCCCTTTTACGGTTGCCAGATGAGCCGCTGCCGCTATATCCATTGCTTCCTGTACATTATTGCTGCAAAGCATGGCAAATCCAGTCTGCCTGATTCCATACACATCCTGATGATCCCCAAATATGGAAAGGGCATGGCTGGATATAGTCCTTGCCGCCACATGGATGACACAGGGAAGCAGCTCCCCTGCAATCTTATACATATTTGGTATCATAAGGAGCAGACCCTGAGATGCACTAAAAGAGGTGGTAAAAGCGCCTGCCGTAAGAGCTCCATGCAAGGCTCCTGCCACACCTGCTTCTGACTGCATCTGTGCTATCTTTATCGGCTTGCCGAAAATATTTTTTCTGCCTTCCACTGCCCAACCTTCCACACTTTCCGCCATTGTGGAGGAGGGGGTGATGGGATACACCACTGCCGCCTCCGAGAAAGCATATGCAATATATGCGGCTGCCTGATTTCCGTCCATAAGCATCATATCAATAGTTCTCCGCCTTTACCTGAAAATATGCCTGCGTATGGGCGCACACAGGACATACCTCCGGAGCCTCTTTTGCTATAACAAGATGACCGCAGTTTAAGCACTGCCAAATGGCATCCCCTTCCTTGGTAAATACAAGACCGCCTTCTACATTTTTTAACAGCTTTAAATATCGTTCTTCATGAGCCTTTTCGATTTCCGCCACTCTGTCGAACATACGTGCAATTGCCTCAAAGCCCTCTTCTCTTGCTTCCTTTGCAAATCTTGGATACATATCGCTCCACTCATAGTGCTCTCCTTTTGCCGCTTCTGCCAGATTTACTTCTGTAGGGCCAATTCCATCATGCAATAATTTAAACCACAATTTTGCATGTGCCTTTTCATTGGCTGCCGTTTCTTCAAATAAGTTGGCAATCTGGTGATAACCGTCTTTTCTTGCTCTTTTAGCAAAATAGCAATACTGGTTTCTTGCCATCGACTCTCCTGCAAAAGCTTCCATTAAGTTTTTTTCTGTCCTGCTTCCTTTTAATGCTTCCATTCTTTTTCTCCTTTTCCGCCGGATTATTAAAAACTACTTAGCTAAATAAACATATAAAAATGCTCATACCCGGATCTTTCTATCCTAAGTATGAGCATTTTCCTATGTAAAATATTCATATATTTGGAAAAACCTGCTTTATTATTTAAACAGCTTATGAAATCTCTCATGAATTTCCTGCTTTTTCTCTTCTGTTTTTTCTGTAGCAATTACATAAACACCCTTTTCATCCAATGTAATAAAATCCCCTTCTTTTATCTGCAGCGGCAGCTTATATTTTGGAATCTTTACAAAGGTTTTATCCTCCTTTTCGCAAACTGCTATATTTTCTTCAAATCGATCAACCACTAACATGTTTCTTTCTCCCTTCAAAAAACAACAACTTCCTTTTTATTTCTTCATACCGGAAACATTTTCTCCAAATGGATGGCATTTTCCACAAAGTGCGAATCCCGTCACCTTCCACCCATATCCGGCTCCACATTGAACTGCAGGCTGTTTCCATCGCTTTTTGCGATAATAGTGCCCTGCTCATCTGTACGAAACACTGATATGCCTGCTTCCTGCAGCTTCTCAAGTGTTTCCCTATGGGGATGCCCGTAATCATTTCCTCTGCCACAGGATATAATAGCATATTTGGGGTTTACTGCCTTTAAAAATAATTCTCCGGTTGATGTTCTACTGCCATGATGTCCCAGCTTAAGCACATCTGCCGAAATATCCAGACCGCTTAAGCAGATGTCCTCCTCCGCCTCTTCTTCCGCATCCCCGCACATTACAAAGGAATTGGAGCCATGTACCAGCTTAATGCCTACAGACCAGTTATTCAATTCTTCGCCATAGTCCTCCTTAACCGGAGACAATATGGTAAAAGAACCGCTTCCTATTGCATAGGTATCTCCCGGCTTTGGTACGGTAATAGATAAATCGTGATTTTCAATTGCAGTTACCACATCTTCAAAGGTTTTGGTAGTATGTACCTTTTGGGGCATGAACAATGTTGTAATTCCAAAATTCTCAATCACTGTGTCCAGTCCGCCAATATGGTCCTCGTGGGGATGTGTTGCAATTACATAATCCAGTTCTGTAATTCCCTGTTCCTTTAAATATTCCGTAATCATTTCCCCATCTTGGTTGTTACCTGCATCTACCAGCATATGGCATCCGCCGCAGCTAATCAGAATACAGTCCGCCTGCCCTACATCCAGAAAATGGACTTCCATCTCCTGTGCATTTCCTCCAGCCTCTTCCACAAAATCTGTTGCTACGGTGCCTGACTGCTGCCGGATCGCCTGACCTGTTACGGCTTTTTCTTCAGGCAATATATCAGGCGCTGCCAATGCCCCTAATATAAATATAACGGAAAAGACCCCTGCAAGTATACTGGAACATTTTCCCTTTCCCATTTGCTTCATCTCTCCTCAATTTTTATGATTCCATATCTATAGAAAGCTCCACCGGGCAATGGTCAGAGCCAAATATATCACTGTGTATCTTTCCATCCTTCAGTCTGTCCTTTAAGCATTCCGATACAAGAAAATAATCAATTCTCCATCCGGCATTTTTTGCCCTTGCCTGAAACCGGTAAGACCACCATGAATAAGCTCCTTCTAACTCCGGATAAAAATAACGGAACGTATCAATGAACCCGGCATCTAAAAGCTCTGTGAACTTTTCTCTCTCCTCATCTGTAAATCCTGCATTTTTCCGGTTCGTTTTGGGATTTTTCAGATCTATTTCCTTATGTGCCACATTCAGGTCTCCACAAAAAATCACCGGCTTCCTTTCCTCCAGCCTCTTTATATAAGCAAGAAATTCCGCTTCCCAAAGCATACGGTAATCCAGTCTTTTCAACCCTTCTCCTGAGTTGGGCGTATAGACTGTCACAAAATAAAAAGACTCATACTCCAATGTAATGACTCTTCCTTCCTTGTCATGCTCTTCCTTCCCTATGCCTGTGCTTACAGCCAATGGCTCTTTTTTTGTAAAGACCGCCGTTCCAGAATACCCTTTTTTCTCCGCATAATTCCAGTATTGGTAATAGCCCTCCAGCTCCAAATCAATCTGTCCTTTTTGCAGCTTGGTTTCCTGTATGCAAAAAATATCTGCATCCAAAGCTTTTACAGCCTCTAAAAATCCTTTTCCCACGCAGGCTCTGAGACCGTTTACATTCCATGAGATACATTTCATTTTCTTCTCCCTCACAATCGCCTGTTTCTAACATACAAACAAAAGGCTCTGTAAAATCGGGGTTCCGTTTTACAAAGCTCCTTTGCTTTCCATATTGTATTATAATCCATTTCATGGGGAAAATACAAGTCATTTCTATGGGATTTTCGTAGTCCACGTAACAGTTCAGCCACAGGCATAGAGAAAGGGGCACACAGAGCATGTTTTCTACGTCGCCACGCTCTCGCTCTATAAAAACGCAGCAGCGCTAAGCTCGAAAATACCTCGCTAAGCGCTGGCGTTTTTATAAGGGCTCCTTTAGAAAACATGCTCTGTGTGCCCCTTTCTCTATGCCTGTGGCTGAACTGTTACTATTCCATATACTGTAGTCCCATACATGTTTTCCTGTAGCAAGCAAGCTATCAATATCCATATAGGCGTTTTCAATCCGCTCGGTATGATAGCCCCAATAGTTATTAAAAATTGTCTGCGTGATTCCGTGTTCATCCCATTCTTTTAGAATATCGCCAGTTTTCTTGTCTTTATATGCTGCATAAAATTCAAGCAAATATATAAAAAATCTCATTTCTTCTGACATTTTACTCACCTCTTATATAAACAGAATTTCTCGGATCGCCAGTAACTTTTTCGTTTTCCCATATGTCAAATATTGCGCCTGCACCGAATGACGTCAGACCACATTCCTCATTTTCAAGCATTTCGTGTGTTTTGGAAAAGACGAACACTCTAAGTGCATCCATCTGACTATATCCATACTTTTCTACAATCATTTGAATAACTTCGGTATTATAATAATCAATAATTTCAGCTTCTAAACGCTTCATATCTTTCTTGCCTCCATAAATTTCAAAATGGCAAGAGCTGCTTCTGTCTTGAAAGTATACTGTTCTTTGAGCTTTTGGGGAAGAAGCAATTGAATGGCTATATTTTCACTTACGATTAATTTCATCTACAGTTTATAGTATATCATAGAGGTGTCGGAATCACAATCTAATTGTTCGAGAACGCAATACTTTGGTAACAGTTCAGCCCACAGGCGCAGGGAGGGTTTTATGCAGAGCATATTTTCTGAAGGAGCCCTTATAAAAACGCCAGCGCTTAGCGAGGTATTTTCGAGCTTAGCACTGTTGCGTTTTTATAGAGCGAAAGCGTGGCGACGCAGAAAATATGCTCTGCATAAAACCCTCTCTGCGCCTGTGGACTGAACTGTTACTTACTTTGAACCTTTTATTGTTACTATAAGCGCACCCAAACCGTAAATAGTAACTAAAAGAATCTGGTTGTCCTAAATTTTTCATCATTCCTCTTTTTTTCACATCCCATTCATATTATAATAATAAAAACCACTCCAAAAGAAAGAAGGTACTCCTATGCCAGCCGAACAACGTCTTTTATACCCACCTGATTATGACCAAAGCAAAGAAGCTACTCTAAAGGACTTTCAATTCATCCATCCTTTGCAAATCGATGATATGATAGTCCTAATTAAAGAAAGTCACAAGGGCTTTCACGACCTTTCTTTACAAGATTACTTCACGACCGATACTACGGTGCTTTCTTATCGGCTTGCCATAGTGGAGGATCTGGTAGACAATCCGGCATTGTATGAAATATTCTGCAAGTCTATCTATATGATACAGAACATCCATGACCTTAGGCGTGCCATGAGCAGCGATTATTCCGTGGAATCCGCCCTAAGCTCTATCCGCTATCTGGAAATGTATCAGGAAATCATAGACCTGTTTGCCAATGGGCTGGAAGGGCTTTCCCTGCATTCTCAGGGTATGCTTGCCTTTCGGGACAAGATTTTTTCTATTTCAAAAGGGGAAGAATATGAAAATCTCCGTAAAGAGCTGGCAAAGACAAACATCCATTTTGGCGGCATTAAGAGTGTTACCATTGGGTTAAATCTGGATGAAACCCTCCGGGTAAAAGAAGCAGGAATCATTTCCATTCAGGAAAAGCCCTTTCATCCCGGCACCCTGATGGAAAAATTGCTAAAAAAGAACCCCATGGATACCAATTCTCTTATTTCTCCCCTTTATCCTTTAACGAAAGGACTTCATGGAGAGGAATTAAAAGCACTGAATTATTCCATTCGTTCCTCCTTCAACACTATTTTCATGAAATCCATTCGGGACTTTGAGCCGGCGCTTCAAAAATATTTCAGCGTAAATACTTCCTATTTTACTGCTCTGCTGGATGATATACGTTTTTTAACAGCAGGTGTAAAATTCATTCTCGCCATGAAAGAAAAAGGCTTTCCTATGTGCCGTCCCCAAATAGCCTCCATACAGGAAAAGAAATGTGAATTAAAAGGAGTCTACAATCCCATACTTGCCAGAAAGTCCATTGAACATTCTATCGTTTCAAATGACTTTACCTTTGATGAAAAGGGACGCTTCTATCTGGTTACAGGTCCCAACCATGGCGGAAAATCCATCTTTGCCTATTCCGTTGGAATGGCACAAGCTCTTTTTCAGCTTGGTCTTTTCGTTCCTGCAAAGAGTGCCCTTATGAGTCCGGTAACCGGCATTTTTACCCACTTTCCCTCCTCGGATGAAAATAATTACGGAAAGGGGCGTTTAGAAAGCGAGTGCGCCCGTCTGGGAAAAATTATGAAACAGCTTGCTGATACAGATATGCTATTGATGGACGAGTCCTTTTCCAGCACAAGCGGCTTGGAAGCAGGCTATATCGCTTCAGAAGTACTGACCGGAATCGGCATCATCGGTTGCGGGGGCATTTTCGTTACCCACATTCATGATTTGCCCCAACAGATTGATGATTATAACTCCCATCCAAAAAATATAGGTAAAATAGACAACCTGATAGCTCTTATGGAAAATAAAACAGATGGCACCAGAAGCTACAAAATTGCCCGCACTACTCCGGAAGGACTAAGCTATGCCAAAGATATTGCCAGCCAATACGGGCTGGATTTAGAAAGCATTTTAGAGGCACATGATTAACATTGCTTTACCCAAATTCCTGCAAATCCTCCTCTTCTATGGTTCCAAGAATTTCTTTATTCTCTTTTGCATTTTCCAGCTTCACAATTCTTGAAGCCTGATTTGAGATTGCATGCTCCATAAAGTTCCGGACATCTCTTGCATTGGCAAAGTTGTCCGGTTTATGGGCAACTCGCTCCTGCAGCATCCAAAGTGCCTTTTTCTCTGCATCCGGGGACAGCTTATATTCCTGCTCCAACAGATTCTTTTTCAGGATATCCATCATTTCCTCAGCTGTATAATCATCAAAATGAATAAAATTGCTGAATCTGGAACGAAGACCCGGATTGGAGTCCAAAAACTGATCCATCAGATTTGTATATCCTGCCACAATAACAATCAAGTCCTTCCGGTAATCTTCCATTGCTTTCAACAACGTATCAACCGCTTCCTGCCCGAAATCTCCTTCCCCTTTATTTACAGTCAATGTATAAGCCTCATCTATAAAAAGAATGCCTCCAAGCGCTTCCTCTACTACTTCCTGCACCCTTGCCGCTGTCTGCCCCACATATCCCCGCACCAGCCCGGAGCGGTCAACCTCGATAAGCTGACCATTTCTTATAACACCCAGATATTTATAAATTTCTGCCAGCATCCGTGCCACTGTTGTTTTACCTGTACCGGGATTTCCCATGAATACCATATGCTTCGATACATCCGTGGTCTTCATTCCCTGACTTTCCCGCATTTTCTGAACACGGATAAGATTTACCAGACTGCCAACCTGATGCTTTACGTTCTCAAGTCCCGTCAGCGCATTTAGATTTTCCAGCAATTCTTCTAATTTCTCTGCCTTTTCCTTTTCTGTCTCTGAATCAGCCACTGCAGGCATGGCAGGCTTGTAAATTTTTTGATTTCCCGCATACCATACCCCAAGCTCTTTTATGAATTTTTCCATATGATCCATATATAGAGTAAATTTCAGGCTGGTTACATCGCTTACATCCCGTGGACTTAAAGCCAGAATAGTCTGTCCCAAAAGCTTGAACGTATCATAAAATACCATAGCCTTCTGACCTTTATAGGAATCCGGATTCAGCTTATGTCCGGCATCAGCCAAGACAGCATACTTAAGGCTTCCTGGCACTTCATCCACAAAGCGGTCATTTATATGCTCGCGACTCTTAATATTACTTAATTCCTTTTCATCCGTCCTGATTTTTAAATACTCACGTATGATTTTAACCTCATTTTCTTCTATCCTACCGTCCGCATCCGCTAAAAGTACAGCAAACTTCAGCAAATCATTATGAAGATATTCCTTTAATGTGGTCTTCTCCGCCAAAATATTGCCTACGTTTATCTTCGTAAGTGCTTCACAGATTTCATCTGACAACTCAATCAATTCCCTTAGCTCTAATTGTCCCATACATTCAGCTCCAATATATATTTAAAAAAAACTGGCAGGCAGAGTATCCTCCGCCTGCCAAATATCATTCCAACATTATTCTAATCCCAATTTGGTCTTCAACGCTGCAAGCTCTTCATCTACCGATGCCGATTCGGCGCTGCTTGTGTATCTTGCAGTCATGTCTTCTACGGAAACCGTCTCCGCATCAAGCTGGGCTGTAGCATTTGCCTCTGCAAGCATTCTTTCTGCTTTCTGCTCATACTTATTAAATGCATCCATGTTAATGGTGCTGTTAGCTTTGGCTGCCGTCTTATTGATTTGTTCCTGTGCCTTTGCCATGGAAATCTTTGCTTTTGCAGCATCTTTTCTGCTCTCAAGCTCCTCAATATTACGAACCAGCTTATTATAGCCCTCCTGCATCATCTCAGCATTTCTCTGTGTCACTGATAAATTCTGGAGCAGGCTCTCACGGGTAACCTCAAGGCTCTGCTTTGCTGCAAGAAGGGTGCGGGCATCACCTTCATTACCAACCTTAAGCGCATTTTCCGCTGCTTTCTGCTTTCTTGCAATGTCTGCATCACATTCTGCCAGCTTCTTTTCTGCCAGCTTCACATCTGCCATAACAGCTGCTGTATCCCGCTTTACATCAGCCAAATCTCTCTTGTAATCAATCAAAAGCTGGTCTATCATCTTTGCCGGATCCTCGCATCTGTCTAAAAGCGCATTGATATTTGCCTCCAAAATCTTTGGAATCCTTGCCAACGTGTCTGCTAATCCCATATTTCTTTACCTTCCTTTCATTTTCACTGTTGTTTATAGGTATTTATTCTCCAAATCATCCTTTGCAATATCATGAATCGGAGTATTTAAGATTCTTTGATCTTCCTCTGCCTTTTCTTTCGCACGTTGATTCTTCTGTTTGAGAAGTTTGATAATGATTACTCCCACCAGAATAACAACAGCTAAAATAAGCGTCCATTTAAAAATATCTTTTCCAGTAGTAGATACATGCATAATCGTATTTGCTGTATCAAGAAAAGCATTTACCATTAAATCATCTGTAGACAAATCTGTATACCAATATTTGTCTATATTATTCCAGAAAATTTCTATGGCTTCTGAATCCATAACCGATGATGTCTGATATCCGTTTGCATATGCCATATAACCCACATCATTGTCTGTATCTTCTTCTGCGAAATATACAAATAAGAAAATATTTTCCGTATCAAAATTTTCCTCATAATAATCTGCTGCCCACTGCTCTTTTTGTGAATCAGTGCTAAGGCTTGCATCATAATCCCGCAAAATAATATAAGGCTGGATGCCTGTCTCTTCCCAAAAGCCCTTTAATCGGCTCTCTGTCTTTGATACACTGTCAAACCATCCCAGCTCGTCTATTATGCAATCGTTTATGTAAGCGTTGTTTGTATCCAGTTTTTCTCTTACAATCGTACTGCTTTGACTGCCTGAGGAAGAAACGTCGCTTGTTCTTCTTGTAGAATTGAAACCATTAAAAAATGCTATAAGCAAAATAATAAGTACAATAACAACCGCTATAATATTCGTCAGGCATCCGCCGCTCCGACGTGGCGGGCGTTCTCGATACCCACCTCCATATGGTGGTGGAGGTGGCGGCATTCCCGGACCTCCTCTGTGGCGTGGTGGCGGCATTCCCGGACCTCCCCCGTGGTGTGGTGGTGGCATCCCCGGACCTCCCCTCTGGCGTGGTGGAGGCATTCCCGGACCTCCTCCTGACGCCCGTGAACTGCCACCAAAACTTCCGCTTCCCGCCCGGCTTCCACCACTATGTGTTCCTCCTACTCTGTGACCGCCGCCTGTTCTTCCAGCACTATGTCCTCCGGAACCGGCTCTTCCCCCGCCACCGCTGCCTGCTCTTCCCATATTCTTCTCCTTCCTCGTATAATATTAAACTACTTTATTCTTTTTTGCAAAACCCACTTCATATATATCAGCATAACATAAATATTTATATAAAAAAAGCAAAACCTATTTTTTACAGCCGCAATAATAACAGTTCAGCCCACAATAAAAGATTATTCTAAAAGCTACAAGATTAGGCTTTCTTCACATATCCAATAAATTTATTTTGATATAAAATCCGGAAAAAGGCTACCAGCCGGTCTATGACCGGCTCAGCCTCTTTCCCGAAATGTTTCTCCACCAGCTTTGAAATTTCAAAGACACTTCTTTGTCCATCCATTTGCTGCCACACGAAGCTTCCATATTGGTCTAAATCAATATGGCTGATTCTCGGTCTTTTAAACAATTTCTGGGCAATCCAATTGTAAAAACCTTTATTTACCACATGAACCGTAACCTTGCCCAGCTTATCCACATCCCACGTATAAGCCGGATTGCAGACCGGAACCAAATCCATAAAATTCTTTTTGTTCTTCCTCACATGCTGCTCCTTTTACCTGTCAGGCTTTTTGCTCTTGCGAAAGCAGAATTTCCAAAGCGAAAATGTCAGTAAACCAAATGCTACCAATCCAATTATATTTCCAATGTTGGAGTCCGCCAAAACAGGCAGAAGATTTGGAAGAAATCCTCCCAGCACATCTCCTACTGCCTCTTTCTCACTCACAGGTATAATTGCCAGAATTGCCAACAGGATACCAACTAATCCTTCTCCGGCAATCAAGCCTGAACAGTAAAGGACGCCATTTTCAGAAACCTCTTTCTTTTTCTTTTCATTCAAATCTTTTTTCTTTTCTATAAACCACTTTACAATACCGCCTACCATCATAGGAGTGCTTAAGTGAATCGGCAGATAAAGTCCGATTGCAAAAGGAAGCACAGGAATTCCTAAAATTTCCACCACAATGGCAATAAATGCACCGATTCCTACCAATGTCCATGGAAGATTGCCACCCATAACCCCTTCTACAATCATCTTCATCAAGGTAGCCTGCGGCGCCGGAAGCTCTGTAGAACCATAGCCCCATGCTGAATTCAATAAATACAATACGCCACCAATTGCGATAGAAGCTGCAAATACACCAATAATCTCACCTATCTGCTGTCTTTTAGGGGTAGCGCCTAAAATATAGCCTGTTTTCAAATCCTGTGAAGTATCTCCTGCAATGGCTGCCACAATGCAAATTACGCCGCCAATTGCTATAGCTGCCGTCATGCCTGCCTGTCCCACCATTCCTGTTGCCTTCAGGGCAAGGGATGACACTAATAATGTGGCAATCGTCATACCGGAAACCGGATTATTACTGCTACCTACAAGACCTACCATCCTTGAGGAAACCGTAGCAAAAAAGAAACCAAAAACAACTACCAAAATTGCACCAAATAAATTAATAGGTATTACAGGCACAAGCCAGATAGCAAGAGCTAACAGAAGTATGCCGCCTAATATAAACTTAATATCCAAATCCTGATTGGTACGCTCATCAGATTTCACTCCCTTTCCGAATCCCTTTAAGGCATCCCGGAAGGTAGTTATAATCAATGGCAGAGATTTTACCAGACTGATTACTCCTCCACAGGCAACTGCACCTGCACCAATGTATTTGATATAATTGGACCAAATCCCCATAGAACCTTTTGTTGCGTATAATTCTGCCACACTGACATCTGCCGGGAATAAAGTAATATTACCGCCAAACAATACCATTAAAGGCATCAGGACAAACCAACCCAATATTCCTCCACAAAATAAATAAGAAGAAATTTTTGGGCCACATATATATCCCACTCCTAAAAGCGCCGGCAGTACATCCATACCAATACCGGAGCCTTTGTATGCAGGGATTTCATAATGAACCTCACTTGGAAATGCTTTCAGTCCATCCGTAATGAATTTGTAAGCTACTGAAATGCCAAGACCTGCAAATACTGTGGAAGCCTTTGCTCCGCCTTCCTCACCTGCCACTAACACTTCCGCACAGGCTTTTCCTTCCGGATAAGGAAGCGTTCCATGCTCCTGAACAATCAATGCCTTTCTAAGAGGCACCATAAACAGTATGCCAAGTGCACCTCCTATAAAAGCGATTACCGCAATCTCCACTAAAGACGGCGCTGCCGTCTTCCATTCATCCGCCCACAAAAATAATGCAGGCAATGTAAAAATGGCCCCTGCCGCTACTGATTCTCCTGCAGAACCAATTGTCTGAACCATATTGTTTTCCAAAATGGAATCCTTTTTCAGAATCACCCGGATGATTCCCATGGAGATAACTGCCGCCGGTATGGAAGCCGACACGGTCATTCCCACTCTTAGTCCCAAATATGCATTGGCTCCGCCAAAAACAACTGCCAGCAGGACTCCCAGTAAAATAGAAGTTACTGTAAATTCCGGCATTGTTTTATCTGCCGGTACAAATGGTTTGAAATCCTTGTTTTCGTTCATATTGCCGCTCCTTTGTTTTCCTTAGTTACTTCATATTTTAACAAGCCTGTTCTTTTTTGTCTAGTGCTCTTTTTTTAAGGAGAATTGGATGGATATTTCCACCCAGCCTTTAAATACAAAGCCAATTCCAGCCATTACAGAAAAACTACATTCGCCCTCCCTGCAAACTATTTTCATTCACACAGGCTTTACGAGACCTGACTATACTTTTCCAATAGAATAACGTATAATGAATCCAGTAGCAAATCGGATTTTTGTCTCCGATTACTTTTCAGCATAAACCTACGTATAATTGCATATAGGGAGAAAATTTTATGGGATTTATGAGGTCATATAAATATCTCGATAACCTGTGTAAAGATATGAATGGCATCGGTGTCACTGGCTATATTGAAGATATGAAACAAGAAAAAAATGGAAAATATTATGTTGCAGAATGGAATACAGACTATTTGAAGCTTAAACATTATAGGTACATACGAAATCAAATTGCCCATGAAAATTATGCCAACGAAGAAAATATGTGTTCAGACAATGATATAACTTGGATTGACGAATTTTATCAACGTATTATGAATCAAACCGATCCGCTTGCGTTATATTATAAAAAAACCAAGTTTAACTCCAACTCAAAACCTACTAAGTCGAAAATGCTGCCAACAGTTCAGTATGTTCCGCTCCACTCCGAAGCACATCGGCAGCCAGAAAAGAAACTTATTAGTTGTGCTATGCTGCTTTTGATTATAGGTATTGCCATATTGATACTTATTTACTTTTTTTAATATGGAAATTGGATAAGGGATGAAATGCCTTTCAAAAAATAGTGTGCAGACAAATACGAAAAATATCCGATTAGTGTTACACGTATAAATATTATTATGAAGCTATTGCTTTTTTCCCATCACAGCCTTTGATGAAGATGAAACTATCTGAAAAGAAAGAACTTGTACAATTATTGTAAGATATACTGGTTTAGCTGGTAACATGTTTGCATAAATGGCTCTCAAAGATGATTGGACTGCATTTCCTAGTGTGTACTGGTATAAATAAAGCAAGGACTCCCCCAACAAAGAGAGTTCAGTCAAAACATAGATTTTCCAATCGTACATCATATGGCATATTCCAACAAGCGGAGCCTTCGATATAACAACCGCCACAGCTCCACCATCCAAAATCCACCTTGCAGACGGGCAAATATCCTGCACGTTTTACTATAATCCAATATTACAGTACTCTAAATTGTCGACTCCTACTTGCTCTTTCTCGGTTTTCTGCTTAAATTGATTTTCTCTTTCTCAGCCCTTACCACTTCCCAGCCAACTACCGCCTTACAAATTCTCAGGTAATAGATTTTATACTGACTTATGACACCTTCCGGCCAGGGCGCTAATTTTTTATAAACTTTCAATTTTTTAGTTTTTTCCCCCTCTTCAAACACCTTTATTTCACAACCCAAAATACGCCAGCAAGAGCCCGGAATATCGCTTACGTATTTAATATTTTTCTCCAAAATCCAACCAGTTTCTCCTATATTTTTTAATATAATATCTATTATATAACCAAATAAGCCTGTTACATATAAGAAAACCATTGTCCCCTCAGACACGCTCACAAAAATAATTGATTTTCTACTAAAATGCTCTATATAAAGGAATATAATTCCTGCAGCCATCACCAAATAAAACGTAAAAACGTTAAATAGCTCTTCCTTTAGTCCCCATATCATTTTCCATCTGCTAATTTTCATATATTTTCCTCTCCTAATACCCATACTGTTCAATATATTTTTGCACAATTTTCAGGGAATTCTCTGTATCTTCATCTTCTTTTAAAAATACTCCGCTCACAAAATTAGATAGAAGCCCGGAAGTTGGAATCTCAATCCCAAGTGTATCCAATGTCACCTTTAAAGCCTTCGCTCCGCCTAACGTCATTACCATAGAACGGGCATTCTCCCTTGCCCATGCAAGTGCTTCCGCTCTCGTCGCTAATGTTCCTTTATAGCCACAAGCTTTTGCTACATTGCGAATATAACGTTCAACCTTGTTTGAATTTATGTAACCTCGTATTTCACGGAACAGTTTATTATCACTTAAATTCGAAAAATCCTTAAAGGACTTTGAAAAGCTTGTAATTCCATAAGATAAAGCTCCTGCAAAGGCGCTAAAAACACCTCCTGCAATTGTACTATAAACAAGCTCACCCAACTGCATTTCATCACCATACATCCCACATTCCAAAAACTGCTCTGTGGCATTTCCTAAAGCGGATGTCCATGCTCCTGTTAAAGCACACTCAATAACGTATTTCTTTAACCCATGACTCATTGCAGTTGGCCCACAGGCCACTGCAAGCGCCCCGCTTAATGCTCCGGTAAAGCCTTTGATGCCATATCTTCCTTTTTCACTGACATTGCCCGACGAGATGTCACTCCACGCCAGACATCCCACCCCTACCATTCCACCAATAACGCCAGCTAGAAAAATAGCGGGAAATGGTGCTCCTGCACCTAATGTAACAGCGGTTGCAGCAATTGCTACTGCAGCTACCGCTACAACTACTACCCCAAATAATACATTCTCAATTAAACCTCCCCAGTCAAATTCGCCCTCCTGAGGGGCATCTTCAAAAGGCTCACATACCATTCGTTCTCCATGAGCTTCTACATATACATTTTCGCCAAAGTATTCCTCATTTCCTGCAATCTCAATATCTGCCTTAGGATTCTGAATCGCTGCTTCTGACACCACTTCTCCGGTCTGAATCAGCTGCACCACAGTCAGGGCATTTTCCAAAATTGTTTCGCCCTCCAGCTTTATTTCTCCCTGGGCGAAAACCGCTATCATATGCGCACTGGAAAAAAGCATTCCCAAGCCATCTTTTAATGCCACTTCGCTTTTTTCACTTCCATCTGTCCCATCTGTGGAAAACTGGCTTGCATCTGGCGTTAATTCCATTTGTTTTCCATGTTCCGAGGTAAATGCCCGATACGAGGCTCCACGTCCTGATGAAATACTTTCCTGCTCTTCCCCAACACAACTGACTACCCTTGCACTGTCCTCATTCCCTTCCGCAAAATATACATGAACCTTTGTCCCAACCTTCGGCATGCAATACATCATATTTCCTGACAGAGGCGTCCACTCAAACAGAAAGGCTGTTTCTTCTTCCTGTTTTTCATCTATGTCCAAATGAATTTTTAGTGATTCTTTTTCTGTTTTCATTACTTTTCCACACAAAGTTACGCCTGCCAGGCTTTCATTTTCATATTGCCTTGTAAACAAAAGTCCTTTCTTTCCAATTCTATAAGAAAAACATAATTGACCTCTTTCCAACCGAAAAGACTTTTCGCATATCCGGAATATTCCGCTTTTATATGTAACCTTTGCGCCAAGCATATAATTCCCATAAGAATTTATATCATAAAAAATAAAATCGGCTTTTCCAAAATTACACCCTGCACCACCTGATGTATAGTATAGTGATGAAATCCCATACGAATACTCTAAATCTTTAAATTCTGCCTCTTCCGTTATATTACATGTTCCCATATAAACAACCGGAGTTTCCTTCGTCATATCCACCAAAAGCGAAATTCCTAATTCCCCAGCAATTCGCTTTAGAAATTCCCAATTCGTTTCCTTGTACTGGATATAAATTCTTTCAATTTTCTTTTTACACTCTTTCCCACAGAAAATCATTGCTCTATTTTCATCTTGCGCCACCAGTTCAACCAGTTCTTCATATGTCATTCCGATATCTTGAAAACTCCTTGACCTCTTTTCCATATCCAAGTCAATGCTATGGGAAATTGCAAAAACAATAATTTCCGAATAGCCTCCTTCTGCATTTAATTCCACTTTTTGAATCTTTCCTGTAAATAAAGTAACTTTATTTTTTAAGTCACATAAAGATATATTTTCATTGCTGACAACCCTTTGCAATTCTTCCGGCATTTTACCGTCCTTTGGCTTAAGGGTAATTTCTGCCTTAGCATGAGCATTTACTTTTGACAATACCTCACATTTCATGATTGTACATCCCTCAAAGCCTCCTATTATTTTTAAGTGTTCATATTCGATTATATTCATGATTTTACTTCCTCTATTATTGTTTCCTCATCATGCTGTCCTGAATCTAATGCCTCAATAATTCCTCCATATTTGCAAACCAGAAAAGAAGATGGGGTAATTGCCGGTGCTCCATCAATGATTGTTCCCTCCTGCACATTCTGCCATGAACCTAATATAACCGGTGTACAACATTTTCCTTTTACATTTCCTTCTGTCTCCTCTGACACTTTTCTTCCCAAAATATCTCTCTCATAATCTTTTTTTAAGAATACCGTTTCTGCACCGCTATCATTTGTTCCACTTGAGCAGACACCAAAGTATGGAATATTATCATTTTCTCCTGCTATGGAATCCTCGGCATTTACCAAAGGACGTTTCGCTTCCATATATCCATGCATTAGCGGAAGATTCAATCTGCGGCAATGGCTTCCGCATTTACAGCGAAGCATCGCCCCACGAACCAAATGTTCCTCACAGACTATATTCATTTCCTCTAATACTTCCTTTTGCTTCTGCTCAATACGCCGCTCCTCTTCCTGTTGTTTTTCCTTAGCTTCTTTCTCATAATCCGGTATCTGGTCAGGATCCACAAAAGAAGGTCCTGCATTTGCACGTTCCTGCATTTCCTGTTTTCTTTCTTCTTCCATTTCTGCTTTAACTTCCGCTGAAACCGCATCTCTTAAATATTCCTCAAGTTCAGCCTGACGTTCTTCCCACAAGGCATCTACTAACTGCTCAATTAATTCTTCTTCCTTTACATCCATTCTCATGTTACCTTTCTAATTCGATTTCCCGAATACCAATACCTTTTGCGCCTCTCCTAAGCATACTTTCAAGTACATCAAGGCGAATAATCGTATTTGTTTTTCCATTTGTCTCTACCTGAAAAATCCCTAGATTTTCTATATCATCTTTACGAACCATCAATTTGCTTTCTTTTATGCTTATTTTTCCAACCTTTCTAACGGTTTCCATGCCATGAATCTTCTTCAAAATCGGAAGATGATACACCTGATATTTACTTGTTTTCATTTCCATTAGTACAATTTGCTTAAATTTTGTCTTTGGTTCATACAAAGAAATCACATTTTTGCACATATCTGACACTAGAAAAAATGGAAATACCACAATATCTGTAAAAAATACATTTTTATTTTCCACTATTTCCAATAACTCTCTCTGTTGTAATAAATATGACTTTTCCTCTGTTATATATTCCCTTTGGATTTTTCCAGTCCAGTTTTTTATTACCGGTGCTTCTGAATACCTTTTATCAATTGTCAAACAATAATATTCCACCTATCTATCCTCTTCCTAAATCGTATGAATACATTGAAACTTATCCATATATTCACCAAATGTAACTTCTACTTTTCTTTCTTTCCGCATTTCATTAAAACTACTCATCTTTTCTATACCCTTTACCAGTTCTAACAAAACCTGCATCGTAACCTGATAATAATTTATCAAATAACTATTATACAATTCAACACGTTCATGGGGCTTGATTGGTATATAAGAACTGCCCAGATACCTTTCCACATACTTCATATCTTCTTTCACATATCTAAAAATCTCTAACGGCTCCCAAAAATCAGACACCTCCTGCTTGTCTAAATAAAAATCCTTATCGTATATATCTATTCTTAATCCGTTTTTATTTAACAATGCGCTACTATACAAAAACGAAAAAGAAATATATGCTACTTTTCCCTTTTTCCCTTCCTCCTGAAGCTTTTTTGTTTCCGTAAATAAATTCTTTAAGCTATCTAAATATCCCTTTGCATATATCATTGGATTTTTTTTGTAATTATCTTTTATTTCTGCCAGATTTTTCTCAAATCTCTTTGGAAGAAATTTATCTGTAATTTCAATAATTTCTCTTATTTTCTTTTCCGTCATTAGATTATTCCCCACCTAGACCATTTTTACCTGCCCACCGTCCATTACAATATCATCCTTTATAGAAATATAAGATTCATTCTGTTGCAGCAATAACTGTTCTTTTGCAATCATTCTAACAGCATCATTCACACTTACAATCTGAATGCCTTCCTGTGCCGTCATTTCAATTTTCTTGTCACTGGTAATACTAATTCCTTCATTATCATTAATTTCAATTGACATTCCATTATTATTTGTTATCAGTAATGAATCTGGTTTAAATAAAATTTCTTTTCCATATTTGCTCTTGATGGATTTCTCATCCGGATTACTTCTTGCACTAATTCCTTCAGTTCCCATATCTCCTACATGAACAGAACTCATAACATATGCATTTTCCTCTGATGAATTTGGAAAATACACTCTTATTCTATCTCCATTTTCTGGCATACAATACCAACCAGTACCATCCGGAGACGAATATATCGTTGCATAAGCAAACCATTTTTTTGTGTTTGATAGCGTATCCTGCGCCAGTTTCACCTGTACCTTATCCTCTTTCACATCTGCAATATGCCCTTCCAAAGATACTCCAGCAATTTTATCATTTTCAAACTCTTCACATAAAAAACCTTTTTGACTTTTCAAAACATAAGAGTGATATAATTCAGCACCTTCCAGTTTTGAATCAGCCTGATAAACATAATATTTTATCCCTTTAAACTGTACCTGGGTTCCCAATGCAAAATAGTCTCTGCTTTTTACAGAATAATAACGTTGTCCTTTTTCACTCCCCAGCTTATATTCTTCGCAAATTATTTCCGGTGCCATAGTATTTTCCATTAGGCCAAACAGCAACCGTATTCCTGCTTCCACTGCGTTTGGTATGATACATGTTTTCATTCTTGAAGCCACACGCTTTAAAAACTCCCAATCTGTTTCTTTGTATTGAACAAGATACTTTTTTATTGCCATTTCCGCATTAGTTTCCATTCTTACTGATGCCTTTGAATAACAATTCATTATTTCATTTACAACTGCATTATAAGTAATGCTCTTATCCTGAAAGGATCTTATATGTACATCAATATCCATCAAATAAGAGGAACTTTTTAACTCCAACTCTAACATTTTAGTCCGTTCCGTGCATTTTATTATACATTGTGAAATAATTCCTTCAAACAATGTGAATTCACATCCCATTTCATCAATGCCAAGTATTCTTGCCCGTTCATCTACCAGACCTTTTCTAAAGCATGCTTCCTCCTCATTATCTGCAATATGTCCAGCAATTTTAGCAACTCCATGTTCATTTACACACTGGTATATAGTACACTCTTTTACATCCAAAAGATGATACCCCTCTATTTTTATATATACCTCTCTCATATATCTCTATCCTTTCCCCTATGCTTCCCTTTTTGTCAAATCTGTAATTGAATGCACCATCTGGATTACTGCTTCCCGCCATACATTCATTTTCACAAATCTGCAGTTAAACGTACCCTGTAAAACCTTTCCTTCAATGGAAGTAACATACAATAAGTTATAGATAGCTCCATCCATTGCATGGCTCTTATAATCAAACCAGCAACACACCGTATCACCCATTTCAAACATTTCTTCTTCAAAAAAAATATTAGCAGGATACATATTTCGTATTCCTTTTTTTATTGTCTGGGTAGCTCCTTTTATCTGCTGTGGCAAAATATTTCTATCAAATAGGTTAAAAGTCATATTTACCATTCCTGTATCATCAGTCTTTATTACTTGTGGTCTATATTCTGACGGATATTTTACTTTTGCTATTTTTTTTGGCATTGTAATAAATCCTTCCGGCAGCAAAATACTCATTTTTTCTTGATAAATAATCTGTGACTCAAACTTCACCACTTCACCATCAAGAAAAAAACCTGTTTTTATATCACAATATTCCTCCTTCATTCGATTTTTTCTTAATTCTATAACATGCTCATCACTAAAATCCATGTCTCTTCCTCTCTTTTATAATTTAAATTATATTTTTGATATTCATTATATCAAACGTAATATATTGTGTCTAGGTTTTTTTACTATTTTTTACATTTTTATTCTATACATAAATAGCCACTTGCTTCTTTAAATATCAAAAAACCTTTTTAAACAGATTAAAGAATTATAATAGAGGAGAGAAATAATGGCCAGCATTATTTCTCTCCCGTTGAACCGTACATACTGATCTTGTATAGGGTTCTACAACTTATATTTCAACGTTTCTTAATAATAGGATAAAAGATTTAGCAAATCTTCCCGTCCTTTATCCTTGTTTCAAGCAATTCTTTACTGATTATGAAATTCGCCTCACTCATTCCTCTTCTATCAGCCATATCTTGAATTTGCCACTTTATATATCAACTTGTGATTCACTACGCTTGGCAGTAAATACCTTAAGTGGACTTTCATCAGCTAAATTAGTGCCATGCTCGATATATAAAAAAGCTCAACTCTTATGTAAACAGAGTTGAGCTTAAAAAATACTGCCGGCGACCGGAATCGAACCGGTACGATGTTGCCACCACAGGATTTTAAGTCCTGCGCGTCTGCCAGTTCCGCCACGCCGGCATAGAACGATTAACGTTCTAATGGGACCTACAGGGCTCGAACCTGTGACCCTCTGCTTGTAAGGCAGATGCTCTCCCAGCTGAGCTAAGATCCCATGGGATATGTAATTTTACTTTTGTCATCTCCCTGATTTTGCATGGGGAAATTTTCTGACAAACGACCCAGAAGGGACTCGAACCCTCGACCTCCGCCGTGACAGGGCGGCGCTCTAACCAACTGAGCCACTGGGCCTTACTTTCCTCAAATTTAATGAGGAATTACCTTATTACTTCATAAATCTAATGGACCTTCGGGGACTCGAACCCAGGACCGACCGGTTATGAGCCGGTTGC
>JAMPFB010000001.1:386100-478951 GCA_023664735.1 Robinsoniella sp. | reverse complement strand
CGACCTACTCCCTTTCCAGGGGAGCCCCTTCAGCCTCTTGGGTACTTCTCCAAATGCTGTTTTAGTGAAAGCTTATGTGAAAATTATGCCATATCCCATTCTATACAATAAGCTTCTCCCTATCTTAGTCCTAAACATGAAAAACGGAGAGGGTGGGATTCGAACCCACGCGCCCTTGCGGACAAACGGTTTTCAAGACCGCCTCGTTATGACCACTTCGATACCTCTCCATAACGCCTGAAATCACTTTCTTTTTGTCAGCGCAAGAGTTATTTTAGCAAATATACCATGCGGTGTCAACATATTTTTTTCAAAAATTGCATTATTTTTGTAACAGTTCAGCCCATAGGTGGGAAGCCTGCTTTGCACCTATGGGCTGAACTGAACTGTTACTTATTTTTCTCCCAACAAAGCTTCCGCTATCTTCAAATCTTCCGGCGTAGTAATCTTAATATTCTCATAAGCCCCCTCCACCAGCTTTACCTTCTTTTCTGTAAAAGTCTCCACCACCATGGCATCATCCGTAATAACAATTCCTTTTTCCTTCAGACAATCCTCATTTTTCATAAGCTGCTCATATGCTTTCCTTATAATCGAAAAGGAAAATGCCTGTGGCGTCTGCACCGTCCACACCAGACTTCGTTCCGGAGTTGTCTTTGCATAACCTTCTGCATCCGCAATTTTAATTGTATCTTTTACCGGCATACCCGCCACACATGCCTTGAAACGTTTCACTTCCTCATATATCCGTGAAATAATTTCATTTGTTAAAAAAGGCCTTGCGCCGTCATGGATGAAAACATATTCACATTCCGGTATATTTTTTGAAACTGCTTCCAATCCCCGGAAAACAGAATGATATCTTTCCCGTCCACCTGAAACAATTGCCACAATTTTCTTTAAGCCATAAGCCTCTATAATTTCTTTCCTGCAATAATCCTCTTCCCCTTCCTTGGTTACAAGAATAACAGAATTGATAAGGCTGTCTTCAAACGCTTTCAGTGTATAATAAAGCACAGGTCTTTCTTTTAAAAGCAGATATTGTTTTGCCACCTTACTTCCCATTCGTTTTCCCTGACCTGCCGCCAACACAATTGCCACTGTATTCATTTTATGTACCTTCTCTCTCACCAAGCTTCAAATTTGGCACTGCATTCAAATCAAATCCGCTGCGCTCTCCCTTTATGTATTCATAATAAGCAGCAGCGCCTATCATGGCTGCATTATCTGTACATAAAATGGGAGAGGGATAGTAAAATTCGATTTTTCTTTTCTCACATTCCTTTTGGAATCTTTCTCTTAAGGAAGAATTTGATGCAACGCCTCCTGCTATTGCCAGCTTTTTAAATCCATATTGCTCTACTGCATGAAGCGCATGCTCAAGCAGCACATCAATCACCGCTTTTTGGAAGGAAGCGGCTACATCTGCCTTATTTATCTCTTCCCCTTTCATTTCACAGGAATTTAAATAATTCAATACTGCCGATTTTAAACCGCTAAAGCTGAAATCATACTCTGCATTTTCCACCTTTGCCCTTGGAAATGCAATTGCATCTGGATTTCCTTCTTTTGACAGCTTATCAATTTTAGGTCCTCCCGGATAGCCCAGCCCAATGGCCCTTGCCACCTTGTCAAAAGCTTCTCCTGCCGCATCGTCTCTGGTTCTTCCTATAATTTCATATTCTCCATAAGCCTTTACAATGACCAGATGTGTATGCCCGCCGGACACTACCAGAGAAGCAAAGGGAGGCTCTAATTGTTTATTTTCTATGTAATTGGCGCTAATATGCCCTTCGATATGATGCACTCCCAAAAGAGGTTTCTTTTTTGCAAAGGCAATGGCTTTTGCTTCTGCAACCCCAACCAAAAGGGCGCCCACCAGTCCGGGACCATAGGTGACTGCAATTGCAGTTATCTCATCCAGTGTCATTTCTGCTTGTGAAAGCGCCTCTTCAATGACTTGGTTTATTTTCTCAATATGCTTTCTGGATGCAATTTCCGGCACTACGCCTCCATAAAGCTTGTGCAGCTCAATTTGAGAGGATATTACATTGGACAACACCTCTCTTCCATTCTTCACTACTGCCGCTGCGGTTTCATCACAAGAGCTTTCAATTGCTAAAATATATATATCCTTTTCCATCATTCCGTTTCTACCAGCTTCCAGCCGTAAATTTTGTAATGGCCATCCGAATCCTTTCTTAATAAAAACTGGGTGTTTGATTTTTTCAGCATTGCTCCTTCTTTAATGTTATAAAGGCAATAAAGCCTTGCCCATTCATACCCATCCTCTGTAAAGGTTTCCACATCAATAGATGAGGATGGAGCATAGCTGTAAATGGTTCTTTTATTTTCATTAAATTCTTCAATGTCTTCTTTTAATTGTTTTATGTACTCGCCCTCTGTCTGGTTTGCCACAAGCTCGTCATCATAAAGAAGCCTGATTTTATTTGCCAGTTTAATCAGCTTTTCTTCTGAATAGTCCTCATTATAAAAGCACTCTGATATTTCACTGAAGTATTTTATCACTTCCCTTGGAGTTGGAGGATAATTGGTTTCTAAGTCTCTGGAAAGAGCCTTTTCCACATTGCTGAGAATTGCCGCCTCATCCTCTTCTTGCTTTGCACTATTATGATTGGACAAATAAGCATAATATCCTACAATCAGACATGCCAGAAAAATCAAGATTATAAATCCTTTTTTCCCTGAAAATCTTTTCATATCCATCCCCCTTTTCTGCTTACTAGGTTTGCGGTTGTATTCTTTTCTAGGATTCCTTTTCAAAATCTAGTTCTACTGTTTTTCCGTCCTTTGCCGCATAAGCTGCTGGAAAAATTTCCCGTACTTTCTGCATATATTCTTCTGGCCTTGTAAGAGACGGGCTAAAATGAGTCAGCCAAAGCTCCGGTACTCCTGCAGCTTTGGCAAGGGCAGCCGCTTCATAAAACGTCATATGCTTATACTCTTTTGCCTTCTGCTGTTTGTCCGGTTCCCCATACATGCCTTCACATATAAAGAGATCGGCGCCTTTTGCGTTATCCTGAATGGATTGGGTTGGGCGCGTATCCGTACAATAAGTTACTTTCAGGCCCTTTCTTTTTGCACCCAGCACCATATCAGGCGTGAATATTTTTCCATCCGCTTCTATGGTCTGTCCCTTTTGCAAAGGATTCCAGTATCTCATATCAATACCAAGTCCTTTTGCCTTTTCCACATCAAATTTTCCAGCCCTGTCAATTACAATGCTATATCCATAGCATATCACATTATGATTTACACGAAAAGCCTCAATCCGATACCCATCAAATTGAAAGCTCTGTTCTTTTTCCGTAATCTCCATATATTGAATTTCAAAGGGAAGCTCCGGTGCAATTACTCTTAAAGCTCCCACCACTCTTTCCAGTCCCTTAGGGCCAATCAATATAAGAGGTTCTGTCCTTTCTGCATTCCCCATAGTAAGGAGCATTCCCGGCAGTCCGCTTATATGATCGGCATGATAGTGGGTGAAGCAGATGACATCAATGGGCTTTGGGCTCCAGCCCTTTTCCTTCATGGCAATCTGCGTTCCTTCCCCACAATCAATCAGAATACTACTTCCATTATATCTTGCCATAAGGGAAGTCAGCCACCTATATGGCAGAGGCATCATGCCTCCGGTTCCAAGTAAACAAATATCCAGCATTTAAAAAATTTCCTTTTCTTCTATCTCTTCTACCGGCATTTTAAAATTTTGAATAAGCTTGTTATAACATGCTTCACACAAATCAAACTTATGGGTCATTCCATCCTTGTCAGAAAAGTATCCGAATGTCTGCTTTCCTTCAAAATGCCCTTCCTTTAAAATGCCATTTTCTACTCTTAGTTCCTTTTTGCACTGATTGCAAATTACTTTTTCTAATTGGTTTTCTTCATTATATTTCCGCATCTTATTCCTCCCAATGTAGTTTTCAAATTTTCATGTCGAAAATTTGTGCTGCGTATCATGCAATGTTTACTCTCCTACATGTAGTATAAGGACTATGAGGGAAAAATCCAAGCGGTAATTATTAGACGAGCTTCCTATCTCTTCCACATAATCAAGCCATCCTCCACAGGTTTTTCGTAAAAATTTTTGCGAATCCCTTCGGTTATAAAGCCTGCTTTTTCATATAGGCTGATAGCTGCTTCATTACTCTTTCGCACTTCCAATGTAAAGACTTCAATCCCCATCTGCTTTCCTTTTTGCAAAAGCTCTGAAAGCATACGGCTGCCGATTCCTTTTCCACGATAGGGTTCATCCACTACCACATTGGTAATTTCTCCATCACCCAGAATATTGCGTACCCCGCAGCATGCTATAGGAATACCGTCGTTTTTTGCGGTGAGATAAAGCGCATTTTTATCATTTATCATCTGTAAAAAGTCCTTTGCTGACCATGGCATGGAAAAAGCCCTTGCTTCTATAGCACTGACTGCTTCCACATCCTTTTCTTCCAGTTCTTCTATTGTAATCATACAATCACTTCTTTTTTTCTTCTTTTTCCAATCGCTCTCTTTCTGCCTGAGACATGCGCAGATATTCTGGCTTATGCTGGTCTGCTGAAACAAATTGTCCTTTTTTAAAATATGCACATGCCAAAGTGCCAAGGGCGCCTGCATTTTGCCGATTGCAGTAAGCTGGTGCAAACTCATATGGCACCTTTGCCTGTTCTCTTACAACCTCTTCGTATACCGGAACGCCATCTCCCAAAAAAACCACTTCTTTTCCCATTCCGTTAACTGTTCCTATAATCTCTTCCACGGAAACAGCACACTGCTTCAGCAAGGTCTTAAAGGACGACTTTCCATTTTCATTCTGAAAGGTATAGAGTCCTGTGTAAACCTGATTCCTTCTTGCATCCAGCATAGGGCAGATAATTTTCTCCACGCCATAGAGCTGATAAGCAATCGCTTCCACAGTTCCAACTTCCACAATTGGCTTGTCCAAAGCAAGTCCTAGTCCCTTTGCCGTTGCCGAACCGATTCGCAGCCCGGTAAAGGAGCCCGGTCCTGCTGCTACCGCAATGGCATCAATGGTTTCCATGTCCAGCTCAATCATTTTACAGACCTGTTCCAGCATAGGAAGCAACGTTTGGGAATGTGTCTTTTTATAATTAATCGTATAGGAAGCAAGCATGATTTCGTCCTGAATGACTGCAATGCCTGCTACCAATCCCGAACTGTCCAATGCTAATATTTTCATAATCAGCTTTCCTCCTGTTGCTTTTGAATCGTAATTTTCCGATAATCAAATCCTTTTTCCAGATTCTTTTCTATTGTAATCCATGTAGTATATTCCGGCATGATTTCTTCTATTAAATCTGCCCATTCCACAAAGGTAATGCCTTGTCCATAAAAATAATCCTCATATCCGATTTCTTCCATTTCCTCCACATCGCCAATCCGGTATACATCAAAATGATAAAAAGGAAGCCTTCCGCCCTCATACACCTGTACAATCGTAAAAGTAGGGCTGCTTACAGGCTCCTTAATGGAAAGCCCTTCCGCCACCCCTTTTGTGAAAACGGTCTTTCCTACCCCTAAATCGCCTAAAAGTGCAAACACATCCTTTTCCTTTGCACCTTCCCCTATCCGCTTTCCAAGCTGAAAGGTTTCTTCTTCACTGAAGCTTTCTATTGTTTCTATTGTTTTCATTTTTTCTCCGTTGCCCAACCTGCCATTCTCTCTATAAGGATAATCCAAAATCATTGTTTAATCTTCACTTTGTCAGGGGACATATGTGTAGAAATAATCTCAATTACCCTTGCAGTCTGCTCTCCCATATCCTTTCTTGGAAAAATAGCAGCCTTTACTTTCGACGTATATACAATAATGCTTTTTCCGGAAGAAACCGCCTTCTGCATAGTCTCCCACTGTTGAAGCTCTGCAATTTCATCCTGCGAGACCTCAATTCCTTCTTCATAGAAACGATAATGCAGCGGCTTTTTAAATGCTTCCGTTAAAAGCATCTGCCGTTTGGCGCTTAAATAAAGGCTCATGGGTATATATAGTATGACTACAATTCCTGCAATCAGATAAATCACGCTGCTGCCTGCAATAAAATTCATTATCAACAGACCACCGATTATCGTAGCCAAAATCCCCTGAAGCCCTGAATACGTATGCTTTAAAAGATAGTCATACAAAATCCCGGTAGACATCTGCACATCAAACTCAAATAAAACTTCTCTTTCGCCTGCCATAAAACCAAGCAGCTCCTTTCTCCAATAACATGTACAACTACTTTCTCCGACCTTATGCCGGAAACTTTCCTTCTATTATATACTTGTTCCCAGAAAAAGCGCAAGGGAAGTTTGCGCTGTTTATTTTTTATTTATTTTTTTTATAACTGTTTGGATTTTTAAGGGTGGGGATATGGCTTAGGGTGTATCTTTAAACGGACGTGGGAGCTGGCAGGGCATAGGATAGTCTTCTGGGCACGCTCTCGCTCTGCAAAGACGCAACGGTACTAATGCACCAAAATACGGTGCATAAGTGCCGGCGACTTTGCCAAGGCCCAGAAGACTATCCTATGCCCTGCCAGCTCCCACTGTGCATCGGTAAGCCCTATGTAATATATAAAAAAGCCTTATATATTGATAAGCTTTACCTATTGGTAAGCTCTACGTATGGCAAGCTACAACAGCCCATTTTACAATGATGTTGAAGAAATATCAAATCTTTTTAGTATAGCCTGCCAAAAAACAGCAACAGCGGGATGAGAGTGGAGTTGCTTCATTGTTTTGGATGGCGCTTTTTCTTAACAGCCTGTCCACTACCTAGGGAAAAATTGCCATGGACGGCAATTTTAGGCATATTGCGCCATGGAGGGCGCTATATGCCGCCCCGAACGGCACCGAAAACCTCCACAGGCTGTTTAGAAAAAGCGCCATCCAAAACACCGAAGCAACTCCACTCTCATCCCGCTGTTGCGTCCCTCCGCCATCCCTAAAAACCATTCCAATCAATAGCTTTTACTTACTCTTTCCCATAAATCTCCTATTCATGCCGAAGCGCCTCAATAGGACTTAGCTTTGCCGCCCTCTTTGCAGGATATATTCCGAAAAAGATACCTACTGCCGAAGAGAACAGTGAAGCAATAATCACTGTACTTGGAAGCACCTGTGCGGAAAAGCCAATGGCTCCGCATACTAAAGCTGCTCCGGCAACGCCAAGGATAATGCCGATGATGCCGCCAATCAAAGTAATAATAGCGGATTCTGATAAAAACTGGAGCAGAATGGAGCCTGTTCTGGCGCCAAGCGCTTTTCTGATACCAATTTCCCTTGTCCGCTCTGTTACCGACACAAGCATGATGTTCATAACACCGATTCCTCCCACTAACAGGGAAATTGCCGCCACTAATACCACAAAAACGGTAATATAGTTTAAAACAGAGTTGATTTGGGACAAAGAATCATTAAAATTTTCCATATAAATAGCATTCTGTCCTCTTACATTATGTCTGTTCTCCATAAGGCGGATAGCTGCCGCTGCTACATCATTGGCATACTCAGGTCCTTCTGATATAATATAAAAGCCGTAAAAATCATCCATATAATAATCTAACTTATTGCAAAATGTGTTAATAGGCATTTCTAACTCCACAGTATCATTTCCGTAGCTCATCATGCCGCCAAGCAATGCGGAAGCATTATCCGCACGAATCCCAATTATAGTCATTTCAATACTGGTTCCGTAAATAGCAAGCTCAAAGCTTTTTCCAATCACATCTGTTGTTCCAAACATAAGCCTTGCGCTGCTTTCACGAAGAATACAGACCTCATTGGAGTTTTCGCAGTCCGCCTCCGTAAAATACCTTCCTTTTACAAGGGGATCGTTGGAAATATATTCCAACCCTACTGTACCTGCTGAAATCTGAGCATTAAATTCACCCTTTTTCCCAAAAGCTGTTCCGGATGCTCCATAGTTAGGCGTGGCTCCTTTTACATGGGGAATTTTTTCCACCACTGCTTCAAAATCATCCGTTGAAAAATATATCTGGGAGCCATCCTCTAACTCATTTCCCATAATAAAAAGCTGCCCTCCGGCAAAACTGTTCAATTCACTGTTTACCTGACTCTTTATGCCGTTACCAATGGAAATAATCATAATAACAGAAGAAATTCCAATAATAATGCCCAGCATGGTCAGAATGGAGCGCCCTTTATTGCTCTTAATGTTCATAAGAGCCATCTTTATGTTTTCAAATAACTGTGCCATGTAGCTTCCCCCATTATTCAGAAGCCTGAGCATTATCGGCTTCTTCTCCATTTTCTCCTGCTTCTGCTTCCACTGGCATAACCTCCATGCCTTCCTCTAAATTAGCTGTCATATCGGTTACTATCTGCTCCCCCTCTTTAAGTCCGCTTAATATTTCTATATAGGTGTCTGTTGAGATTCCTGTTTCAATATTCTTCCGGGTTACTATGCCATTTTCCACTGCCCAGCAAAAATCGCCATCCATATCCGAGTTGACACATTCCACCGGAATCAACAGCGCTTTTTCTTTTGTGGCTGTTTCAAGACTTACCTTTGCTTCTATTCCAAGAAAAATATTATCGTCCGGATTTTCAATATGAATATCCACATTTACCATTGGCGTGCCGGATTGGTTCGCCTGTGCTATTTTATTGATTGCGGATAAGGTTCCGTCATATTCCTTTCCATTAATAGTAACCTTTGCCTTTTGGCCGATGGCGATTTTTTCCAAATCGTACTTGGAAACGGACATGGTTGCCTTTACATTTTCCAGACTTTCCAATGTGAATAAGGGCGTGCCTTCCGTCACAATCTGTCCCTCTGCCACGTCCACTTGGGAAATAATTCCATTGAAATCTATAACGACTCCGTCCTGCGCTTTTCTGAAATTCTGCTGTGCCGTTTCTGTTGTTAATTTGGAAACCTCCTTTAAGGCTGACTGCTGTGCCTTCTGGCTTCCAATCGTTGGATCTGCTTCCTTTGCCGCTTCATACTGTGCCTTCTGCGCCTTATATTCAGCAAGATCCCCTGAGCACACTTCAAGAGCAGACTGCAGCTCTGCTATATTATATTTTCCCAGTTCCTTTGTTACCCTTTTTAGTTCTTTTTTCTTTTCCGATAGCTTACTTTCAATTTTTTCACTATTTGGCTTTTCTACAAGCTTTGCTTCCAGTTCACTGATTTCCACCTTCAGGGAAGCCTCCTGACCGGAAAGTTCATTTGCCTTTGCTAACTGTTCATTGATTTGCCCTACACATTCATTATAATGTGCCACATATTTCGTCGCTTCCTCATAATTGGCAGCGGCTTCACTGGATTTTCTCTGTGATTCATTTAAGCCTGCTACGGTAGCATCAATTCCATAGCTATTTGCCTTGGCTTCCAGCTCTACTTTTTTCAGCTCTGATTCTAAATCCTCCAAATCATAGGAAACCACATTGTCCCCTGCTTTTACATTAGCTCCCGGTGTAACCTTCAGGCTGCTCACCTTTCCGTTTACCTGCGCAAAATAAACCTTTTCCTCTTCCGTGGCAACTGCACCGGAGCTTTCCACTGTCTGGGTAATATCACCTGTCAAGGCCTGAGTCACATTCACAGGAAGGATAATATTCTTTGCACCCAAATTGGCAAATGCCACATAGCCAATCACGATTACCACAATGCCACCAATAATAAACCATTTCTTTTTTCCTTTTTTCTTTGTTTTCTTCGGCCTCTGTTCCGTTACTGGATTTGTATTTACTTGATTTTCCATATGCTTTTCCTCTTTGCCTTTCCCTTCTATAATTAATGCATTTCTATTTTCTGCTTTTTTCTTTTACAGATTTATTTTTAAATCTCATTTTCATAATCATTTTCAATTCTACCATCCCTGATACGGATGACTCTTTTTGCCTGAGCCGCTATTTCGTTATCATGGGTAATGATGATTACCGTTCTTCCTTCCTTATGCAGCTCCTTTAAAATTTGTATAATTTCCTTACTAGAAGCAGAATCCAGATTTCCGGTAGGCTCATCTGCTAAAATAACCGGCGGCGCCTGAGCAATGGCTCTTGCAATGGCGACCCTTTGCTGCTGCCCGCCTGACATTTCTGCCGGCTTATGATCCAGCCTGTGATCCAGTCCAACCTTTGTCAGCGCATTCACTGCCAGCCTGTGCCTTTCCTTTTTGCCCACCCCTCTGTAAATAAGTGGCAATTCCACATTTTCCATAGCATTCAGGCCTGCAATTAAATTAAATCCCTGAAAGATAAATCCAATTTCCTGATTCCGGATATCCGAAAGCTCATCATCTGTCAAATCCGACACATCGCTTCCGTTCAATATGTAAATGCCGCTGGTAGGAACATCAAGACATCCTAACATATTCATCAGCGTAGACTTCCCCGAACCGGACTGTCCTATAATTGCTACAAATTCTCCCTTTTGGATGTTCAGAGATACATGATCAAGCGCCCTCACTTCATTTTCACCGGGATTATAGACCTTACATATATCCTTAATTTCAATTAGTGAATTCATGCTTCCTGTCCTTTCTCCTTTATTTTTTAAATCAGCCATTTTTTGTATAAACTAATGCGCTGGCAATTGCTGCATCTGTGTATTGCTGTATTATTTAATTGGTACAATAATACATTTTTTTCTATTTGTCAATATATATAGCATTATTTTTTTCTTTATTTTTTTCTTTATTTTTTTCTTTATTTTTTTCTTTATTTTTTTCTTTATTTTTTTCTTTATTTTTTTCTTTATTTTTTTCTATTTTTATAACAGTTCAGCTTTTTTGAGTATGTCTCATTTATCTCTATAAATTTCCTACATTTCATAAAACGTAAAATCCAAGGAAAACCCTTCAATATTTTCAAATAATTTCACTTAAAATAATTTCTATGCAATATTGTCGAGTGATGCGTTCAAATTTTTTGCGCAAAAAGTAACAGTTCAGCCTTTTCTAGTGAAGATGGATAAAACGGGTGCGGCATAGGGGCTTTGGAGTGGGGACGTGGAAGACTATCCTATGCCCTGCCGTCTCCCACTGTGTATCGGTAAGCTCTATGTTGGAAAACTCATATATTATTTTTTTATTCATTAAGTCCCATGCATATCCATATACATGAGAAAGCTATATATAAGTCTTAGTCCTATACCTGCTTATGTATAAACGCAAAATCAATCTGTTTTGAGATAATGTTAAAGACACTCTAAAAACAAGCAAACTTTTTCTAGTACAGCCTGCCACAAAACAGCAACAGAGGGATGAGAGTGGATTGGCTTTCTTGTTTTTGATGGCGCTTTTCCTTAACAGCCTTTTCGGTATCTAGGGGAAAATTGCCACGGACGGCAATTTTAGTCATATTGCGCCATGGAGGGCGCTATATGACGACCCGTCCGGTATTAGCAACTTTCCAAGGCTGTTTAGGAAAAGCGCTATCAAAAACACGAAAAACCAATCCACTCTCATCCCTCTGTTGCGTCCGTGTAGCCACTACCTCAAAAAGGCTGAACTGTTACCACAAAAAAAGCAAGGACTCTCTCGAATCTCTGCTCTCTTGGCTGCTGTTTTCAGTTACTCAATCCTAAATTCCTCTGCCTCTGTATCAGTAAGTGGTCTACCCAGTTCTTTTGAAAGTTCAATCATTTTCCGCCACTTAAATAGCAAACTGGCTATGATACAATTTGAAATAAAATCCTTTCTCCTTTAACAACTCCTCATGAGTTCCCTGTTCAATAATGGCGCCATCCTTCATGACCAGTATTACATCCGCTTCTTTTATGGTGGAGAGCCTGTGTGCCACAATAAAGCTGGTTCTTCCTTCCATCATTTTGGCAAATGCCTCTTGGATTTTTAATTCGGTACGGGTATCTATCGAGGATGTTGCTTCATCCAAAATAAGCATGGGTGGTAAGCATAGCATAACTCTTGCAATGCATAAAAGCTGCTTTTGCCCTATGGATAAGCCGCCTCCGTCTTCTGCTATATAAGTATCATAGCCTTTGGGCAGACGCTTGATAAAGCTATGGGCATGGGCTGCTTTTGCTGCCTCTACCACCTCTTCCCTTGTTGCTTCTGGCTTACCCATTTTCAGGTTTTCCTCAATGGTGCCGCATTTCAGCCATGTTTCCTGAAGCACCATGCCATAGGAGGCTCTTAAGCTTTTTCTTGTTACATTCCGTATGTCAATGCCATTTACCAAAATGCTGCCCTCGTTTACATCATAAAAACGCATAAGCAGGTTTATAATCGTTGTTTTTCCACAGCCTGTAGGTCCGACAATGGCAATTCGCTGCCCCGGCTTTACGGAAAGCTTCAGATGTTCAATCAGCTTCCGGTTTTCTTCATAGGAAAAAGACACATCCCGAAGCACTACCGTTCCATCCACCTGCTTTAATACATGCGCTCCTTTTCCTTCCGGCACCTGTGGTTCTTCCCGGATTAATTCAAATATTCTTCCTGCACAGGCAAGAGCATTTTGCAGCTCTGTCACTACTCCCGATATTTCATTAAAGGGCTTTGTATATTGATTGGCATAGCTTAAGAAGCAGGATAACTGTCCTACCGTAATCTTCCCTTTTATAGCTGCAAATGCGCCGAAAAAGCCAACTGCCGCATATACCAGTCCGTTGACGAAACGGGTGGAAGGATTGGTAAGGGATGAAAAAAATATGGCTCTTAGGGAACAGGCTTCCAGACGGTTATTGATTTCATCAAATCTTTCCAACACCTTTTCTTCCTGTCCAAACGCCTGAACTACCTTTTGATTTCCTATCATTTCCTCAATGAGCCCTGTCTGCTCCCCTCTTGTTTCCGATTGTAGCTTAAACATAGAAAAGGTTCTTTTGGCAATAAAGGCCGCCACAAATAATGACACCGGCGTCAGGCACACTACCACGAGTGTAATGCCCACATTCAACCGAAGCATGAAAAACAACGTTCCGAAAATGGTGGTAACTCCGGTAAAGAACTGGGTAAAGCCCATTAAAAGCCCTTCTGAAAACTGATCCACATCCGCTATGACACGGCTTACAATTTCACCGTAGGATTTCCCGTCAATGTATTTAAGGGGCAGAATTTCAATTTTATCAAAGGCCTCTTTCCGGATATCATGCACCACGTTATAGGTAATCTTATTATTGCACACATTCATAAACCACTGAAACAATGCTGTCACCAATACAATGACCAACACCTCCCACAATATTTCCTTCATGCCGGCAAAGTCTACAAGTCCTTTATCCAGAATCAAATCAATTGCCTCGCCTGTGAGAATAGGCACATATAAAGTCAGAAGAGCGGCAGCGGCAGCCAATAGAATGGAAATTATCATATAAATACGATATTTTTTTATATATTTCAGTACATCTTTTAAAATTTCCAATTGCTTTTTTTTCTTATTTTCCATTTATCTGCCCTCCTTTTCCTGATTTTTTTCTGCCTGTGAATAGTAAATTTCCTGATAAACCTCACAGTCTGCCAGCAGCTCCTTATGAGTGCCCATTCCGGCAATCCTGCCATCCTCCAACACAAGGATTTTATCTGCCTGCAGTACGGAAGCAGCCCGTTGGGACACAATAAATACGGTGGGAGGATTTTTCATTTCCCGGATTGCCTTTCGCAAAGCCGCATCCGTTGCAAAGTCAAGCGCCGAGGCGCTGTCGTCCATAATGAGGATTTCCGGCTTTTTTACCAATGCCCTTGCAATGGCAAGACGTTGTTTCTGCCCGCCGGACAGATTTTTCCCACCCTGACTGATTCTGGTTTCCAAGCCCTTTTCCTTCTTTTCCACAAACTCCTTTGCCTGAGATATTGTCAATGCCTCCTGTAAATCCTCTTCCGTGGCATCTTCCCTGCCCCAAAGAAGATTTTCCCGGATAGTGCCGGAAAATAATACGCTTTTCTGAAGCACAATGGCAATTTTATCCCGAAGCTCCTTAAACGGATAATCCTTCACATCCCTGCCATCCACCAGCACTTTTCCACTTGTGGCATCATAAAACCTTGGAATCAAATGTACGAGAGAGGTTTTTCCCGAACCGGTTCCGCCTATCACGCCCACCGTCTCTCCTTTTTGAACTTCAAAATCAATATCCGACAAGGATTCCTCCGAATTTCCCAAATAGGTAAGCCCCACTTTTTCAAAGGATATGTGCGGGCCTTCCATTTTGGCCTCTTTACTGCCTTCCTGTTCTTTTAAGGAAGCTTCTATCTCAAAAACCGCCTGAATACGGTTCCCACAGGCAATTGCCTTTGTTACGGTAATAATCAGGTTCGCAAGCTTAATCAGCTCCACGAGAATCTGTGACATATAGCTTACAAGCGCCACTACCTCCCCTTGGGTAATGACTCCATCATATACCCTGACACCCCCAATCCAGATTAGGGCAATGACTGCGCCATTGATTATTACATAGGTAACCGGATTCATGAGAGCGGATATTTTCCCTACATATTTTTGCACCTTAAGCAACAACAGGTTGCTTTCGGCAAACCGCTCTTTTTCCGTCTCCTCCATTCCAAATGCCCTGATTACTCTTACGCCGGTAAGATTTTCCCTTGTAAGAAGCAGAACCTTATCTAACGCCTCCTGTACCTTCTTATATAATGGAATGCTTATCAGCATAATTCCAAAAACAACAATGGATAAAAGGGGAATGGCTCCTGCAAATACAAGAGCTGCCTTTCCATCCACCGTAAATGCCATAATCATGGCGCCAAGCACAATAAACGGCGACCTTAAAAACAGACGCAGCACAAGATTCACTCCGGACTGTACCTGATTGATGTCACTGGTCATTCTTGTAATCATGGTAGAAGTGCCGATTGTATCAATTTCCGTAAAGGAAAGGCTTTGGATATGGGCAAACAGGGCATGCCTAAGTCTGGTGGCAAATCCCACTGCTGCCTTTGCCGCATAAAACTGCGCCGTAATGGAGCACACCAGTCCCACGATTCCTAAAAATACCATAAGCAGGCACATTTTTATAATATAAGCTCTGTCCCCATTCCCAATTCCCACATCTATAATCGAAGCAACTACCAACGGAACCAACAATTCAAAAGCCGCCTCCAACATCTTAAAAAGAGGGGCGAGAATGCTTTCTTTTTTATAATCCTTTATATAAACCAGCAGCTTTTTCATTTTCTTATCCTCATTTTTTCTGATTTTTCCTAATTTCGTTCCCATTATAATACTTGCCAAAAATAATGTAAACTACGCATTAGATTTTCGAGCTTAGCACTGTTGCGTTTTTATAGAGCGAAAGCGTGGCGACGTAGAAAACATTTTGTCCAAGACCCGTTCTGGCGCCTGCGGGAAGAGAGCCTATGATTGAAAATTGATTTCCGCAGCAAGTCCAAAATTCCCATTGAACTTATTTCGGAATTTAGCTATAATAAGGTTCGTCACTATATTAAAAACAAGGAGAATACTATGGATATCATTCAAAAGCTAAAGGAAGAGTTAAGTGTGGAAAAATGGCAGGTGGAGGCTGCCGTGAAGCTAATAGATGAAGGAAATACCATTCCTTTTATTTCCCGTTACCGAAAAGAGGCAACCGGTGCGTTAAATGACGAAGTGCTTCGGAATTTATTTGAAAGGTTAAACTATTTAAGAAATCTGGAGGAAAAGAAGGAAACAGTTCTTGCAAGCATTGAAGAACAGGGAAAATTAACGGAAGAGCTGAAAGCAAGAATTGTTGCAGCCGAAACCTTAGTGGTAGTGGAGGATTTATACCGTCCTTACCGTCCTAAGAGAAAAACAAGGGCTTCCGTTGCAAAAGAAAAAGGGCTTGAGCCTCTGGCACAATTGATTCTGGCACAGGAGCTTACCACCCCTCTTGAAGAGGAAGCAAAAGCTTTTATCCATGAAGAAAAGGAAGTAAAAACCGTAGAGGATGCCATTGCCGGAGCAAAGGATATTATTGCAGAAGCTATTTCTGACGAAGCAGATTATCGTATTTACATCCGAAATGCTACTTTTGAAGAGGGCAAGATTACAAGCTGTGCAAAGGAAAAGGAAACCCAGAGTGTATACGAAATGTACTACGACTATGAGGAACCAGTAAAAAAAGCTGCCGGACACCGAATCCTTGCATTAAACAGAGGGGAAAAAGAAAAAATCCTTACGGTGAAGATTGTGGCGCCTGTGGATAGAATTTTAATGTATCTGGAGAAAAAAGTCATTACAAAGGAAAATCCCATTACCACACCTGTATTGAAGGAAGTGATTGCAGACAGCTATGACCGTCTGATTGCCCCAGCTATCGAACGGGAAATCCGTAACGAGCTGACAGAAAATGCCGAAGATGGCGCTATTACTGTATTTGGCAAAAATTTGGAACAGCTTTTGCTGCAGCCTCCTATTGCCGGCCGTACCGTTCTCGGATGGGATCCTGCCTTTCGTACCGGCTGTAAGCTGGCAATCGTAGATGCAACGGGAAAGGTACTGGATACGAAGGTTATTTTCCCTACGGCTCCTCAAAATAAAGTAGAAGAATCCAAAAAAGAATTAAAAAGGCTGATTAAAAAATACAACGTTTCCCTGATTTCCGTAGGAAACGGAACTGCTTCCAGAGAATCCGAGCAGATTATCGTAGACTTGTTAAAGGAACTGGATACCAAGGTAGAGTATATTATCGTAAACGAGGCAGGAGCTTCCGTTTACTCCGCCTCCAAGCTGGCAACGGAAGAATTTCCTAACTTTGATGTAGGACAAAGAAGCGCCGTTTCCATCGCCAGACGTTTGCAGGATCCTTTGGCGGAGCTTGTAAAGATTGACCCAAAATCCATAGGTGTGGGGCAATATCAGCACGATATGAACCAGAAAAAGTTAAGCGAAGCCCTAAGCGGTGTTGTAGAAGACAGCGTAAATAAGGTAGGGGTTGATTTAAATACTGCCAGCGCTTCCCTGCTGGAGTACATTTCCGGCATCAGCAAGGTAATCGCCAAAAACATTGTAGATTACCGGGAAACAAACGGACGTTTTACAAACCGCAAACAGCTTCTAAAGGTAGCCAAGTTAGGTCCAAAAGCATATGAGCAATGCGCAGGCTTCATGCGTATTTCAGACGGAGACAACCCTTTAGATGCAACCAGTGTCCATCCTGAATCCTATGAAGCTGCCCTAAAGCTTTTGGATAAGCTTGGGCTTACTATGGAGGATGTGAAGAAGGCGCAGAAAAAGGCGGCAGAAAAGGGAGCCTCGGCAAAAAAAGCGCCTGCAAAAGAGCCTCAAAAGAAAAAACAGCCAAAAGTAGTAATCCGCAACACCAATACGGCAATGGGAAAAGCGCTTGCCGAAGCCATGGGCGGCATTCAGTTAGCGGCTGCTGACGAAGCTTTGGAAAAGAACGGAAAGGCTGCAGCCAATGATAACATTTCAGGTCTTGAGAAAAAAGTAAAGGATAAGAAGAAACTGGCAGAGGAGCTTGGAATCGGTGAGCTGACCCTAACCGATATTTTAAAGGAACTGGAAAAGCCTGCAAGAGATCCGAGGGATGACATGCCAGCGCCAATCCTAAGAAGCGATGTCCTTGATATGAAGGATCTGACTCCCGGACTTGTTTTAAAGGGCACTGTCAGAAATGTCATTGACTTTGGCGTATTTGTGGATATCGGCGTCCATCAGGACGGGCTGGTTCATATTTCCCAGATTACCGATAAGTTTATCAAGCATCCTCTTGAGGCAGTCAGCGTAGGGGACATTGTAGAAGTAAAAGTCATGAGCGTAGACCTTGCCAAAAAGCGAATCCAGCTTACTATGCGCTTTTAAATAAAAAATTATCATTGCTTTATAAACTAAAATATGCTAGAATCATTACGTTGCACTTAATTTAATATCTTAATATTTAAAAAGGAGAACATTTTATGAAACACATTACCAAAAGGATGCTGGCTCTTATGTTAGCGCTTGCAGCTACTTTATCCTTATCCGGCTGCAGCTTATTTGCTCAATTTGACGCTTCTGGTTATACACAGGCAGTATTGGATGCCACAACAAGAGCAGAGTTTGACAAGTACATTGAATTAACCAATTCTACTGCTGAAGACGCTCAGGCTGAATATGATGAAGTATTGGAAAGCTTCCTCGCAGAATTTAAATCACTTTCCATTTCAGATGAATTATTGGAAAATTACAAGCAGTTATTTATTGACTTGCTGGCAAAGACAAAATATAGTGTTGGCGAAGCTGAAAAAGACGGTAACAATTTCCTTGTTCCTTTGACAATTGAGCCACTCATTATTTATGAAGGCTTTAATGATGAAGTGGAAGAGGCTAATGCTGCTTTTCAGGAGGAGGTTATAGCAGAATATAACGAATCCGGCGAAATGCCTTCCGATGAGGAAATTTATGAACGTTCCTTCCAGATTATGTACGACATCATGTCCGCACGTTTGGCTTCTGCTACATATGGTGAGCCACAGACACTAACAATTACGGTATCTCAGAATTCCGATGGCCTTTGGAATATATCCGATTCCGATTACGAAGCTATCGTTTCCCTGCTGATAGATCAGAATCAGGAATAATCCTGTTAACTACATGATATTTTACAGCCTGCCCATTAGGGGCAGGTTGTTTTTTTGCCAAAAACATGCTAAAATATACCTAATCTTTATAAGGAGTTACCTATGGATAATCAATACATGAACTATCAACCGAAGCCACCGAATAAATTTGTAACAGCTTCGTTAATATTGGGACTTTTAGCATTTGTTACATCCATGTTCCTCATAACCCCATTTATATTCGGAGCATTAAGCATTATTTTTGCCATTTTATCCAAAAATAGCAAAGAAAAAATGTCCGGCTCTGCCATTGCAGGCATTTGGGCCTCTATCGCCAGCATGTTAGGGGTAGTGTTTATGGTGGGATGCGTATACTATTTCATGTTTAATGTTCCAGAATTCAGAGAGCTTATGAATCAACAATATGAGCAGATGTATGGACAAAGCTTTGATGAAATGCTTGAAGATATGCAAAACGGAACTTTTGATCCCAATAGCCTTCAGCCCAAATAGAAAGGTGTGATTTTATGACAATCGGAACAAACAACTATGGTACTTTTGATCTTTATGGAAACTCTGACATTTACGGTGATGCGGACAAAAAAGTCCCCGGAAGAAAGTCTTCTCCCGAAGAATGTCAGACATGTAAAAATCGGAAATATCAGGACGGCTCAGATGAAATGGTTTCTTTTAAATCGGCTGCCCACATTTCTCCCACTGCTTCTGCCAGCGCTGTGCGCGCCCATGAACAGGAGCATGTTTCCAATGCCTATAAGGATGCAGCACAAAATAACGGAAAGGTTTTACAAGCATCTGTGAGCATTCGGACGGCTGTATGTCCTGAATGCGGACGCACTTATGTGGCAGGCGGAGAAACAAGAACACAGATTAAATATTATAACGAGGAAAATCCATATCAGCAGGATTTAAAAGGATCGGATAAAGTAAAATATCTGGGCATGAATGTTGATATGGCAGGTTAGGTCATGGAAACAATACAGAAAAAATCTTCTATCCTTTTAAAGGATATAGCAAAGCAGCAGCTTTCCGGTAACTATAACACGGTAGTGCCTGCTTACTTTATTATGGAATTTTTGATTTCACTCCCCCTGCAGTTGCTTCAAAACCTTTTAAATTTAAATTCATCAGGGGGGATGGCTGTTTATATGGCAGGCTATGTTATTATTTCTCTTTTATCTGCCGTATTTGTGCTAGGACAGAACCATATTTACTTAAGCCTTGCACGCAGGCAGGATTGTCAGCTTTCCCATATGTGGTATGGATTCCATAATCATGCGGACAAGGCAATCCTTGCAAGCCTGATTGTTTCCTTAAAGACAATGGCTGCAGGCATACCCTTTCTTATTTGCTTATGTATTGTGGTTGCTACACGTAACTATTATATTGCTCCCCTTGCCGGCATAACCTGCTGTCTTTTCCTGTTCGCAGCAGCTTATTTCCAGCTTACCTATTCCCAAGTATTCTATTTGATGCTGGACTTTCCGGAAGAATCCGCCAAAGAATTATTAGCCCGCAGTGCACGGCTGATGAAAGGAAACCGGCTCCGTTTCTTTTATTTGCGGGTCAGCTTTTTAGGGCTTTTGATTTTAGGAAGCATGAGCCTTTCCATCGGACTGCTTTGGGTAATGCCTTATATGAATATGACAATGGCAGGATTTTATGAGGATATTCGGAGCTTGGAGCAGGAATAGAAGGGATTTCCTTGTAAGAGTTCACACAGGCGCAGAGCGGGGCTCACAGAGCACGTTTTCTGCACCGCCTGCGGTATCCCCATGCCAGCGCTTCTCCCGCCAGAACGGAAATGCCATAAGCAAAATACATTTTCAAATTTGGCGCCATATCCTTTATAACCTCTGCCACATATTCTTTTTGACTTAAAATATCAGCTTCTACATTCAATCCCTGTACGATACATATACCGCCAAGCAGCAATACCCAGCACAAAAACAAACCATATGCCATCAACAGCTCCCACTGAAGCTTTCCTTTTGATAGCTGCTGTATGATAAAAAAATAAAGGAAAAATACAACAGAGGCAACCATTACAGCAAGTTCAAAATGGAAAAAGCTTATAATACTCATGCAAATAACTGCAATATAATAAATTCCATAACTAAATATAATCAGAAAGAACGAAAGCCCGATATTTTTCTCCTTCAAGACTTCCTCCTTCTTTTTCTTATTTTGTATGCTTACTGCCATCAAAAGAAACAAGAAAATAAATAGAAACCATTTTTCTATTTCTGCCCTACTATATATATTGAACCATTTCCCATTTTCATAAGGCAATTTCCATAGCACAGGTATCCATAACAGATAGCCTGCTTCCATATATCCTATTAACATTCCTTTAGTCTTTTTGTGAAAATTCTGCAAAAGCGCTGCAAAGTAACAGCCACTTAGAATTTCTATCACTATATCAAAAAATATATGATTCCTTTCTAAAAGCTGGGGCGTAACAAAGAGCTGCACATTTATTGTCCAAATCACAATACGCAGAAGCCGATATGTACCATATGCCAGTAATCCCGCCGGAACTGCCAGCAAAGCACATAATATTTTTTTATTTCTATTACTATATTTTTTTCTCTGGCTCTTTTCTTTTTCATTTTGGGGCACAAATTTATAGAAGATGGAGGATATTGCAAGCAGAATTAGAAAAAAGGATATGCCCCTTACATCCTTTATCATTGCAATAGCTTCCAATTCTCGCTCGCTTATAATGGTATATCCCAATATGCCGCATAACCATAACAGCATCCAGCCTTCCAGATACCCTGCTGTTACACCCTTCGTTACCTTGTGGAAATAGTATACTACCAGAAATATATATATGCTTTCTCCAATCAATATGCCCCATGGGAAAAAGCCTTCTGTCATGGAATAGTCATTCATAGCCATGGTGACCGGGCAAAAGGCAGTTACCGCCAGTTGAAAGATTATGTAATAAATAGCATAGCCTGAAAAGCTAAGTAGTGCTGATATTAAAATATGAAATGCTTTGCTTTGCTTTTTCATTCTTTTCACTCACGCTTCTTCATTATCTTTTATATTTTCTGCTGCCCATTTTGCGGATTGGGAATCATCTCTTTTATCGGAAAACCATACTATCAACTCGCCAATTGCAACGGCAATGGCATATGGTATAGATGCAATTATAAGATTTTCTATATCATAATCATCAAGACCGTAATTTCCCATAGCACTTGTTATGCAGCCTTTTAATATAATACTAAAAACTATTATAATATACGTAAAAAACAATTTCCATCTAAACTTTTTTCCCAATATTATTTGAGCAATGATAATATAAGGGATAACAAATACTGGTATTATTGCAACTGCCAATTCAAACCCAAATATATAGCCACCCATTACAACAGCACTTAAATAACAAAAGAATCCAAGCAGGGATAATAATATGATTTTATGAATTTTTGCAAACATATGGTTCTTCCTCTTCTTGTCTCGTTTGTAAATGAAAGAAGATAATAACATTGCCACAAGACAAAGCGGCATAAGCCTACAGCCCCAAATCAACAGGCTTATGCGTCGATTATCAATGCCTGTTAAAATCACATATCCGCACCAGCTTCCTACAATGCAGCAAATTACCAAAAATCCGCCTTCTAAATAACCAAGCCAAGCGCCATTAGTAGACTTATGAAAATAATAAAGTATCATAACCATAAAATACCCTATAACAACTAACATTTCATAGGGATGAATATAGCAAAATAGCATTGCTATCCCGAATAGACTATCTAACGCATAGCAGATTATAAACCAAAAGATTCCAAAAGGTATAGCTGATAAGAATTTTTTTACTTTTTTCTCTTTCTCCACAATCTTCTCCCTAAAAACTTATTGCACTTTTTGTATCATTTAACCTTGAACTTTATCCGCTTATAGGCTGCAAAGTTAAAACCATCCATATATGAAAAGCCATCCATATCAGTATCATACAGCTCAAACATATTAGTAAAAAAAGTAAAATTTTTTTACTGATTTTCCATTTAAACTCTTTTATTTTTCTCTTTTGTCCTATCTTATAAAGCAACGATGATAGCCCAAGTACAATCAGCCATAACAACAGCATTCTTATATCTTTTGCAATATAAATATCTGATTCTAGTAAAAATACTGTAGATAGCTTCAATTTCTGCCCGCTAATAATGGTTTGCCCTAATATTCCAAATATCCATAAAAAAAGACAGCTTTCCAAATATCCAACAGCCATACCGTTTGTTACCTTATGAAAACGGGTTAATATCATAATCATACAATAACTTTCAGCTATTAAGACAATCCACACGAAAACCATTGCATATATATCCATATACATATAATCATAATTCTCATTCAAAAGCACAAGTGCAAAAAATGCAGGCACTGCCGTTTTACAAACGATATAATAAATTAAATATCCTAACATACTGATTGGAATTGATATCACAATAGGTAATAGCTTACTTTTCTTCTCTATCCTATTCACTTGCCAGCCCCTATCTGATTCTATATTTTTTTCCTCTAATTTCACTAATTTGGAATCATTTCTTTTATCAGACAGGCATACTATCAGCTCGCCGATTGCAACAGCAATACCATATGGTATTGCCGGCATCAAAAAATCTCCAAGCTCGCAATATCCATAGATGTCAATTCCCAACATGCTCATCAGGCAAACCTTTAGAAATAAAATAACAAACACAACGATATAGGCACAGAATAATTTCCATCTATACTCTTTTTTTAGTATTTTTTGAGCTATTACAACATAAATTACTACAAATATTGGTAATATTATTAACATTAGAAAAAAACTAAAAGCACTGTCACCTATAAGCGTAGCACCCAAATAACTCCAAAAACCAATTAAAACGGTGAATACACTTTTGTTTATTCTTATAAGCCTACATTGCTGTTTTGCTTTTTGTTTTTGTTTGTATTTATAGAGAAAAAAAGATACTAACATTGCCACTAAACATATCGGCATAAATTTATACCCAAAATCGACTATATTATCAAGCCCTTGTCTATCCATATATATAAACCAAATCTCCCATATACAGAATACAAGTAAAAATGCAAGTTCCAAATAATTTTTCCAAATTCCATTTGTAGCCTCATGAAAGTAATAAACAGCCATAACCATGAAATATCCTTCTACTATGAAAGTTTCATATGGGAAAATATAAGGATATCTTGTTGCCGTCCAAAATAATATATTGAATATACTGCCAATTAAACACCATAGGGTTCCCAAAGGTATGGCTAATAAGAATTTTTTTACTTTTTTTCTTTTTTCCATCCTTTTCCTCACCAATCCCAATCCGATTCCATATCTTCTGCTTCCTGTTTCGCTAATCCGGAATCCCTTCTTTTATCAGATAGCCATGCTATCAGTTCTCCAATTGCAACGGCAATGCCATATGGTATAGCCGCCATTAGAAAATTCTCAAAGTCGCAATATCCGTAAGTAACAATATCGGACACTTGCATCAAACAAACTTTGAAAAAAAGAATGGCAAACACAAGAATATAGGCATGGAATAATTTCCATCTGTAACTTCTCTCTAATATTTTCTGTACAATTGCAATATAAAGAATTATAAAGATTGATAATATCCTTAGCAGCAGTTGATAATCAAATGTAAACATTCCTATAACAATAGCACCTAAATAACAAAAAAAGCCAATCAAAACCACAAATATACTTTTATTAACTTTTTCCATTTTATATAAAATTACCTGCCCTTGCTTCCATTTATAGAGAAAAAAGGATAATAACACCGTCACTATACAAATTGGCATAAATCTATTTCCCAAAACCACTATACCATCAAACTCCCGGCTATCCATGTATAAAAACCACCCTTCCACAATGCAGCAAACAAGCAAAAGCCCACATTCCAAATAATTTTTCCACATTCCATTTGTAGCCTTGTGAAAGTAATAAATAATCATAATCATGAAATATCCTTCTGCAAAAAATATCTCATATGGAGAAAAAATATAAGGATATAATGCTGCCATACAAAATAAAAAATTAAAAATATTTCCAACTATGCACCAAAGGGTTCCCAAAAGTATAGCTAATAAGAATTTTTTTACTTTTTTGCTTTTTTCCATCCTTTTCCCCACCAATCCCAATTTCTCTGCCCTACTTCTTCTTTCCTATCGGCTTAATCTTAGTATTTTTATTTAATCCCACTGTTTTTTTTCTCAATATTGCAGTATATTTTTTCTGCTTTGCTTTTGGAACTGATATAGCCGTATTCTTAGAAATTCCTTTAAACGCATTTTTTTCAATGGATTTTAAAGAAAGGGATTGTATCTTTATAGTTTTTAGTTTTGAACACTTTGCAAAAGCTGATTTCCGTATTTTTACTATATGTTTTCCTATAGTTACTTTCTTTAGCTTTTTGCAGCCATAAAATGCTTTTTCTCCGATTTCCGTTACTTTGAACTTCTTTTTGTCAATTGTAATGGTGCTTGGAATGACAACGTTTTTTATCTTCTTATTAGTGCATTGCAGATAGCTTACTGTTCCATAATCCTTTCCAAGTTTTGTAATTTTGTATTTTCCATTTCCCTTAATTCTGATATCCCCTTTTTTCAATTCGGAAAGCTTTGTTTGATTATCCGGCGATGGCTTTTCGGTTATCGGCTGCTTAATCGGCTCATTATTATTTTCATTGTTGTTTTCCCCCTTTTTATCCCAATAATAAAAGGTCGGCTTGCTATCATAAGCAAACTTTGCTTCTGTAGTATCCTGATAGCATGATATGCCTTTAATAGACGTACTCTTATAAAAAGCATTGCTGTCTATTTCTGCGTTTTTGCTATAAAATAGTACCTCTTCCAAATTACTGCATCTTGCAAATGCATATTCCTCTATTGTTTTCACGCTGGCTGGTATTGTAACTTTTTTCAGCAATTTGCAATCTAAAAATGCCTGACTAGTAATTGTTTCCATGGAATCCGGCAAAACCACTTCTTCCAAATTTGTACTATCACAATCAATATACCTTAATGCTGTAAAGCCGGTTAAATCTAATGTTCCATCAAGCCATAAGCCGGAAAAATCTATTTCTGTAATATGATAAAGATTATCCTCCTGCTTTTCCCATTTTACATAGTCCCATTTGCCCGGCTCTTCTTCAGAAAGCTGGAACTGCCCTTCGTTTTCCCCACTACTTACAAGCTCCAGTATGGTTTTCATTTCCTTGGAAGAAAATTCTTCCTTTAACCCTTTTGTGTACTGTGAATGCAGTTCAATAGTGGAATTTTCTCTTGTTCCGAAGTCCTCCAAGATTTTCTCTACATTTTCATTCTTTAAGCAGTTATAATATCCAAGTATTTTCCAAAGACTGTTACAATTAGTCAGGGACAATTCCTCAATTTCATTTTCCATGCAGTTTACACATTCCAGCTTTGTGCACTGATTGATTTCCAAACCGCTTATGGAATTTTCTGCAAGGGTAATAGACCGTATCTGTTCCATATTGGAAAGCTGCAGGCTACCAGTCAGATTCCTGTTTGCTAATTGAATATCTTCCACATAATACATTCCGCCCACATAGCGCCATGTTATACCATTCCATGTGTCAGGAGCTTCCAAGTTCCAGCCAAGCTTCTTTAAATTTCCGTCTGTATTTGCAAGTCTTTTCAAATTCTCCAAATCGGAAGCAGCATATACCCCATCTTCTGGCACTTTTTGTTCTCTATAAAGCACCCAGACAGCCTCATTCTGTGCAAGAGCTTCAAACTGAGATAAATCCTTAAAATAATTATATTCACAATTGATTCTTGACAGACTGTTTGTTTCCGGAAGCACAATGTTCGTAAGCCTGTTTTCCTGACAAAATAACACATCTAATTGTGACTGTAACATTAAATCCAGATATATTAACTGATTGTTACTGCAAGTAAGCTCTATTAGATTCATGCATGTACTCAAATCAAGCTCTTCTAATTCATTTCCATCACAATCTAAATATTGAAGATTCCCACAGTTTTTTAGCCGCAATGTTTGTAAGACATTATAATAGCATTCTGTCTGTACAAGAGAAATACAATCATCTAATATAAGGGATTTGAGCTCATTTCCCTCACAATTGATTAGTCTTAACTTACTAAATCCACTTAAGTCTAAAACTCCTGTCAGTTCCTTATAGGGAATGTCTATAGATATCACATAGCCTTCTTCATCAAATTCAATTCCACTCCATGTACTGTTATTCGACAAGTTCCATCCCAGTTTAGCTTTGTTTTCATCTAATTCCGCAAACTGTACCAATCTTTCCCTTTCGTCCTCACAGGTAAGTATCGCCTTTTCGTCCCCTTCACTTGTTCCTATCCTTTCGTTAGGAATACTTTCTACATAAATGTTTTCATTTTCAGATACATAATTTGCAGAAACGGTGTTTTGAGAAACACTGTTTTCAGAAACTGCGTAGTAATCTATTGAATTTCCTGATATTGAAGCGGAATTAGCTATTGCTCCCTGTTCCATTACCTCTTGAGGTTGTCCTGATTTCGATAACTCCCAATCAATATTATTTTCTGCCAGAGAAACAGAATTGGAACTGTTAAATAATCCTAATTTTGTTGCTAGATAGTAGGTATAGGATTGATGGGTGTCATTAATGTTCTTTTTCACAGCTTGCCCACCACAAAAAAATATAAAAATCTTTCCAAATGGATGATATGAAAAGCCTGCGGTTCCAAATTCCCATGCAGTACTATAATTACCTTGTGCTAACTTTGCTATGCAATTGTGAAAATAATCATATAAGCTTATTTCAGGCTTTTCTATCGGTCTTTTTTCATAATACTCAGTTACACTTTTCCAATAACTGGTAACATGCCTAAGCATTTTATCAGTCTCTTTATAATTAAAATCCGCACCAATTATCTCAAACCTTAACTTATTAAACCCAACAAACTTATCCATCCCATCCTTAAATTGTCTATACACTCCTCCCGTTGCTTTCTTTCCTGCCTGATAAGCATAATCTGCATTTGCAACATAAGTAGTCCCATAATTTCCATACCCCCACTTTTCAAAGGGCACACTTGGTACAAAATCATCTGCAAAACAATGGTTAAATATGTTACTGTAGCTCTTATTCTTATATTTTGTTGTAGCATTAGCAGTTGCATAAGTATAACCAAATACATCCCCTATGCTATCACTTCCAGAGTCCGTCAATTTGGCTGCCAGCAGATTAGCTACTGCTCCTCCCCGGCTATGTCCGGTTACCCAAATTACGCACTGGTTGGTGTCCACTCCTTTTTTCTTAATTGTTGCTATGTAATTATACAAGGAGGCTGCTATATCATTGCTTGCCTTCTCAAAGCTATAATGCGTATCTGCATAATTGGCATTATAATCTGTTCCCGTCAGCTCCATATTCCCTTCCCATTCCACACTGTCCGTTCCGCGAATACAGATAAGTATTTGCGTCTTTTGCCCACCTTTATATTTCACGTTTCTTGTGGCAAAAGTATAGCTGCAATTATGTGGATTGCTGTCTCTGTAATTATAATGACTGCAATTGTAAAAACCGTCTTTTTTCAATTGTCCAAACAGCAGGCTCGGATAGTTTTGCCTCCCCTTTTCCTGAGCATAAAACTGTCCACCCTCTGTTACCCGATACTCGTCATACGCAAGCATGGAATATAGCGCAGAAGCTTCAGCCAAATTTCTATTATAAACAGTAGGGGAATATGCAAAATCGTATGTTTGGCTGGGAACCTTATCAAAGCTGAGTTTAAAATCTGCCTTCAGGTTCCGCCCTACGTTATAGGTATAAGTAACCGGAAACTCACTGTCCAGCACGAAAAGAATTGGTTTTACAATCGTAGCATTTTTCCACATGGATGCCTTTTCCATCTGAAAGCCCGGAAGAGTTGACAGGTCTAACTGGCTCTCTTGTGAAACTGCGTATTCATTATTTTCGCATTCCAATGTTGTAAGTTCTGTATTGTTTTCTAAATTCAAGTTTGTTAAGGAATTATTCGAGCAATACAATCCTTTTAAAGATGAATTGTTTTCTAAATTTAAAGATGTTAATTTATTATTATCACAATATAAAACACGCAAAGATTTATTTTCTTGTAGTGCTAAACTGCTTAAGTTGTTATTTGAGCAATTCAATGTTTCCAATAACGAACATTTTTTCACATTTAAATTTGTCAGCCTGTTATTATAACAATGTAATATTTTAATACCTGCATTTACTTCTAAATATTCCATTTGATTATTATCGCATTTTATTGCCTCTGTGTTTGGAGCTGCCTCCAAACGCACTATATTATTATTTGAACAATTTAACACTCTCATTTTTGTAGCACCTGTAGTGTCTAAATGCGTCAATAAATTATTCGAACAGTCCAGCCCAGTCAAGGATGCAGTAGGATAAACATATAAACCTTTCAGAACATTATATGAACAATCCAGAGTTCCTAATCTTGAATTGTTCTTTATATATAAATATTCTAACTTATTATGTGAACAATTTACCATAACAACATTTTTTGGAAGTGTTAAATTTTTATATTCCATCTCATTATATGAACAATTCAAATCATATAAATTATCACAACCGGATATTTCTAATTCCCGCAATTTATTATTTTGACATATCAGACTGCGAAGATTTTCCTGCCATACTACAAGTTTTTCCAGCTTATTATCATTGCAATACAGATATTCCAGTTTCTCAAATGCTGATAAATATAACTCTTTTATATCATTATCAGCACAATTTAAACTCTTTAACCACTTATTCTCTTTTATTGATATTTTCAGGTTTTCAATTCCACATCCCGCACATGAAAGGCTAGTTAATCTAGTGTTTTTGCTTATATCAAATATAATGTTTTTATGATTGCTAAAAGACAGCTTTTCTAAACATAAGTTATGAGATGTATCTATTTTTTTAAGTTCATTATCATCACACCGCAAATCTCTCAAGTAAGAAAGCATACTTATATCAATACTTTTCAGCTTATTATCATCACACCATAACCTCTCAATCCGATTCTCATTTCCAAAAATAATTGTTTCTATCTGATTTTTAGAACAATACACATCCTTTAACACTTTATTATAACTTACATCCAGTTGTTTCAGGCCGCAATTTATGCATTGCAGGCTCTTTAGCTTCTCGTTATTGCTCAGGTTCAGTTCCTCTAATGAACACCCTGTGCACTGTAACGTTTCCAATGCTGTATTTTTACTTACATCCAATTGTTTTATTGCTTCTCCACTACAGGAAATGGATACCAGCTTCGGATTACTGCCTAAATCCAATTTTTCCATTGAATTATCATGGAAGGAAAAACCTCTTAGATTTTTAAAATTCTCTATTCCTGTTAAATCTGATATGTCCCTTTGGTATAAACTAATCGAATTTGCTATTTCTATTTCTTGCACCGACAATATTCCATCTCTATCTATTTTGTCAAATGTTTCTGACACATACTCCCGGAAACCCTCATCTGGAAATGTAACAGCATTGATTTCTACCGGCACGATTTCTTCTTCCATTTCTTCCGCACAAGCTACCATTCCATTTTTCACAAAAGCACATCCTATCACCATAACCAATGATACTATCCAAAACAGTTTTCTTCTCAGCATTTTCACAATCCCCCAATCTTTTTGCATTGTGTTTTTAATTCCTTTTTAGCATACTATATATTACGTATTTAATCAATAGTTTTTTTAAGATTAGTAAAATATTCACAAAATCATTTTTACAATATTAGACAAATTAAACAATTTCTCATTTATCTGCATAAAAAAAGAGAAGTACCTGACACACCTGTCATCAAGGTTCTTCTCTTTTATTTAAAAAAATCTATCTATTTCATTTTCCATTACACATTATCTTATCTGCTGCCGGTTCTCAAGAAACCTCTCTTATCTTACCAGTCCATTCCTTAGGAAGCCTCACTTGCCTTCCACTTCAGATAAGCATTCACAAACAAATCAATAGCGCCATCCAGCACCGCATCCACATTTCCCGTCTCTGCATTGGTCCTGTGGTCCTTTACCATGGTATAAGGCTGCATTACATAGGAACGAATCTGATTGCCCCATCCGATTTCCGTAACCTCTCCCCGGATATCGGAAAGCTTTTCTGCATTGGCTTCCTGTTTCAATAAGTAAAGCTTTGCCCGCAGCATCTGCATTGCCTTATCTTTATTCATGTGCTGGCTTCTCTCGTTTTGGCACTGCACCACAGTTCCGGTAGGAATATGGGTAATACGGATAGCCGAGGAAGTCTTGTTGATGTGCTGTCCTCCTGCTCCGGAGCTTCGGTAGGTGTCAATGCGAAGGTCGTCTTCGTTGATTTCCACGTCCACATCCTCTTCAATATCCGGCATAACGTCAAGAGAAACAAAAGAAGTCTGCCGTTTTCCCTGAGCATTGAAGGGAGAAATGCGCACAAGGCGATGTACACCTTTTTCCGCTTTTAAATATCCATAAGCATTTTCCCCGTTAATCTGAAAAGTAACGGATTTAATACCCGCTTCATCTCCATCCAGCATATCCAGCACTTCTATGGAAAAGCCCTTTCTTTCCGCCCATCTGGTATACATGCGGTAAAGCATTCCTGCCCAGTCGCAGCTTTCGGTGCCGCCTGCCCCTGCATTGAGCTTTAAAATGGCATTGCAGTTGTCATATTCTCCTGACAGAAGTGTCTGAATGCGGATATTTTCATAGGTCTGAATAAATTCTTCCATCTCCGTTTTTGCTTCTGCTGCCAGCTCTGCATCATTTTCTTCATATCCCATTTCAATTAAGGTCTCTATATCTTCATACTGGCTTTTCAATCCGTTGTAAATAGAAATGGTATCCTTTAAGCTTTTTAATTCCTTAGAAAATGCCTGTGCCCGTTCCGGATTATCCCAAAAGCCGGGAGCCTCCATTTCCATTTCCAGCTCTTCCACCCGTTTTGACTTATTTGCTAAGTCAAAGTGAATCCCTCACTTCCGCTAATGGGGTTTCATAGGATAATAATTCCTGTTTTAACCGGTCTAATTCTACCACTGCGTTCACCACCCTTTTAATTATTTATAATATGGCACCCTTATATGGAGTGCCATATGGAATCCTATATAAATATATTCTTTATTTTACATTCCTATTTTCTGCCGCAGCACTGCTTATATTTTTTGCCGCTGCCGCATGGACATGGGTCATTGGGATATACCTTTGCCTCTTCACGTCTGACTGGCCCCTTTGGCGCGGAATCATCCTTATTGGTGCTTGTGACTTTCGCCACCTGTTCTCTCTCTACCTTCTGCTCCACCTTTACATGGAAAAGGAGGCGGAGGGTATCCTCCCGGATGCTGTCCGTCATGCCGTCAAACATTTCATAACCGCTTAATTTATATTCTACCAATGGATCTCTCTGTCCATATGCCTGTAAGCCCACACCCTGACGGAGCTGATCCATATCGTCAATATGATCCATCCATTTCCGGTCAATGACTTTCAGTAAAATGACACGCTCTATTTCACGAAGAGCTTCCGGTTCTGGAAATTCTGCTTCTTTGCTTTCATACAGCTTCACAGCCTCTTCCTTCAGCTTATGGCGCAGCTCGTTTTTCTTGCATTTTGCCACATCCGGAGTTTTTACCGGCTGGATGGGGATAATTGGCAGAAGTACCTGATTCAGTTCCTTCAAATCCCAGTCTTCGCTGCTTCCTTCATCTCCGATTACCATGTCCACAGAGCTTTCCACAACATCGGTAATCATCTTATAAATAACATCTCTCATGCTTTCCCCATTTAGCACACGAAGCCGCTCTGCATATATGATTTCTCTTTGCTCATTCATAACCTGATCGTATTCTAGCAGGTTTTTACGAATACCAAAGTTATTGCTTTCGATTTTCTTCTGGGCGCCTTCGATAGCCTTTGTAAGCATGCTGTGTTCGATTTCCTGATTTTCCGGAATGCCAAGGGCATTGAACATGTTCAGCATCTTATCAGAACCAAAGAGCCGCATTAGATCGTCCTCTAAGGAAATGAAAAATCTGGATTCGCCCGGATCTCCTTGACGTCCGGAACGTCCTCTTAGCTGATTGTCGATACGTCTGGATTCATGTCTTTCCGTACCGATAATCTTCAAGCCGCCTGCTTCTTTTGCTTCCTCATCCAGCTTGATATCCGTACCACGTCCTGCCATGTTGGTAGCAATGGTCACATTGCCGTGTATACCTGCATCCGCTACAATTTCCGCCTCCAGCTCATGGAACTTTGCATTCAGCACCTTATGAGGAATGCCTTTTTTATTTAACAGCTTGCTGATTTCTTCTGAAGCCTCAATTGTAATAGTACCTACCAGTACGGGCTGTCCCTTTTCATGTGCTTTCTGCACTTCCTCTACTACCGCATGAAGCTTTTCTTTCTTTGTCTTATATACGCAGTCCTGCATATCGATTCTGGCTATAGGGCGGTTCGTTGGGATTTCAATAACATCCATTCCATAAATATCCCTGAACTCCTTTTCTTCCGTAAGAGCCGTACCTGTCATACCGGCTTTCTTTTTAAACTTATTGAAGAAGTTCTGGAAGGTAATAGTAGCCAGCGTCTTGCTTTCCCGCTTTACCTTTACATGCTCCTTTGCCTCAATCGCTTGATGAAGTCCGTCTGAATAACGTCTTCCCGGCATGATACGTCCGGTAAATTCATCTACGATTAAGACCTTATCATCTTTTACCACATAATCCTGATCCTTAAACATTAGGTTGTGGGCACGAAGCGCCAGAATGATATTGTGCTGGATTTCCAGATTTTCCGGATCTGCCAAATTTTCAATCTGGAAGAAACGTTCTACCTTGGTAACACCTTCTGCAGTCAGGTTCACTACCTTATCCTTTTCATTTACAATAAAGTCTCCTGTTTCCTCCTGCTCGATTCCCATCATGATATCAATTTTGGACTGATCCTCCTGATCCTCGCCCCGCTTCAACTGCCTTGCCAGTATATCGCAAGCCTCATAAAGCTTGGTGGATTTGCCGCTTTGACCGGAAATGATAAGAGGAGTCCTTGCCTCATCAATCAACACGGAGTCCACCTCATCAATAATGGCATAGTGCAGGTCGCGCAGCACAAGCTGCTCCTTATAAATAACCATATTGTCACGCAGGTAATCGAAGCCAAGCTCATTGTTAGTCACATAGGTAATGTCGCAGTTATAAGCTTCCCTACGCTCCTCTGCTTTCATTTCATTCAAAACCACGCCTACGGTAAGCCCCAAAAACTCATGAACCTGTCCCATCCACTCCGCATCACGCTTTGCCAGATAATCATTGACGGTAACGATATGTACCCCTTTTCCCTCCAGCGCATTTAAATATGCCGGAAGCGTGGAAACCAAAGTCTTACCTTCACCGGTCTTCATTTCAGAAATACGTCCCTGATGCAGGATGACCCCGCCAATCAACTGTACTCTGTAATGCTCCATATTCAATACTCTTCGTGCGGCTTCCCGGACTACCGCATAAGCCTCTGGGAGAATATCATCCAACGTCTCACCTTCTGTCAGACGAACTCTAAATTCCTTTGTCTTTCCTTTCAGCTCTTCATCAGAAAGCGCCATCATGGAATCCCTGAAAGATTCTATCTTTTTCACAACCGGCTCAATTCTTTTTAATTCCCTTTCACTATGCGTACCAAAAACTTTTTGTACAATATTCATTACAAACTCCTTAACCTTTTAAACCGTAATTTGTCCCCTTTTTTGAAAAATAGAGACTTTCCTTAATCATTATATACGAAATTTATAAAATTGCAATCTTTAACTGCCGGTTTCCGGGATGGAAATTTAGGATAGGATGCCCGTTTTTGCTGGATTTTATTAAGGTTTTGGGGAAGATGTTAAGGTTCTGTTAAAGTTTTATAAACTGTTGATGGCAAAATAAAAATCCTTTCCCCTTTAATTATTCAAACGTAATTTCTTCCTCTGCCTTCACATAAACATCCACCTGCGTATTCACATCAAGTCTGGTAACAAGCCATCCTTTTAACATGCACATTTTAATAAAGTCATCAATTCTGTTTACACCATTCATCTCTTTCAAAGTAACAACCACACCAAATTGCAGCCCCCTTCCAGCCTTTGAGTCAAGTCGTTCCTTAGTTTTAATGCTCAGCCCCCACATACCCGACTGATATGCTTTACGGGGCCGTCCATTTTCCTTTAATGCCTCGCTTATATGTTTTATGTTGTCCCACTTACGATACAATTTACGTGCATCTTCTTCATAAATGTTTTGAAGCCCTTCTTCCGCCTGCCTGTTATAGTCTATGGCTTTAATGGTTGCTTTTCCTTTCTGTTCCATAATTCGTCCAAAATGAATATCCATTTCTGTTGAAGTATAATCAACTCCTTGATTCCTGTCGCTCTTGGGGAAATATGCAAGTGTCGCTTTTGCAAAAAAAGGATGGGCATTCATATCCTGCGGAACCGGGATATTGTAAGTATATGTCTCATATTCATCAATACTTCCTGACATAATAAACCTAATTTCATCGTCCTTGGAATACAATATATCTCTAATCTTCTTTGGTACAATTCCATATCCTTTTTCATACTTAATCGTATCTTGTCTATCCCATCCTGCAGCAGAATCAATAATTAGAGCCTTTGCTAATTCTCTGCTTAAGCCCATAACATGTATTAGATATGCTATTTTTCTAGTTATCCATGGTGCCGCAAAGGATGTTCCAGATACAGTTGCTTTTCCAAGTGGTTCACAAACAACAATTTTTTCAGAGTCATCTCCACCATAATAGCAAACATCCGGTTTATAAAAAAAGGAAAGCACCGGACCCCGCCGTGTATAGGATGCCGGCTTTCCATCAAAATCCACAGCATTTACAACTAAAGAATTGAGCGAGTCTGCCGGTGCTCCTATTTTATTAATATCTGAGTTTCTTTTTTTATTTGTTCCAGCCACTACAAAAATCACATCATACTCATATTGTATTCTGTCTAATTCGGCTGCCTCTGGTGAAATAAAATTTGGATTAATCTCCATTGCAGAGCCCAACGACAGATTCCAAACTTTAATATCTCTATTTTCCCGCACGATATTTCGGATTTGCTTTAGTATAGCAAAAGAGCTGAATCTGCCTGCTGTTGCAACACCAAAATGGCGGACTCTGAATCTTCCACAGTCATCTTCCAATTGGGGATTAAATGCTGGACCATCTACAATGATTGATGATACTGCAGTTCCATGAAAATAGTCTTCCGCAGATATTTCAATATCATCACTGATACATTTTTTGTAATCAACCCAGTCTCCAAAATAAACTCTTTTATCAAACTGTGTATCAATCACTCCTATAGTTGGCTGATTTCCCGGTTCAGGTATTGATATCTGTTCTTTATAACTTTTACTGTCAGAAATCTTATATGCGATTTCCGCAAAATCTTTAACGCTCATTGCGATTAGATATGGCGCCTTATCGCATAATATATCTATTTCTTCTTTTTCCATTCGCAAAGTTGTTTCATCTATCATTTTAGCATGAATCATATTTATGCCCAATTTGCCCAACAACTCTGTTGTCTCTACACCCGTTTTATATATGGTAACAATAGATTGCTCACTTGCTGCCTGCGAAGTACGGTCTATACAAAAATCCTCTACATAAGAACAATCAACAAGAGTTCTCAAAAATGTGCTTTTTGCCATTATGCTATCATTATATATTCCAGAGTTAATGCTTTCTGTATCATCGCTTGATATTTCTCCATTATAAAACTTCTGAATAATCGCTGCGCATTTATCCAAAAGCTTTTCTGATTTGTGCAACGATTCTATCGACAAAAAATAGGTAAACACATGTTTTTTTACCCATTCCTTATTTTCGTTATAACCATCAGAAAACCTTGAACCTCGTATTGCCTGATTCGGATGTCTTCCTCTATCTGATAACAAAAGCTGGATACGATTGCTTTTTGCTACTACGCACCTGTAATGGACACTGACTAAAGCTCCACCTATCATCTTTTCCTCATTCCAAAACGAAATAATATCCTGTAATTGTTGTTGCAGCTTTAAAACATGCCCTGCATTGACTTTCTTTCCCTTTGGCAGATTTGTCGGTCCAAAACCACCAGGCGCTTTTCGCTTTTGAAATTGTCCTTTTAATTGCAAAATATTATTCATCGACGCCCTTCTCCTTTAGTTCTCTGGCAACACTACTTTTTGGTATTTGAGTCAAAATTTCAATTTCCCGTATAGTAAAGTTCTGTTTTTGCAGCTTCTTTATATTTTCCGGCTTTTCCCCCGTAATTGTATAATATAGTCTCCGAAAATAATCCAGTTCATCATCAGGATTACTAAACGCTACCGCTGTTTTGATTAGATTTTTTAACTCTCCGGGATACGGTAATGGTGAAAGCAGCAGTATGATTTTCCGGAAAAGCCTGATATCCTTTTTAGCCAAATTAAATTTAGTCAAAAACTTATTTAAATATTCTTCGGAAATATCCATCAAGTCTTCCCCGGAATATCTATTAAAATCTATAATTGAATCAAAACGCCTTATCAATGCCTTATCAAAATATTCATATAAATTTGTAGTAGCTACTAGCACGACTCTTTCATCCATACGATCCATGCTTTTAAGCAGTGAAGAGGTTGCTCTGCCCATTTCACGCAAATCATTTGAATTTGTTCTATCCAGTGCTACTGCATCTATTTCATCAAACAAAATGATTACCTTCTCCGGATGAACAAAGCTATTTATTTCTTTAAACAACTCTGAAATATTTTTCTGCGTCTGTCCCATTTTACTATCAACAATAGCAGCAAAATCAACCATATATATTTCTCTTTCCAAAATACGTGCCAGCTGCTTCACTGCTTCCGTCTTCCCTGTTCCCGGCGCTCCCTGAAACAGAAATTTATTGATGCCCACATTATGCGCCACTGCATGCACAATACCTAATAAATCCTGCATAATGTCCTCTGGCAGCCACAAACTTTCACTTATTTTATCAATCTTTTCAAACATTGCTGATTCATTCTCACTCATTTGTGGAATAAACGTATTTGCATTTGACATTAGTGCCATGATGTATTCTGCAAGCTGATAATCACCTGATTGATCAAAATCTCTTGCAATTTCATAGGCTTCACTCCGAAAACCCGAATCATTATTTTCTGCATAATATTTAATTAAATTAATAACGCTCTTTTTTTTCATATGCGTCACTCCCAATTATTTTTCGTATTTATATTTTATCTGATTGGGACATTTTTGTCAATGTTGGGACAAAAAGTTGTTCACTTTTATCTTTGTTAGTGTTATATTAAGTTTGTAAATAATCCATTCAAAAATTCCAATAAAAAAGAAACCGGCATCTAGCGAATAGAATGCCGATCTCCTTCGTACATATGTACTTTCCCAAAAGCATTGTACCACGGATTAGTTCTAATGCTCAAGCAGAACGTTTATTCGCTACGGTTTCTCTATTATTGTTTACATAGATTACAATATTATTCTTATTTAATGGAGGAACAAAAATGAAAGCTACAAAAATCAAAATGAAAACTGGCTGTTCAAATTCAACCAAAACAACTGAAATCGCCCAAATCTACATCGAGGATTGTACTAATCCCGGATATTATGCCAAGGCTGACATTTATGATCACCTAAAAGTCAATCCTAATAGTATCTATGTTAACCTTCCACCATATCCCGATTTAATCCCCGCATTAAGTTCTAATTACGAGAAATATGTTCGTTCAGAACCTAATGATACACCTTCCGATAACCTTCTAAAATTACCTAGGTATTAGTATTACAAAAGTTCGATTTGTGCCGATTCCGTAATGTAAATTACAACTACTTGTTGGATAAGTAATTTAATTGCTCCCTATAAGTAACTATTGCCAGCCAGCGCCTAACGACGCTGGCTTTTGCTTTTTCTTCTTAGATACCTCATAAATTTTGATACTTTCTTTTTTGAGTTTCCTCATTGACCTTTATAAATAGAAGTGATATTATTTTAACGAGCATGAAAATCTGGATTTTTGCCAGTATATTACCGCATTTCGGCAGAATCCAAATGAAAATAAAACAAATAAGAGGTGTAAACAAATGAGCAAAGGATTTGACGATTTAATTGCAAAGGTAAATGACTGTTCCTTAAAGAAAGTTGCTGTAGCCGTAGCACAGGATGCTCCGGTTTTAGAGGCTGTTAAGGCAGCAAAGGAACGGAACATTGCGGATGCCATTTTAGTAGGTGATGCGGATAAGATTAAAGAAATTGCCGCTTCCATAAATATGGACTTATCCGGTTATGAAATTATTGATGAAAAGGACACTTATACTGCTGCACTGAAAGCTGTGGAGCTGGTTCATAACGGCACAGCAGATATGTACATGAAGGGACTGATTGATACCAAATCCTTCTTAAAGAGTGTTTTGGACAAGGAAGTAGGGCTTCGTACCGGAAGACCTTTATCCCATGTCTGCGTATTTGAAATCGAGGGCGTGGAAAAATTACTTTTCTTAACAGACGTTGCTTTTATGACCTATCCTACTTTGGAGGATAAGGTGCACATTATCGAAAATACAGTAGAAATCTGCAATGCCTGCGGTATTGATATGCCAAAGGTTGCTCCGTTAGCTGCTGTTGAAGTAGTAAATCCAAAAATGCCTGCTACTGTAGAGGCAGCAGAGCTTACAAAGATGTGTGAAGAAGGAAAAATTACCGGCTGTATCGTAGATGGTCCTCTTTCCTTGGATCTTGCTATCGACCCGGAAGCTGCAAAGCACAAAGGAGCAGAAGGAAGAAAGATTATTGGCGATGCAGACATTCTTTTATTCCCTGATATCCATGCCGGCAATTTGGTATACAAGGCATTGGTTCACACTGCAAAAGAAAAGAACGGAAATATTTTAACCGGAACAAAAGCTCCTGTTATCTTAACCTCCCGTTCCGATGACTTTGAGACAAAGGTAAACTCCCTTGCTCTTGGCGCCGTTGTTGCGGAAGCTATGAAATAAAACAAGCACAGTCCTCATATTGGGCTAATTGATGCAGAAAGGATATTATATTATGAAAAGCTTAATTATCAATCCGGGCTCTACTTCCACGAAAATCGGCGTATTTGAAGAAGAGACTTTATTATTTGAAGAGACCTTAAGACATTCCACAGAAGAAATCGCACAGTATGCTTCTATCGTAGACCAGAAGGATTTTCGCAAAAATATTATTCTGGATTTATTAAAGGAAAAAGATTTTGATATGAAATCTTTGGATGTGGTAGTAGGAAGGGGCGGTATGTTAAAGCCCATTCCCGGCGGCACCTATGCAGTTACAGATGACTTACTGGAAGATTTAAGGATTGGGAAGCAAGGACAGCATGCTTCCAACTTAGGCGGCATTCTGGCCCGGGAGATTGGTGATGAGATTGGCGCTCCCTCCTTTATCGTTGACCCTGTAGTAGTTGACGAACTGGAGCCAATTGCCAGATATTCCGGTGTTCCGGAGCTTCCAAGGACAAGTGTATTCCATGCACTGAACCAAAAGGCAGTTGCCAAAAGATATGCAAAAGAAACCGGAAAGGCATATGATTCCCTGAATCTGGTTGTTGTCCACATGGGCGGTGGAGTTTCCGTAGGCGCTCACAGAAACGGCAAGGTAGTGGATGTATTCAATGCTTTGGATGGAGACGGCGCTTTTTCTCCTGAAAGAGCCGGTGCAGTTCCAAGCGGCGCTTTAATTAAACTGTGTTTCTCCGGTGATTTTACCGAAAAGGAAGTATACAAAAAAATCGTAGGAAACGGTGGCTTTAATGCTTATCTTGGCACAAATGACATGCGTGACGTGGAAAAGATGGCTTCAGAAGGCAATGAAAAGGCAATAGAGCTTCGTCAGGCATTTATCCAGCAGGTAGCAAAGGATATCGGTTCCATGGCATGTGTATTAAATGGAAAAGTAGACCAGATTATCGTAACCGGCGGCATTGCTTACGACAAAGGTGTTGTGGAAGGCTTGAAAGAAAAAGCCGGATGGATTGCAGACTTTACCGTATATCCGGGAGAAGATGAGCTGCTTGCACTAGCACAGGGCGCCCTTCGTGTATTAAAAGGCGAAGAGGAAGCAATGACTTACTAAAAGCCTGCGGCTATGAATGATATAAAAAAGAAACGTCCTATAGCAAGCCATGCGTAGGGCGTTTCTTTTTCGACTTTTTACGGCATGTTTATAATCTTAATTTTTATGGAATCTTATTTCCTCCTTCACCACTGGTTCCATCATCCGCCATGAACCAGTTGCCAGATGAAAGATTTATATGCAAAGCTGGACAGACACCGACATTGCTAAGGCTGACAGTACCGCCATACCGATCGACTCACCCATGGTAGTCGACATCCGCAGCGGTGCTACTATACCCGCCGGGCGAGCGAAGCCACCAGTCACAGCCGTCGTTTCCTCCATTACTGCTACTGTATTTAAGTGTTCCCCTTACATATGCGTAATCACTAGTTTGAACCCATCGACTTGACGAACGAGTACTATAAGCACTACAAAATCCATATGTCTCATTCGTCACTTCACCAATAGAAAGCAGATAAATCTTATCGTTTGTGTTATTTCCACCTTCTGTACCAGAGCTCGGATTGTCTTCATTCACTACATTTTGTGTTACGATGGCATCCTGCTCACTGCTGCTAAAGGCTATGTCATAAAAGCTATCATTCAGCCAGTTCCTTATGGTGCTGGTTTCCCATGTGAAGCCTCCATCCCATGTAGCACGTGCAACAACATCATTAATGTAATCTTTACAGTCAATTGCCTTATCCATCATCACAAATAACGTAGTTTCATCATTTTGCAGCACCTTCCACTTAATTGGTTCCCATTTGAAATAACGGAAACCGTTATTGGGCTCATCATCAAAATTTGCGCTGTAATTTGTATCTTTTTCGCTAATCCTACGGTACTTTGTCCCATTTACCCAGACATCCAGTCCTACATCCGCCGTAGTTCCATCTGCAAAAATAACATTTTCAATTACCTCTATGGTTGCACTGTCCCCTACTTCGCTTTGGGGATAGCTTCATAACCCGCCGCTCCGGCTGCTGTTCCACTCCGTTATAAAAGGTTATGAACTTAGGGGCTGGCAGCATGATACGTTTGCTGGAATAAATATCCCTTTTGATAATTACGTTCTCATACAGTCTTGCAGTGTAGAATAAATCCCTTAATGGAATGTTGGGATTTACCGTGGACTGATGCTCATACAGGTTCATCCACATGTCCAGCACGCAGGAAACATCATTCTTCATGTTCATGTATATGGCATTTTCCAAGGTTGTGACTTCCAGCTCCTCAGGATTGTCATAGTGTGTGCCGTTTACCGCATTGTACAGGCTTAATAACTCTCCGGCTCCTTAAAAATAATCCGAAATACAGTATCCTTGTAATTCTGCAGGATTGGTATGGGCTTCCCTGCAAGGTGCCCTCCTATATTGGTTCCCATGTTTGCCGTATCGCATGTCTCATTGCCTGCGCTACCGTTTGTGCCAATGTTCTTTGACTTTGCAGAAATGATGATAGACTGGTTTTCCACCGAAAAGTTAGAAGATAAATGCTTTTGTATATCTTATCATATGACTTGTATCTATTTCAAGAATGAATTTATAAAAAAATGATAAATTCTATTTTTAAAACAGATAATATTTTATTGATAACTTATAATCTAAAATCATTTTCCTTTAATTTATATTTGAATTATCCTCGACTTCGTATTACAATAAAACAAAAATGCACAAAAAGGACAGCGGATTTCTTATGGTGATATAAGCGACTCAAATCGTGAGGATTATAACGGCTTTGATGTGATTGAAGAATATATTAAAATTGTGGAAGAATTAAAAGAAATGGGGTACTAAAAAATGAACTATCTGGAAAAACATTGGAAGAAAGCCATGGTTCTGCTTATGCTTTGCTGTCTGTTTCTTGGCATTGCGCTTTTATTGCTTTTATATCGGGATGGTTATTTTAAATCCCTTTATCATACCATGAATGCTGCATCCTATTCCTATCAGGATAATGCCCAATATATACAGAGGGAATCCATGTTTGAAATGTGTCCGGTCCAAAAAGCAGATATTGTATTTGTAGGAGATTCTATTACTGCCAGAGGCGAATGGCAGGAGTTTTTCCCGGATCAGGTGGTTTTAAATCGTGGCATTGACAGTGATGTGACAGAAGGAGTACGAAACCGCCTTTCTGTCATTATCGAAGCGCAGCCTAAAAAAATCTTTTTAATGATTGGAATAAACGATTTAAGACAGGGAATTTCTTCTGAAACGACTCTGAATTATTATGGGCAAATATTAGACGACCTGACTGCCGCCCTGCCGGATTGTGAAATTTATGTACAAAGCATCCTTCCGGTTCATTCTTCTACCAGCATCCCAAACAAGGATGTACAGACGCTTAATGCCTCCATCCAAGAGCTTGCCATAAAACATGATGTTACTTATGTTGATATCTATTCTCTTCTGGCAGATGAGGATAATGATTTGCCAAAAGCTTATTCTATTGATGGGGTACATATGACAGGGGAGGGGTATGGGATTTGGGTTGAGGCGCTAAAGCCCTATGTGCAGGAAAGGGGATTTTAACAATCCCCTTCTTACAAATAATCCTTTTTTAATATTATCTTTACTGCAATCTATCCAATAGCATTTGGAATTAAAACCTCTCCGAATAACTTCTCCAATAAATCAAGTCTGTTAATTTTTAAAAGAGAAATAATTGGTGTAGTATCAGATATAATTATCATGCCAATTCCTTTTTCGCTTTCACCTTTCTATAAGCATCCAGTTCCATATCAAGATCATTCATTGTCAAATCCAGATATGAAAATCCCAATTTATCATAAATATCTATCAATTCATTTTTGCGTATTCCCAATATTTCAGCCGCACGCCATGCGATATCGTCTGCTTTAAAATATATGGGTATAGCAACAATGCATTTCTTTCAAGCTCAATAACCTGATCGGATGGTTGCAGGTAAGCCGCCATTTCCATCGGCACCCTAATATTTACATCTACTAATGCCATAAAATCGCTCCTTCCTATAAATCCCATTTTCAATAAATATCACTTATTATATTCTCTGCTTTTATACCAATATTGAACGAGGCTCCAGAAAAATGTCTTTAGAAACCTTTGTAGCCTTGGCCAGCGAATTAAATTTGAGCACAGATTATTTGCTATCGGGAAATATTTCAGATTCCGATCCTGCTTTAGTAAATATTCTTCATACGGCAAAGCGCAGCGGTTCTGTCCAATACGAAAAGTATATTACAATTATAAAAGCCTTGGCGGAAATTTCAGATAAATTATGATGATAAAATCGAGACATATTGACGTCCGATTTTTTTGTTTTAGTAATTGGTTTATGTATTTCTAATTGTATGATTTTAATTTCACTTATTCTTACATTGTAATTTCAAAAAACACCTTCCAAAGGGTCAAAATCGCCCACATATTTTGTATTTACTCCTATAACAATGTATGATATTGTATATTTATGGGAAAAATTGTAGGATTTTTAAAACAGGAAATAATAGACAATTTAAAACTTAATGTAACGATAAATACCCCCATTTACCTTGGGGATAACAATATTAACCATATAAAAAGTAGACATCCTTATGAATTTGAATACTATTTCAAATACATTGAAAGTATTATTAGGACTCCTGATTATTATGGTATAAATCCAAAAGATGGTAATATTATGTTAGTTAAAATATTTGAAACAATTGACAATAAAGTTCGTATAGGCATAAAACTCACCAACGACGGTAAACTATATATGAAAACCTTACATGCACTTAACTCTTTTAAATTTTGAAAGATTCTTGAAGAAAGGTACGCTGAAAAGGTTGACACAAAATATATGCTGATGTAATATAATATATAAATAGGCAAGAGGATAGAACAGCTGGCTATCGCCCTTGTTAGGAGATGTGGGATTGCAACCTACCAAGTCTATTTAATGTTGTAGCATCAAAAAAGACACGTCAAATCGTGTCTTTTTTGTTTGCTTTTCATTTAAATGTTATAAACCCCTCTCTCCAGATTTTCCGAAGTGAGGGGTCTCAGATCTTCTAATTTTTATCTTCTGTTTCAAGCAGTCCCAATAAGGCTTTTCCCTATTTTGACTGTCCATTTATCCTACTACTTCTTCACAACAGCCTTAATCTGCTCTGTCAGCATAGGAACAATTTTATTCAAATCTCCAACAATGCCATAATCAGCTACCTCAAAAATAGGAGCTGTTTCGTCCTTGTTGATAGCGATGATGATGTCGGATTCTTCCATACCTGCAACGTGCTGGATTGCTCCGGAAATGCCAATTGCAAAGTATACGTTAGGACGTACGGTTTTACCGGTCTGTCCAACCTGAAGGTCACGTGGCTTCCAGCCGGAATCCACAACTGCACGTGAGCAGCTTACGGTTCCGCCGATAGCGTCTGCCAAATCCTCCAGTAATTTAAAGTTTTCAGGGCTTCCTACGCCACGTCCGCCGGATACGAGAATCTTAGCATCCATAATGTCTACTGTATCTACTACGGATTTTACCACATCCAGAATCTCAACATATTTGTTGTCCGGTGTAAAGCCCGGATTGAATTCTTCTACAACAGCCTTTGCGCCTTCTACTTTTTCACGCTTCTGCATAACACCCGGACGAACGGTAGCCATCTGCGGGCGGTTATCAGGACATGCAATGGTAGCAATGGTGTTTCCACCAAATGCAGGACGAGTCATTAACAGCTGGTTGTGCTTCTGCTCCTTGCCCGGAATTGGATTTAATGGGAAATCACCGATTTCCAATACGGTACAGTCAGCAGTAAGACCTGTTTTTACTCTTGCGGAAACTCTTGGTCCTAAGTCACGTCCAATTGCGGTAGCGCCTACCAATACGATTTCCGGTTTGTATTTTTCAATCACGGATGCAACTGCATGTGTATAAGGTTCTGTTCTATAATCCTTTAATTCAGGATCGTCTACAACGATTACTTTGTCGGCACCGTATGCTGCAAGCTCGTCTGCAAGGTCTTTTACCCCTGAACCTACAAGGATTGCGGTAACCTCTGTTCCTAAATCTGCTGCTAAGTCTTTACCTTTTCCGATTAACTCAAAAGCAATGCTGCTTAATTGATTGTCAACCTGCTGTGCAAAGACATATACGCCTTTATATTCTTCTAAATTCATTTTTTTCACCACTTTTCCTTTATTTATTAGATAACATGTTTCTCTGTTAATTTATTCATCAGGTAAGATACTGCCTCTTCCGGATCAAGGGTTACCTTTTCGCCGGTGCCCTTTCTTACTTTATCAGAAGCCTTGGCAATCTTAGTCGGTGAGCCTGCAAGACCTAAGTTGGAATCATCTACATCCACAAGGTTTGCTCTTCCCCAAACTGTAATTTCTTTTTCTAGGGAATCAAAAATTCCGCCCGGAGTCATGTAACGAGGCTCGTTTAATTCTGCAAGAGCGGTTACAAGGCATGGCATTTTTGCTTTTACCACATGGTATCTGTCTTCATACTGACGTTCTACGATAACGCTGTCGCCTTCTACCTTGATATCCTGTGCATAGGAAATCACAGGGATTCCCAAATGCTCGGAAATCTGTGGACCTACCTGTGCGGTATCGCCATCAATAGCCTGACGTCCTGTAATAATCAGGTCATACTCCAGATTCCGGATAGCGCCGGCAAGTGTTGTAGAGGTTGCCCATGTATCAGCTCCTCCCAATACTCTGTCTGTTACTAAAATTCCATTGTCAGCGCCCATAGCCATAGCTTCACGAAGCACATCTTCTGCCTTTGGAAGTCCCATTGTCAGAACTGTTACCTCTGCGCCATATTGATCCTTTAATCTAAGTGCTGCTTCTAAGCCTGCTTTATCATCAGGATTCATAATAGTAAGCATTGCACCTCTGTCTAACGTACCGTCTGGATTGAATTTTACTCCACCCTTTGTATCAGGTACCTGTTTTACACATACTACGATCTTCACGTTTTTCGTACCTCCTTATTTTAATAAGCTTCCAGAAATAACCATACGCTGAACTTCAGAAGTTCCTTCGTAGATTTCTGTAATCTTAGCATCACGCATCATACGCTCTACGTCATATTCTCTGATATAACCGTAACCGCCATGTAACTGAACAGCCTTTGTTGTCACTTCCATAGCAACCTCTGCTGCATATAATTTTGCCTGAGCTGCTTCTACGCTGTAAGTTTTCTGAGTAGCCTTTGCCATAGCTGCCTTATATACAAGAAGCTTTGCAGCCTCTACCTTAGTAGCCATGTCAGCAAGCTGGAACTGTGTATTCTGGAAAGCGCCAATTGTTCTTCCAAACTGTTTTCTTTCCTTTACGTATTCAATGGTGGTTTCCAAAGCGCCTTCTGCCAAGCCTAATGCCTGTGCAGCTATACCGATACGTCCACCATCTAATGTGTGCATTGCAATACCAAAGCCCTTGCCCTTTGCACCAAGTAAGTTTTCTTTTGGAATACGGCAATCCGTAAAAATCAATTCGTATGTGGATGAACCACGGATACCCATTTTCTTTTCCTTTGTACCAAAGGTAAAGCCCGGTGTTCCCTTCTCCACGATGAATGCGGAGATTTCTTTTGTCATTCTGCCACGTTTTTCTACCATGCCGGTAATAGCAATTACAATATAAATATCTGCTTCCTTACCGTTTGTAATAAAGCACTTAGAACCGTTTAACACCCATTCGTCACCGTCTAAAACAGCCTTTGTCTGCTGTCCCTGTGCATCCGTACCGGCACCCGGCTCTGTCAGACCGAAAGCGCCTAATTTCTCGCCCTTTGCAAGAGGCACTAAATATTTCTGCTTCTGCTCTTCCGTACCATAGGTCTGGATAGGATCGCAGCAAAGAGAAGTATGTGCAGATACGATAACGCCTGTAGTACCGCATACCTTGGAAAGCTCTTCCACGCACATTGCATATGTTAACGGGTCACAGCCCTGTCCGCCGTATTCCTTTGGAATAGGAATTCCTAAAAATCCTAATTTTGCCATTTTGTCAACGGTTTCTCTTGGGAATGTTTCTGTCTCGTCAACATCCTGAGCAAGTGGTTTTACTTCGTTTTGTGCAAAATCTCTGAAAAGAGTTCTTGCCATTTCATGTTTCTTACTTAATGTAAAATCCATTTTTGTTTCCTCCATTATTTTTATCACTGCTTATTTTTATTTGCTATAGTCGTAGAAGCCTTTGCCTGTCTTCTGACCAAGCTGTCCGCCGCGAACCATTTTCTTAAGAAGTGGATGTGGACGGTATTTTGTGTCGCCTGTTTCTGCCTGTAATACTTCCATGATGGCAAGTACAATATCAAGGCCTACTAAATCGCCTAATGCCAAAGGTCCCATCGGATGGTTTGCTCCAAGCTTCATAGCTGCATCAATGCCTTCCACGCTTGCAACACCGTCTGCATAAATACCGATTGCTTCGTTAATCATTGGAATTAAGATTCTGTTTACTACAAAGCCTGCTGCTTCTTCTACCTGCACAGGAGTCTTTCCGATTTCTTCAGAAATCGTTTTGATTTTTTCTACAACATCTGCCGGTGTATTAAGTCCTGCGATTACTTCTACAAGCTTCATAACAGGAGCCGGGTTAAAGAAGTGCATACCGATTACCGGTCTGTCAAGTCCTGCGCCGATTTCTGTAATGGAAAGAGAAGATGTATTGGTAGCAAAGATACATTCCGGCTTACAAATATCCTGTAACTCTTTAAATGTCTGTTTCTTAATATCCATTACCTCTAATGCTGCTTCTACTACTAAATCACAATCTGTACAGATGGTCTTCACGCCTGTTGTAATCTTGGCAAGAATGGCATCTGCTGCTGCCTGATCCATTTTTCCCTTTGCAATGCGCTTCTCAAAGCCTTTTGCAATTTTGTTCTTGCCGTTTGCAGCAAATTCTTCGTTGATGTCGCAAAGGTACACTTCATAACCTTCTGTCTGGGCAAAAGCCTGTGCGATACCGGAACCCATTGTGCCGGCACCAATAATACCTACTTTCATGTTTGTTCCTCCTAAAATATATTTTATTTGTTTAAGAAAGCTTCCACTTTTCTTTTTTCAAGGAAAGCTGCCATTCCTTCTTTCTGGTCGTAAGATTCAAAGCAATCACCAAACAGCTTCTCTTCGATTACAATTGCCTGATCCATGTCCACATCCAGACCTTCGTTAATTGCCTTCTTGCAATTACGAACAGCAATCGGAGCATTCTTTGCAATGCCTGCTGCCATCTTTTCTGCTGCTGCCATAAGCTCTTCCTGTGGATAAACTGCATTTACAAGGCCGATCCGGTAAGCTTCGTCCGCTTTGATATTTCTTGCAGTGTAAATCATCTGCTTTGCCATGCCTGCTCCAACTAAACGTGCAAGTCTCTGTGTACCGCCAAAGCCCGGTGTAATGCCAAGACCTACTTCCGGCTGTCCAAACACTGCGTTTTCAGAGCAGATGCGGATATCACAGCTCATGGAAATCTCGCAGCCGCCGCCTAATGCAAAGCCGTTTACTGCTGCAATAACAGGAATCGGGAAGGTTTCCAGTTTGCGGAACACATCATTTCCTTTCTTGCCAAAAGCTTCTCCCTCTGCTTTTGTCAGGGAGCTCATTTCTCCGATGTCAGCGCCTGCTACAAAGGATTTCGCTCCTGCACCTGTTAAAATCAAACATCTTACTTCGTCTAAATTAACTGCGTCCAATGTCTTATCCAGTTCTTCCAGTACAGTAGAATTTAATGCATTCAATGCTTTTTCACGATTGATTGTTATAATGGCATATGCGCCCTTTTGTTCATATAAAATGAATTCCATGATTTTTCTCCTATCTTTTTTATCATAAACAGGAAGCAACGGCTACCTGCTTTGTTGTCAGTCAATGCCCTCTTTTGGTCCGAACGGGGTATTTGACTTTCCTCATAGACGCACAAGGGCTGCCAGACATATGCCTGACAGTCATTGTGAATTTTTATGCTTAATCTCTTTCTACGATTGTAGAGCAGCCCATACCGCCGCCGATACAAAGAGTTGCAAGACCCTTCTTTGCATCCCTTGCTTCCATTTCATGAAGCAGGGTAACTAAGATACGGCAGCCTGAAGCGCCTACCGGATGCCCTAATGCAATAGCGCCGCCATTTGGATTTAATTGTTTGTCCACATCAATGCCTAAGTCTCTTCCTACTGCAATGGACTGAGCAGCAAAAGCTTCATTTGCTTCAATAATGTCAAAGTCTTCAATCTTCATACCTGTCTTTGCCAATACCTTCTTGGTAGAAGCAACCGGACCGATACCCATAATGGACGGGTCAACACCGCCAAGAGCGCCTGCAATCCATGTAGCCATAGGCTTCACGCCTAATTCTTTTGCCTTTTCCTCGCTCATGACAACGATTGCTGCTGCGCCGTCATTGATACCGGAAGCATTACCTGCTGTTACCTTTCCATTTGGATTGATTGGACGTAACTTTGCAAGCCCTTCCATGGATGTTCCCGGACGTGGTCCTTCATCCTTCTTAAATTCGATGACTTCTTTTTTCTTCTTTACCTGTACCGGCACGATTTCTTTGTCAAATGCACCGGATTCCTGTGCTGCTACTGCCTTTGTCTGGCTCTTTACTGCAAACTCGTCCAATTCCTCACGTGTAAGCTTCCATCTTTCATCTTCGCAGATATTGTCAGCAGTCTGAATCATATGGTAATCATTGAATGCATCCCAAAGAGCATCGTTTACCATAGTATCCACTAACGTATTGTTGTTCATTCTGTAACCAAAACGAGCCTGTTTCAATGCGTATGGAGCCATGGACATGTTTTCCATACCGCCTGCCACTACGATATCTGCATCTCCTGATGCAACCATCTGCGCAGCCATGTTCACACAGTTCAAACCGGAACCGCATACCACGTTAATGGTAACTGCAGGTACTTCAATAGGTAACCCTGCCTTAATACTTGACTGACGAGCTACGTTCTGTCCAAGTCCAGCCTGAATAACGCATCCCATATATACCTGATCAACTGCTTCCGGTGCAACGCCTGCTCTGTTCAAAGCTTCCTTAATCACGATTGCGCCAAGGTCAACTGCCGGTGTGGTGCTTAAGGTTCCGCCCATGGTTCCGATTGCGGTACGGCAAGCGCCTGCTAAAACTACTTTTTTTGCCATTTTTTCTTTCCTCCATTTTTGTTTCGATCTGCAACGATTTCAGTTACAAAAACCCGTATTTTGGGGCTTTGCAATGATTGTTATTTTTTTGTCATTGCCCACTGTTTTTATTTTAACATAGGGGCATTTTTTTTGCAATGGGTGTTGTGGGAAAAATTTACTTTTGGCATAGGGTGAGGGCGGGGCGGGGGTGGATGGATAGAGGGGGACGTGGGAGTTGGTGCTTATGAGAAGGAAATGAAAGAAGGGAAATTTTTCATGGTTTAGTTATACTTTTTTCTGTTACCTCTGTTCCCTTCAATCAGCATAGCGTTAATATCTTACTAACTTCCATCCTTCGCCACTCTGAGCTGTAGTGGTAGCCGTAGACAGCAGCAGAGGGATGGGGATGGTTGGCGGCATTGTTTTGGAGGGCGGTTTTCCTTAACAGGCTGCTCCAAAACCTAGGGGAAAATTGCCATGGACGGCAATTTTAGGTCTATTGCGCCACGGACGGCGCTATAGACCGCCCCGTCCGCTGCCAACACCTTCCCCAGCCTGTTTAGGAAAACCGCCCTCCAAAACACCGCCGCCAACCATCCCCATCCCTCTGCTGCGTCCCTTCTACCACCACCTCACTCTTTTTTCTTATACTCCTCCACAACCGGATCCACCATTTCATTCACCCGATACCACTCCTTTGTCTCCTGATCCTTTACCGTCTCCGATCTGTTCTGGTAAAGAAATTTTGTCAATTCATAACAGCTAATCCATATTTCATTATCGCCATCCTTTTGGGACTCATCAAATATAATTTCCATGCCAAAATGCAGATGCACTGTTTCAATATTATTTACATTTTCCGTTTTGCTATAGCCCGTATGCCCCATATAGCCAATTACGTCTCCTGCCGTTACGATACTTCCTTCCTTTAGGCTTTTGCAATAAGGGAAATTTTGTCTTAAATGTGCATAATAATAATAACGTTTTTTATCAAAGCTTCTTATACCGATACGCCATCCACCGTACTGATTCCAGCCAAGAGCCTCCACATATCCGGATTCCACTGCAATAATCGGGGTTCCTATCTGCCCCATCATATCATGCCCCAAATGGGGTCTTTTATATCCATAACTTCTAGAAGAACCAAAATCATCATAATCGGAATAAGGAAAATTTTTTGCAATAGGAAGAAATGCTTTTAATCCATACTTTTCCTCCCATTTCTTTTTTTGTGGTTTTTTGCTGTTTTCCGAAACTGCTTCCTGCTCCTCTCCGCTTTCTTCCCCATCTGGAACCTGAATTTGATAAGTACCTACCATCCCTCCTAAAACTGCCTCATACACCTCTTTATAATAAGAAAAATATTTCATATCTTTTACGGCTTCTTCCAGTGTTATTTCTTTGTCTACCAGCTTTTTTGCAAACTGATCCATTTCCTTGGTGGAGCCTTTTTTCCAATCTCCCCCTGTTTTAGCTGCCGTATATGCCAACAGGTCGATCCAGTTTATGTGCACCTTTTCCCCATAGGTAGAAACATCCCATTCATATGCCACCCTCAACGCTTCATTAGTTACATTAAAATCCACCCATTTTACAAAATCCTTATCCTGCTTTTCTTCATCTGTTTCATTGCTGACACCGGAAACAGCTACCGTTCTGCTTTTTATTCCTTCGACTCCCTTTATGACAAAAAGTGCCGTTAAAAAAAGTATGATTTCAATATAAATTCCTTTCTTTAACTTTTTCATAGATATAGGCTGCCTTATTTTTCTTCTCCTATATATATGAACCTAGCCATGAAAAAAAGACCTGAGAAACAATTCGTTCTCAGGCCTTGTCCTGCTATTTTAATATTCCGGTTCTATCAGACCGTAAGTATTTCCTTTTCTCTTGTATACTACATTTACCTGATCGGTCTCTGCATTGTTGAATACGAAGAAATTGTGTCCCAACAATTCCATTTGAATGCAGGCATCTTCCGGATACATAGGCTTAATATCAAACCGTTTGGTACGGATAATCTTAATTTCCTCTTCATCCATATAATCCTTTTCAATAAAGTCCTGCTTAAAAAAGCTGTTGCTCTGCTTGTGGTCTACCAGCTTCTTTTTATATTTTTTAAGCTGCCTTTCAATAATCTCCTCTACTAAGTCAATGGATACATACATATCATTACTTACCTGCTCGGAACGGATGATATTTCCCTTTACAGGTATGGTCACTTCAATTTTTTGTCTGTCCTTTTCCACACTTAGGGTTACATGTACTTCTGTTTCGGGAGTAAAGTACTTTTCCAGTTTCCCAATCTTATCCTCCACTGCACTTCTAAGTCCTTCGGTAACATCAATATTCTTGCCTAAAATTATAAATTTCATGTTGCCCATCCCTTTCTGTTATAAAGTATGTCCATTATAGCATAATTTGGTAAGTTTTCCAATAATTTTATACAATTGTCAGTTATTTTTTCACATTAAAAAAGTCAATAGTTTTTTCGACTTTTTTTCCTGAAAAGTAAAATTTATAATTTGTGTACAAAACATTCGTTCACAAAGTTACCATAAAATCTACTTATTTTTACCCTATTTTTTTGTGGATAATGTGTATAACTTCGTGTATAAGTATGCAAGCCCCTAAAAGTGGTGTTTTCGATTGTGGATAACTTTTCGACATATCGACAGCTTTTTTCTCTCTTTTTATGGAGTTCCCGACATTTTTTGTGCATGTTGACGAAAAAGGGGTATTTTTGTCGGTGTCTTTTTATTTTTTTTGTTTAGAATTGCTTAAAAAAAGGACATCTCCCACACTAAGGAAGATGCCCTAATCATTTTGTATAAGCTCTCGATTTATTATTAGAAAATACGTCTTACAGACAATACCGGCTTATAAGATGCATTGGAAATCTTAATGCCTGTTGCCGCTGTGCTGGCATGTACGATATTGCCGCCACCAATATAGATGCCTACGTGTCCTGAGTAGCATACGATATCTCCCGGCTGTGCATTGGCAAGACCGCCTACATCTGCCCCTACGCCTCTAAGAGCGCCTGAGGAATGTGGAAGGCCAACGCCAAAGTTTGCATATACACTCATAACAAAGCCTGAGCAGTCCGTTCCGTTTGTTAAACTGGAACCACCATATACATATGGGTTGCCTACAAACTGGCAAGCAAAGTTTGCTACTGCAGAACCTCTTCCGCTTCCGCCTACTGCTGCACCGCCGCCAGAGCTCTTCTTGGATGACTTGGAAGAAGAACCTTCTTTTTTGGCTGCTGCTGCATTTGCTCTTTCTCTTGCTTCTTCTTCTTTTGCTAATCTTGCTTCCTCTTCTGCTTTGGACTCTGCCTTTACAAATTCAGTGGAAAGTGTTACAAATTCGTTGGATACATAGCCATCGCCTTCTTCTACGGATACTTTTACCCAGCCGTCCATTGCACCTTCTTCTGTTACAATCAATTCATCTTCAATGGGAACCATTCCAATAACGCTTGATTCGGTTGTAGCCTCTTCTCTGACAAATAAAGTAGTGGTATTTACGGTAGCCATTCTCTTGCCTACTTTTCCTGCAAGCTCTACTGCCTCATCACCGGTCACTACGTATTCAGCCTTTACATATCCCTTTACGTTGCCGGATTCAATTAAGTACCAGCCACCTTCCGCTTCGGAAACAAAATTTCCTACGGATTCATTATACAACTTTCCAACAATTTCACTTTCTTCGCTTGCTTCGCTTCTGACATTTACATAATCATTTACCTGAGCGATTACCAGATTGGAGTAATCCTCCTCTGCCTCCGCTGCCACGATAGCGCTTACGTCGCCAGCCACAACATCCTTTGCGCTTGCTGTTGCGCCAACAGATAACTCTACATATTCTAAAGCCTGTTCATGCTCTGCTTCTTTTGCTGCTACTTCCTTTTCAACCTCTTCCACTGTGCTGCCTTCATTTAAAACCACTGCAGCTCCTGCTGCCGGAAGTCCTGTTGCCTGTATGCTCAAAGTCGTATTTGAAATTGCCACTGTCGTCACTAACACACATGCTGCAATTTTTACACTTTTGTTTTTCATTTTTTCCTCCAATTTATAAAACCGAGTCCACATTTGTTACAAAATTGTTACATCTGTAGACAAATATAACATTGTACGTAATATTTGTCAACCCGGTTGTAACAATAAATTAAGGAAAAATGATAACAAGTTCAGTCTATTTTTTAAGGTAATGGCTAAACGGACGCAACAGAGGGATGAGCGTGGATTGGCTTCTGTGTTTTTGATGGCGCTTTTCCTAAACAGCCTTGGGTGGTTTTTGGATGCCGGACGGGTCGTCATATAGCGCCCTCCATGGCGCAATATGACTAAAATTGCCGTCCATGGCAATTTTCCCCTAGGTACCGAAAAGGCTGTTAAGGAAAAGTGCCATCAAAAACAAGGAAGCCAATCCACGCTCATCCCTCTGTTGCTGTTTGTCGCAGGCTGTACCGAAAAAGAGTGTGCTCGTTTTTAGAGTGTCTCTAACATTCTCTCAAAACAAATTGATTTTGCTTTTATATATAGGCATCTATAGGCTAGACTTACATATAGGGCTTTCTCATGTATATGTATATGGATATACATACATGGGGTCTAATAGATATATATGAGTTTCCATACGTAGAGCTTACCGATACACAGTGGGAGGCGGCAGAGCATAGGATAGTCTTCCGGACCTTTGCAAAGTCGCCGGCACTTACGCACCGTACTTTGGTGCGTTAGTACCGCTGCGTCTTTGCAGAGCGAGAGCGTGTCCGGAAGACTATCCTATGCTCTGCCCTCTCCCACGTCCGCATTCCAAAGCCTCCTATGCCCTGTCATCTCTCATGTCCTCTTATCCGCCTTCACTAAAAAAGGCTGCTCTGCTACGAAAAATGCAAAAAATTATAACGTCATTAAATATTTTTCACTGCTTGCAATAGCGCTTGCTCCATCTGCTACTGCCGTTACGATTTGGCGAAGATGTTTGGTTCTAAGGTCCCCTGCTGCAAATATGCCCGGATGACTTGTTTCGCAGGTTTCTCCAGCCTGAATGTAGCCCTTTTCATCCATATCCACAAGCCCTTTAAAAAGCTCCGTATTTGGATTCATGCCTACTGCAATGAACACCCCGGAAACCTTCAGGACAGTTTTCGCTTTTGTTTCTTTGTTATATATCGAAAGAGCTTCTACCATGTCTTCTCCCTGAATCTGTTCCACCGTAGTATTCCATAGAATCTCCACATTTGGAAGCTTTAATAATGCTTCCTGCAGCCTTTTTGCTGCCCGGAGCTTATCCCTTCTATGAATCAAATATACTTTTTCACAGCCTCTTGCCAAAAATATGGCATCCTCTACCGCTACATCCGAGCCGCCTACTACAGCTACGGTGCGGTTTTTGAAAAAAGCGCCATCGCAGGTGGCACAATAAGAAACCCCCATTCCAGTAAGCTCCTCTTCTCCCTGTACCATAAGCTTAGCATGGGATGCCCCGGTTGCAAGAATTAGAGCCTTTCCTACATAATTGCCCTCTTCTGTTTCAACCAGCTTATATTTCCCCTGATCTATCACTTTTTTTACCGTACCGGACTTGACTGTAACTCCTAAATTCTCTCCATGCTCTTTAAACTTCGTTCCAAGCTCAAAGCCGCTGATAGAAGAAAAGCCCAGATAATTTTCCACCTCATAGGTATTTAAAATCTGTCCTCCTGCCATTCCTGACTTTTCCAGCACCAATATGGAAAGTCCCGCCCGGATTCCATATACCGCCGCTGACATCCCTGCCGGTCCGGCTCCTATAATAATTACATCATATGCTTTATCCATTTTCCTGCCTCCAATGCTGACTGCTTCCTGATATTTTATGATATCTTAATATACCCATTATACTCACTTCGTATTTACCTTTCATATGCTACATCTTTTCTCCTAACACTTCCCGAAGAGTATCTTTAAACTGTTCCAATACAATGGGCTTGGAAACATGGGCATCCATTCCGGCATCCAGAGCATTTCTGACATCATCCACGAAAGCATTTGCCGACATAGCAATAATCGGAATTGTCTTTGCCAAAGGATGCGCACTTGCACGAATTGTCCGGGTTGCTTCATAACCATTCATAACAGGCATTTGTATATCCATCAAAATAATGTCATACATGTCGGCAGGGGCATTTACGAATTTCTCCACTGCCTCCTGTCCATTTTCTGCAATATCACACTTTGCTCCCAGTGTCCCTAACAGTTTCACCAATACCATCTGGTTGATATCAATGTCTTCCACTACAAGGGCATATTTACCAGCCAGTAATTTTTTTTCATTTTGTACCAAAAGCGCCTTTTGCTCCGTACCTGCCATCCTTTGGATGGCAGCCTTGAAGCTGCTCATAAAAAACGGCTTCTTTAGGAAACATTCGCTTCTGATTTCCAAGGTCTTCTGCTCAATTTCCCTCCAATCATAGGCAGCAAACAGCAGAATCGGCATTTTCCCTGAATACTTTTCTCGAACCACCTGCGCCGCAGCCAGCCCGTCCAAGCCGGGCATTGCCCAATCCAGCAGGATTAGGTCATAAGGCTTCCCTTCCTGACATGCACTCAATATCATTTCAACGGCACGAGCAGCATTTATCGTATACTGTACCTCGACACCTGTTCCTTTCATCTTTTCCACAATATTACAGCAGCTCTTCTCATCGCTGTCTGCGACAATCATACGGGCTATGTTATGCTTGTTCCAGAATTTTGGGTCATCCTCTTTATTCTGGTTGCGCAGCTCCAATTCTACCGTAAAAACAGTCCCTTTCCCAAGCCTGCTCTTTACCTTAATAGAACCATGCATCAAATCAACCAGACCCTTTGTAATCGTCATGCCAAGCCCTGTCCCCTGTGTCTTATTCCATGCCGTATTCTGCTCACGGCTAAAGGGCTCAAATATTACCTTTTGGTATTCTTCGCTCATTCCCTGTCCATCATCACTAATAGTAAACCGAATGCGGCTGTAGCTTTCGTCTACCCCTTGAAGCTCCTCTATCATCATCTTGATATTACCGCCCTCATGGGTATATTTTACTGCATTTGACAAAATATTAATCAAAATCTGCTTAATCCTCAGCTTATCTCCCAGTAGGTGCTCATTGGACAGGGATATGGCAGATATTTCAAATCTTTGATTCTTGGTATTTGCCTGAGGTCGGATGATTGCATTGATCTCATCAATAATCTCCGCCAGATTCAATTCGGAATTATTCAGCACTGCACCGCCGCTTTCAATTTTATTCATATCCAGCACATCATTAATCAGCCCCAGCAAATGCTGGCTGGCGGCAGATATCTTTTGCGTATACTCCCGCACATGTTCCGGATTTTCCGCCTCATCCTGCAACAGAGGGATAAAACCTATAATCGCATTCATAGGAGTACGGATATCATGGCTGACACTGCTTAAAAACGTGCTCTTTGCCTTATTTGCCATCTGTGCCATATTCAGTGCCTCCGAAAGAGTATTCTGAATCTGCTTCTCCTTAGTCCGGTCTGAAATATAAATGACAATCTTTTTGATTCCCTGAACCAATACACAATATACACTTTCCCGGAACCATTTTCGCTCCCCAGTTTTCTGATGAATCCGTTCCGTCTCCATGGGCTCCAATGACATTCCTGGTTCCATTGCCGCCAGATTTTCCATGCCAAGCTCTTTCCCTGTAAAGTATTTGGCATGTCCCATCCGTTCCACATTATCCATTACATCCTTCCACGGAATCCCCAGCACGCGTTCAATGTTGGGGGTGACCACTTCAGCCTTTTCTCCACTGGCATCCAGCATCATATAAATATCATCAATATTGTCCGACAGGAAAGTAGAAAACATCTCAAATATCTGCTCCTGATATCGGATTTCCTGATTCTTTCTTGCCCACTTCTGCTCATCCTTCAATTTTTGTGCGGTAAAATCCAACAGGAAACGCTGATAATACAGCTCACCGCCTTTCTCAATGAGCTTAATGTTTCCCAGAATGTGTATTCGCTCCCCGTTTTTATGTTGTACACGGTACTCTACGCTAACACTGTCCCCAATCTTTTTTAGGGAATTGATATACTCCCTGAGCTTTTCCTTATCCTCATCCACAACCGTTTTTGCAATCAAGTCAAAGCCATCCGCTGCCAGTTCCTCCTGAGACTCATAGCCCAAAAGTCTGAGGGCCGCCTGATTAACGCTGAGAATCTGCGTTCCGTCCATGCTGTGGCACATCACGCCGCAGTCCATAGTAGAAAAAAGCATCTCCAGAGTCCGGTTTTTCTCTACGATTTCCTGCTCGTAAGCCTGTTCCTTTGTTACATCCACTGCAACGCCAACAGTTCCCATAACACTTCCGTCCCAGTCATACAACGGAGACTTATAGGTAGTCAGCGTTCTGTCACCGTCACGGGTCTTAACGAACTCTTGCGCCACACAGGTCTCTTTCCTTCGCATAACTTCCATTTCCGACTCAATGCACGCCGGATCATCCTGCTCCACATCCCAAATGTAAGCATGTCTGCGTCCTTCTACCTGCTCCTTTGTTTTATTGACCACCCTGCAGAAGCTCTCGTTTACAATTTCATGAACGCCATCTTTGTTTTTAAACCAAACCAAATTAGGGGAACTGTTTATACAGATATCCATGAACTGCCCAGACTGCCAGAAATCCCTTTTTAGCTTATAGCTTTCCTGCCACTTCCGAAAGCGGAAGCTAAGCTCTTTTTCCGATAAGGGCATGATCCATATATCATCGATTTCGGGCATTTCATCCAACAATGCCCCAACCTGTTCCTTGTCAGTAAATAGAATCAGTTCAGCCTCTTTTTTTCTATGTCCGTTCAGCGTCCGGAATATTTTTTCCACATCCGCTCCCTGCAGGTTAACAAACAGCACATCCGCCTGTGCTGCCATCTCCCTTTCCGGATCAACGCTTTCTGAAAACGAATGTGTAAAATGTTCTAAAGGCGCAATCTTTTTTATGGATTCAAATATGACGTTTTGAGCGCCAATGAAATAAAATTGAATATGGCAATGATACATGATATTCCTCCACACCCTGCCGGGCAGTCAGGCAAACCGCCTGCATATTTTTTAACGCTTCCATGCAGATACTTTTAAGAGCACTGTGCCTCCGGAAGCTCCTGATACAGTTCAAAAAGCTTATCCTCCACAGAAAAAAAGCTGTCAAGCAAACGTGGATTGAAGATTCCGCATTGTCCGGTGCGAATCATCTCCAGCACTTGCTTTCTAGGGAATGGAGGCTTATAAACCCGTCTGCAGTTTAACGCATCATAAACATCCGCCAGAGAAACCACCTGTGCCCATGGCGAAATTTCATTTCCTGCCAGCCCGTCCGGATAGCCCTTGCCATCCCAGCGCTCATGATGGTGTCTGGCTATGTCACAGGCATACTTATATATCTCACTATCCCGAAGCTGAGGTATGCTTTCCAGAAGGCTTACTCCGTTCGTCGTGTGTTCCTGCATAATTGCATACTCCTCCGCAGTAAGCTTTCCCGGCTTTGTCAACACGGCATCCGGAATGGTAATCTTGCCCACATCATGCAGCACAGCAGCAAGGGCAATATTATCAATTTCCCTGCTATTCAGATTTTCCCCAAAAACGGTATTCTCAAGCAGCAGCCTTGTAATTTTGCTGATACGCTGCACATGCCCGCCGGACTCTTCATTCCGAAATTCGATAGCAGTGGCTAACGCTTCAATCATTCCCTGATTGAGCTGTATAATCTTTTCCGCCTGTTCCAGCAGCGCAATATTCTGTTGCTCCACCACCACATTTAAATGCTTCCTTGCTTCAAACAGTTCCACAACAGAGCGCACGCGCCTGACTACCATATAAGACACCACCGGCTTGCTGATAACGTCCATGACTCCCAGCTCATAGGCTTCCTTCATAACCTTAGCGCTGCTGTCTGCCGTAATAAGGAAAACCGGGATTTTTTCCAGAAGCCCCAATTCCTTCAGATGCCTTAGCACTTCAATGCCGTTCATTCCCGGCATCATTACATCCAGAAGAATTGCGCACAATCTGCTGTCCGCATTGAGAATCTGCTCCATTCCTGTATGCCCGTCCTCTGCCTCTATGACTGTATAAAATGCGGAGAATAGCTTGCTCAATATCTTGCGGTTTACAGGATCGTCATCCACAATCAGAATCCTGTCAGCTCCTTTATCGTTCGTTAAGCATTTATACTTTGCTTCCATTTCAATAACATCCTTTCTATCTTTAAACGCTTATGTGCCGTTTGATGCAGTCCACAATCGCCACTTGAATGGGCAAAATCTGTTCATATTCCTTTCCAGCCTCTTTCGGACGGCCAGTGCGCAAAAGCTCCAGCATCTGCATATATTCCGTAAAAAGCGGGGTCATTGCCAAATTACCGGTAAGCCCTTTTAACATATGCACCCGTCCGGTAAGCGTTTCCAGATTGTCAGCAGCAAAATCCTCCATTTTAATTGGATTCGTTTCTACCTTCTCAATAAACATGCCCAGCATCGTTTCGTATAAAGGCTGGTCATCCATTACCCGCTCCAACCCTTCCTCTACATCCACACCTAAATCTTTTAATTCTTCCAATAAACTCACGATTCACTCTCTCCTTTACTTGTTTCCTGTTGTTTCTGCCTGTCAAACACCTCCTGCACAGTGCTCTTCAGCTTATCTAACCGGATTGGCTTGGCTATATGGGCATCCATTCCTGACTCGATGGCAGCACGAATATCATCCACAAAAGCATTGGCAGTCATAGCGATAATCGGTACTGTTTTTGCCAAAGGATGCTCACTGCTGCGGATAGCCCGTGTAGCTGCATAACCGTCTAAAACAGGCATCTGCACATCCATAAAAATCAAATCATAGGGCTCCGACAAAGCTTCCGTAAATTTTTCCAAAGCTTCCTGCCCATTACATGCCACATCACAGGTTGCCCCCAGCGTACTTAAGACTTTAACCAAAACAAGCTGGTTCGCCTCAATATCATCCACTACAAGAATATGCTTCCCTTTTACTACAGTACTGTCGGTTTCCAGCCTTTCCTTCTTCTGACTGCCCATAACCCGTTGGATTACCTGCTTGAAATTCGTCATAAAGAAGGGCTTGGACATAAAATGCGCCGCACCAATTACTTCAGCCTCCCTTGCAATTTCTCCCCAGTCATAGGCTGTAAAAAGCAGGATTGGAATTTTATCCGAATACTTCTTACGAATCAACCGGGCCGTTTCCAGCCCATCCAGATCCGGCATCTTCCAATCCAGAAGAATCAGATTATAGGGAGAGCCATTCCTGCGGGCGGTACGCATCATTTCCACTGCGCTTTCCCCATCAGTAGCGTACTCTACAATAACGCCGGTTTTCTCCATGGCTTTGACAATATTGAGGCAGACCTCCTCCTCATCATCCGCCACAATCATTTTACTAATGCCATGGTCTACCCAAAACCTAGGATCATCCTCCTTCTTGCTTATGTATAGCTCCAGTTCCACGGTAAACACACTGCCCTTGCCAAGCTCACTCTGCACCTGAATCGTCCCATTCATCAGATCCACTAAGCTTTTGGTAATCGCCATGCCTAGACCTGTACCCTGAATCTGGCGGATAATCTCTGTATTTTCTCTGGTAAAGGGATCAAAAATTACTTTTAGATATTCCTCGCTCATTCCCATGCCATTATCACTAATGATAAACCGAATCCGATTGTAGTTGTCATCCACCTGCGGCAATTCATCCAGCCGCATTTGGATATCCCCTCCCTCCGGCGTATACTTTACGGCATTTGATAAAAGATTGATTAAAATCTGATTAATACGCAGCTTATCCGCCTGCACATGCTCATGAATGACAGAAGAAGAAAAAATTTCAAAGGTCTGGTTCTTTGCCTTCGTCTGTGGCCGGATAATTGCATTGATTTCATCAATAATATCGGCAAGATTTACCTCGGACAGATTCAGCGTCGCACTTCCATTTTCAATTTTGTTCATATCCAGCACATCGTTAATCAATCCAAGCAAATGCTGGCTGGCAGCATCGATTTGCTGCACATATTCCCGCACATGAACAGGATTATCCACCTCATCCTGCAACAAGGCAACAAACCCAATAATTGCATTCATGGGGGTACGAATATCGTGACTGACGCTGCTTAAGAAAGTACTTTTGGCATCGTTCGCTACCTGTGCAATCCGCAGCGCCTCTGCCAGAGTATCCTGAACAGCCCTTTCCTTCGTCCGGTCAGAAACATAGACGACGATTTTTCGTTTGTCCTGTACTAGTGTACAATACACGCTAATCTGGAAATATTTCTGTTCATCCGTCTTAGGATTCATCCATTCTTCTGATATTGCCTGCAGCGACATTCCCGGCTTCAGCTTATACAGCTCTTCAAAATCAAATGCTTCTCCTGATGCATATACAGCTCCCTGAAAAAACTCCGGAGCAGCCGTAATACCTTGTGCTGCAATGCCTAAAATCCTTTCCGCATTAGGGCTTATGTAATCTACCTGTTTCTTTTTAGCGTCAAGCATCATATAGATATCATCTGTATTATTCGCCAAATGAGTTGCAAAGATATCAAAAAGCTGCTCCTGATATGCTATTTCCAAATCTTTTGCCTTAATATCCCTGTTGGTGTACCAGATAAAAAAGAAAACTATGGCACAAACGATTAGTACCGCAAAAAGAAATCCTAGCGCCATTTGGGAATTTTGCAGGATTGAATCCGTTTCCGCTGTAATCGCACTTTTACGCACCACGGAAACCAAATACCACTCCTCTGCATTTTCAACCGGAACATAGGTATACACAAACTCTCCACCGCTTCCGGCAAATATAATGCTTCCTGACTCCTCATTATCAAGCGCCTCTATAAAATTGTCGATTTTTTCCTGTTCATCGTTATGTTCTGCCAATATATCAAAAATGTTGTCATAGAAACGATCCCCCAACATGCCAACAGACCTTAAAAGAATATCTCCCTTGTGGTTTACCACATAGGCAAGCCCCTGTTCATTGTAAAAAGAAAGAGAGAAAGCCTCCGAAACCTTACTACAGTCATAGCTTTTCTGAATCAATCCGCGAACGCCATCGGCAAAAGTAAAACATTCATAATAGCCGAACATCGTATCACCCGTGTACAGCCCCGTATACGGATCGCGCACACCGCTTCCAGAAAAGCTCCGATAGAGTGTCAGTTCTTCGCTTTCCATCTGATAAGTTTCATATGTCTTATTATTATAAAACTGCCCTGTTTCCAAGTTGATGACCGAATAAAATGCATCCACCTCGCCAAACGCATTCAACCAGCGCTGAATACGTTCTGTATCGCCAGAATTGCTCTGTGCAAAATATTCCGCAAAGCTATGGAGCCGCTCCCTGTCGCCTGACAGGAAATTATCAAATGCCTGCCGCTGTTGTGTCGTTACAGCCAAAACATTATGGACAGCCTGTTCCATTAATTTCGCACGCAAAGATGCGATATAATGAAATCCTCCTCCCAAAATGATTATCATACATATAACAATGAGCATGCCAAGCCAGCTTCTTTGGTTTTTTTGTTGTCTCTTTCGCATTTCCTTCGCCTCTATCTTAAAACTACAAGGAAAGTCAAATACTCTCATCATAAAAGCAACTTCAAGGTTCTTTTCACAGCTCTTTTGTATTCCCCTTAGCCGCACTTATTTAACTGTTTTTCCCGTAATACATCTATTGCTGCAACACAGCATGAACTCACCCGAAAACTCCTATAGGGCTTTCGGGCAATTCTAAATATCATATAAGTGATTCTTTTACATAATATACTCCAACTTTGCCATGAATGCAAGGGACTGGATTCTGACAGGCTATTTTATAGTTATCTTTTTAGTTTTGCTATAGGTGCTTGTGTATTCTTTCTTTCCTATCGTGACATACGCCATTACCCGCACATAATAATTTCCCTTTGTCAGAACAGGCAGACCAAAACGAGTACCTGTTACACGATACGTTTGTGTTTTCTTTTTTGTAAAAGAACGTGAAGTCGATACCTCAATTTGGTATCCGCTTACCTCATCAACCGAGGACATTGTAGCAATAAAGCCAGCGTTCTGCTTACTAACAGTAAGCTTTGGCTGCGTAGGAACAATGAGAAATGTGATTTTCTTTGTTCCCTTATAATTGCCAATTCCTTCAATAATGGCTGTGGCTTTTCCAACCTCCACATTATTTTTATAGGTTACCGTATAGTCACGACCCATTTTCAGCTTCTCTGAATTATTTTTCATGGTAAGGGCTAAGGTAACCGCTTCTCCCGTATATACCTTTGTTGCAGCGTACTTACAGGTTACCTTTCCTATTGATTTTGGAACAATATTATAGGTTACCGTTACACTGCCCTTAAAATTTCCAGTGCCTTTGATTTTTACAGTTGCCTTTCCTAATTTTTCATTCTTGGAATAGGAAGCCTTGTAGTCTTCTCCGCTTACTAAATTGTATTTATTATAGGAAATCTTAAAATTATCCTTAATTTTTTCTCCCGCATAAGCAGTGTTTGCCGATATTTTCACCCAGCTCTTTTTCAGTTCCCGTCTGGTTACTGGTACCTTAATGCCGACAACCACATTCTTGTATACTTTTGTGTCTGCTGGTACGAACCGCGCACGATAACCATCGTTTCCATAGGATGGCGTAATACTGCCGTCTATCCACGACCACCCAGAGGGAAGCTTTATGTCAGAAAGCTTATTTGCTGGAGAATAAACAATCCTTTTTACCGTGGGCATCGTATACGACGGTATTAGCTTTGGTACAAATGTAGCAGTAGAACCTATCAGTTCACCAGAATGGGTGTTTCCAATATAAGGATCCTCTGCCTCTCCCACACGGACAACAAGGCGGCATCCTATATCCTCCTTTGTTATCTGATAGGTTTGGGATGTAGCACCTGCAATAGGCACAGCATCATCTATCTTAATATCCGTAGCCGGACTCTCTGTTTCCTCACCAGTATCGCCTTTTTCATCAGCAGCCGCATCTGGACCATTATCTGCAGCATCCCCGTCTTCCTCTTCACTTTCGTCCTCGCCTTCGTCCTCCCCTTCATCCTCGTCATCTATTTCCTCATATTCCTCATCCACTAAAGTCTGATCCTCATCTAAAGAGAGTCTGTACCACTGGTACGTAAGGGAGCTGATACCTGCAGATTTTAATTCCGCCTCTGCGGTCAATGTACTACCAATTTCCACGGTTCCCGATATCTGCACTTCTCCTTCTATTGCCGGAAGGTCGGTAATAAAGTCTGCTGACACCATGTTTGATTCATTTCCGAAATCATCCACCATAACAGCATATATTTTGTATTGTGTGCTTGCTGCCAGATTTGTAATATTTATCGTTACCGGAACATTGCTGCCTGCCCTTCCGGAACCAGACTTGCCAATACCTAATTTGGCGTTTTTCTGAATCTCCTCTGCTTCCGGCTCCGTTTCCTCTGCTGGTACCACCATATAGTAATAAACACCTGCCTCACTACTGGTTAAACCCACATCAACCGAGCCGCCTCCCGTGAGTGTAGGTAGAAGCGTGATTGTTGGTGCTATGGTATCTTTATAAATCTCCTTGATTCTTTCTGTACGGTCAATTGCGCCTTTCGTACTGTCATTACGGTTAGAACGCAGATAATAGGGAAGTTTAATTGGACCCTCTGCTTCCTCCGGGATAGAAAACACCAAGGAATCACTCCACAAAGCAGCATCCTTTTTTTCCATTTCATTTTCGCCATAAGGCAAGCTTCCGCCCCATGTATAGGAATCCGTTTCACATCTGTCACTAATCAGATATCCTTCCGGCGCCTTCAGGATAACTTCATAGCCAAATTCCCCTTTATCATCCATATTGATATACTTCCTGCCATTCTCTATTGGTGCCTCTATATCTGTCGGAACATGATACTCAAGTATTTGAAATTTCTGCGCATCCTTTGTCAGATGCACAAAGTTCCCGCTTACAACAAATTTCTGTTCTCCCGGCTCCTCGCTTTTTAGAAAAATCGACCAATCTTCCGGTATTTCCTGTTCTGTGTCTCCCACATCATTGCCGGACACAGCAATCATATAATGCTCACCCTCTAAAAGCCTTTTATTTTGTCCATAGTACTTAGACAACCCTTCAAAGGGAATTATCTCAACCTCTTCAGAAATAATATCTCTGTCCTCTTCAAAATCTTCTCCAGCTCCATCCACATTAGCTGCAGCCGTCACATCCAAACTGGTAAAAACAAGAATTACCGTTAATAAAATAGCCATTGCCCTGTCTAATTTCTTTTTCATTTCTTTTTTCATCCCTTCTCTTTTCTTTGGGTGTTTTCAAATTTGCCCAAACACCTGTTGCATAATATAGACAAGCCGCACTGCCTATATTGGTTTGCTGTTATGTTTCAGGAACCCTTACTTTTTTATCATATGGTAAATGAATAAAAAACACAATATGTTTTTTGCTTTTTTCACGAAATTTGTAACAGTTCAGCCCTTTCTAGTGAAAATGGATAAACGCAGAATCAATCTATTTTGAAACAATATTAGAGACACTCTAAAAACAAGCAAATCCGGAACATACCTTCCATGCATTCTGCATCTGTTTCGATTCCAAGCCGCTTTGCCAGAGAGTCCACCACATAAAGTCCAAGTCCACTGCCCTCGCTGCTTCTAGCGCTGTTTTGGTAAAATGCTTCAAATACCCTGCCTGCGTCCGGCGCTTCCATCCCTTTCAGGTCATTCTCCATCAGAATCACAAGTGTATCCCTCTCCCGAAACATCCTCACTCCCACATAGCTTTTTACATACTTCCGGACATTGGAAAACAGATTTTCCATCATTCGCATCAAATCATGTTCATTCGTCTTTATAAACACATCTGATTCCGGTAATTGAAAATCTGTTCGTATTCCTTTTTCTTCTATCCACCCATGCTGCCGCAGGATGCATTCCGACAAAAAATTTCTCACATTCAACATAGAAACCTCCACCTTTTCCTCCTTTGTCTCCAAAGAGGAGATTTCAAAAAAATCATCCGACAGGCTCTTTAAATATGCCACCTTATCTATTGCAATATTCAGATATTCCTTTTCTTTTCCAACTAGGTCCGCATTTTTTTCAAGCATCTGCAAATATCCCTTTGCTGCAGTAAGAGGTGTACGAAAATCATGAGAAATACCAGCAATCACATTTTTCAACTGTCTTCTGTCCTTTTCGTACTGTTTTTCCAGTTCTTTATGCATATTGGTATATTCATTTAAGGCTTCTGCAAGTTTCAGGATATCTTTATCAAAACAATCAACAGTCATTAACTGATTCCAGTCTGGACTTTTCCGTTTTACAGTTGCCTTTGCAAAATTCCTAATCTGCCTCTTATATTGATAAATACGAAATGCCAGCATAATAACCGCCAGCGCCAGTATTCCAATGACCGTATACATAACCATATTTTCCGCCTCATGCTTTTTCTGATTATTTATAAAACTGCTTTTTCATTCCTATATAAGAAATTCCAAACCAGAATGCAATCTCAATCAAAAATCCTACAGCCACAGTAAAAATCAAATGATTCGTAATCTCATATTCAAAGTTTAATATCTTAGTGAGCTTTAATAGGATAAACCAGTCTGCAATCTTAGCTATCATTGTTTCCGAAAAATTCTCTTCAAATACCTGCAAAACAAACATAATAACCGTTTCTGCCAATACAAACCTCATATAAGCCAATATTGCACCCAGAATCTGTCTGACAGAAGTGATAATCAGAACTCCACTTGTACAAATATGAAAAAGCACGAAAAACAAAAGCACAAAACGAAGCGGAAGCTGCCCAATCTCTCCGATTCCATTACATAACCCTATTACCGTCCAATATATTCCCAAACATAGAAAGACCGATACATTGACCACCCCGGCATCCACAAACACTTTGCTTAGCACAATCTGATAAATTTTATTTCCTGCCATCACCTCATAATATGCAGTTCTATTCATGTAAGCAATTCCTATAATAACCGCTGAAAATAACGGCAAAAAACCAGCCATAAAAAATGTCAGGCTTGACTGGGCTGCCAGCAGGTTTTCCGCCAAATTTCTCCGAATAACTTCAATATCCACAAAAAGAGGAAGTGACACACAAACCATACATAACACAAACAGCCATTTTATAAGCTTTGAGGAATGTCTTAGCCGATACCATTCTGCTTTCATCAATCGATACATATATTCGTCCCCTCCTATAATTCCTGTGATACCTTTGACAGATAATATTCTTCCAGATTTTCACCCTCTGCCACCAGTTTCGTCAAGACAAGTCCGCTGTCCGTAATGGTTTTTGACACCATTTCTACTTCATCCAAATGAGTAAACAGGCGGATTTCCTCTTTTTCCATCACCTTATATTCTGCCTCATGAAGCTTTTGTTCCAATACTGCTGCTGTCTTGTCAATATCATTGGTTTGAATTGTCAAAAAACTCCTGCATTTCTCTGCCAATTCCTCATCTGAAAAGCACTCCACTAATTTTCCGTGGTTCATAATAACAAAATCCGTACACAACTCCGACAATTCCGACAACAGATGGCTGGAAATTAAAATGGTAATCCCATCCTCCAGACAGAGCTTCCTTAACATATTCCGGACATCTACAATCCCCTCTGGATCAAGCCCATTTACCGGTTCATCTAAAATCATAATCTCCGGACTTGGAAGAAGCGCCATTCCAATTCCAAGCCGTTGCTTCATCCCCAGCGAAAACTGTCTTACCAGCTTTTTTCCGGCATCAGCAAGACCGACCAATTCCAGTATCTCCTTTATTCTTTCCTCTTTTGCCACCCCTCGGATATAACGGATATACTGCATATTTTCCATTGCAGTCATACTGCCATCTAAATATGGCGCTTCCAGCATAAAGCTCATACGGCTTCTGCCCTCTTCCAGATTTTGAAAGCTTCCAAAAATTGCAATTTTCCCCCTTGTAGGCGCTGTCAGTCCTGCTATCATTTTCATAATAGTGGTTTTTCCAGCGCCATTAGGACCAATCAGACCATATATATGCCCCTTCTTTATCGTAAGATTAAAATTGTCTATTGCAATCTGCTTCCCTTTCCCATATATCTTTGTCAGCCCTTCTAACTGTAAAATATCCCTCATAACCTCTTCCTTTCCTTTTCTTTCGAGTTTTCATATCTCTAATTATATAAACCTACTCTAAAGAAATCGTTAAGTAAATGGTTAAGAAAAAGTTAAAAACCTAAATGCGCATCCAAGCTGTTATAAATAATGGATTCTGCTACTGTTTCAGGCGGTACCCCATACGCCAGATTGTCTCTATATATTCCTCATCATGGGCATACTGTTTTATTTTACTTCGCAGGTTGCTCATATGCACCTTAAGTGTGCTATCCTCATTAAAATACGGCTCGTTCCACACACTTTCAAACAAATTCGCCTTGGAAAACAGCTTTGTAGGATTGCGAAGCAGCAATTCCAACAGTCCATATTCCTTGCTCGTCAAAGCAACTATATTCCCTTTAACCGTTACCCTTTTTGCCCTGCAATCCATAATCAATTCTTTATGCTGTAGCTTTTCCCGCCCATCTGCCTTCGCCGATTCTCCCATCCTGCGAAGTACCGCCTCTATTCTGGCTTCCACCTCGTCCAGATCAAAAGGCTTTGTCATGTAATCATCAGCGCCCATGCGAATCAAATCTATTTTTGTCTGCACCATATCCTTTGCCGACAAAACGATAACCGGCACCTGGGAAAATCCCCTTAACTTTTTAAGCACCACGTCCCCGCTATGCAAAGGAAGCATCAAATCCAGCAACACAAGAGCAATATCTGATCTGTCACGCAGCATGGTCAATGCGTTTAACCCATTCGTCGTATTTATCACTTCATAATTCCGGGACTGCAAATACTCACAAAGCAGGCGATTAATCTCTTTGTCATCTTCCACTATAAGTATCTTTGTTTTTTTACTGAATGTCATGTCCTTAATCTACCTCTTTCTGTTTATGCCATGCATTTGAGGATTCAGCCAGATTTCTCCATCTGTGCCACTTCACAAAACCTGCTGAATCAACCCACTAAATATGCTATACTATAAAAAATCCATCCTATCCAAAAAGAAAGGAACAAACCCACTATGAAAAAAACTGCTTTCCTTACAGGCGCCTCAAGAGGAATCGGAAGCGCCATCGCAAAGGCTTTAGCCAAAGAAGGATATGACCTTTACCTTGTATGCCATAAAAGAAAAGACCTTCTCGCCAGTCTGATAGAAGAGCTTGAAAAAAAATACTCCATCTCCTGTACCGGTTTTGTGGGAGATATTTCCGATTTTCAGTTCGTTTCCCAGTGCTTTTCCAAAATCAATCATCTGGACGTGCTAATCAATAATGCCGGTATCTCTTACGTAGGACTATTTCAGGACATGACGCCGGAAGAATGGAAACAGATACTGGACACGAACCTTTCTTCTGCCTTTTACACAAGCAAGTTAGCAGTCGCTAACATGATACAGCAAAAGAGTGGAAAAATCATTAACATTTCCTCCATATGGGGAAATGCAGGCGCTTCCACGGAAGCAGCCTACTCTGCTTCCAAGGGCGGGCTGAACAGCTTTACAAAAGCGCTGGCCAAAGAGTTGGCTCCGAGCAACATTCAGGTGAATGCCATTGCCTTAGGCATGATGGATACCGATATGAACAACTGCTTTTCTGCAGAAGAAAAAGCTTCTATTATAGAGGACATTCCCGCCGGACGTATGGGAAGCCCGGCTGAAGCCGCTGAGCTTGTTATAAGCCTGTTAAAAAGTCCGGCATATCTTACCGGACAAATCATCACCATGGATGGTGGCTGGCTATAGCTTCCTCATATGCGGGCAAGGGTTCTAAAGACTCCTGTCCGCTTATTTTTTCAATGAACCGCTCTACCTCAATCCATGCTTTTCTGGACTCCGGCAAAAGCAGCATGGCTCTCTGGAACACATGGAACATTCCTTCATAGCGGCTGAAACGCACTTTCACGCCTGCCTGCCTTGCTTTTTTCACTACGGTAATGGAATCGCTTAACAGCATTTCATGAGTGCCTACCTGCACAAGCATGGGAGGGAAATCCTCAAAACTTCCAAACATGGGGGAAATATATGGGTTTTCCGGATTCTCCTCCCCGGGATATGCATTGTTATAAATAAGGCTTTCCCTTGTCTTACCAAAAAGAGGGTCGATTTCAAAATTATCCTCATAGGATGTGCCGCTTGCCGTTAAATCCGTCCATGGAGACATGGCAACAATTCCCTTTGGCAGCTCCTTTTCGTGATCCCTTAAATACATAGTCATTGCCATGGCAAGACCACCTCCTGCAGAATCTCCTCCCAGAAGAATCTGGTTTCCTGCATATCCTTGCTCCAGAAGCCAGTAATAGGCGGCTAACCCATCCTCCAGCGCTGCCGGATAAGGGTGCTCCGGAGCAACCCGGTAATCAATCGTCAGCACATTACAGCCCTTCCCCGCCCTGCTGTATAAAACAGCAGTAGCACGATGGGAATTCCGAAGCTTTCCTACATATCCCCCGCCGTGAAGCTGCAGCACTACCAGTTCTCCTTTATCCTCTTCCGATTGAAGCAATTCCATTTCAAAATTCTCCATGGAAATCGGGAGCACTTCATAGCCCTCCGGACTTTTCCAAGGCGCCTCTTCCAGTTTCTTACGGATTCCCCCGCCCATGATATCCTGTTCCGTCACCTGATCCGAATGAAAATGCGCAATGATTTCCCTCAAAATGCGTCCCCGGATACTCACTTCATTTTCACTAATTTTATCTGCCTGCTTCCTGCCCAATTCGTCACCTTCCCAAGTTTCTATATTCTGAATTTTTATATTTTAAATTTTTATATTTTAAATTTTTATATTTTAAATTTTTATATTTTAAATTTTCGTATTCTTAATTCTCATATTCTAAATTCTCATATTTTAAATTTTCATTATAACTGTTCTGAGCTCAATCTACGAAAGCCCTATACATGAAATCTTCTCTTCAGCTCCGTTTTCGCCCTTTTGTCTCCAATCAGTACTGTGCCCAAAAATAACAAAAGGGAAAATAGGACGCTGATAAAAGTAAGCAGCGGCTTTTCTATGAGTCCTGCAAAAAACAGCACAATCCCCACAATACTAAACACAATCATAGTAATCTGCAATGACAGATAACTCTGCCAGTTCAGATTATTGGCAATCATCAAAACAATGATGGCAATGTCCACCAGTATAATAACGGAAGGCATGGCATAGGTCAAAGACCAGCCCCGATATCCGATAATCACATCCACTAGTAAGGTAAACAGCACGATAACTACTGCCTCCACAGCAATTTTTAACATATGCCCGTAATTATGATTGGAAACGGAAAAGCTCAATGTAAAAAACAAAAACAGAAATGCCGCTCCACATATAATAGACCACCATATGCCGGAAAAAGTCAGGCTGTTAACAACTACCAAAGCAATTTCCAGCAAAACTGCCGCTACGAAATAAACCCTTACCACAATTTGAAACATTCTGGTACGGAGCCTTACATCCGGATACATAGCCTGTCCTTTTTCTTCCCCTTCTTCTATCTCAAGCACGCTGTTACAAAGAGGACAGACCATAGTGTGATCTGCAACCTGAATTTTACACTGCTTACATCTACTCATAATACACCCCGTTGCTTTCTATAGTCACATGAACCCCTTCCTGAGCCAGCTTTCTAAAAAATGCCTTTTGAATGGACACATCCTTTAACCGAGAGCTGAAATTAAATACAAGCGTATCTTCATAGGAACAAATGGCGCTTTTCATATTCTGCCCCTTCGTCATGGACAGAACCACATGGAACTTGTCCACATAAGGCTTATATTCCTCTTCCAGAGAAATAGCGCCTATGTTAGTTAGTGTAGTGGTATTTGCCCTTGCTGAGCTTCTATAGACTATTTTTACCGCCAGATTTTTCAGAAACAGTGGAACCGCCCTGACAATCAGCTTCTTTTCTCTGGAAACATTGTAAGAAATCAGGTTTTCCAAATTCTCTCTGTTAATTTGCTCCACAAGACTTTGCTTTACGATTTCAAGCACTTCTTCAAATGTATAATGCTCCTTTTCAGAACGAAATACCGCCGTAACTACTGTAAAAAAGTTTTTTGTAGTAATGGAATCAAAATAAGGGCGGAGATTTACCGGCACACAGACCGCAACCGGTCTTTTATTGGGCGCTTCATGCAGCCATTCTTTATAAATACTGTAAACCAGTATTCCTACCAGATACTGGTTTATGCTCATGTTCCTCTTTTTTGCCGCAGCCTTCACTTCTGCAATAGGCAGATAGCCATGGATAACCCCTAGCTGCCCCTGCTGTAAATACTCTCCTTTTAGCAGAAATGCTTTTTCCGTTTTATATCCCTTGGCATGGCTCTTTTTATAGTTTTTAATATAGCTGTCCTCTTTGTTTAAGGACGTATCGCTGGATAAATGGTTTCCAAGCTTCTTTAAAAGCTCCGGATGGGAAAGGCGGAGATACTGATATGTCAGCTCCCTTAAAAATGTAATAGCGCCCATCCCGTCAGTAAGTACATGGAATACCTCCAGATTGATTCTTTTTTCATAATAAGTAATGCGAAATAAGTAATTGTGATTCTTGTACGGCTCCATATAAAGGCAGGGATAGGTCCTCTCTTCCACTACCTTCGGTGCGCTTTTCCGGTTTGTTTCAAAATAATACCAGAAAAACCCTTTTTTCATTCTGACATTAAACGTATCGAACCAAGGCAGCACCATTTCCAATGCTTCCTGCAACAGCTCCTGCCTGATATTTTCCCGCAAAGTCACGCTGATACGATATACGCTGCTCATGGTTTCATTTGCGATAACCGGAAATAAATGGGCTGTATTATCCAGCTTATCCCACTTTATTTCATTGCTTCTTTTCCCCTTTGCCATGATAAAACCCTCTTTCCTGTTTGCTTAGTATAGCATACTCAAAATATGCTGGCAAATAAGAAAGAGGGCTTTTATGCCAAACTCTTTTATAAAATTTCGTCTTTTTCCTTTTTAAAGCAGTGGCAGGAGTTGGAAACTTCCCCGCATCTGACCTTATTTTCACCGATATCGGTCATGGCACAATACTCAATTGGAATTTTTACACAAATGGTCTGCGCTATTTCCAGCTCACAAACTCCGTCGCAATCACAGTCCGGTTTTCTGTGATCCGTAATGACTGGATTTCCACAGCACTGTGTTTCAATTCTTCCAACTCTTGCAAAAGGCTTTACCTTAACCGGAACGCTTACTTCTGCGTACTGATAAGTCACCTTTGTACAGGCATGATGTTCTTTCTTAAAACCTCCGCATTGTTCAAACCTTTCCGGCATATCCGGTTTGTCAAAATATTCTTCTACCATATTCTCATCCATATTAGAAGGTTCCTTTTTATTTCTTTCTAATAAGATATGCAGAGGTTCCAAAAGGTTTCCCTCTTGATGCAATACTTATTCAAAAGGATTCCCCAGTGATGATATGATTTTATCCATTTCCGCCTTGGATTTGGCATCCTTGCATTTAAAAATAATCTGCTCTTTTTCCGCCTCTGTCATATTGGTAAACCGCTCCATTGCCTGTCCGTTCATGGAAAGCCCCATTCCCAGAGCAATTGGTATCTGTTGAAAATCCATATTTCCTTCTCCCTTCCCATAGTGATTCATTTATTTTCATTTAAATATTTCATCCAAATGCTTCAAAGCCCATTTGGACTTTATGATTAGTATGGGAGGAAAAATGGATTTTATGATAATAAATTATTTCCATTTTTTATAAAACATGCTATAATCATTTCAGAAACAGGAAAGGATGATAGTATGTTCATTTTATTAGCCGGCGGGTTATTGGTGATTATCATTGCAGTAGTCGTTGCGGTTGTTGCTTCCGTTGTTTCTGCGGTTGCAGCAGATCAGGATGTGGAGGACTGATTCGGGGAATCGGTTCTCTTTTCCTTTTTATGGGGTTGTCTTGGGAAAAGCAGGGAAAACTATCCCACTCTGGCAATCTGCTCAATCCCCAAGGAGCATATTACCCCGCCTGCCTCTGTCTTTAAGCCATGCTTCATATTGATCATTTCCATAATGGCATTCCGGTTATCCTCAGAAGCTACAATGGCGATGATTTCCTTTTCTGACTGGAGGGTAATCCCGTAAAACTGTCCCAAATCCTGTTCTCCCGCAAACCTTGAGCGGATAATGGTGCCTCCTCTTGCCCCTGCACCTCTTGCAGTGTCCATTACATCATCGGAATGTCCCTGATTTACTACTACAAGTATGAGACTATGTGCTTTTGCTTCCATTTTATTTCCTCCTGTTAGGTATTCTCCCTGTTTTTGATTGATTAATATTGTTGCAAGGATGTTATTCAGCCCCGTTAAAGGCATTTGGAATATAATTCCTTTTAAGGGTATCTGGCTGTAAAACCCTTCCCCTTCCTTTAGCTTATAAAAAAAGTTATCCGCATTTGTATCTGCGGCAAGGCTCAATAAAATATCCCGTTCCGCAGTTCCCACTCCCAACACGTCTAAAAGCTCCGAAGAAGCGGTTCCATGACCGGAACATTGATAGTGGCAGCTTATGCCGTTTTTTCTGCAAAGCTTTACAAATCCTTTTCCCTGCCCTCTTTCCACAATGGCTGCAATCAGCTTTATGCCTTCTTTTTTATCAGTCATGTCATGCACCTTCCTTTCCGTCAAAAAATACAATGGTATCTTCTATATCCTCCGGCTGTATCTGGACAAGCCTCTTCTTCTCCAAATGCTTCTTTACATTTACGCTTAATCCCAGCAATTGGATGGTGCAAAGAGGTGTCATGGCAACCATGGCAACGATACCAAAGGCATCCGTTAGAATGTTGCCTCCAAGAGCTTCACAGGCTCCCATTGCCAAAGGCAGCAAAAAGGTTGCCGTCATGGGGCCGCTTGCCACTCCGCCAGAGTCAAAGGCGATGCCGGTAAAGATTTGTGGAACAAAAAACGTCATGACCAGAGAAATGAAATATCCCGGAATCAGAAACCACATAATATTGATTCCCGTTAAAATCCGTACCATGGCAAGCCCTACCGACAAGGCAATGCCGGCTGATAAGCTAAGCTGAATGGAGCTTCTTGTAATGGAACCGTTGGAGATTTCCTCTACCTGTTTGGTAAGCACTGCTACCGCCGGCTCAGCCTTTACAATATAATATCCAATCAAAGCCCCAATGGGCACCAGCAGCCATTTGTGGCTGCCTCCCGCAATGGAAGCGCCGATAAACTGTCCTGCAGGCATGAAGCCTACATTCACTCCGGTAAGGAACAGGACAAGTCCTATATATGTATAAACAAGCCCTGCTACAATTTTCATCATCTGCCTGTGATGGAATCTTTTAAAGAGCAATTGAAAGCCTAAAAACAACAGCGCTATTGGTATGATGGCAACTGCCACTTCCTTTGCATAAATAGGAAGCGCCTTTGCAAACTGCACCGCTCCATCTTTCGTAGTAACCAGCTCCGGCAGGGATGCCGACTCATAAAAAGCATCCTCCGGCCTGTAGCAGATACTTAAAATCAGAACCGATAAAACAGGACCGATGCTGCAAAGGGCAATAAGTCCAAAGCTGTCACTGTTGGAATTTTTATCGCTTCGTACAGAAGCCATACCAATTCCAAGCGCCATAATAAAGGGCACTGTAATGGGACCTGTAGTCACCCCTCCTGAATCAAAGGAAACCGGAATAAAATCATTTGGTGCAAAAATAGATAAAATGAAAATAATGAAATAAAAAAATACAAGAGTACAGGATAGGGGAATCTTCAAGAGCATACGCAGTTCTGCAATTACCAAGAAAAGGCCTACCCCTGACGCCACTGTTAGAATCAAAACCAGATTTGGAATGGAACTGACCTGCTGTGCCAGAACCTGCAAATCCGGTTCCGCTACCGTAATCAGTATGCCTAAGACCAGACATACGCTTAAAGGAATCAGAATTTTTTTTGCTTTGCTCATTTTGATGCCGATTCCTTCCCCCATGGGAATCATGGACATATCCACCCCAAGGGTAAAAAACCCCATGCCGAATATCAGTAGCAGGGCGCCAAATAAAAATAAAACAAGCGTCCCCGGAGTCAGGGGCGCAATGGTAATACTTAAGATTAGAACAATGGCGGTTATGGGGATGACCGCTGTAATGGACTCAAGCACCTTTTCTGTAAAGGGATTTTCTCTTTTCAAATACAATACTCCTTCCTTACACTTATGATTTTATGCTGTGGCATTTAGTATAGCACAAAAAACCCTGTATGCAAAATTGTAATTTACAGTATCAGTCAGCAATATTTTTCTAAAGAATTTTTGGTACATTGTTACAAAAATATGTCTCAAACCTATATCTCCAAAGATTCTGCATTTAACAGGAAATCATACATACTCATTATCAATATCCCATCCTCATTATAGAAGGGCTTTGGTGTATTGGAAGTAATCACGATTTTCTTAAAAGAATCCTGAATCTTCAAAAGTGGCCGCAACTCCTGTTCTGCCTTTTCTTCGGTTTCAAGAAGATATGCAGATTGGATATAATACTTCTTCGACCCTTTACGGCATAGGAAGTCCACCTCCAATTGCTTCTTTACCGCCTTTGCAGCTTTGCTGTTATCAACAATTGTCAAATTGCCCACATCCACACTGTAGCCACGCATACGCAGCTCATTGTATATAACGTTTTCCATAGAATGTGTTACTTCCATCTGACGAAAGTTAATTCGTGCATTACGAAGTCCCATATCCATAAAATAATATTTCAGCGGTGTTCCTATATAAGACTTGCCCTTAATATCATATCTCTTGGCCGATTCCACTAAAAATGCATCTTCCAGATACTCAATGTACTTTGTGATGGTAGTGGCAGTAATCTTGGAATTGCCCGCACTCTTAAACGTATTTTTCAGCTTATTCGGATTGGTGAGAGAACCAATTGCAGAAGAAAGAATGTTCAATAATAAATCAAGTCAAAACCTTAGAAAAAACATCCTTTTCCTCTTCAATTTCCTGCAAAGCCTTCTGTGCCTTGCCATGCTGGGACAATGCCCTTAATATCCGATTGATATCCTCCGGGCAGAACATATCAATTGCCTTTGCCAAATCTTCAATATTGTCCAGATTTACCTTTAGGCAGCCTCCTCCTGACAGTGGGATAGTAAGCACTTTCTTTGGGTCGCTAGTCACATCCCCCAGACTAATCGTATTATGCTCATCATCACAAAGGAAAACCACACCCTTATACTCAATCATGCCGGAATCATCCGCCAAATAAGAATAGGGTGCCCGTTTTTTCCCGGTAAGCCTATCCTCAAATTTTGACATGGTCTCATAGGGCTTTGCCGGCTCTTCTCCTGTTACTTTAGATGACATGGTTTCATTCAGGCAATTTTTAAACGCCTTCTGTCCATTCGTTTTTCCTCCATTTTGATAAATTGTCTCGCTTTTATTTTGTGCTGCATATGAAATTCCTGAAAGCTTCATGTTTTTTTCCTCCGATTTCTTAGTAAATATCCAACTCTCCCAAGGCAGACTAAATGGTTTCCTTTCTGGATTCTAAAAAACATCTGAATCCATGGCTAATTCAAACAAAAAAGACATTTAAAATCCACGTAATCACTCCATTGATTTTAAATGTCTTCCTGACGCTTTTATTATCGGCACAAACAGGGAAAAAAGTTAGCTACCTTAATACCTTTTTTTGAAAAGCCCTTACGGACACCATATAAATGGCAGAAAACAGTATAATAATAGCTACTGCGCTGTATACATTTACCATAATCAATTCTGTTTTCATCACATTTCCAAGAGCCCGAACAGAAAAATAAGAGGTGACTGCCATCAACACAAACGGACAATAATAAGTAAATCTTATTTCATGCTTCATGGCTCTTTTTAACACCTCTTCCGATATGCCCAGCTTCTGCAGGATTTTGTAACGCTCTGTATCTTCGTAGGCATCGTTATTGAGCTTGATAAAGATAATGCTTCCTGCTGCCAGAATCAGCGTTACGAACATGAACACGCAAAGGGAATACATAACAGGAATCCATGCGGTCTCACCACGATTTGGCAAAATCATATTGTATCCTACCGTATAATTTCCATTGTCCATTTCCACCAGAGTATCCAGATACGGTCTGGAAGCTTCCGCATTTTCCGAATCCGCAATCTTAAAACTATAAATAAAACATTCCAGACCAAGAGGAGCCAGTTTTTCATAAGCTGCGTCACTGACTACATAAATATCCATGACTGTCTGCAGCCTGCCAAGATATGCCGTTTCATCCTGTGCCAGAACATGGTAGCTATCCTCTCCTATTTCCATCATGGTATTTGGATCAAACTCCAAAAAGCTCATCAAATATACATGGGAAAGATAAACCGCCTCATTCTCTTCCATATCCCCATAAGTAAAATCCAGATTTGCCTGCTTTGCTGCTTCCTTAATAACCGAACAGGGAACAATTCCATAATTTCCCCTCTCCTCATGAAATACAGTTGAATCCAGCATAGTCAGAGCTATTTCATTCCCATAAAGCACTTGATTTTTCTCAGAAATTCCCTTTTCAATCTGTCTTTTATCCAGCCTGTGCATAGCCGTAATCTGATAAGAATAATACTCATCAAAATGCACTAGCTTTTCATATCTTTGCTTCAATGCTATAGAAGTTGCCAGAACTGTTACGGAACAAATCATTAAAACAGTAACCATCCCATAAGTGCGGTAATTTCTCCGAATCCGGTATGCCAGATTATTGACCCATAGGTTTCTTTCCTTTTCATATAGAAATTTTTTGTTTTCTGTAAGCCTTCCTATGAAAAAAGGAATGGCTCCGCCATATAACAGATAGGTTCCCACCACTACCAGTATAACCGCCAAAAGTCCATATTCCAGCGAATACAGCCCTCCTGTTTTTATTGCAAACACATACCCTGTCACAAGTACGGCAAGCCCCAAAATCACTTTAACCAGTGTAAGGAAAATATTCTCCTTTTTTATCTCCTGTTTTTTTGCCTCAGACAGCATATTTAACACGCTGCTTCTTACAATGGAAACATAGCCTTTTATAATCATAATTCCATAAATAATACCAAACACAATCGATGTAATAAAAAACGGTGGAAGAGAAAAGGAAAAGCGAATGTCCACGCTGATATCTGAAATCCTCAATAACAGCATTTGGAATAGCTTTGAAAACATAATACCAGTGGCCAGTCCTGCTCCCAGCGAAAACAGCCCTATAAGCGCTGCTTCCATGGCATACATCTTTCCAATTCTTGTATTATCCAACCCCATAAAGGTATAGATTCCGATTTCTCTTTTTCTCTGGGCTAAAAAAACATTTGTGGCATACCAGATAAAGAAAAGCAGAAATACTCCGAAAACAAAGGACGCCGCCTGCGTAATCATATCAATATAATCCTTGTTGAAATTTTCCAGCACATCCATGGAATCGGAAAACACTACGCTTTGAAAATTAAAAAAGATGAAAACGGAAAATGCAAGGGATATAATCAGGGAAGCATATTCCTTTATGCTTCTTTTAAAGTTTGAACATGCAAGACCAAATAAACTCATTCCCTGTCACCTCCCATGGAAGCCAAAAGCTGCAGGATTTCATCATAAAAAAACTTTCTGTCGCCTTTAGAGTTCAACCTGCTTTGAATCTGTCCATCCACCAGCATGTAGACCTGCTTTGCATAGCTTGCTGTATAGGCATCATGAGTCACCATGAGAATCGTGGCATTTTCTTCCTCATTTGCCAGCTTGAGACTGGTTAGCAAGTCCTTACTGGACTTGGAGTCAAGGGCTCCGGTAGGCTCATCCGCAAAAATAATCTCCGGCTGTGTAATCAATGCCCTTGCACTGGCTCCTCTCTGCTTCTGTCCTCCGGATAACTGGTAGGGGTATTTTTTCAAATGAGGCTTTAACTGAAACAGCTCTGCCATGCGCTCCACTTTTTCCAAAATCACCCGGCTTTTTTCCCCATTTAGGGAAAGAGGAAGGGCAATGTTATCCTGCAGGGTCATGTTGTCAAGCAGGTTGTATTCCTGAAAGATAAATCCTATTTTATCCCTTCTCAAAATGGATAACAGCTTGTTGTCCGCCCTTGTCACATCCTTTCCATCTAAAAAAATCTGTCCCCTTGTAGGCTTATCCAATGTGGAAAGCATATTCAACAATGTGGACTTGCCGGCGCCGCTGGGACCCATGACGGCAATAAAGTCCTTTTCATAAATATCCAGACTGATTCCCTTTAATACAGCAGTTTCATATTCCCGCCTGCCAAAGCCTTTTACCAAATCTTTTACTTCTACTATTTTTTTCATATAGCTCCTCCTTGCTTACCTTGTTACAAAAAAGCTTAGCAGAAACTCCGTAAAAAATCCTTACATCTATGTTACAGTCTCTTTTTTTATGTAACAAAAATGCAAGGTTTTTCTCAATCCATAAGAAAGTAATCTGTATTGCCGTGGAAATAAAGTTCAAATCGGGTTCCTTCCCCTCTTTTGGATTCCACCCGAAGGTCAATATTTAAAAAGCTGGCAATTTTCTTAACAAAGTAAAGCCCCATTCCCGTAGAGCGATAGTCCCCTTTTCTTAAATTACTTCCTACATAGCCCTTATCAAAGATGTAAGGAATTTCTTCCCGGTCTATGCCAATGCCCTTGTCCTCTATCCAGAAAAGCGTTTCTTCCTGCGACAATTTTTTCCCGCCAAAAAGCAATGCCGGCTCTTCCTTTTTATATTTTATGGAATTTCCAATCAACTGATCCAGCAGATATACCAGCCATCTTCTATCACTATATACAAAAAGCCCCTTAAGCTCCATTTCAATCCGGAAATGCTCCTTAATAAGAAAATAGGAGTAATTTTTCATGGACTCTTTTACCACATCCTTGAGCATAAGCTTTTCAAATTTCGTGTCGTATTGAGGACTGCTTAATTTTCCATTCATGACGATTCTGTTTAAAAGCTGTCCAAGCCGCTCTAACTGCTCCTGCATTTCTTCTTTCAGCTTGCTGTCCGGATTCCTTTCATTCATAAGCTTTAAAGCAGACAAGGGAAGCTTGGTTTCATGAACCCATTTAGTCATATAGTCCGTCTGCTCCCTTATTTCATCCTGCAGGGCAGCTATCTCCTCTTCTTTCTTCTGCCAGCTTCTTTCAAAAAAAGCAAAAAGCTGATTTCCCATCAGCTCCTTTCGCTCCCTTTCTGCTTCCAGTTCTTCTCCCTCTATGACTTTTCCTAACCTTTTCCATTTGTCATAATCATTTTTCGCCCAAAAGCCTGCTGCCAGCAAACAAAGCAAATCAAAATAAAGCAAATCCATCACATACACATTGGTTCCGCAAATATACCCGAAATAAACATTGATAAATGCCAAAAATCCCGCCTGCCAAAAAAGCACTGCCCTTCTTTCCTTTATATAATCCATCATTTGATATAATACCCCATTCCCTTTTTGGTCCGTATCACATCTTCGCCGTCGCAGACGCCGGAAAGCTTTGCCCGAAGCCTTGAAATAAGAACCGTCAGCGAGGCATCCGTAACAAACTCATCCGTATTCCATAAATGCTGCATCAGTTTCTCCCTGCTTACCACACTGCCTCTTTGTCCTAACAATGCCGTCATAATTTTTCCTTCTGATTTCGTCAGCTCTGCTGACTTCTTACCCGATATAAATATACCCTTTCCATTGTCATAATACATGTCCTCCCCTATATAATCCCTGTCCTGAGATTTATATTCATAGGTTCTTCTTAACATGGAACGGATTTTTACCAATAAAAGCTCCGAGTCAAAAGGCTTTTCCATATAATCATCCCCGCCGGAAGCCATTGCCATGACCTTATCCCCGTTCTGATCCCTGCTAGACAAAAACAAAATCGGCACCGTAGAGCTTTCCCTGATTTTCTCACACCAGTAAAACCCATCATAATAGGGCAGGTTAATATCCATTAATACAAGCGCAGGTGCATACTCTTTACATTCCTCATTAATTTTAGAAAAGTCAGACGGCGCCTTTGCCGAAAACCCCCACCTTTCACACAATAATATAAGCTCTCTTGCAAGCACTCTATCATCTTCCACAACAAATAACTTCATATTATCACTTCCTATGCTTAAAGTTACGGTTACGGCAATCCATTTTCAATCAGTGGCTCTCTTTCAGGGCATTCGCCACCGGGACGGGCTTTCCATGGAGAATCATTTCTTAAGGAGCCCTTATAAAAACGCCAGCGCTTAGCGAGGTATTTTCGAGCTTAGCACTGCTGCGTTTTTATAGAGCGAGAGCGTGGCGACGAAGAAATGATTCTCCATGGAAAGCCCGTCCCGGTGCCGGATGCCCTGAAAGAGAGCCACTGATTGGAAATGGATTTCCCCGGCTTATAGGAACTATTATAGCTTATTCTTCTCTTTTCTTGCACCCCTGTGGGGATATGTTACAAAAATGTTAGGAATTTATACTGCCCAGAACTGATATGTGTTCCAGTACAATGTTGCCACAAGAAATACAAACAGGAAAAAGGTTGTAAATCCATATTTTATTTTTCGTTTCATAGGTTGTTCTATTTTTTTCAGATGAATTATCATGGCGCCTGCCATTGATAGCATCAGAAGTCCCAGCACTGCACTTAAGGCAAATTGCCAGATATAGTGGCTGCTGGGTGCATAGGTGGAAATCTGCAGGGCAATTGTCCCAAAATTAACCAGCCAAAGCAGTATAAGAGCACAAGCGGCATAATTCCAGTCGGCAAAAGGAATTTTCTCTAATGGGATTCCCTGTTTCTTTTGCCGCAGCCGGATTAAGGGGCTTACGATACATCCTCCTGCCAGACAGGTGGACAGTGCATAGAAAGCGCCTGCTGCCAAAAGCAATGGCAGCACTATGATGGGGATATACTCATCCATTGATAGCTTCAGCATATCTCCATAGGAAAATACGATTTTCTCCACTCCCTGATTTTTGGCATATACCCAGAAGCTGTCAAGGTCACTGTCCTCCATAGCATAAAATCCCGTTCCATAAACCGATAAAGGTCCTGTAAGAATGGTGCGGGCGCTTCGGAAAAAGCCTTTTTGCACTTGTTGATTGTAACCTGCCAGCTTAGAATGCGCAAAGCTTCCAAAAATCAGCTCCAGCATATCATAATTAAATACGGTTTCATTTTGCTGATTGGTCATAACCACCACTCCAATACCGCTTTCCTTATGAAACATCAAATTGGAAGAGCATCCGGCAGTATTTCCGCCATGCCCCATTACCGATACTCCAAACTCCTCTGTCCAGAATCCATGACAGTTCAAGGGAATATCCGTATCCCCATAATAGGAAGTGGCAGAAAGCATTTCCGCCAAAGTCTCCTCTTTTTCAAACAAAGGACAGCTTTCTCCTTCTGTCAAAAGCAAGGACTGGGCAAATAGGGAAAAATCCCCTAAGGTAGAAGTACACATTCCTGCAGGATAAAGGGAAATAGCATAAAAGCAGTCCCCCATTGCTTTCCTGTCTGCACTGTAGCACATAAGCTCCTGCCGCTTCTCTTTTACCCATTCATTATCAGAAAGGTCTGGTCTGATTGCCGTATGCTCCATGCCAAGCTTCTCCAAAATATGTTCTCTTGTATATTCATCAAAGGTCTGTCCACTTATAAATTCCACTATGTAAGCTGCCAAGGCCACGCCCCAATTGGAATAGGCGGTTACTGTGCCCGGCTCATAAATCTGTTCCGGTTCATGGAGCTTTAGCTGCTCTGCCAATGGCAAGATGTTTTTGTCATCCTTCACAAATAAATCCGTCAGCATCTCCTGAAACCCAGCATCATGATTCATCAGATTTATCATAGTGACGGGCTTGTCATAATTTAAATTGGTTAAAAAGTTGTCCGGAAGATAATGCCGGATATCTTCCTTAAGGTCAAGCCGCCCCTGTTCATAAAGCTGCATAACACTAACCCATACTAAGGTCTTTGTGGCAGAACCCCATTCAAATACACTTTCCTCCTCAATGGGTCTTTGGCTTTCTAAATCCACATAACCAAAGTAGTTTTTATAGATTACACCCTCTCTGCCAAAAACCTCCACTGCCATAGCAGCGCTGGTATCTGCATGTCCTTCCACATATGCTTCTATTTCGCTGCCAATTTCTTCATAATCTATACCTGACGGCAGTGTCTTTTTCTCATCAAAGGCATAAAGCTCTGCACTGCTTAGAAAAAGGCAGGCAGAAAGCAGACAGGCGGATAACCGTTTTATTGCCTGCCTCGTAAAAATTGCTCTGTTTTTTCGTTCTTTTGCTCTTTTCACTTTCATTTTATTTTTCCTTTCAGCTTCTTTTGGCATTCTGTAAGCAATATCTTTACTTGAGCCCTTTATACTTATAACGGGTGCAGATGGAAAAATACTTCATAAAAGCTGATTTTTTATCCATTTAATCTCCTGCACGATTGCAAGTGTATTTATATAAACAGACACAGGTTAAACGTTTAACTTGCAATTGAAAAATTAATCTTTTAAAAACATATCAAATACATACCTAAAATGTTAAAATCTGATATACAAAAAACAGGCAAAGGAGAATGCAACATGAAAAAATTGCTTACCAAGTTACTATTTATGCTTTTAATTATAATCGCTGTAGAGGCATCACTACCGGCTGGGCATCAGGTCAAAGCTAAAGAGGCTGTCAACCTAGGCACTCTTTCCTCAAAAGGTAGTACGCAGATACGCTTAAGCGAAGGAGAACATGAAGAATTTACCTATATCCGGTTTCAACCAAAAAAGGATGGTTATGTCACTTTTTATGCCGCTAATTTACCGGAAAATGCCGGGCAGCTTACCAGGGGGACATGGCTATTGTGCAACTCCGCCAAAAAAGAAATTTCAAGCACCGATTGGTGTGGATTTTATACAGGCGACAACATTACTTTTGTCGTTAAGCGCAATACTGCCTATTTTTTAAAGGTTAAGCTACATGGAGCTAGCGGATTGATAATCAATTATGAGTATAAATCCATAACGGATAAAAGCGGAAACAAAAAAGCAAAAGCATATAAAATAAAAAAGAAAAAATCTGTACCGGGTCTGCTAATGGCAGGCGAAAACAAGGCAGACTGGTATAAGATTACACTAACCAAAAAGCAGGTTATGAAAATCATCTTCACTACCAAATCCTATCGAGGTATTCAAATGGATGTTTTTGATAATAAGGGAAACAAAATAAACGGGCTTTCGGTATTTCAGCCTGCAAGTGCAAATAAAAAGGTTACGGTAATGTCTGGGAAAAAGCTATCAAAGGGGACTTATTATGTGAAGGTTTATTGTTTAAAAGGTGCTAAAGCCTGCGGTTACTATTCGCTGTGCTGGAGATAACAGCTAAGCGGACACAACAGAGGCATGGGAGTGGATTGGCTTCCATGCTCTTCTTTATCCTTTTCTGTCCCAATCCACACTATTTATCAGTCTGGTCTTCCTGTCTCCTTTCTTTATCCGTCCAATCTCGTAGCAATCATAATATTGAGAAATATGCCGGGCTGCCATGTCTTTCTTTTCCTTCTTTACTACTACACAAAGCCCTATGCCGCAATTAAAGGTACGCAGCATTTCCTCGTCACTGACATTTCCCATCTGCTTTATATATGAAAAAACTTCCAACGTCCGTATTTGGGATAAATCTATTTCTGCCATCATGCCCTCTGGAATGATTCTGCACAGATTGTCTGCAATTCCTCCACCAGTAATATGTGCCATACCATGAATCGCACCCCTGCCAAACAAATCCTTTATTGCCCTGTAATAAGGTGTGTGGGGTTTCATAATCTGCTCGATAAAAGTCATGCCGTCAATTCGCTCCAGCTTGATTCCGGGCTGCCTGTCCATAAGCAGACGAACCAGTGAATAGCCATTTGTATGCAGTCCATTGGAAGCAACGGCAAGTACGCTATCCCCTTCTTCAATTTCAGAACCATCAATAATACTGCTCTTTTCTACGATTCCTACAATACTGGAGGTCAATACATAAACTCCTCCTTCTACCACCAAAGGCTGTATGGATGTCTCACCTCCCACCAGCGAGCATTCATTTTCCTTACATGCCTCCGATATTCCCTTTATCAATGTTTTCATCGTATCCTTTTCCGCATTTCCACATACAATAGTGTCCAATACGGCAAGAGGCTTCGCTCCCATTACTACAATATCATTCACTAAATGATTGATCATGTCATGGCATATGGATTCTGTATAGCCGTATTCCATTGCAAGCTTCTGTTTGGAGCCGGGCTCTTCAGACTTTAATACAAGAACCGGATTTTTCATATCCGGAAAATGAATATCATATAAAGAAGCAAAAGGCCCAAGTCCATTTAGCACCCGTACATCCGTTGTTTCCAAATATCCTGCCATTTCTTTCTTCATACTGTCTGTATAGGCAATATCAACTCCCGCTTTGCTATAGGAAAGTCCTTCCTTTTCTTTTTCCGTTCCCGATAATATTTCATCCACGGTTACCTTAAGGATAGCAGCTAAATCAGTAAGAACCTCAATATTTGGAAATGCTGTTCCTGTTTCCCACTTTGAAACCGCCTGAAAGGAAAGGTTCAGCTTATCTGCTAACTGCTGCTGGGTAAGCTGCGCCTCTTTCCTTTTATTCATGATAAAATGTCCAATTCTTATACCGTCAAGCACCTTCGCCAACCTCCGTTTTTCTTTTATCATATCCTATTTTTCCTTTCCGCTTCAATAACGGGAAAATAGAACTTCTTCTACGGTTTCAACTGCTAGTGGAGTGTGGGCAGCTAATAAATTTTTTCTTCTTTCTTTTTTTACAACATGCTGTTAACAGTATTCTCAAGTAGATTACAATTTTTAAATGCAGCTGAAAAATATTTATTTCCTGTTTTTCATTATGTAACAGTTCAGCCCACAGGCTCTGCGTGGTCCTTCCTCTGCGCTGCGGACTGAACTGTTACTTCATTACCGCAAAATCAAAAATATGTGATTGTAATATTGAATCCAATATGCTAGAATATCGTCATGGAACAATCGTGTTGCAGGGTGTGTTGACCTCATTCCTGATAGAATGGGGGTGATGCTATGAAAAATCAAAATCACTTTGATTTTAAGGATTTGCTAAGCTTTGGCATATTCCTTTTGGCATTGCTTACTTTCGTTTTTACGTTTTGTAAGTAGCTTTACATAGAAAAACCACCCCAAAACTTTGACCGAGTGACGGGTGGTCTTTCTACCTTCAAATTTGGTCAACCCACCTTGTGGGCGGTTGTTCCTTTTTGTATCATTACTATAACATATGGGATAGAAAATTTCAATAACTACTTCACGAAGCTTTGTATCATCTTTTATAAAACCATGCCACATTTTCCATGCTTATATCTTATCGATTAATCATAAATATTTTATTGTAACAAGAAAACATTTATGATAAAATATCCGCATGGAACAATCGTGTTGCAGGGTGCGTTGACCTCATTCCTGATAGAATGGGGGGTGATGCTATGAAAAATCAAAATTACTTTGATTTTAAGGATTTGCTAAGCTTTGGCATATTCCTTTTGGCATTGCTTACTTTCGTTTTTACGTTTTGTAAGTAGCTTTACATAGAAAAACCACCCCAAAACTTTGACCGAGTGACGGGTGGTCTTTCTACCTTCAAATTTGGTCAACCCACCTTGTGGGCGGTTGTTCCTTTTTGTATCATTACTATAACATAAGGCATAGGAAATTTCAATAACTATTCCCCAAATCGCTCCATACTTGTAACAGTTCAGCCCTCATGTTATACTCTTTCTATCAACCACATTATACAAAAATCTAAAAATAATTAAAAATATAATAGTAGCAGGAGGATAATGGATGAAATACAGAACTTTAAAACGATGTAATAATCTGGAAGTAAGTGAAATTGCACTAGGCTGCGAAGGGTTTATTGGGAAATCCCCCAAGGAGTTTCAGGCAATGCTTGATAAAGCCATGGAGCTTGGCATCAATTTTATTGACATGTATACCTCTAATCCGGATTTTAGGGATAATCTTGGCGCCGCTATTGCCGGTAGGCGGGAAAAAATCGTGCTTCAAGGGCATATCTGCTCTGTATGGGAAAACGGGCAATATCTTCGTACCAGAAATCTGGAAAAAGCAAAGGCAGGATTTGAATACCAGCTAAAACGACTTGGAACCGATTACATAGATATTGGAATGATTCATTATGTTGACAGTGAAAGTGATTTTCTGGAAGTATTTCAGGGAGAGATTATAGAATATTGCAGGCAGTTAAAAAAGGAAGGCAGGATTCATGCCATTGGATTAAGCTCCCACAATCCATTAGTGGCAAAAAAGGCAGTGGAGACCGGTTTTATTGATGTTCTAATGTTTTCAGTAAATGCCGCCTATGACATGCAGCCTGCCAGTGAAGACTGTAATGATTTATGGGCTCCTGAAAACTATCAAAACGGACTTACCGGCATGAACCCAGACAGGAAAGCTCTCTATGAATTATGCGAACGGGAAAATGTGGCAATTGATGTTATGAAAGCATTTGGCGGCGGAGATATGCTAAATGCAAAACTATCTCCCTTTGGAGTTGCATTTAATGAATATCAATGTATTGAATACTGCCTTACAAGACCGGGTGTTGTGTCCGTTATGGCTGGATGCCATTCCATCAGCGAAGTAGAGAAAGTTGTTTCTTATTTTGAAGCATCCAGAGCAGAAAGGGATTATTCGATAGTATTATCCCAAATGGATAAATTTCAATTCCACGGGAACTGCATGTATTGCGGGCATTGCGCTCCCTGCAGTGTGGGAATCAATGTAGCGGACATTAATAAGTACCTAAATCTTGCTCTGGCACAGGGGGAGGTTCCTGAAACGGTTGCAGACCACTATAAGCTATTGGAGCATCATGCTTCAGAATGTGTTGCATGTAGAAAATGCGAGGGAAATTGTCCCTTTGGGGTTGCCGTTGTTGAGAGGATGGAAAAGGCAGCAGAGGTATTTGGTTATTAAAGCTCTATTTCTTAGCATCTATCCAGCCATAATTTCTCATTTCCCTCCGAAATGCATTTCTTCGGAAATACTTATCTTTATATGATGTCATAAGCCTTTGCTTTGCACCAATCTCTCCCAAGGATTCCTGCACCTCGCCCAAAGCAGCAATATACGCTGCACATTCACCATAATAGTTTCTGCGACTTGCATCCATAATTCCTTCTGTCCGCATTTCAAGCAAATCTGTTATTCTTTTTATCGCACGATTTCTGACCTCAGGCTCCATTTGCACCATAGACTTCCATTTTTTGAATAATTGGTAAAACAAATCATCTTCGTTTATCCCATTAAGACCATAGATTCCCTTATTATATCCTTCTGCTGAAAATCCCATTGCACCTTTTACGATACCAGCCATCGCAGTGATTCCTTTGCCACTCCACTGCCCCTCATACAAATACAGCAAATATAATGCGATTCTCTGTTTCATAAAAGTTCCTGTCCACCCTAATGCCTTTGATGGGTTCAAGCCTTTCTCTAATACATCCTCAAACTGTCCATCTAAAAATCTAAGCAATAAAATCATATTGCTATCTGGTTTATTTTCTTCCCTCTCAGAATAGGAACAGCCCCTTTCATACATATCAAAAGAATTACCGCTTTTATGTACAGATAATTTCATAAATATTTTTTGAAGTTCTTCTCTTTTCTCTTTAGTTCCATATCCGTTTAACAACACACGAAGATAATTTACTGCAGATGTATCAGATTCATATGCGGCAAAATAGCACTTTTCCAATAAATCCGGTTCTTCTTTTGCTTCAATAATATATTCAGCCGTTTTCAATGCCACCCTGCTGCGCACGACATATTTCTTTGGTATCGTCTCCATTGCTTTCATTCCTATTGATACCATGTCCTTCACAGCCGTATATTTTGCGTTTTCCAATATGCTCAAATATAATTCCGGATGAATGGCAACATATTCCTCTGCATATTGGACTGCCAAGGAAACATCATCTAATAAACCGACAGCTTCCAAAAAAAGACGGTCAGCAGCTCTCTCCGCCTTATTGCCAAGATACATAATCCAAAGTATCAGAAAATCCTGAAAATCAGGTAACTCTTCACTGCCATGCTGCATAATCGTTTCTAATGTAATTTCGGTCTTAGCAGCATTTACAATAACCTTATACAATGCTTCAGACCGTTTCTTTAACGGCACAGCATGATATGCGCAATATGCTGTATCAAGGATAACCTGTTTCAGATTACAGTGCAAAAGCTCATGATATACCATGTCTCCAAGCGAAAGTTCTTCGTCACCATAATCACTAACGCATAAAATCTCCATGAAAAACATTTGATTTCCTACTTCAAAGCCTTCCTTATATCTTTCCACATCCATACAGGTATGCACAAAATCACAGGCTTCCGCCAGCATTTCGGAAATACCGTCGTTGTCCTCATAATAAAATTCTTCACAACTGCTGTTATACCAGTCATCATATTCTTCATTCAATATACTATCAATCACAACTTCTTGGGAATCGATTATCTTTAAATTATTTCTAACATGCACATACATTTCATTGAACTCAATATTTTGTACTTTATTTTTATTGGATGCCGTTTCTGTGTTTTCTCCCGCTGATTTTAACCTTTCCAAAAAATCTTCCCTGCGATATTCCGGCAAAACCCTACCGATATCATGAATAAAAGCGGTGAGTTGTTCTTTTGAATATTGTGCCGTAAGAGCATCTGTCTGCTTTAAAAAATTTATCAGATTCATAGCTGTTCTCCATTTCGTAAAAGGTAACAGTTCAGCCCATAGGTGCAAAGTAGGTTTCCCACAGAGCATGTTTTCTACGTCGCCACGCTTTCGCTCTATAAAAACGC